>JAEZGI010000032.1 GCA_023416995.1 Bacteroidota bacterium
AAACTGATTATAGAATCGGCTGGATTCTGTTACCAAAAGGTAACAGGGCAAATACTGGTAACTAAAAAGTAACTATCATGTCTGCATCAAATCAAATGATAGAATGTCCTGTAGCTGCAATGATGGAATCTCTCCTTTACTGTTGTTTATTTTTTGTTCTGCTTGCCTGTGCAGATACAAAACAACCAGGCAGTGCTGAAGATGCTGAGCTGGTTTCCGCTTCATTACAAAAGGCAGGATTGGATTCATCCCTTATCCAGGCAATGGATTCAAATGTTGCGAATGGTACATACCCCAACATTCATAGTGTTTTGATCTGGAAGGATAATCAGCTTGTATTTGAGAAGTATTACCCGGGGCACGACCAGATATGGGGAGACGATATCGGCAATATTGTGTTCACCAGGGATAGTTTACATGATATCAGGAGTGTTACTAAATCTATTGTAGGTGCATGTATAGGCATTGCAATCGCACAGCGAAAAATCAACTCGGTAAATCAAAGGGTGTTTGACTTTTATCCTGAATACAAGCAACTGGATACAGGGCTGAAATCGACACTTACTATCAAACACCTTCTGACCATGACAACCGGGCAGGTCTGGAACGAGGATGTTCCATACTCGGATTCAGCCAACAGCGAAATAAAAATGATCAATAGTCCTGACCCGGTCAAATTTGCACTGGCCGAGCCGCTTGAAAAAGTACCTGGTACATCGTGGAAGTACAATGGCGGCAGCACGCAGGTACTCGCTTCTATTATTGAAAAAGCCACGGGTAAAAGGGTAGACCAGTTTGCAGATGAATATCTCTTCAAACCGCTTGGCATAAACCGTTATACCTGGATCATGTACCCTGGCACCAGGCTTCCCGCTGCAGCATCTGGTCTGCGGCTCACACCTCGAGATCTGATCCGGTTTGGTGTGCTGTACCTGAATAATGGTGTTTATAATGGGAGAAACATCATACCTGCAGCCTGGGTAAGCGAGAGTATGCAAATGCATTTTGAGCAATCCGCTGATCAGAACAACAGAAATGGCTATGGTTACCAGTTCTGGTTGAGGAGCCTGCCTTCGTCTGCAGACACAAACCTGGTAGCGATAGCCATTGGGAACGGTAACCAACGTGTGTTTATAGATAGACCTGACAATACTGTTGTAGTGATAACAGCCGGCAATTATAACAACTGGTCAATAACAAACAACTCCGACAAACTGGTTGAAGCTTTTATCTATCCCGCAATTAATAAACCATAGTCTTTTGCATATTTGCCCGGGCCAATTCGAAAAAGGTCGGTGGGCCGCCAGAGATAGATCAGGGAAAGTGCCGCCTTATTTGTTAAGCTCTTTGTGCACAAATTCTTCAATGTCATCAAACAGGGTTCGCGTGCGCTCTTTTCCCTGCATTTCCGCTTCGTATTTGTTAGTGAGATCAAGTGCTAATTTGTACAATTCGGGAGTAGCGGAACGGTCAACAGCCTCATAAAAACCTTTGGGCTGTGCGTCGTCATCAAGTTCACGGATGTAAACCAATACCTCCACCACTTCAAAATGAGTTTTCTGCCATGATTCAAATCCGTTTGGAAAGTCAGGAATGTTCATAATAATGGTTTTAGATAATTTACTGTGCTATTAAAAACCGTTGCAACTGAAGATACAGCTTTCTTTGATGCTGACTGCAGCTTTAACTCAATTTAATACCGGCGTTGTATACACGCAAGAAACATCAAACTTGATGCCGCGGTACATTTTCTCAGATCCACCGTTCCTGGAAGCGAATAAAAGCCTCCCTGTATTGATCGCCGATATTGATGTGTTTATTACCTATCAGCACGTTCCGTTTAGTCATCGAAGTAATTTTATCAAGCGAGATAATGAATGAGCGATGAACGCGTAAAAATCTGTTCACCGGAAGTTTTTCTTCCAGCGCCTTGAGCGTAGTAATAGAGAGAATGGCCTTGTCACTTGAATGAAGCACCACTTTCACAAAGTCTTTCAGCGCTTCTATATACAGGATATCACTAAATTCAACCCGCACGAGCTGGTGTTCTACCTTGAGAAACAAATAATCCTCTTCGGTAGAATGAAGGTCCGGATCGGTTACGGGTTTTTGTAATAATTGCGCATAATTCAGCGCCTTTTGTGCTGCACGTAAAAACTCCTCGTAATTGAATGGCTTTAGCAGGTAGTCCAACGCGTCTACCCGGTAGCCTTCCAATGCAAAATGATTATATGCTGTAGTAAATATAATCCGGGGTTTCGCGGCGCCTTTATTTTGCAGGCGGGCCAGCTCAATGCCGGTCAGATCTGGCATTTGAATATCCAGGAAGATGAGATCTATGTCCCGGCTATGTAGCGCTTTTAATGCATCGATGGCGTTCGTGAACTTTCCGGCAAGATTTAAAAACGGTGTTTGTTCGATGAACCGGCTCACCAGTCCCAACGCAAGCGGCTCGTCATCCACGGCAATGCAATTCAGTATCATGATAGATCAAGTGTTAAATGAACGGTGTATTCACGGTCTTTACTGATGTCGAGTTTATGTTTCCCGGGATACAGAAGTTCAAGTCTTCGTTTGGTATTTTGCAAACCGATACCCTGGTGTGCAGGTCCCCCGATATTTTTTTCCTCAAAAACAGTATTTCTTACCTCCAGTTCAAGGAGGTTGTTCCGTTGCCCGATCAACACATGAATCTGGCTCAAACCACTTGTTGTGACGCCATGTTTGAAGGCATTTTCAACATAAGGAAGCATGAGCATTGGAGCCACAGGAACATCGGTTAAATTATCCGGGATATGAACGTGTAAGCTGACAACATCTGTGAGCCGCAGTTGCATCAGGCTCATATAGTCCTTTATAAAAGAGATCTCCTGGCTCAGCATTGTTTGACCCGGCTGCATTCCATCAAGCAGGTAACGCATCATTCTCGATAACTGGTGGATCGCTTTACCAGCCAGCGGCGGATCAATCGCGGTTAGGGCATATATGTTGTTTAAGGTATTAAAAAAGAAATGCGGGTTGATCTGTGCTTTCAGAAATGATAATTCTGTCGCTATTTTTTCTTTCTCAAGTTCTTCTCTTTTCTCTTTGTCTTTTTGCCAGCTTTGGATCACTGCGACACTGGTACCAAGACCGAGTACCAACGCAGTCAGGATAATCGTTGGACGATCGAGGCGACGTGTTCGTTCAGATGGTGCCGGTATAAGTTTGCGGTAGTCATCTCCGCGCCAATGGCGCTGAATCAGTTGCAAAGCGCGATCTGACCACCCAACCATAAATGCTGTGATGATCACAATGGAAACAACACAACAGATATAGTACACTACCCGGTTTTTTAATAACAGTTGTGGTACGAGAAAGTAGGTATTGAAATAAAATACTACTATCAGCACGAACAATGTGAAACTTTGGATGATCCAGGATCTTAACGGGATATGAAGACCCGAGAAAAGGGGATGATAAAAAAACATGGCGATCCCAAACAGCGCCCACATCATTACATGCGCTACAATAGTTATCAGTTTATTACTCGGTGCTTCCACAGCCATGTTTCAGTGTTACCTCTCCGGAATTTGATGTATACAATCTGCAATAGTACGTAAGAAGGTTTATGCTGCAATACAAACCGACCGGCGGCAGGATTTCACCAATGAACAGGCACTATTTCGCGGTAAACGGTCAAAACCGCAGCATTTCTCAGGAAATCAGCGCCGGTGGGGCATCGGGCGCCTCACATCGGTGTTTGCGGGCGATTTGTCGATTGGGTTTTATCAAAACAGCCCGGCAATGTTCCTTGCAGTTTCAATCAATGCCAACTCAACCGAATCACTGTGAGGAACACAAAAATTTTCATCATTTGTTTTATACTGGGAACTCTTGCAGCGGGTTTTGTATTGCAGGATGTATGGCGCCAGCATAGGAAATACGCCAGGGAGCATCTTTATCTGAACAATATCAAACTGGCCTGGCCCTCTTCCGGGCAGGCAGCGTTTGCATGTGTGGACAGGGGAGTAACGGCGCGTTCATCACATCAGGAGGACCTGCGGCCCATTGCAAGTGTAGCCAAGATCATAACCGCCCTTGCTATCATGAAAAAACAACCCTTCGACGGACAAAAAGGTGAAACCTATACGGTCTCTGATAGTGATGTTCAACGTTATAAAGCCTATAAAGCTGAACGCTGCTCGGTGCTGCCATTGCGAAAGGGTATGAAATTAACGCAATACCAGGCGATGCAACGGATGTTAATCGCCTCTGATAATAACATGGCCGATCTGTTAACTGAAAGAATATTCGGATCCCGGAAAGCATACCTGGAATATGCCCGAAACATGTTGCGAAGTATGCAGCTTGAACGAACCCTGGTAGTTGATGCGACTGGTTTAAGCCCGGCAACTGTTAGTACCCCATCAGAACTTGTGGTGCTTGGCACGGCGGCACTCCGGAACAAAATTATTGCAGAAATCGTTGGCCAGAAACAGGCAACCCTGCCCGGGATTGGCGTTATCAGGAATACTAATCAATTGCTGGGCACCAACGGGGTGATCGGTATCAAAACCGGCACCACGGGCAGGGCAGGCAGTTGCCTGTTGTTTGCCTCGAGTTTCAGAAACGGTGAGGGGGAACAGGTTGTGATTGTGGCGGCAGTTATGGGCAGCAAAGATCATCGAACGCTTTACCGCGACAGCCGCAGTCTTATCAGTTCAGCTAAGAAAGCCATCGTGTTACCTGGATGGCAACGCCGGTCATTTTCTCAACAAAAAGATGCTGCACATAATTATTCAACTTCCAATCCGCAAAAATGAAAAAGTCAACCTTCATCGTATTGCTCCTGCTGCTTTATACGCTGTGTCTTATCAAAATAATAATTTTGAAAGATGGACCCGTTATCCACCTGGGCCCGATCAGGATCAATCTCGGCGGCACACATTCAGGACCATCTAATCTTGTTCCGTTCCGTACCATCACGAATTACCTGGCAACGGGGCGGAGGGCATTTATAGCCGTAATCAACCTTGTTGGCAACGTCGTTTTGTTTATGCCTGTCGGCTACCTGGCGGCACTTGTTTATCCAAAAATATCCTGGCTGATCGTGGCGCTGCTGGCAATCACATCGGGGTTTACAATTGAAGCGGTGCAATTTGTATTCAGGATCGGCATCTTTGATATCGACGATGTTATACTGAATGCCATTGGCATTATAGCTGGCTACCAGCTCTGCCGAAAACCGGTTGATGCACCTCAACCCGTGTGATGTTTTATTAAATGAAGCGGAGGACGTACATTTAAGTTGTTATTAATTCAAACAAATGAAACATTTACTTTTTCTGGCAGTTCCGGCCGTCCTCGCTGCATCTTGCGGTCAAAATGAAACAACCACTACTGAACGCGTGGTGATAACTGGTGTAGATTCAACCCTGAAACCTGGTGATGACTTTTTTATGTACGTGAACCGCAGTTGGTATGATACTGCACAGATCCCACCCAGCCAGTCTGGAGTTGGTTCATATTCATTTCTGAATTTTCCGCAAAGGCTCCGGATGCAGGGTATACTTGATAGTATGACAAAAGCAAAACATCCGGTGGGTGGCATCGAACAAAAAGTTGCCGATTTTTACGCATCCGGTATGGACACTGCCGCAATCAATAAACGTGGGCATGAACCCATTTTACCTTTGCTTACTGCCATAGATTCCATTGCAGATGTGCCGGCTTTAATGAAGTTTGAAGCAGCACAACAGAAAACCGGCAATGGATCCATCATGGGTTTTTATGTGGCGCCGGATGTAAAACAAAGTTCGGTCAACATAGCACAGTTTTACCAGGCCGGTACCGGTCTGCCTGAAAAAGATTATTACTTCAAAACCGATGCTGCAACAGTTAAGATCCAGAATGCGTACAAACAATACCTCGCAACGCTGCTGACATTGATAGAAACGGATTCAAATGAAGCGAAGAAACAATCAGAAGTCACATATGGAATACAAAAGCAACTTGCAGGCGCGCATAAATCAAATATTGAATTACGCGACATTAAGGCCAATTACAATAAACTCGCAGTAGCTGATCTCACAAAAAAACATAGCAATCTAAACTGGAAACAATTCCTGGACGATCTGGGTGTTAATGTCGACTCTGTAAATGTGGGTCAGACAGCTTATTATGATAAGTTGAACGCCATGTTGAAATCCGTTCCGATCAACGACTGGAAAACTTACATGAAGGCAACCACGTTGAGCAGTTATGCAAATTATCTGAGCCAGCCATTTGCGGACGCAACCTTAGAATATACAAGGGTTTTGACCGGCCAGGCGGGCAAAAAGACGCGCGCTGAGGAAATGACCCAGGCAGTTGACCAATCACTTGGTGACGCACTTGCTCAACTCTATGTTAAAAAATACTTCCCTGAAGAAGCAAAAAAACGAATGCGCGTATTGGTTGATAACCTGAAAAAAGCATTTGAAGCGCGTATTGAGAAGTTAGACTGGATGAGCGATTCAACAAAGGCAAAAGCAAAAGAAAAGTTGTATGCCTTTACTGAAAAAATCGGTTATCCGGACAAATGGCGCGACTATACCAATGTGGAGGTTAACAGGAACACTTATTTTGAAAACCGCTTGTCAGCCAACCAGAATGAATTTGCATACATGTTAGCAAAAGTGGGTAAGCCGGTTGACCGTACCGAGTGGTTCACAACACCACCTACAGTAACTGCTTATAATAATCCTTCGCAAAACGAGATAGTGTTCCCAGCCGGCATCCTGCAGCCACCTTATTTTGATGTGAATGCGGATGATGCTTTAAACTATGGCGGCATCGGTATGGTAATCGGTCATGAAATCACCCATTCATTTGATGACCAGGGTGCACAGTTCGATAAATACGGCAACGTAACCGACTGGTGGACCAAAGCGGACTATGATAAATTCCGTGCACGCACACAGCAGGTGATTGATCAGTACAATTCATTCACCGTGCTCGATTCGCAACATATCAAAGGTGCGCTCACAGTGGGAGAAAATACAGCAGACATTGCAGGTATCGCCATTGCATACGATGCTTTTAAATTAACGGAACAGGGCAAGGACACCACCAGGCTGGATGGATTCACACCCGATCAACGGTTCTTTATTTCTATAGCGAGGATCTGGCGGGTTAAAACAACTGACGAATATATGCGCACTTATATCAATACCAATCCGCATTCCCCGGCCCGGTGGCGCGTAAACGGTCCACTGATGAACTTTACTCCGTTTTACCAGGCGTTTAATGTACAGCCGGGTCAGAAAATGTATAAACCGGAGGCAGAACGAATCACGGTATGGTAGATGGTTCCTTAAGAGAAGGCACTTGTTATTGATATCAATCGTTAAGAATGCAGAAGCTTTACTTCTCCTTATTGTTAACCATGTTCACAGCTATAGCTGTGTCGCAGATGTACATCACACCGGTTACAATAGCCGATGTTGAAAAACACCGACTGGTGAATAACCAGACCGTTATTATCACAAATGATAAGATCACGAAGATTCAACCAGCCAGTATAAAAATACCCGCCAATGCCACTGTGATTGATGGAACCGGGAAATATTTGCTGCCTGGCCTCACAGATGCCCATATTCACTTTTTCCAGAATGGAGGGCTATACGCCCGCCCTGATGTAATTAATCTTACCAGTTTGCAACCATACGCTAAGGAAAGGGCACTTGCACACAAGACAATGGAGGACAAACTGCGAAGGTATCTGCAAAACGGCATCACTAACCTTATTGATGTCGGCGCCAGTTACAGTTATCTGAAACAGCGGGAAAACTTTAAAGATGCTGATTATGCGCCCGGGATTTTTATCACCGGGCCCTTGTTGACTACGTTTGAACCGGAAATGTATAAGAACCTTGGAGATGATGCACCTTTTAGCCTGGTGACCTCTGTTGACGACGGTATCAGGATGGTGCAGGCACAATTGCCTTATCGGCCCAATCTCACCCTGTTAAATGCCAATCCCGTTGATAGTGTTGAGAATCTTTCGAAAATACAACTTGTTATCAACCGGGGTGTTGTTTTTATGCCAGATACACTCGTACCTGAAACGCCCGTTGCTTTGGCACAACGCCAGTTAAATGCATACAATTCCAGGAACATAGATGCTTTCCTGGAGCCCTACGCAGATGATGTTGAAATTTATAATTACCCTGCTACTTTAATGACCAGGGGTAAAGAAGCCATGCGAAAAATCTATACAAGGTTATTTACTACAACACCCGATTTGCATTGTGAACTCGTAGGCAGGATTGAACAGGGTAATGTGGTGATAGATAAAGAACGGGTTAAGATGAATAACAAATTTTTTGAAGCTGTTGCGATCTATCACATTGAAAACAACAAAATCAAAAAAGTATATTTCATACAATAACATTCGGCTAACATACAAACATATACATAACATTATTTTTTTGAAGCAGGAAAGCCCGGGCTTTGCATAACCTCATCAATCTGCGCGGTGTGTCTCTTACAATGTCCTGTCATAAAAATAATGGTTTGATAGGCATCCAGTTTGCCGAAAGGGAAATCATTGTAGTGATTTCTCAGATCGTCCGTTGTTGTTTTAATATATTCGATATGGTTGTTTCTCGAAGTTGCAAATGCGGTGAGGGCTGCCTGTATGTTCCCGAATTTACCAGTAGGTTTTACTCCGTCCTGCGCCTGGAATTTTGAGCTGCGATCGGTAATCATTTTCAGCACCTGGTCATCACTGAATTTTACAGAATCTCTTTTTGAAGGATCGGCTGGAGATTTAAGTGCTGACTGCGACCACCCAAATAATCCATCTTCGGTGATAGCGATATGTTCTACGCACTCAGCAATAGACCAGGAGCCGGGGTTTGCTTTGAAAGATAATTGTGCCGGTGTTAGTCCCTTCACTTTTTTCAATAAGGTTTCGCGTGATTCCTGCATCAGGTCAGCAGCGTATTTGCGTTCCGCATCGGTGATGCCGGCCTCATTTGTGAAACTGACAGTTGCCAGGAGAGTAACACAAAGAAATATTTTTATAAGTTTCATATTGTTAGGTTTTGAGATGATTAAATGAATCCGGACCAAAGGTAGATGATGGTGCAATCTATCGGGAGGGGTTAAAAAGACAATAAGTGGGTGTAACCGGCCATTGCCGCATGGTTTGTGGGTCGTGACTCAGAGCACACGATAAGAAGGTTAGGCTTTCCCGCCTGGGCAAGCCTGGCGCATCATCTGAAAAAATTATCTTTGCAAAGTGAAAATTCAACTGTATGAAATAATCCCGGAGCTGCAACCTTATGTGAAAAGCATTTGTACCATGGAATGCAACGAAGATTTTGACACCCGGCATATTCGTGTTTTGCCTGATGCCTGTGTTGAATTATTCATCAGTTATACAAGCGGTCCTGTTGCTATTATAGGTCATGAATTACACAAACAAAGTATCGTAACGTTCCGGATGAGCAGGCCCATGGATGTGCAGATGAGAAAAGGAGCGGGGTGCCTGGCAGTTTGTTTCTTCCCCGGTATGGCTCACGGTTTTTTCAAGGCGCCAATGCAGACGTTCACTGATAGTACCATTTTGTTTAGCGAAGCGTGGAGCGATATAGCAACTGAAATAGAAGATGTACTGGCAAATGAAAACAACAATGAAGTTCGCGTTGCACTTATACAACAATATTTATTGAAAAGATCTGCAGCTTCACGGTCGGATAAGTTGATCACCCACTGCCTACAAACAATAGCAAATTCACCTGAGCCGGTATCTGTAAAATGGCTCACGACCGAAATGGGTATCAGCCAGCGGCAACTGGCACGCCGGTTCCAGCAGGCAGTTGGTTTATCGCCTATGGAATATATCAGCGTAAATCGGTTTATAAATTCGTTAAAGCACCTCAAAAAATATCCTGCTGAATCACTTACTTCCGTGGCCTATGAAAGCGGTTATTACGATCAGTCACATTTTATCCGCGATTATAAATCATACACCGGGCACACACCGGGGGAAGTGATACAGGCAGAAAATATTTTGTATTGATGTCCGTTTTGTACAATCCGGATTTGCGTTACCGGGGCAATTTTGTCTGTAAAACAACACAAGATGCGGAAACTTATTTTGGGATTAGCAGTTACACTTGATGGTTATATCGAAGGACCAAACGGTGAATATGACTGGTGTTTTACGGACCAGGACTATGGTTTAAATGAATTTTTTTCCCGGATCGACGGTATTTTTATCGGACGAAAGAGTTACGAAATCGCGAAGCAATACGCAGATAAAAATGGGGGAAACCTGGTACCGGGAATGCCTCCAATGCAGCATTATGTTTTTTCTGATACTTTGAAAGAAGTTGAGCCCGGCACTATCCTGCTGTCCGGCGATAGCCTGGCTGCGGCCCGCGAAATAAAACAACAACCAGGAAAAGACATCTGGCTGTTTGGAGGCGCTTTGCTCACCGATGCGCTGATGAAGGCCGGGCTCGTAGATGAATTGTGGATGTCTGTCCATCCGCTGTTACTCGGTAGTGGTAAACCACTTTTCCGGCAACAGGATGACCGCACGCAGCTTAGACTGCTGGAAAATAAAAGTTATGAAACCGGTCTTGTATCGTTGCGTTACCAGATCGAACATAAAAAGTAAAAGCAGGTCAATGCATGCATCCGGGAGAGGCCACGTGGGCTTCCGAAATCGTTTTACTAGTTTAAGTTGGATAGCGAAGCAGGTAGGTTTATCTTACAATCTTCATAACGATTGAAGCCTTAAATCTAACGGTAATGATTAAGTACGCCCTCCCGGTTTTTTTCCTTTTCATTGCGCTCGAATCGCAGAGCCAGACTGACAACCCGGAGAAAATAAGTATCACAACAACCAAAGCAAAAACCGCAGTCACCACTGTCAATGGCAAACTTCAGTTGCAGATAAGTGAAAAAGATTTGCGGAAATTCAAATCAGCAGGCACAGTAAAGTACAGCGATTTCGGTGCAAAAGGGGATGGAAAAACCGATGATATAGATGTAATAGCCGCTACTCATGCATTTGCCAATCAACACGGTCTCTCTGTAAGAGCCGATGATGGTGCCAGTTATTATATCAGTGGAAAAGAACGTCCGGTCAATGTGCGTACCGACACTGATTTCGGATCCGCGAATTTCATTATTGATGATACCGAAGTGCAAAACCGTAACGCGTCGGTATTTATCGTGGGTTCAACACTTAAGCCGTTTAAGATCACCAATATTCAAACACTCCAAAGAAACCAGGAAAAAATCAACACTTCATTACCAGGTCCGAGCCTGATCACGGTGACCAATGCGAATGTCAAACAATACATCCGGTTCGGACTCAATCAAAACAATGGTTCTGCACAGACTGATATTTTTGTTGTTGACAAAGATGGTAATGTAGATATGAAAGCGCCGGTAATCTGGGACTTTGCACAGATCAGTGAAATGACAGCACTTCCAATTGATGAAAAACCCCTCACCGTGAAAGGAGGAAAGTTTACAACAATCGCGAATAAAGCCGAATCCAAATACACTTATTATAGCCGCAATATTGCCATTAAGCGTTCAAATGTAACGGTTGATGGTCTTGAACACCGGATCACGGGTGAAGGCGACCATGGCGCCCCTTATGGAGGCTTTATCAATATCGGTGAATGTGCAAACGTGACGGTAAAAAATACCATCCTCACCGGTCATAAAACCTATAGCACCATCGGCGCCGCAGGAAAGCCTGTCACGATGGGCACTTACGATCTTTCTGTGAACCGGGCGGTGAATGTATCCTTTGTTAATTGCAGTCAAACCAACGATATCAACGATAATACCTATTGGGGAATCCTTGGTTCCAATTTTTGTAAAAACCTCGTTTATGATTCCTGCGTACTGTCAAGGTTCGATGCACACCAGGGTGTAGCCAATGCTACGATCCGTAATTCAACACTTGGTCACATGGGTATCAACGCGATTGGTAGCGGCACCCTGCTTATTGAAAACTCAACAATACGCGGCAGAACCCTGGTCAACCTGCGTTCAGATTATGGCAGTACCTGGCAGGGCGAGTTGATCGTCCGAAACTGCGTGTTTGTGCCCGCAAATGGCAAACCTGTCAGCGCAGCGCTAATCGGGGGTGCCAACAGCGGACAACATGATTTTGGTTATACCTGTTATATGCCAGAACGAATTACAATCGAAAATCTGACAATCGACGATTCCAAACACCCGGCTAATTACAATGGGCCCGCGATATTTGCGAATTTCAACCCTGAGAAAAAAGATGATAATTACAAGGAGCAATATCCTTATATCATCACAAAGCAGGTTAGGTTAAATAATGTAAAGGTTGCGAGTGGAAAACCGGTAAGAGTAAGTGACAATGAGTATATGTTCAGACATGTACAGATTTCGCAAAACAAATAGAACGCTGTTGAAACTATGCGTTCAGGGATTTACCATCTTGTAAAGCTGCACCATCATATAAGTGATCCATACACCGATAAGAACCATAAAGATCAGGACACCTGTGCTTCCCCATTTTCCTTTAACAGTGTTCTCCGAAGGATAGGTGGGTAAATAATACACCTCGATCTGGTCATGAAGCCGGTGCGCGCCACGTTTGGTTTTCAAAGTGCCCTGGTATTGCCGGCCGTCGTGGGCGATAAAATGGTAGTAGACCGTTTCAGTATTTGTTTTCCGATGCAACGTTTTGTCATATACCGAAGCCTGAACACGATAGCCGGTTTTCAGAATCCTGTCTGTGAGTCTTTTGCTATTAAGAAACAGCGCCAATGGCAAAAAGCCCAACAGAATAACAAACCCGATCAGGATATTTACACCCGTCATAGTAATTAATTAATATGATCGTATAAAATAGCTATTCCGGACAATCGTCCAATTGATTGGTTTCGCCATTCGTCAATTCCCAGCAATTGCCATATTCGATGTTGAGTTTTCGCGGTTGCTTTGGCTGCACCGGTGGGAGCGGCGGTACTGGTATTGGAGCTTGTGGCATTTATTATTGATAATTACAATCAAATATGTAACAAAAATCTGATTTATCAACCTGAACCTGCTGTCCTGTTTTTACTTTTTTTCACGAAACAAACTAACGGGAACCTTACCTTGCACGCGGGATCTTTCATTATTCATTACCGTAATTATCTTATGCAAAAAGTTACCATTTCATTGTCAGGCGCCGAACACGAGATACTTACCAGGTTAAAACAACAATTATCAAAAAAGAACCCGGGAATAGTCGTTCAAAAGGCAAATGTGGAGAGTGTCTCAAGCACCAGCGGCACAATTTCAATCCTCGGACTCACCATCCAGGTAACTGCAGATGAACTGGCACCGACAGTAACCGACTGGTTGTATGAAGCCCTGAAAAAAGCACCACCTGAGGCAAAGATTGACCTTCAGATAAATGGAAGCCGTGTAAGGTCCCGCGATGAACTCCACAAGCTGTTGGAAAAGAGAACGAATTCGAGGGAGAAAAAGCCAGGCAAACAATAGAACATCAATTTCAATGGCAATATGAAAGACTTTTTTAAAACACTTTTTGAATATAATTATACCGTCAATCAACAGCTGGCAGGGGCGATGCTCGATAACCAGGGAAAAATTTCGGAAAAGGCTATCAAACTATTCAGCCATATTCTCAATGCCCACCATATATGGAACCACAGAATAGAAAAGGCTGCGCCCGTGTTCAGTGTATGGCAGATTCATTCAATCAATGAGTGTCAGCAAATTGATAGCACCAACTATGAAAGCACCTTGCAGATATTAGATCAATACAGTCTTGACGAGATCATTTCCCTGCCCCGCATCGGTGGGGTTGTGCTCCGGAAAAGTATAGCGGACCTGTTTTTTCATACTGTTAATCACGCTTCTTATCATCGCGGACAGATAGCCACCGAATTCCGCAACAATGGTCTGCAACCTTTGGTCGCTGACTATTTCCTGTTTGACAAAAAATCTTAGCGGTGGTTACTCTTCGATGATACTGCCGTCGGTTTCATCGGGGGTATCAATGCCGTGAAGTGTTTGCGTAGTACTATCGTACATCCCTTCCAGCTCATCAATGATAGTATGTTCCCACATCTTTGTTTTTATGAGATAAGCTGCGCGGGCGATAAGCTGTGCACTTACCGGGGCCGTTAAGGTGGTAAATAAAATAATTGCCAGCACCCTTGATGTAACCCCAACATTCTGAAACCAGAAAGCAGCTCCGAGTAAAATCAGACCCACTCCAAGTGTTGCTGCCTTGGTTGTTACCGATAAACGCAGGTACAAATCAGGCATGCGCAATACGCCGATCGAAGCGAGCAAAATTGCGATGGCACCTATGCCTGAGAATATCATGATGATGATGTCAATCATTATTTTTTCGTTTTTCCAGGTAATAAGAAAAGGCAACGGTGGTTAAGAACCCAATCAGCGCAACTACCATGGCAATATCAAGGAAGGTAACCTGTTCTGTTAAAACAGAATATACAGCGATAGAACCAATGCCTATGGTCACCAGCAAATCAAGCGAAACCACACGATCCGCGATATTCGGCCCTCTCAGGAAGCGTATAAAAACCAGGATCGTCGACAACGACAATACCGGCAAAATGAAATATAAAAGGTAGTCATGCAAATCCATAATTATCGCATAATGTTTAATAAAGGTTTCTCAAGACCGATTTTGATCGAATCGATAAACTTCTCCTTATCGTGCAGATACATACCATGCACATACATTACTTTCCTGTCGTCAGATACATCCAGCACCAATGTACCGGGCGTGAGCGAAATAAGATTTGATAACAGGGTAATTTCAAGATCCGTCTTTGCTTCGAGTTGTATTTTAACAATGCCGGGTTTCATATGAAGATGCGAGGTCATAACTTCATAGGCGACCTGCCAGTTGGCTTTTAGCATTTCATACAAAAAGAACAAGAAGAAACCGACTATTTTAAACGCAATGGTAAAATAACGTTTGTCTTCACTGTTCCTGCTGATCACCCATAACACAAAATAACTTATACCAAAACCGATTAAAAGGTTGACATAAGTAAAGGTGCCGGTCAGTGCCACCCAGATCAACGTGAGCATCACGTTTAGCAAAAAAGTTTTCTGCATCATGGTGTTACAGATTTAATGGCTATTCCTAGTACAGCATCCACATAAGCCGAAGTATCTACAAGTTCCATCGCGATATGATTAGAGAGGCGGAATATATTTTCTGCACCTAACCCTATATACAATGAAATAAGACTTAAAAACACGATGGGGATGATCAGCATCTTTTTTTCATTCGCATTCATCTGGTCGTAATACCTGATGTGCGGACGTCTTTCCCTTAGATCCATCTTTTTCCAGAAAGCTTCCGACCAGAATCTTGTGATCACAAAAAGCGTTATAACACTGCCGAATATCAGGCAACCCAACAGGAAATAATTGCCGGTCGCAAAGCTTTCACTGAACAGGTTGATCTTGGGCCAGAAACCCGAAAGCGGGGGTACTCCGATCAATGAAAAAAGTGGTACCGCTATCAGCAATGAAAGCGCCGGGTAATGTTCGTAGATCCCACCCATTCGTTGCATGTTCAGTTCGCCATTGATCTTATAGATCACACCGCCAACGAGGAACAGGTTTGTTTTGATAATGATGTCATGGATCAGGTAAAAAATCGCACCGGACAAAGCGGCAACAGTAAACATACCCAAACCTCCAATCATATAACCAATATGGCAAACGATGAGATAAGAAAACATTTTGCGCATATTGGTCTGAACCACGGCACCGAGTCCTCCACTGATCAGTGTTAACCCTGCGAGGATCACTACAAGTGTGCGCATAAAATCGTCGGGGATAAATATGAGACTGAACACACGCAACAAAGCATACACACCAACCTTGGTAAGCAAACCTGCAAAGATGGAAGATATCGCTGCCTGCGGCGTATGATACGAATCCGGCAACCAGAAGTATAAAGGGAATATAGCCGACTTAATCCCAAAACCTACCAGGAAAAGAATGGCCGTTACCTGGACCAGTCCCTGGTTTTCAATCGTTTTTATTTTCCCGGAGAGTTCGGCCATATTGAGGCTTCCGGCGAGTCCATACAAAACGGCAATTGCGGTAAGAAATATCATCGACGCGAGAAAGTTAAGCGTGAAGTACTTCACCGCACCTTCAATCTGAACTTTTTTACCCCCCAGCGTTATAAATACAAACGAAGAGATAATGATCACTTCAAACCAGACATAAAGATTAAAGATATCACCGGTAAGAAAAGCACCATTTAATCCCATTACAAGAAAATGAAAGCTCGGATAGTATCCGAAGCGCATCCTTGCTTTTTTAATGGTAACCGAAGAAAATGCACTGACTGCCGCGGATGATATGGATGCAAGTAAGATCATTGTGGCACTGAAAGTATCAGCCACGAATGTTATCCCGAACGGGGCGGCCCAGTTGCCGGCCTGAAGCGTGAGAATTTCGCGTTCATACACTGTTGTAAAAAGCACTATAGCAACAATGATGGAAAGTACACTTCCCGCAATACTCATGATCTTCTGCCATTCTATTCTTTTCCAGAAAAAAAACAGGATGATAGCAATTGAAAACTGTAGCAGGACAGGTAATATGATCAGGTTAATAGTCATCGTCTTCTTCTGTTGAATGTATTTTGTCCAGGTCGTCTGTATCTACTACGATGTATGCACGTTTAATTAAAACAATAGCGAATGATTGGAGGCCGAAGCTGATTACGATAGCTGTAAGTATCAGCGCCTGCGGTACCGGGTCTGCATAGATCTGCCCTAAAACCGAACCCGATCCGGGAATGATCGGCGGCCGGCCGCGTACAAGTCCTCCAAGTAAAAAGATCAGCAGATTAACACCGTTACCAAGCAATACGAGCCCGATAACGAGTTTTACGAGACTGCGCCGCAACATCAGGTAGATGCCCGCAGCATATAACAGTCCCACTATGATTGCCAGAATTATTTCCATGTTATACTGATTCGGAAATTGTAAAGATGATGGTTAAGGCCACGCCCAGAACAGTTATATAAACACCTAGGTCAAACAACAGGGCACTGCCAACGAGACCAATAACCGGAATCGCTTTATTGATCCAGAGGCCGGTCATAACAGGCAATCCCTGTAAAGTCGGAAGCATGGCACTGAAAACCGATAAAGCAAGCCCCACTGGCATCAGGCGCATCGGGTTAACCCGGAGCAGCTTCCTTGTTTCGCGTAAACCAAACGCAAAAGCATGAAGCACAAAAGCAATCGCTGCAATAATGCCTCCAACGAACCCACCGCCCGGCAGATAATGGCCCCTTAATAAGATAAACAGTGAGAACAGCAGCAACAGCGGCAGCAGAAATATTGTTGCGGTTCTGAACGTAAGGTGTCTCATAGTTCCTGGTCGTATTTATTGAGCTGTAACTTCAGGAGCGCAAACACACCCAAAGCTGAAATAGTTAGTACCACTGATTCTACCATTGTATCTATACCCCTGAAATCAACCAATATCACGTTCACTATATTTTTTCCTTTTGCAAGCGTATAGGCATTGTGCGCAAAAAACTCCGTAGTTCCTTTATGGGTGGGTTCATTTAAAACTTCCAGTGCAAGGACGGTCATCAATGAACCAAAAAACAAAGCAAGTAACAGATCTCTCAGACGTACCATCCAACTGGCGTAGGTCTTGTATTTAGGCAAACGATACAATACCAGGATAAATAAGATTACGGTTAAGGTATCGATAGCAAACTGCGTCATGGCCAGGTCGGGCGCACTGTAAAAAAGGAAGATGAGACAGATACAATAACCGATCACACCCATCGCTGCAACTGCTGCGAGGCGCGACGGGGTATATACCACGTACATGACGGCTGCTATGAGTATCAACATTACCACCATCTCCGCAGAAGTAAGTGGTGAAACCCGGGTGAGATCTACATAAAATATAACTTCTGTAAATGATTTATAAGCGATCAGTATGGTCAGGAAAGATAAAATGATAAGCACATAGATCCGCAGATAGCCGTTCTGGAAAAGCTTCGTCCACTGTAATGCAAACTGTCTGAATTGATGTGTAAAAAAAATTGCTACTGACTTCGGTGAGGTTCTGTGGAACCTGGCAAGTAAGGCATCAGCGCGTAAGGAAGGTTTGAATACAAAATATAACACGAGTCCCCCGGCGATGGTCACCGCGCTTAAACCAAGTATCAGATTGAATCCGTGCCATAGCTGTAAATGAAAGGCGGGAGCAGCTGCATCCATTGCTAACAGCGCAGGTTTTATGATGCCACCTTCGATCAGGATCGGGAACACACCAAGCACGAGACTGCCAATACCGAGTGCAAGCGGGGGCAACCACATGCGCCAGCCCGGCATATGCACTTTATTATAGGTTTCAGGCAGTGGCCCGGCAAATGGTTTGATACCGGCAAGTATGCTGGCGTATAGCAAAAAAATGTTGGTTAGTACCGACACTGCAGTGAGCAAAATGGCGCTGAAATCGGAATGAAGGGTAGAAGCATAGATAAGATCTTTTCCGACAAAACCAAAGGTAGGCGGGATACCGGAATTTGATAACATAGCCAGCAAACCAGCGATTGCAACAGGCAACATTACCTTGCGTAAACCCGATAGCTTTGTGATATCACGCGAACCGGTTTCATGGTCAATGATCCCGGTGATGAGGAAGAGCGCAGCCTTATACAAAGCATGTATCACTATAAACACAGTGGCCGCAAGCAATGCTTCTGAAGTACCCAGACCAAGCAAAAACACAAGCATACCCAACGCAGAGATGGTAGAGTAAGCCAGTACCTCCTTAAGATCTTTTTTGAATATAGAATGAAAGGCCGCGTACAACATGGTAAATCCGCCAAACACGATCAGCGTGTTGTTCCATGCCGGAACACCACCAAGCACCGGTGTAAAACGCGCTAAAAGATAGATACCCGCTTTTACCATAGTGGCCGAATGCAGGTAAGTAGAAACCGGGGTCGGTGCTTTCATGGCGCCAGGTAACCAAAAATGCAGGGGATATTGTGCCGATTTGGAAAACGCGGCAATAAATAAAAAAATGATGACGGGCAGGTATAGAGGACTTTCTTTAAGCACAGAAGAAGATTCCAGCATTTCGCTGATAGAATAAGTGCCGGAAATATTACCAAGAAGCGCAAATGCGGCCAGCAGGAAAAAACCTCCCAGCCCGGTAATACAAAGCGCAATCAATGCCGATTTTCGTGACTCTTTATTATCTGTATTATAGCCAATCAGGAAAAAGGAACTGATACTTGTAAGTTCCCAGAACACGAACATGGTAAAGATGTTGTCCGACAATACCATCCCAAGCATCGCGCCCATAAAAAGGCAGAGATAACCATAAAACCGGTCGAGATACCGGTCGCCCTGCATATAGGCAGAGGTATATAAGAAAACGAGCGCGCCTATACCAGTGATCATCAACGCAAAGAGCAATGATAATCCATCTATCAAAAATGTAAAATCAATACCCGCGGATGGCACCCATGAATATGAAATAATGGTTGCATCACCGTTTGAAACAGGTTCAATGAAACCAAGAAAATAGACAAATAAACTGAGGGGTAAAGCCGTCATGATAACGGACCAGCGTCCACGCAGGAACCTGCCCGTGAATGGCACCAGGGATGCAGCAATAAATCCGGACAAAACTGCTAACAACATGTACGGAGAGTTGAGGTGGCAGAAATATCGTTTGCGGTGAACCTTCGGAAGGTTATACTGCCAGAAATACCATAAAGCCAGACCTTGCTCCGTACCTGTAGCACCATACTCAAAACTTTTAAACTTAATCGAAATTTAATACCTGCTGCAAAAAAAGCACCATCGTTTTGCTGCTGAAAAAGCAAAGAACCGAGGGGCCTGAAGTTTTCAATCTAATGAAACTTCAGTCTATATGCAATTTCCATAAATATGGAGGGACAAAGGTACGGTTTTATCATCAGCCACGGGCCGTATCGCGGTCAGGGGGCAGGGATGCGGTGATGCGGCACTATTTCAATTCAATATCCAGGTACACCGAATGTCGTCCATAGGTCTCATAAAATGGTTTGAAAACGACATCCTGGATGGTGAAGGTCAATTGTCGCGGATCTCCTTTAATAGATTTACTAATGTCTTTTGCGTCCAGTGTAATCTTTCTCCAGTCTTTTCTTGCTTCTGGTTCCTGTGCTGCCAGTAATATGGGGCCATAGAAAAGGCTGGCAATGTTTTGCTGGTCGGGCACCGGGTCGAGGTGAAACCGGAAGGGCATCTTAATATCGATCATGTCTCCATCTTTCCAGTTTCTTGTGAGGCTGAGATATTTCCCTGCCGTGGCGGCAACTTTTTGTGCCTTGCCATTGATCTTTATCTCGAAACCCTCCGTTGCCCATGCCGGCACACGCACATTTATTGCGAACCTGCCATTGCCTTTTATGGTTAGCCGGCTGTTATCTTCATTAGGAAAAGCAGTTGATTGTATAATAGTCATTCCGCGTTCTTTCCAGTCAAGCGTAGAAGGAACAAACAGGTTTACATACAAGGATTGGTTGTCTTTGCTGTGAAAGTAAATGGCGCTCTGCAATTTTGTACTGCTTTCAATAGCAGTTCCATTACAACATGTAAATCCCGTCATATTTGGGTTTCCAAACTGTTTTGCAGAACCCGGCCGCAGCGGAACGTGATAAGTATTGGCAGGTGTTTTTTCAGCAACCGATGCCAGTATATGGTTATATAAAGCCCGCTCATAATAATCCATATACGCTGACCGCTGGTCCAGCAGAAATAAATTACTGGTTAACTTCAGCATGTTATAGGTAGCACAGGTTTCGTTTTGACCGCCGGCTGAAAAACCATTCTCATACAATGTTCCAGGCTGACTGATAAAACATTCGGCATTCGCCGGGTTTCGTGCCCCCGCAACACCGCCGATACTGTACATATATTCATTCACTGCCTTGTACCAGAAATTGTCTGCAATCTTATAGTACTCGGGGTTATTGGTGGCGCGGTAAGTTTCAATACTGCCAACGATCTGCGGAATATGCTGGTTCGCATGTAGCCCCCTGAACAAATCAACATTTTTTGCAAGGCCATGCGAATGTGCAGTGTCTCCAAAAAATACCCTGATGTTGTCAAATAGTTGTGCTGCCTTAAGATGGTTGGCTTTGCCGGTAATACGATACAATCTTGCCATTGCTTCATTCATACCACCAAACTCTCCTGCGATATAAGTGTTCCACATTTTTATGAGCGTGTCGGTTGGTACCTTGCTTAAACGCGCATATACCCAATCGCTCATTCCCGAAGCAACATCCAGCGCCTTCTGATTACCACTTACTTCATATACATCCATCAAACCAGCTAAGATTTTATGAAGAGTGTAATATGGCGCCCAGATCTGTGTTTTCTGCCCGCCATATTTAGCGCCGTTTTCCAGCATGATAAACTGGTCGGGCGGATAAGCGCTGATATAACCATTGCCCCAGTTCCAGAAATCGGTTCTGATCCCTTCATCAGTAAGATCAGAGTCGTATGTGGTTTTGCCTTCGGCCACAGGAACCTTCGCGGGGTCGCTCACATGAGTACTGCCTTCATTTTTGGGTTTACCCGATAACAATGATAATTCATGAAGGGTGTTGACCATCACCTCCATTTTTTGTGCAAAGTTCTGCCGGAGTTTATTATCGTATCCGGTTCCGGCATAAGCCTGTGCAATAGCGGTCAAATAATGCCCGGTAGCATGACCACGAAGTTTCGTATCCCGGCTGTCCCAGCCTCCCAGTGGTTTTGCGCCAGGGGGTTGCGGCTGGCCAAATGCATGCCGGAACATATACAAAAATGAATTTGGATCTGTGGTTGCAAGCGTATTGATAAACTTATCCCGGTTCTGGATGAATTTAGTTTGCTGACCATGTGGATCAGTATTTAGAGAAACCTGGCTCAGCGCAAATACTTCGAGCGGGGAGCCAGCCGGTAGGGCAGAAGATTTTTCAGTAACAACAACTGTTGCTTTGGGTTTAAAATCAGTTCCGGCAATACGACCAGTAATGGTATAAGTGCCAGTGTTCATCACATTGGTATTGTCTATGGCTGCGGGCCAGATTACACGTACCCGTGGTCCTTTAATTCCGTTTTTATACGTTCCTTCAAGATAGGCCGGTAGCCTCGGCAGGTTACCCTTTTCAGTTTGCACAGTTACATCATTCACCTTTTGCAGGTAGGCCGTATATCCCTGCGGATGCGAGGGTGAAAATTGCGGTAAAGTGTCTTCTTTTTTCGCCGTGGTGTTAACGGAACCCTCGTTAAGACCGCGTTGAGCATTGCGATAAATTCCGGCAATCTGCGTGTTGCTTAAAGGAACGCGATAGATACGAAAATCGTGCACAAGGGCATTAACGTTCGGTTGACCGGCAAGCAGGGATCGGCCGATGAATAATTTCTTTTCTGCACCTGTTTGATTGAACAGATTGCTGAACTCTGGTGATATACCAGCTTCTCCGACTGGTTTGCTGTCGATATAGGTGCTTAGTTTTTTTGAAGCAACATCAATCACCAATGCAACATGAATCCATTTATTCAACTCAGGTGTTCCTCCATTTATCTTTGCGGTTTTTCCTGCAGATGAAACCATGCCGGCCAGGAAACCTTCATTGTTCACCAGGCCGGATGGCGCAACATAAAACCGACCGCCGGTCACATTTCCAAAATCAAATAAATATTGACCAGCGTTTTTTGAACGCAGGTTGATCCAGACTGAAATGCTGACAGATTCAAGATCGTTCAATGCTTCAGGCGGGATGGTTACGAATGCAGCATTATCACCGGAAAGTGACAGCACTTTTCCAAAACGAGTGTCATTTACATATTGCACCGCCGTTGAACCAGCTTTACCATGAAGTGTGTTGCGTGACCAGTCTTTCAGATCACCATTAAACAAATAGCGCGCAACCAGGCCGGTTTCACCGATTCCATCAAGAATCTGGTCACCATTCTGGGCACGCACAAACATCATATCACTGCACACAATAGACAACAACAGTAAAATCCTGATCACTTTCATATAAAGGCTTTAGTAAACGGGATTTTACCCGGGGCATAAAACTAAGCCTGATGACGGCTTTTAAATAATTCTATTTTAGCTAATTGTCTCAACATATTAACCGGACGCGATACCCGGTCAACAAGATCAGGCGCAATTGCCGGTGATTGGATCTGGGCGATTACAATGCTGAAATATAACCGAGTTGCCCGAGGATTGCAGTGATCGTTTTCTGTCTTGTCTCTTCGCGTTTTGCAAAAAGCAAAGAACTCAGTACCAGTTTTTTTGCAGAATTACTCAAAGCAAGGTATTTGTCTTTCGCACCCGGATGGCGTTTAAACGCAGCTTCGAGATCATCCGGAATGATCAGTTTGTCTACATCATTTAACAAATCCCAGGTGCCATTGCGTTTGGCAACTTCGATGCTTTCATGCCCTGCGGCAGACATGAGGCCCTCTTCAATCAATCTCTTTACCTTTTCCTTGTTGATTTTTGACCAAGTGCTTTTGGGTTTTCTCTTTGAAAAAAACTGCACTGAACGCTCGTCGTCGAGCTTCTTTTTTAAGCTATCGATCCAGCCAAAACATAAAGCTTCATCAACTGCATCACTCCACGAGATCGTTGGTTTCTTTGCTTTTTTATTATACATGATGAGCCAGACAGCAGTTCTTGATGCATGATTTTTTTCAAGCCACTTTCGCCATTGGCCTTTTGTTTTCGGGTAAAATGTTTCGGTACCTTTTATGAGCATCTCTACTTCATTATTTAAGAAAAACATTTACGTAACTACTGCTAACGTTTCTTCGACTACGTTTTTGTTTGGTTACCTACGCCATATAGCCCCGTCTCAAAATTTAAAGCTTATGACTTAGCCAACAAAAAAACCGTCTTTTGGATCGGCAATTACATCCTGTATAAAGCTACCGGTTTTGAAGTACTGCACACCAATATAATAATTCAGGAACTAACGAAAGCTGTACCAATATATCTCTTTTGTGAATCAGCGGATGATCTTCTAAAGATACCGGCAGCATTGTATATCCCATCGTCATTGGAATTGCGTCAGTTAAATACCACATCTGTGGTGAGTGTTATTCGTGCTGTACAAAACTTTCTCCCTGGCAGGCGATTCTTTGCCGGATGGAGATACCGCCACCCAGCGCTTTGATTCGTTTGAGGTGTTCGTCGCTTATGGTTTCGGCATGATCAAAGAACCACACTAAATCATCAAGCGGCTCCGAAAAATGAGAAGACCGGGGCCGGACTTAGAATGTGGATGGTCAAAAGATCAGTCGCGAAGCGCCTTTTTACGAACGCGGCTCAAAGTATCTTTTGTAATACCTAAGTAGGAAGCTATGATGTGTTGAGGAAATCGCTGCACAAATTCGGGGTGAAGATCTACGAAGTCGGCATAACGCTTTTCTGCAGTAAGACTGATGGAGGAAGTGATTCTTTTCTGTGAAGATATAGCGTTTCGTTCATCAAGTTTTACCATCAATTGATTGAACGCAGGGAGGTGATTGCAAAGTTTGAGTTGATTTGCCCGGGAGATCAGGAGCACGTCGCAATCTTCGCACGCCTCAATATTGTATTTACTGGGCGTATGCATCACCCAACTCTCCCGGTCACCCGCCCACCAGTTTTCAACATATAAATCGATAACGTGTTCAGCACCCTTATCGTCTACATAGTATTTGCGCATCGCACCTGTAATAATAAAAGCCAGGTGTTTGCAGATTTCTCCCTCCTGCAGAAGGCACTGCTTCCGTTTTATCTTTTTTGGGATCAGATAATCTAAAAAAAGCGGGAAGTCTTCTTCGGAAAGAAACGCATATCTATTAATATATTCAAACAGGGGATGCATGCAAATGATCAAAGTCGCAAATGTAGCCATTTTCTATTTGGGACTAATCATTTTGAAAGCGTCTCCATACAAACCGGAAATATGGCCGTTGCGACCACGCTTCGCTGCATTTCTCTTGCGGGGATAACTTCCGGGAACAGGTTCCATTGGGCGGGTAAAGAACAACCTGCAGTCGTCTATAAGCCTTTGCTCTCCTCGTATGTAGGTCCATACAAGCCCGGCACTTTATTCCCTGTGGATCGCAGGTACACAATCAACTCTCCCCGGTGATGGTAGATATGGTTACACAACATTCCCCTCACCACCAGGTGCCTTGGCAGGGGGCCCAGCACAATCTTTTCGCCAATACGCATTGTCCAGTATTCCTCGAGTTTTTCTTCAGTAAGAGTAGACAAGGCTTCTCTTGCTTTTTCAACATTGGCTTCAAAAAGCATTTTTGTGGCACCAATATCATGAGGGTCGCCGCGTTCAAGCTGGTCCGTTGCCAGGTTGTAAACATCTTTTGTGAGGGCACCAACATACCAGTAATAAATTGTGGCAATATGCTGCGCAAGTTCTCCCATCGTCCAGGAGGTGGGGGAGGGTTTGAAAAGAATGTCCTTTGAAGGAACGGCTTCTAATAATTTTCGTGTACTTTTTACTTCATGTTCAAATTCCGTGGTGAGGTACTGCAGTATCATAAGATGAAGTTTTTCTTAAAGATACTGAATTAACCATTTATTTTTCGGTTCAAACACCATAACTCATAATGGTATAAAACTAGCCTGGTGATTTTGTAAACAGGTTTGTACAAGATTTTTGTTGCCAACCAGCCAAACGATATCATCAGCAAAGATCATTGTTGAGGAATTGGGGTTCAAAAAACGGCTCCCGCTTCTCTCTATCCCAACCACATGACTATGCAGATCTTTCTGTATACCTGACTGCCTGATTGTTTTACCGGAATATGGGTTATCAGCAGTTATCCTCGCCTTGATCAATTGTATATCATTAATATCTATTGCTTCATCAGTATTTGTATCGTGAGCGTTTTCATCAAACAACAATTTAAGTTGAGAAATCTGTTCATCAGTGCCTAATACACCCACCTTATCGTGTGGTAGTATCCGGTGTTTGCCATCAGGCAGGTGTATTGTTTTATCGTTCCTTCGTATGTAGACTATATTCACACCGAATTTTTCCTTCCACTTCAATTCAAACAAGGTCATGCCTGCAAAATGAGTCAAAGCGCCTGCCTCCAGTTCAGCGACATATGCGTTCCATTCCTGGAAATGTTTACTTGCTTCCCTGTTTTTTGCTGTTAACGCTATCGTTTCTTTGTTTTTGATGAGTTCCAGATTTTCTCTTTCGTTGAGATTAGACAAGAATTGTTGTTCAATGCCGTGATGGATCCTTTGCACCTTCCTTGAAAATATCCACAACAATATCACTATAACGGGCACTGAAATGAGCAACGCATACCTGGTTGTTGTGATCTGATCTACAAAAAAACCAACCAGAAAAATCCCAAGAAGGAACCTGGCACCATTAAGAACGATACCAGCCACAGAGTAATTCAGGTAGTACCTGTTAACGGCTTCACTGCCTTCACGAACTGTTACCTGTTTATTCAGTATGGCCCAGAGAAAAGGGGATGCAAGCAAAGCTGCTGCGCCGATTGATACAATGTTGCGCAGAAGCACATTGCTGATTTGCATGTTTATAAAGGGAATGAACGTATACTGAAGTAGCAGGGTGATAGCAACAAGCATAATTGAATTAATTACAAGTATCCTGTTATATTCGTTCAACATCTTTTTCCAAAGCGGGTTGTTCTTGTTTTCCAGTGTAACCGTGCTATAAGCATCCAGGCTTGCCAGCCAACTGGAAGGAAGCAACCTGCTAATAGCATCGTATAGCGGACCTGACAGCTTTATAAGATAGGGTGTTGTGAAAGTTGTAATGGCGGATACACCTACCGCAATAGGAAATAAAAAGTCTGAGATAACGCCGAGTGAAAGCCCCAAAGCTGCCACAATAAATGCAAACTCGCCAATCTGGGCCATACTTGAACCAATCTGCACGGCCTGTTTTAGCGGCTGTCCGGAAATAAGCGCACCGAGGCCACTGAAAAAAAACTTGCCAAAAATGGTCAACAACGTCACTGCAAAAATAGGCCCGGCATATTCATACATTGCCTGTGGGTCGATCATCATTCCCACCGACACAAAAAAGATGGTTCCAAAAAGCTGTTTGACGGGAAGTGTTACGTGTTCTATTTTTTCGGCTAACACCGTTTCGGCCATCAGCGAACCCATTACAAAAGCGCCGAGTTCGGCCGAAAAACCTACCTGGGTGGCCAACAGCACCATTCCAAAACATAAGCCGATAGAGAGAATAAGTACCGTTTCCTCATCCATCCAGTTCTTTGTTTTTTTGATAAAAGCAGGAAGTAAATAAATGCCCACTAGAAACCAAAGCACCAGAAAGAACCCGAGTTTAAGAACGGTAAAAAAGATTTCAGCACCCTGGAAACCCTGCGTAACAGCAATGGTGGACAACAATACCATTAACAGGATCACAATTATATCTTCTACAACAAGAACACCAAAGACCACTTTGGCGAACTGTTTCGACTTCAGCCCAAGTTCATCAAATGCACGAAGAATGATGGTAGTGGAAGAACTCGCCAGCATTCCTGCAAGAAACAAGCTGTCCATCCGGTTCCAGCCTAACAAATAACCTGTCAGATAACCACCCAGACCTACGAATAAGATTTCGACACCGGCAGTGACTGATGCTGCCCCGCCCACCTTCACCAGTTTTTTAAAGCTGAATTCCAAACCCAGGCTAAACAGCAGCATGATGACCCCGATCTCTGCAAAGGTTTCGATGTTGTCATGATCAACAATAGACGGAAGAAACCGGAAATGCGGGCCAACCAGGAAGCCCGCTATGATATAACCTAATACGAGCGGTTGTTTTATTCTCTTAAAAAGTATCGTAACCAATGTGCCGACCAAAAGGATCAGTGCCATATCCTGGATCAGTTTCGGGAGATGAGCCATATAATGGGTTTTATCATGAATTATAACTTATACTATCTTATCAATCTCCTCGCGCCATTTTCTTACACGTTTTTGATCCAAACATCAGCGTATACCTCCGGGTGCCGTTTGAACTGCGACAGAACATATGGACAAAGTGGTATGATCCTCAGACGCTTTTCCCTGGCGTAACTAACCAGCTGAGAGAGTAATATCCTGGCAAAACCTTTTCCTTCGTAGGCAGCGTCAACCTCAGTATGATATACGCGAAGTTTGCCTTCCGTTACAGAAATGTCCATGTAGCCAGCCTTTTTGTTGTCTGAGTATAGCTCCACTTCGCCATAAACACCATCTTCTTTAAAAACTACTTTAGTATTTTCCATTAGTTAATAGATTGTGTTAGCGCTGAACAAAAGCCAGAAGTTCTGTATTGAATTTTTCAAGTTCTTCGAAAAATAAGCCATGGCCACTCTTTTCAAATCTAACAATATAGGAGTCGCTGATGCCCTTGTTCATTTCTTCTGCCAACCCAAATTCACAGATAATATCTTTCACACCGTGAAATATAGCCGTAGGAACAGTAATCTTCGCAAGCTCATTTCTTAGATCTGAATCACGCAAAGCGATTAAACATTGTGTGGTAGCGTAAGGCGACGCTTCGATATTGATGCCGGCCAGCCAATTGCCTATGCCGCCAGGCAATGCCGTTGCGCTGGCACCAAATATCTTCCCGAAGTTCTCTAAAAGTTGGGGCCGGTTAACCTTGCTTAAGGCGATCAATTCATTCACCGCTTCCTTTGTAAATCCTAAATTGAAATCTTCCCGTTTGGTCCAGACAGGAGCTGCTGCACCAAACAGGGCAAGTTTGCTTACGCGCGCACTATTGTAACTGAATACGTATCGTATGGCGACTGCTCCGCCCATAGAGAATCCTCCCAGCACGATGTCACTGAGGTCCAGTTTGTCAAGGACAAAATTGATATCCCTCGCAAATACATCATAGTTATACGGGCCATAGGGTTTGTCTGATTTACCAAACCCGCGCAGCGTGATACCAATCACCCTGTAGCCGTTGTCAACAAGGTATTGATACTGGTATTCATACATTGCGTCACTTAAGGGCCATCCATGTATCAATACCACGGGTTTTCCTTCACCGAGGTCGGTAACATGCAAACGGACATTTTTATCAACGGCAATATATTCTTCTCTTTCAATAACGCCTGGAGCGCCTTCAGCAGAAAACAAATTTTCGGTCATAATAATTGATTGTAGAATTAGTAATTAAAGTTTTTGTAACACGGATGCTCACCATCCGTTAGCGTACTGGTTTAATTGTACCGTATTTGCCGGCATAAAAATCCTGGTATGCCGTAGCTATCTCCATACGGGTGTTCATAACAAAAGGGCCTTCTGCTACAATGGCTTCAGAATAACGTTCGCCGCCAAACAATATAATATCTGTAGCTTCCTGCAAAGTATTTACAATCTGGATTTCTCCCGCATTTCTGTCAAATTCTATAAATTCTCCTTCTTCAAAATCCTCGTCGTTAATGACTGCTTTGTTAAGTGCTAAAAATGCAGCGACTTCGATATCCTGATCCATTGAAATACTGAAGGTTTTTCCCGGCTCCAGATGTATATGATACAGAAATTGCCGCAAATATTCAGGTAGGGAAGATTCCAGGTTTTCATAACTGCCGGCAATAACTTTTATCCAGCCACTGTTATCTCGCAGATTCTTTTTTGGGACATCATCGCTTTGAATTGCTAAATATTCCGGCTTTTCGGCTTTGTGTTTAGCAGGGAGATTGATCCAGAACTGGAAACCATGTGTGCGCCCGCTACCCGTGCGCGAATCAGACTTCAGGGTTTCATCATGTATAATTCCGTTCCCGGCTTTCATCCATTGGATACCTCCGGAATAAACCTTTGCATAATTTCCTGCGCTGTCAAAATGCTCATCTTCACCTTCAATAAGATAAGTGAGCGTGGCTATGCCCCGATGCGGATGTCCACCGGTACCGCTATCCATGTCACCAGCGTGCTGTGAGGGAAGCAGGTGATCGAGGAATACAAATGGTCCCACGGCATCTGTGTAGCGGTTTGGCAGCAGACGGACAATTTTTAAATCGCCTATATCAGCTCTTTGTCCCTGGGTAGTAAAACTAGACTTCTTTTTCATTCTATGCGTATTTATAAACTTAGGGTGATTCTGAAGTTATCTTCGGAATCATCAGGAGAACAAGACAGCCTTCGTTTTTAAGGCGGTCTCTATTGAATTATTTTTGTACAGGAGGAGGCGTTGCCAGCAGTTGTAATTCCCATGCCAAGGCCACACCAGATGCACCGCCGTGGTCGAAAAGAAGTGGTCCCAACTTTGAAGCAGTTTCGGTCCGTGCCCAATCGCGCTGCCATTCGGATACTACAGCAACCCAATTTATAGGCGCAATACCCACCTGTACCATACGATGAACTGCCATCTCATGCGCTTCCACGGTACTGGAACCGCTGGCGTCAGTAACAACAAATACATCATAGCCTTCCCCTTTTGCCTGTATTGCTGGCATAGCTACACAGATGTCCGTCCAGAGACCAGCAATGATCAATTGTTTACGGCCACTTTGTTTAACTATGTCAGTCACTTTCGGATCTTCCCAGGTATTGATGAATGTTCTGTTAATCGGTTTCTGTTCAGGATACACATCCTGAAGCCCCCTGATGATATAACCACCGCGCTCTTCAGTTACAGTAGTGAGGATGGTCGGAACATTGAATATTTTTGCCGCTTTGGCAAGACCCACTGTGTTATTGATAACCATTGTTGGCTCGTGACTGTTTAAATTTGCAAACTGAAATGGCTGATGATCAATTAACACAACGATGCTGTCTTCGGGTCGAAGAAGGCCCTGGAGGCCAGTTTTAGGTGATTTTTCCATTGCTTTAATTTTTAATGATTATTTGATAAAGCAATATTAGATCATCAAAAAAGCCGGGAAGTAGACATATGTCTATAAATGGTGAAGCATGTAAAAAACATAAAATCAATCTTTCTTCCGAAGTTTTCTGCCGATTCTGCTTAGCGTATCTTTTGTAATGCCAAGATAAGAAGCAATAATATGTTGAGGAAAACGGGTAGCCAGTTCGGGATAGTTATCAACGAAAGATCTATAACGCATTGCCGCGCTGAAACAGAGTGAATAGGTGAGTCGTCTTTGTATTTGTATCATATTAACTTCATCCAGTATTAACAACAGCGTATTAAATGCTTGAATTTTTTTCCTTAAGTGCAGTATGTTTTCTTTTGAGATGACAAGCACCTCACAATCCTCCCACGCATCGATGCAGTATAGACTCGGTGAACAGGTTGCAATACTTTCACGGTCACCGATCCACGAATTTTCTATATACAGACTCAAGATATGATCCACACCTTTTTCATCTGTGTAGTATTGGCGCATGGCGCCTTTAAGCAAATAGGCCATATCGGTGGTGATTGTACCTTCCTGTTGCAGGAAATGCCTTTTCCGTATGCGTTTATATACAAAATGGCTCAATAGATATTCAAATTCCCCGGTTGAAATCTCACCGTATTGGTTTATGTGATTGAACAGCGCGTGCATGTCGACCCGCGATTTTTCCTCCCTTTGCCGGCAGGTGGTCACTTGCCTTACCGGGGAGTCGCTGTATCAAAACTATTGCGGGGAATTATAAACACCGATGATAAATGTCGATGAAATTATCAGGGAAATGTCTACGCCCCGGGCATCGATGCTGAAGTTGTTCGTGCCAAAAACTTTCGTGGTCAAAGATTTTTCATTTTTCTCAGAGCAATCTTACGCGCTCTTCTTCAAGATCGATCTGGTATAAATGCGCTCTAACGATCTCTTCATCTAATGTTGGGTCTTTGTTTATCTCTACAAGGTATTGTCGCTGCACTTCGAGCAGATCCATATAAACGGCTTTTACATCATCGTGCATTTTATCGGTAGCAGCCTGGGCTTTTTCTTCCCAAAGTTTTACAAACCCACTTAATCCCGGCACATTGGCATGCAGGTCCCTGCGGTGATCCAGATATTCACGCACCTGTATTTTCATCCCTTCCTTAATCCGCTGCCGGGTGAGTTCGGGCAATTCTTCACTGAGGATAAGTCTGAATACCCCTGACCGTTCGATAAAGTAGGGCAGTGTGAGACCTTGTACTACGAGTGTAAGGAGGATCACAACAAAGGTGATAAAAAGAATAAGATCGCGCTGGGGGAATTGAATGCCTGTATCCATCTTTACTGGTATTGCCAGAGCCGCTGCCAGTGATACCACACCACGCATGCCCGACCAGCCTAATACTACAGGTATCAGCAACCGGTTATCTGATCTCGGGGCCACAGAAGGCCGAAATATCATGGTTGCAAGCATCGCAACGTATGAACTGATTATTCTTGCAGCCACGATCACACCTGTGATCAGTATACCATAACCAATAGCGGTTCTTAACGGTATACCGTCGTTACGTAGACCTTCAACAATCTCCGGCAATTCAAGCCCGATCACCAGGAACACAATGCCATTTAAGATAAATATCAGGCTTTCCCAGACATGCATGCGTTGTATCCGACTGGTGGTTTTAAGAAAACTGAGTCGCTTCGCCGACATGAGTAAACCACCGCTCACCACGGCAAGTACGCCTGAACATGATAATTCTTCTGCGAGCCAGTACATCACATAAGGTTCAATGATTGTAAAGGCAATAGCCGAAGAAGCATCAAAAGAAAGACGTTTATGCAACTGAATAAAAAAATAGCCGCACAGCAAACCAACAATAATCCCACCACTTACTATCCAAAGAAAACTAATCGCAGCCGTTTGCCAGAAAAACTGGCCGGTACCAACAGCAATTAATGCGAAGCGGAAAATTATCAGCGAGGATGCATCGTTCAACAGGCTTTCACCTTCGAGTATGGTTGAAGTTGACCTTGGGATGTTTACAAATTTTGTGATTGCACTGGTGCTTACCGCATCCGGCGGCGCCACTATGCCACCAAGCAAAAACCCAAGTGCAATGCTGAATCCGGGTATCAATTGATTCGCGACAACAGCTACTGAACAGGCTGTGAAAAACACGACAAGAAAGGCAAAGCTTCCAATGATCCGCCACCATTTCTTCATTTCTTTAGCCGAAATTTTCCAGGCAGCATCTGATAGCAAGGGTGGAAGAAAAATGAGGAAAATCAGATCGGGATCGATTTTCAAAACCGGCAAACCCGGAATCAGGCTGATCAAAAGACCTGAGATAACCAACAAAATCGGATAAGCAATTTTCAGTTTTGCGGCCAGCATTTCCAGTAACACGATGGCTGCTATCATTGCAAGAATAAGCGGAAAGGTTGAATGCATAAAGTCTGATAATTAGCTCAGTAAACCCATCATCACGGTGTCAACTTTTCATCTAAGATAAATCACAGTTCATACATGTTTGGATCATAGAGAAAAACATGTCGCGATAGATTTGCGCCGTTGTAATAAAACCCTGCAACCAAACTTCTTATCATGATGAAAAGGTTTTCTGTTGCCCTGTTGGCATCGCTATTTGTATTAACATTTTTTTCCTGCAAAAAAGATAATGGATCCGAAGCGCCGGATCCCGGTACTGATCCAAATCCCACAGGCGTTGCTACCGCAGTGGGTACGCCCGATGGTACCCCGGTTGTGAAAAAAACCATTGGCGCCGGTGGTGGCTCGTTGGTTTCAGGCGACAACCGATTGAAAATTGTTGTACCTGCCGGCGCCTTTGCAGCCGACCAGGAAGTATCCATCCAGGCAATCAGCAATCAGAACCCATTGGGTATTGGAAAGGCTTATCGCATCACACCTCACAATGTAACTTTTGCAAAGGCTGTTAACATACAGTTTATATATGATGATGAAGATGTGCAAAGAACCGTTCCTGAAGCATTAGGAATAGCGTACCAGGATGAAAACAGGATCTGGAAAGCAAGAGGAGGATCAATACTCGATAAAAATCAAAAAACAGTTACGGTTACTACAACACATTTTAGCGACTGGAGCTTTTTTGAAAGCTTTTATCTTTTACTAAAGCAGTCGGTGCTTCCTGTAGACGCTACCACAGAACTGGAGGTTTTTACGGCTGAAGATCTTATAGTTCCGCTGGAACAGGAGAAGGACATTGCGATCGGGCAGGTACAGTCTGTTGCCGCAAAGTATATAAAAGAGTGGAAACTTGATGGTGCGGGCAATTTAACATCAAACGGATCATTCGCCACTTATAAGGCTCCGGCCACGCTGCCTGCAAAAAATCCGGTAACAGTAAGTGTGCGTCTTGATTTCAAAAAAAGGGGCATCCTGATCATGTTAAAAACCATCACGATCATCAATGATGATGGCTTTATAGAGGTGCGTACCGCAGGAGGTGGATGGAAAAGGCTTGCTGCTTCAGGTGCCACAAAATTCACCGAAAACACTTTCAGCGTGGCTGATGCCGATGGCGATTCAGAAGGGGCATATGTGTTTGTGAGATGGGTGGGAGGAGTTGGCACACATGCTTACAAAAATCCTTATGTTAATGAAGGCACCCATGCGCACTACCAGGTTACGGGTGTAACGACGTATATCTGTTCGTATGTTTCAGGAGATAGATTGCTTGCCAGTGGGGGCGGGGTAACCATCACTGATATGGGTCAGAAAGGTGGCTTTATCAAAGGTACTTTTGTAATTGATCCTGCCGGGTATGGAGATAATCTTATGCAGACCACTACCGTTGAGGGACGATTTGAAGTGAGACGTTACTGGTAATTGAATTATTAGTCCTGATCACAGGCTATCTCTAATGATTAAGATCAAAAGCCACGCAGTAGTGCCAACAACGGCCTTCTGCGTGGCTTTTCTATTTCCTTAAAATTTTTTCCATCTTTTTACCCTTGGCAAGTTCATCGACAAGTTTATCCAGGTACCGGATCTGTTGCATAAGTTTATCTTCAATTTCTTCTACACGATATCCACAAATTAACCCGGTAATCTTTGAAGCATTAGGATTCATCTGTGGAGCCTGGGCGAAAAAGTCTTCGAAATTTGTTTTCTTATCAATGTGTTCCTCCAAACTCTTTTTATTATATCCGGTTAACCAGAAAATGATATCATCAACTTCTTCTTTTGTGCGGCCCTTTTTTTCAGCCTTTGTAATATAATGCGGGTAAACTCCGGCAAACGACATCTTATAAATTCTTGTGTTCTTCATTGTGCCCGTCCTATAAAGTGTTCAAATAAAGGTAAGAAAATTAAGAAAAAATGGATTACATTATGGAAACTTGGTGTATGGATAAATACAATGCACTTTTAAGCTCCATTGAAACACACGATGCAGCATCGATCAATGACTTATTTGAAAATGGGATTGATCCTAACGAACGCTTCAATGGAGTTCCATTGTTTAGCATAATGGTAGAGATGTATTTCCGGTCGCCTCACTTTAAAGATTGTATACGTGTTTTCAGAAACCATGGTCTCAGATTTGACGATCCTGGTTTGCTTGCGGTGCTAAGCGACGATGCTGCAGAATTGACGTTATTATTGAAAGAGGATCCGAACATAATTCATAAACGTTATACATACTTCAACAATACTTTTACTTCTCTTGCGGGCGGCACGCTGCTGCATTATTGCGCGGAATATAATCACCTGGCATGCGGGGAAGTATTAATTAAATCAGGAGCCGATGTCAATTCAAGAGCAGAGGTCGATCATTGTGGGTTTGGTGGTCATACCCCGATATTTCATACCGTTGCGCAACACAACAACAACTCAGTTAACATGATGCAGTTGTTGATTGATAACGGCGCCGATGTTTTATATACCGTCAGGGGGTTGATATGGGGCAAAGGATATGAATGGGAAACTTTTGTGCCTGCTGTGAATGCGCTTAGTTATGCAGCGATGGGATTATTACCGCAAATGCACAGGGATCCCAAACAGATCGCAGGAAACATTTCTAAAATGCTTGCATATACTTTTGGCATTTCCTATGAGCTGCCAAATATCCCTAATAAATATCTGCAGAAGCAGTAGTAACCCTGTTTGACCGTTGTAGCCTGTTTTATCACGTTCGGCACATTTTATTTGGCCGGCAAATATTACGGAAGATGGGCCGCAGCGATTCGGTATAACCTGCCCTGATCAGTAATCGCATACAATGCACCATCTTTTCCCTGGGCAATATCGCGGAATCGCTGACCTTCACTATCAAAGAGCCGTTCTTCGCCAACAACTTTGTTATCATGAATCACTAACCGGACAACCTGTTGACCTCCAAGGCAGCTTATAAACAAATTATTTTTCCATTCCGGCATACCGTCAGCGGTGTAAAATGTCATACCGCTGGGTGAAATAACGGGATCCCAATAATATACGGGTTGCATTAAGCCATCTTTTTGTTGAATGGAGTCTCCGATTTTCCGGCCACTGTATTCCGTTCCATAGGTGATTATTGGCCAACCATAATTTTTACCCGGCGTGATCAGATTTAATTCGTCGCCACCCCTGGGCCCAAACTCATGTTCCCATAAATCGCCTGTTTCGGGATGAAAAGCCAGTCCCTGAACATTGCGATGACCTAACGAGTAAATCTCAGCTCTTGCATCCGTGCGACCCGCAAATGGATTGCCTGGCGCAGGCTTACCATCAGTAGTGATCCTCAAAACCTTACCGAGTGACGAATTTATTAGCTGGGCCTGATGCCTCGTCGCCATATGCGCACGCTCACCGGTAGAAACAATTAAATGACCTTGTGTGTCAAATAATATCCGACCGCCATAATGAAGCGTTCCCTTGTAAACCGGTGTTGCCCTGTAGATGACCCGTGCATCCTCAACCTGTTTTTCATCAATTGATAGTCTTCCCTTCGCTACTGCAGTCACGTTTTCTTCGCCATGGCTTTCTGAAAACACCCAATAGATCATCCTGTTTGAATCGAAGGCCGGGTCGACTGCAACACCAAGGAGCCCGCCCTGCTCAGCGGGGTTAACGGGAGGCAGGCCAGTGATTGAATCCCCCCCTTCCCGTCAGTGTTTATGATGCGCATGGTGCCATACTTTTGTGTGATGATCAACCGGCCATCCGGCAAAACTGCAACAGACCAGGGCCGTCGAAGCGTAGTAGTGAGTATTACTCCTTCATACGGCCCAACAGTCTTTACTCCGGCAATGCGGGTTTGTCCTTCAACCGCAGGTTTATAATTAGTATTTGGTGGCTTTGTCTCAACCGGCGGTATGGTATCATTAACAGCCGCATGTGGGAGCGTTTTTTCCAAATAACATTTGCCGGCCATAAGCATATTGAAGTACATTATCATTCGACAATCCGTAGACGGAATTAATAAAATGATCGGGATGATAATGATAAAACGGCTCATAAGATTCGGTTGATGATATACTGAACTAAGATAATTAAATTAGGGCTGAATTCAATTTTTCCGGGGCACCCTCATACCCATGTTTTAACTATTTTCACAAAAACGTTGCAAAGGGTATGACTGATTGTTTAAAACGCATAATACTGACAAAGACCTGGTTTAATTACAATGCGGTATCTATCCCTGCCTCGTTCCCGCTGTTGATATTTGCATTTGTAATAAGTGCCTGCAGATCGTTCGCCCAGGTGGAGCTGGCCGATCCTTTTGTGTTGAAAGCGAACGGTAAATATTATCTGTATGGCACAAACGACAGACGTCCGAATGATGGCATCCCGGTGCTCGTCTCGACCGACTTACAAAACTGGTCATCACCACATGGCACAGCAGAAGGTTACCTGGCACTGGACAAACATAACAATTACGGTTCAAAAGGTTTCTGGGCACCATCTGTCTTATACTATAACGAGAGGTATTACATGTTCTACACTGCAAACGAAAATATAGCTGTCGCATCCAGTGATTCACCTGCTGGTCCGTTTACAAACGGCATTCGGTTAAATTTGCAGGATTCAGGTAAGGCAATTGACCCGCATGTTTTCATAGACTATAACGGAAAGAAGTATCTGTATTTTGTAAAGCTGATCAACGGCAATCGGACTTTTGGGGCAGAATTGAGCGATGACTTGCATTCTGTTAAACCAGGTACCGTTGTTGAATGCATTAACGCAACGCAACCCTGGGAAACAACATCAGGTACACAATGGCCAGTTACAGAGGCACCATCAATGATCAGACACAAAAACAAATACTTTTTGTTTTATACCGCGAACGATTTCCGAAGTCCCGCTTATAATGTGGGTTACGCGGTCGCAGACTCACCGCTGGGTCCCTTCAGGAAACATAATGGCAATCCAATCATCAAAAGTTCTGATGAAATTCCAGGTACAGGTGGCTGCGATTTTTTAACAGATACAGCACACGAAGTCATCATGTTTTATCATGCACATGCAAACAAACAATCGGTGACACCGAGAAAAACTTATTATAGTTTAGGGAAGTTCGTTGCAGACAGCTCGGGTGCTATAACTTTCCAGGTGTCAGCGAAAAAATTGTGTTTGCTTAAAAATTAATTCCGGTATACATTCATTATCGACCGCGATTCTGTTGCTACTATTTTAACAAAAGGTTGTTTCAGCTGGACTGAAACAACCTTTTGTTAAACACACCAACTTATGCGTCGGGGTCTAAAAGTTTTTAGTAAATAAAACTTCCACTGAATTGCAGCTTGTTTGCGGAAGTTATCTTAATAAAATAAACTCCGCCCGCTGTCAGTGAATTGGTAGTAATAAGATTGTTTCCGGGCTGCAGTTTTTGATTAAGCAACTGGCGGCCATTACCATCAAATACAACAACCTCTGCTTTTTGTGCCAGATCTGCCGGTGCAGTCACCATAAGTTGGGTCGAACCAGGTATCGAAGACACCTTATAGGCAGTATTTGCAGTTGAATGTATTACGATCACAGTACTGTAAGATACCTTACCATCCACATCAATCTGCCTCAGTCGGTAGTAAGAACGTGTACCTGATATTTGAAGGTCGAGATAATGATATTTTTTAACTGGCAATGTCGACTGCGCCGGGCTAACGCGACCTATGGTCGTAAATTCAGTTCCATCAGTACGACGTTGAATTTCGAAATATGAATTGTTAACCTCTGTTGCTGTTGACCATGTCAATTCAACACCTTGTTGAATCCGTTTACCGGTAAATGATAACCATGTCACAGGCAGCAACGCGTTAAACTCGGCGATGCTGAATGGTGAAAATGTGCCGTTGTATCCGGTATAGCTAAGCGTGCCCGCAGTCAAATCAAATGAAGGCACTCCTGGTAGTTCGGCCCATTCTGATTCATAGTGAAACAACCTGGGTGCTAATATGTTTCCGCCAACCACTGAAGGATTCCAGCCAAAGCTGAGATCAACATTACCACCTCCTGTTGAAGCAGCAGTGTTGCCTATGTTCCAGGTTTGATTCACTTTGCTCTTCCAGTTAACTTCAGTTCCATCCACGCTGCCACTTGTGTAAACATTAGAAGACACTGTTGCGTAAAATTCATCAGTGATTCCGGTATGATTTGTTATTGTAACTGGTGCATAATGATCCAGACCGATTGGAAACAATCTGAAAAAATTATTCGGTACGTTCATGATCAACTTTCCAATGCCGTTTGTTTTAACGTATTTGTTTGTACCCGGAAGAATATTGCTGCCATAGAACCGAAGATCATTATCACCGATTTCGATTGTTTCATTAAGTACAAGATTACCGCCTGTGATCAATCGAAGATGATCTTTGGCTGTGAAAGCGGTATTTGAGGTTATGGTTCCTGCGGCAGTGTTACCAATCCGGATTTCGGCAAACCCATCTGTAAAGTTGGTCGTGAAATATGCCGTTGGTAGTGACAGTGAACCTGTACCACCTGCCAGCCCAATAGTTGTTCCTGATGTGTACGGTTCAATTATAAGCATACCTTTTGAAGACAGACTTACACCCGCCGAAACATTCAGACTGTTGGTGTAGAGGCTGATATTTGCTGCGGCGGTCGAAGTGAGGCTGGCAGGGATAGCAAGAAAAGGGCTATACAAACTGACAGGTCCGGCTACAGAAATTGGAATCGCAATTGCAACCTGGCTGGTATTTCCCATAACCACCGGTCCCCCTGAAGACTGGTGGCCACTGTAATTTCCGATGGTCAGTCCCCCAAGGGATGAGACATTGTTAATAATAAGTCGATCATAAGGGGCAACCATATCGAGATTTCCGGAAGAGATTGTACCGTTCCATGTAAAACTGCCAGGAAAACTTCCGCCGTCCGGAACAAGGGTTAGTATTCCGGTTGTGGTCAGCCTGAGATCATTCAATGAAATATTGTTAGTTATCAAAGTAACGTTTCCGTTGCCGCTGTTAATAACCGCGCCGGGATAAACGCCAATTCCCGGAGCTCCGCCACCATATCCGTTGCCACCCCAGATCAACACTTCACCGCCATTTGTAGAGACAGGGCCGATGAAGTCCATTGCATTATGATTGTTGTTTACTGAACCAACTGATGGCCCATCGCCAACGGCGAGGCCTTTCCATGTATAACTTCCTCCGTTTGACTGACTACCACCAACCCACAAATGACCACCATTAGTGGAAACCGTCCGTATATCTACACCACCATTGTTTTGGTTGCCGTAATCGCTCCACAAAACTACATTTAGTGTCCCAGCGCCGGAAGCAATGATGTTTCCACTATTCAAACGGGCCTGGCTTTGCATTGTAAGGGTGCCGGTACCACCAGTTTTGAAAATGTTTGCGGCGTTGTTAATGGAACCCCCGCCAGATAAATTATTCGTTGACTTGATGAATATATCTCCGGTAGCAGAACTGGTCAGATTCGTATTGATACCAACTGTTCCACCAAAAAAAGCTATTGGTCCAGCGACCGTAACCGGATTTAATTCGTGAATAATATTCCCATTGTTGCCCGGCTTTCCTATCCTCAAACCACCCATTCCGTTAGCATCCTGGTCAAACACAAACCAAGAGGTGTACACATCCTGGAATGACGCATCGGTTGGTTCAATGGTTACCGTGCCGGTACCGTTGAGATAGGGTTTGTCTGTAGCACCCATTGACCATGACATCGTTTCAGTTCTTAATATAATGTTTCCGGAACCGGGGTTTAAAGTGAGATAATCAATATCCAACTGGCCATGACCACTTGCATCTGCATCGGCAATGATACTGATATTGCCGTTTGCTGAACTGATGGTTCTGCGTCCGGTTCCTGCGGTACCAAAATTGCCGTTCGCCCGTAAGGTAATATTACCCGCTCCGATCGAGGTGAGACCTACACCACTATTCAGGGTAAAATCACTTGACCAGGCATCGATATTGCCGGTTGAAGTGAGGCTATTGTTCACAGTTATATTGTAATTCTCATGCGATTCACCTAAAATTATGCTGCTGAAATTATTGCCAAACACCGGGTTGCCTGCCCAGCTCAAGCTACCTCCAAAACCGTTTGAATACGCTTCTATACGAAGTGAACCAGCACTGTTGATGCGCGTTGTTTTTCCTGATGCATTACTCATGGCAATCTGATCATTCGCCTGAAAAACAATATTAGCTGTTGAATTGGTGATTGTTGGTGTTACGCCCTGAATTATCGTGCCATCCCGGCGATTACCGATATACACATCACCGAATAACTGAAGCGAGGCGTTGTTACCACCCAACCCCTTTAAGGTAATGTCGCCCGACTGAGATAACAACTGTGTTGATATGTTTGTGTTTGCAGCACCTATCGAAATCCCGTAATCGCCCGGGTTGGTACCTTCGATGGTAATACCGCCACCAACCGCGGCTGTAGATTGTAACAGAATATTACCGTTGATGTTATTTGAAGCCCAAAAACCCTGGTATGTTCCTGCATCTGCTGTTCCTTTAATGTCAATAGCGGGTACAACCGACGATGCTGAGGTGATGGCAATAGAAGGTGTGGCACCATAAGTGAGTTCAATACCATGACCCGAACTGGATTTACCAAACATGATTACCCGCCCTGTGCCCGATTCTATTCTCAGGTTAGCCTGTGAGGTAATACCAGGATAGCTGTTTAAATTGCTGGTTGCTCCCCTGAGTATAATGTCGCCACCATTGCTTAGCAACGAAATAACAGCGTCATACCCACCGCGGGGTCCTAATGTAAGACCACCATATTGGTTCGCATTGTCGTTTGTTGAGTTGGAACCATTCCATGCAAAGCCGTCAGGTATACCATCACCGTTGATACCGCCATTACTCCCGTCATCAGATCCCCCGGCCAAAACAATTTTTCCACCATTGCTTGACACCGTCACGCCGGGATTGATAAACATAAAATCAGTCACCGTACCACTCTGGCTGTTATCTGAATCTGCCCAAAGTACCAGATTCAGAGCATTTGAAGTCGAAGTAATATTCACATTACCCGCCACTTTGATAAAACCAATGTCGCGGAAAGTGAGTGAAGCACTTGCTCCGCTGGTTTTGGTAATGTTGTTATTGATGGTTGTACCGACGTTATTATTGTTGACCCTTACACTCGTGCCCGAGTTAAGGTAACCATTGATGACGCTGGTATTAATGTTTGCACTTCCGGTGACGGTTATTTCTACAGGATTACTCCCACTGGTACTCCAGTTTGTACCGGATGTTCCAGTTTGACCGCCACTTGAAATCGTCAAACTCTGCCCATGAACTATTTGTTGGAAAGCGCAGACTGCGATTAACAAAACGGATTTCATACAAAGCCCTATTGGTCTTTTAAATGATGTTTTAATACCTGATTTGACACCCCGGAAATTGCTAAGTAGCAGTTGATTCATGTAATTATGGATTTTAATCCAGAACGAACGGGGAAACCATGATTTTATTTCATCGATTTCATTTAGCACTCAATCAATATTTTTACCTAAAAGGGTTAAGCATAAACACTGATTTTATGCAGCAGCGGACCAGATATATCCAGCCGCAAAAAAACTATGATCTCAATTAAATTGATTTAAATCATGAAAAACAGATTTTGTTTCACCTGGTCATTATCGAAAAAATACAATTAGGATTTTGTAGTTACATAACTACGCTTATATTTGTAGCCAAATAGCTACATTATGAATTTAAGACGTGACGTGTTCCAGGCAATTGCGGACCCCACCAGGAGAGCGATTTTAATGCTGGTAGCTACCCAGTCAATGACCGCGGGTGCCATTGCCGCAAATTTTGACACCGCCAGACCTACCGTATCCAAACATCTGCAGATACTTACAGAATGCGAGTTACTAAAACAAGAACAGCAGGGCAGGGAGATCCATTATCATCTTAACGCAAAAAAAATGAAAGAAATAGCAGACTTTATTGAGCCGTTCCGGAACATGTGGGATGATCGGTTTAATAAACTGGAGTCTGTCATGAAAAAATATAAAAAGTAAATTCATGGAAAGAAAAACAAAAATTCATGCAGAAGATGATAAGCAGGAAATTTTCATAACACGGGAATTTGATCTTCCGCTCGAACTGCTTTTTCGTGCACATGCTGAAGCCGGGCTCATAGAAGCATGGATGGGCACTAAAGTATTAACATTAGAGAGCAGGAAACATGGTAGCTGGCGCTACGAAACATCCAATCCCCAGGGCATTGTTGTATTCAGTGCGAATGGAGTAATTCATGATTTCGTGCCCAATCAAAAAATTATCCGCACGTTTGAAATGGAAAACTCTTCGCTTCCACCACAAATTGAATTTCTTGAATTTTCGGCAATAGATGATGAACGCAGTCTTCTTAAAATACAGATCATTTACAAATCTGTTGAAATACGCGACCAGGCGCTGAAGCTGCCGTTTGCATATGGTTTAAATATGGCCCACAACCGTTTGCAGGAAGTGGTCGCCGTCCTGAAAACTCATTAATTGTCGGATTTACATTATCAAATCATATGTTATGAGCAAAACAAAAACCAACACAAAAACACTTCCAGCAGAAAAGCAAAAAGAACTATTCGCAACACTTAAAACCCGTTTTGAAAAAAATCTTAAACGGCACAAAGGGCTCAACTGGGATGATGTGCAGAAACGGTTGGAAGCAAATCCTGGTAAGCTCGTGTCCTTATATGAAATGGAAGCATCCGGCGGAGAACCTGATGTGGTGGGATCTGATAAGAAAACCGGCGAGTATGTCTTTTTTGATTGTGCACCTGAAAGTCCCAAGGGCCGTAGAAGTATTTGTTACGACAAAGCAGGGTGGGAGTCCAGGAAAGAAGCAAGACCAGATAACACCGCAATCGAAATGGCAGAGGAAATGGGTATCACACTGCTTAATGAAGCGGAGTATCGTCAATTGCAGGAGTTGGGAGAATTTGATCTGAAAACATCAAGTTGGCTGTTGACACCACCCGACATCCGCAAATTGGGAGGCGCCATTTTTGGCGATCGTCGGTATGACACCGTATTCATTTACCATAACGGTGCACAATCATATTATGGTGCCAGGGGTTTCCGTGGATCATTAAAAGTGTGATGATAAAGAACTATGGCTGGAACCCTCACTAACGGTGGGTACCAGCCATAGGGTGTTGTATATGTGACCGCTATTAAAACTGGATGCGATAATTGAAGTTAGGCCAGAAACCCAGTTGATTCTGCGTGCGTATTTTGCCTGAACGACTATCATACCATTGACTAAACACATTTTTCTGGTTCGTTACATTCTGGAAGTCAACAAAAAATTCCTGCATGAATCCCTTGTTGTTCATCCGGTAGCTAAGTTTGAGATCAAGCCTCAGATAAGCCTTTGTTTTTTCTTCAAAAGACCGGTGTTCAAAATAAATAGCGCGACCGGCTATGATTGATGAAGCTTCGTCAATCGGAGTAAAACGTTTTCCACCGGCCGCAGTAAATTTCATATCCACGGCTATAGTATGTATGCCCCCAAATTGCCATTCTTTGCCAGCCAGGGTGTTGATTACATAGCGTCCGTTAAAAGCAGTATTGTGTAATACACCGTTGCTACCCTTGTATTTAGAATCAAATAAAGACACTGTTCCAAGAATATAATAACCATCGGCAAAGGGGCGTTCGAGGGTTAATTCAAGACCGTAATTATATCCTTTACCTTTATTCACCAGGCTGTCTTCCATGCCGCTTCCATATCCTGCACCAACATTCAATGCCGAAAAATCAGAAGCACGCGCTTCAACCGGGGCGTTACTGATTAATTGCGTGTATGCCTCAAGTTTATATCTCCAGGCGTTCTGCAACCGTTGCTCCCAACCGGCCACGATATGATGTGATTTTGTGAAACCGAGATCACGATTTGTTTGTAAGTATTCGTCGCCAACGCGGGTTTCATGAAAATAAGTCATCAACTGCTGCATCTGGCTATGTGCACCATAGGCAAGTGTTATGGTTCCTGATCCATCAAGCACGTATCTTGCACCTATCCGGCTTTCCACGTTCGCTTTCTGGTTGAGTGCAAGATATTGAGAATATACACCCGTGTTTAGGGTCAGCCTGTTACTGAAACGATGTTGCCACTGCGCGAAACCGCGAAGCAATTGGGTATTGTTTTTTTCCCGGATCATTGGTATAAAACCATAATCGCTGTTCCTGATACTATCCGTGTAACTATAATGCATCTGGTCAAGTGTTGCGCCTGCTGTTAAGCGGTCACTGGCAGAAAACTTTTTGTTCACCACTACACTCGCCACATAGCGCCATTCTCTGCCATCTTCACGATAATTCTTGTGCGGGTTCCGGTGATCATCAAGTGAATCCTGTCTTGTTATTACCTGGCTTCCGGTGGCAGCCAGGGTTAAAGTGTAGGAAGTGGTATTGTTGAAAAACCAACTGTGTTTTAAACCGGCCACACCCATCCTGGTATTGTTATAAAGGTTATGATAGGGATCGTTGTAGAAATTGCTGGTATCTTTTAATTCACCCTTGAAATTAATTTTGCTGTTGCCGCCCATACCAAACAAAGTAAATGTGCCCATATGTTTTGTTGGCAGTTCCACCTTCATACTCAGATCCTGGTATTCAGGCACCGCGGCTCCTGTACCAACATCGGCACCCAGCGACTTTAATAATCCTGGTATGCTATAACGGTAATAAACAAGGTATGATGCACGGCTTTTTTTGTTAAACGGCCCCTCTGCTCCAAGCTCGAGTCCGTTGTATCCCACCTGTCCGGTAAACTCACGACGATGTTCATTGCCCTTGCGCAGGTTCAGGTCAAATGCCCCGGCAGTGGCATTTCCAAACTGTGCGGGGAAAGCCCCGGTATAGAAGGTAGACTGTCCAATCACATTGTTATTCAGCATGCCAACCGGTCCACCGGTAGCTCCAAGATTACCAAAATGATTTGGGTTTGGAATATCAACCCCTTCCAGCCGCCATAAAAGGCCAAGGGGTGAATTGCCACGGATAATAATATCATTTCGGCCATCATTAACGCTATTCACACCAGCGAAGTTGGATGCCATCCTGGCGATATCGTTGCGGCTTCCTGCAAAACGGCGGGTATCTTCAGCGTTAAAAGCAATCGTGCTTACGGTTGCCATTTGCCGGCTATTGGTAGTTGAGGATCTTGCGGTAACCACAACCTCCTTCTCAGTAACCCCGATTTTTTCCAGCATTTCGATAGTAAGCACCGTTTCCTTGCCGGCTTCCACCAGCACATTCTGAAGCATAACCGGTTCATAACTGATATGGGTCAGGTAGATGACAGTGCGACCCAGCGGAACCTGCGACAGCGTAAACGATCCGGTACTGTCCGAAACGGTACCCCCAGCACGCCCTGGTATAGCGACTGAAACATCAGGCAAGCCTTTTTTAGATTGCTGATCAACTACCTTTCCCCTGATAACCTGTATCTGCTGCTGAGCATAATTATTTGATGTCATAAAAATTCCGGCTACCACAAAAACTGCCACCCGGAAACGTGTAAATAAGAACCACATGTTTGTTGTTTTAATGTTTGATGATTGACCGCAAAACTAGGTATGTCCGCCACCTCAAACCTTGTGCAGGGATGAATTGCAAGCACATTGTGGCGGATTGCATTTTGGGATGAATGGCAAAGCGGAATGCCACAGATTGAATAGTTTTGCGGGGCCAATAACACTCGTCAGCACCACAAACAACGATGCCTTTGCGAATACTCAATCAACCATTCCCGATAAATACCTGGCGCAGATACTGGCTGCGGGGTTTGAGTTTCGGACTGTTTGTCTTCCTGTTCCTGTCGGTTTTTCAACCTTTCAGTCTGAATTTATTCCCGACTGGCCAACTGCTGTTTACTACCAGTGTTTATGGTCTCACAACCGCCGTAGTAATTACCGGTGGAAGCTTGTTGCTCATCCGGGTCGTGGCGCCATACATAAAGGAGGAGCGTTGGACACTTGGGAAACAGATATTATGGAACACCTTCCTGATGGTTTGTATAACCTTCGCAAATGTGGTTGTCACGCAATGGATGCATAATATTGCTCTGCCGGTTTCCTGGTACTTTACGATGTTGAAATGGGTTTTAATGCTGGGCGTCCTACCTGTCGCCTTTGCTGAGTTAATAACTTACAATCATTTTCTCCGGAAAAATATCCTGAAAGCCGAAGAAGTGACCAACCAGTTGCAACATCTTCGCACCCCATACAGACAGACTTTTAAAACCTTTTCGCCCGAGCGGAAAACCGCTGCGACCCTGGTTATAGATTCGGAGGTGGAAGAAGCCGATATGCCCGAAGACTCGATAGTAACGCTGAAGGGTGATAATCTTGGTGATGTACTGGAAGTATCGCCACGCAGCATACTCGCAGTGCAGGCGCTGGACAATTATGTGAACGTTTTTTATGAGGTCAATGGCCGGCTCAAAACGGCTATGTTAAGAAATACGCTTACCAACATTGCCATGCAGGTTACTGAACTACCTCATCTCTATCGAAGTCATCGCGGGTGGCTGGTAAACACAAAACGCGTAGTAAAGGTAGAAGGCAATGCCCAGGGTTTAAAGCTTACTGTTGAATTGCTTGGCCACCAGGTTCCCGTATCGCGCAGCAACATTGCTGGTTATCGCGAATCCCTGAAATCCGGTACAGCGCTGGTAGACGCATAATAGTAGCCTGTTTTACATAACTTAGCAGGATGAGAAAAGTCATCATCTGTATTTCACTGGTTGTTATGGCTGCAACACTGGTGGCCCAGGATACTACAGCTCCCTATCGCAGGCTGGATTCCATCGCTGTTATTGAACAAAAAGTTATGATGCCTATGCGTGATGGCATCAGGCTGGCAACCGACATTTATCGTCCAAAAGGTGATAAAAAGGTGCCTATTGTGTTTTCACGAACACCCTATAATTTCAATACCTGGGTCGATGGAAAGATGACAAGCCGTGTGCTGACCGAAGCTTATGAGGCTGTGTCGCGGGGTTATGCGCTGGTTGTGCAGAATGAACGTGGCCGCTTTTTTTCCGAGGGAGAATGGGACATACTCGGCACACCGCTCACAGATGGTTACGATGCTTTTGAATGGATGAGTAAACAACCCTGGAGCAATGGGAAGATAGGACTGATCGGTTGTTCATCAACGGCCGAATGGCAGATGGCCGTTGCTTCCCAGAATCATCCCGCACTGGCAGCCCTGGTTGCACAGGGTTTTGGAGCCGGCGTTGGGCGTATAGGTAAGTTTATGGAACAGGGCAACTGGTACCGGGGTGGTGCACAACAAATGTTGTTTACCGCCTGGTTGTATGGAACCCAGCACGACAAATTCCGGCCAAGGATATCATCAGAAGCAACGGACGCGGACATACGAAGATTACAAAGGTTTTATGATATGGCACCGGAAATGCCTGCTGTTGACTGGTCAGTTGCATTGCGCCATCTCCCTGTAAAAGACATTATCAAAAATGTGCAGGGCCCTGAAAGTATTTATGACAAAATGATAGCGCGCAAACCAAATGACACCGCATGGTACACCGGTGGCCTTTATCATGATAATATGCCACTCGATGTGCCCGGTTACTGGTTTGTATCCTGGTACGATGTTTCATCTGCGCCGAATATTGCGCTGTTTAATCATGTAAGAAATAATGCAAAAAGCAAAGCGATAGCAGATAATCAATACCTCATAATTGCACCCACCTTACATTGCTCATTTAAAAGGGCCACTGAAAATACAGTAGTCGGCGAACGCAGTATGGGGGATGCCCGGTTGAATTATGATGAGCTTACCTGGGGTTGGTTCGATATGTTGCTGAAAGGAGAAACTAATCAGTTCAAAGAAAATAATCCCCGCGTAAGATATTTTACCATGGGAAGTAACAAATGGCAGCAGGCAGAAAGTTTTCCTTTGCCAAATACAGAATACCGTACCTATTATTTAAATAGTGGTGGAAAAGCGAATACACGTAACGGAGATGGCGTATTGGCGCTAAAGAAACCGGCTGCAAAAAATACACCTGATGTTTTTGTGTACGATCCCATGAAGCCCGTGCCTTCATACGGTGGCAATGTTTGTTGCACAGGTACTGCGGTGAAAGGTGGCTCATTCGACCAGTCTGAAATGGAACTCCGCGACGACATACTGGTATACACCTCTGAGCCATTAAAAGAAGGAGTAGAGATAACAGGTTTTATAGAATCGTCTTTATATGTTTCCTCATCAGCGCTTGATACCGATATCACCATTAAATTGATTGATGTGGAACCAGATGGAAAAGCCTACAACCTGGATGAGACCATTCAAAGATTACGCTATCGCGAAGGATACGACAAAGAGGTGATGATGGAAAAAGACAAGGTGTATAAGGTTGACCTGACCCCCATGGTGACCAGCAACTATTTTGCGCCGGGTCACAGGATCCGTATCGAGATCTCAAGCAGTAATTTTCCACGCTTTGAACGCAATCTTAATACTGGCGGTGACAACTTTGATGAAGCAACAGGAGTGGTTGCAGAAAACAAGATCCATCATTCATCCAAATACCCCTCAATGATCAAGCTGCCGGTTATCGTTACAAAAAAATAATAGTTTGTGCTATCCCGGCGTATTTGTTAGTGGTAAGCCCTGCGGGTTACTTTCCGCTGCCACACTTAAAAATTGTAAGTGTTAAGCCCTGCGTATTACTTTGCTGGTGAAAAGCACCTTCAGATAATACGCGACTGCACGTTTGGTATCGCTGTAATAATGCCGGCTCCAGCCATTGCGGCGATTAACTTCCGACACACGTGCCGCTGATAGTTTATGTCGTTTAATGTAGTATAACGGATGGAAACATTTCATGTGATATAACAACACCCGCTCACTGTTATAGATCACATCGCCTTCAGGTTTGCACTTATGACAGCCCGGTCCATAGTTCATGTCTGTAATCTTTTCTCTCCGGAACAGCGCGCATTTATCCCAGTAGATATGGTGACTGCCCCGAACAACCTTATCCAGGTTTTGATGCCATCCCACCATATGGTAGCCTTCCGTTTTAACTACAGTGCAGTTTGTTTGTTCTATAAATGCATCGTCGGCTTCTATCCATTCATCGATATCGCAAACAATTATCCAGTCAGCATCCGAATTTTTCCATGCGTGATTCCTGATTCTTGATTGAACATCTCCTCTCAGTTCTCCCCGGGTATCACTTGAAATGATTTCTGCGCCATGCTGCAACATGATTTCACGCGAAGCATCCGTCGACATATTATCATAAATCGTGAATCGTACATCATCAAACCTTTGCTTATAATGACGGAAATAATAAGGCAGCAAAACTTCTTCGTTCCAACAGGGTGAAAAGATATGCACTTTCATAACCGGGAGAAGTACGGGTTCATAATATGCAAGATAGCATTCAAAGGAACAAAATCCTTCCGGGCAAAAAAAACTGTCGCATTGTACTTGTTTTATTTACTTTGAGTGCTTTGTAACATGCAAAAAAGATTTGATTATACTTCGCTCGCACAGTCATACACAGCGCGTCATCCCTTATTAAGCTATGTATATATTCAGACCAGTTTCTGGATCGTTGCCAATATTTTACTGGTCGTCATGATGGATCTTCAGTTCAAGATATTTGGACAAAGCTTCGATATTCCCATGGCAGAAAGCACAAGACCATTCTATAGCGTTGCTTTGTTACTTGGCGGCGTGTACGGTATCAGTCTGGGTATAACCGGATACTACTTCGACAGGTATTCGATGCGCAAGCAATCACTTGGTAAAGTGATTGTATTTAAGGTATTGATATCATTTACCGTTCTGGTTCTCTTATTATTCGTGTTACGTTTTTGGCTTTACGACCATATTATCGCTCCGGTAGTAAATATGGGAAACATTACCCTGAGTGACAAAGCCTGGCGATATACAGCAAACCTGTTGATGATATATTATTTCTTTATGACGCTTGTAATCAGTTTTATTAACCAGGTAAATAAAAAATATGGTCCCGGTGTGTTATTGCCTTTGCTGTTGGGTAAGTACCGTAATCCTGTTGAAGAGGATCGGATCTTTTTGTTTATGGATCTCAAATCATCCACTACTATTGCCGAGCAGTTGGGTCATATCAATTACAGCGCATTCATAAGAGATTGTTTTGCTGACATCAACGAAGTGTTATTACCAATGCGGGCGCAGGTTTATCAGTATGTAGGCGACGAGATCGTTATTACCTGGCCGGAGGCAGAGGGTTTAAAACATGCCGCTTGCCTCGAATTTTATTTTGCCTGCCGGCAGTTATTCAATAACCGAAGTGAATTTTATTTGTCTGCCTATGGAACAATACCTCTGTTCAAAGCTGGTCTGCATAGCGGGAAGGTAACAGCCGTAGAAATCGGAGCGGTTAAACGTGATATCGCGTATCATGGAGACACCTTAAACACAGCTTCCCGTATACAGGGGGTTTGTAATGAATACCAACAGGAGATCCTTGTTTCAGCGTCCCTCCTGGGCAAACTTGAATTGAATAACGGCTTCCGCACAATTTCGCTGGGAAAAATACCGCTGCGGGGAAAGAAAGATCCCATTGAAATACTAAGCGTTCATTATAATGCCGGGGCCTGAACTTTTAAACAAAGCAACTTCGGACCTTAAAACAAAATGCAGGGCCGGGTAAGCATCTACTTTTGTTCCAACAAAAAAATAAAAGTATGAAACAGAACAACTACCAGGGAGCGCTTCAGCAACCAGTCAACAGTTTATTTAATGCAGCCTCTACCGCACAGGAAGTAATTGCAGGTATCGATCTTACCGGGAAGGTGGCCATCGTAACCGGCGGAGGAACCGGGATCGGTCTTGAAACTGCAAAAGTACTGGCAGGTGCAGGTGCCACCGTTATCGTACCGGCAAGAAACATTGCAAAGGCGAAAAGTAATTTAGCGGGGATCAGCAACATCGAAATCGCCGCCATGGACCTTATGGATCATGATTCGATTGATGCTTTTGCGGACAACTTCCTCGCATCAGGAAGACCCTTACACCTCCTCATCAATAACGCCGGCATCATGTGGGTGCCTCTCCGCAGAGACAAACGCGGTTACGAATCGCAGTTCGTCACCAATTACCTCGCGCAGTTTCAGCTTACGGCGAAACTTTGGCCAGCACTGGTTGCTGCCAATGGGGCACGGGTAGTAAACGTTTCCTCAGCGGGCCATTTGTTCGCGCCTTTTCATTTTGAAGATCCGAACTTCCGGAACAGGCCCTATGAAACACTGGCAGGATATGGACAATCAAAAACCGCCAGTAATCTTTTTGCACTTGAATTGGATACGATCGGGAGCGACTTCAATATCCGTGTTTTTTCGCTCAACCCTGGTTCTATCATGAACACCGAACTGGGTCGGGAAGCTTCTGTTGATTTATTGAAAGATCTCGGACTATTGGATGCGGAAGGCAACGTTGCTGCGGAAGTGGCGGCCAAATTGAAAACGGTCGCCCAGGGTGCTGCCACCACGATCTGGTGCGCAACAAGTAAGCAACTGAACGGCGTCGGTGGGGTGTATTGTGAAGATTGCGAAGTTGCTGCATTAGCCACCAGCCAAAAAACTGATAGCGGAGTTATGGAAGTAAAAGGTGTAGCGGAATATTCCCTTGATGAAACCAATGCAAAAAAATTATGGGGGTTGACGGAAGCATTGACAGGAGTTCGGTTTCCCGTTGATTCATTGACTTACTCATGATAGCATAACGAGTCTTACAGCTTACCTGATCGCTTATATTATATTTGATCAGATCTAGTGACAAATATTTGCAAACAATATGGAATACAAAGCAAAATATATCACCGACGATATCAAACTCTCATGCTACGAGGATAAGTTCTTCAAGTCGGATATTATGTTTGAACATCACATGCTGATCTGGTTCATGTCCGGTATTACAAAGATTGTACTGGCAGATGCGAATTATACCTTTGGACCGGGGGATATATTCCTTATTCCGCGGAACCAATTAGCAACTATTCTTAATTACCCGAATGACGGGCAACCACACAAAACAGTGGTGATGCATCTTACGACTGAACGATTAAGAACATTTTATGCAGACCTGGATATTAAAACATTTTCAACAGCTGAGGCCAGGATTCGCGTCTATAAGAAACATCCATTGCTGGAAAGTTGTCTCACTTCACTCGTACCATATTTTGAGATCACAGATCTTCCTGCAAACATTGCAGCATTAAAGATCACCGAAGCAATTAGTATCCTGCGGGCCATTGACCCTTCAGTAGACCAGGTGCTTGCAAATTTTGACGAACCGGGTAAGATTGACCTGGTAACTTATATGGAAAAGAACTTCATGTTCAACATGCCAATGGAAAAGTTTGGATACCTGGTTGGCAGAAGTCTTACCACTTTTAAACGTGATTTCAAAAAGGCTTTCAATACCACTCCACAAAAATGGCTGACCAGGAAACGACTGGAGCTGGCGCATTATCACCTGGTTGAAAAAGGCAGCAAACCCACAGACGTTTGTTATGAAGTTGGTTTTGAAAACCTCTCGCATTTTTCGTTCGCCTTCAAAAAACAATTTGGATACGCACCCTCTGAATTGCTGGCGATGCATGGAAAAACAAATAAGGCAACAATTTAAATGTAAACTCCTGCAGTCAAAGCAAGAGTTTACATTCCGTTTAAATACACACTCCTTCAGGAAGGTGAAGGGTTTGCATTAAAAACTGCTTATGGCTGCGACAGTGTGGTACTGCTGCAGGTGCCGTTTGACTCGAGTTTCAACAGTTGCACGGTACGCCCGTCTGAAAGCGTTATCCTGCACATGTTATATCCACCGGAGCGGTACCCGCGGTACACGCAGGGAGCACCCTGGTCAGGCACCTGCTGAAGATTAGTGTATTCTTCGCCTGAAGAGAGCGTACTGGTTGCAAAACAGAAAAATTTCTACAACTTTCGATTTTTAAATGACGCTGCTTTTTTGGGAAAGATTCTTTCAGTGGATATTTGAAAGCGTTTAGCAAATCCACACTGATTGATCTATATTAGGATTTTAAAAACCTTATCAATCCAATCCCAATGCGTTATACTATCTGCTTTACCTTGCTTATTATTTGTTGTATCACCGGTTATTCACAGAACGGTCCATTCAAAATCAATTTCGCGACAGGACATGCTTTGCATGGAACCGGTGATATGCATGGATACACATTTCTGGCTGAAATACAGATTCCATTTAAAAGATTACCCCGATTGTCGGTTACGCCTGGTTTGCAATTCACTGGTCATTCCATCACTATGCAAGCAACAGAATATAATCTTAGAACTGTTACTAATGGCCTAACAGCCTTTGCAACGCTCGATTACCTGGTCCTCGCAAAAAGGATCCATCGTATAAAAGTCAGCGCAGGTCCTTCTCTTAGATATCAAAGCAGTTCACAGCCTGATTACATTGATGGCCGCCAGCTACCATCCGGAGAATGGCTCACGATTTTCGGTTACAGCTCACCTTTAAACACTTACTCAGTTGGCTACCTGGTTGCACCACAATATGAGTTTCAAATTTCTCAGCGATTAAATATCGGGCTACGGTTAATGCTGCAAAATGATACAAGGGGAGACGTATTGACCTCGCAGTCTTTACTTGTTGGTGTCAGACTCTGACAACAGGTAATGGGTAAACCGGAAGAGGAGCGGAAAGTTTTATTCTGAAGCAAACTTATCAGCAATAAGATTAAGATCGATGCCATGTTCAAGGTATGCCTTCATGCCGTCAAGCACTGTGGTAAATCCTCCTGTGGCATCAATCACTTCTGTCAGTAAATCGGCCCCGATACTTTGAAAACCTGTCTGGCGGATAACCACGTACGTACTGGCCGCGCTTTTCGGCTCAAAGAGGAATTCAATCGTGGTCTCTCCTTTGTCCCAACTGATGGAAATACGCTCATTCTGCCGGACAGCATTCACATGCACTTCGCTTGAGACGCCATACATCTCCCATTCCCAGGTAATTGTTTTGTTTTCTTCTAAGGGGCCGCTGCTTTTCGTGAACCAGAAATGTGTTGTATACTGCGGATCGATAAAAGCATTGAACACTTCATCGACAGGTTTTCTGATTAACATTTGTGCTTCAACTTTTGGCGTGGTTGAGGTTTGTAGCGATTGTTCCATGTTCCGTATTGTTTCTAGATGGTATAAAAAAAATGAACTACACTTCAATGGCTGTTCACATCTTTCTCGTTTATCGGGAAGCCTTTACAATAAGGTTCATTAATTCACTCATTTTGCTATCATCCATCCATCGTGCTACCACAACGATATCGTGTTCGGGATCTATCACAATGTAATTACCGCCAAATCCCACAGCATAATATACAGATGCAGGCACGCCGGGCCACTTTCCGGTACCGTTTAACCACCACATAAAACCATACTCTTTGTTTGGCACGGAGGGTTGTGTAGCCTGTTCGATCCAACGTTCAGAAATCAATTGGTTTGAGCCCCATTTTCCTTTGCGTAAAAATAATAGTCCGAATCTGGCCATATCAATAGCACTGATGAATAGTCCACCGCCATGGTGGCCACCACCGCTTACAGACTGCATCATGATACCATCAATGTTTACAAATGAATTTTCATACCCGTACCAGCGCCAGGTAGTGGATGCACCGATGGGATCCATTATGGCTTCTTTCAATATAGCGGGAAGTGGTTGTCTCCAAACCTGCAATAACGAATAAGCCAGAAGGTTAACGCGCACGTCATTATATTCATAACTTGTTCCCGGTTTAAGAAGTTTTCTGTTTTTCCATTCATCGATGGTTCCTGTACGTGGTGGTCGGTCGGCCCAATCGTGTAATCCGAACAATGAACCGCTCCAGTCGGATGATTGATTTAAAAGGTGTTCCCAGGTGATCTCGCCGTTATGCGCACCTTCAAATGAGCCGTCCCATACATATTTGCTAACCTTATCATTTAAGTTTCGTATCAATCCTTTGTCGACAGCAAGTCCCGCGACTGTGCTTAGTACACTTTTGGTAGCGCTGAAGGTCATATCGACGCGATGAATATCGCCCCATTGAGCGGCGATATATCCGCCTTTAATGATCAAACCAGCTGGTCCCCCTCTGAAACGTGTGGGCCCGATTACTGCATACCCCGGCTCATTTGAATAAGCTTTCAGATTAGCGATTCGCAGATCTTTTTCAACCTTGTTTTCGTTTCTTAAAGCAAATGCAACCGCACTGTCGAGCCATTGCCGGTTCAGCTTTAGTTCAGCCGGCTTTTTTACCAGCCAGTTTGTATCAGGAAAATAAGGTTGTTGTGCATTGACTACTACCGATAACAATATCAGCATCCATAAGATGGGGTACTTCAAATTCATTTTACAATATTTTCTGTATTTGAGTGTTCAACGAAAATAAGAAAGGATTTTGATGTGCTGCGGCCGGCCCGCGTCGGCACTGAATTTTTCCGGGCTTCATGCGCTTATTATTTTCTGAGTTGCGTTGACAGCTATCGGCCCTGGGCGCCCTGATGGGCCTTGAATAGAAGGTTTAAGGTTCGGGTTACTGACCGCCTTGATCAGCTTTTGTACCCTTTCCGGAAAAATAAGGCGCCTTGCGCGGAACCGCCCTTGCATCGCAGACTGTGAGATTTCTTGCGCAGGTTTGATGCTAAAGCACTGCAATGTGTACACCAGTCTTGTTGTGCTCAGTTGTAAGGCACTGCTTATGTTTATTGCTTTCGTATTTTCCTCAACTTGCAGTGGCTGGCATAATGGGTGGCAACTAAACACTATCTTCGCTGTATGCCATTTGACCAGGTGATCATATTGTAAATTTTATGCCTTGGGTTTGAATATGGAGAGAGCCATAGAAAGGCTTATGTTGAACCACGATAATGATTGAAGAACGGTTAACATTATTAAATACGGGTTTCATGAATGAAGTTGTAAGGAAATTAAAATTCAAGCACCAGGCTGTCATCATCAATGCACCACCCGCCTTCCAGAATGAATTTATTGAGCTTGGCTTTACAGTCGCCTTCGATAAATACAACAAAAGCTTCAACACGCTTGTATTTGTAAACAACAGCAAAGAGCTTGTCGATTTCTTAAACAACCAACTAAATAATATAGAGCCGGACAGCATTTTGTGGATTGCTTATCCAAAGCTAACCTCCAAAATAAAAAGCGATATTCACCGTGACACTATCCGTGCAGCAGTCGGGGACTATAATTTAAAGACGGTAGCCGCAATCTCGATTGATGAAACATGGAGCGCATTACGGTTACGACCAATTGATAAAGTAGGAGTTTAAAATGCCCAGATAGCTTATACATTACCTGCCGGCATACAACCGAAGCTGGCTCTACAGGTTTTATACAGCCAAACGCTGGCAGTACAATATTAGTCTCGCATGCGCCCCGTTCGATAAAGCGCTCACAGCCTGCGATGCAAGGACGGATCCGCGCAAGGCACCTTTTTTTCCGGTCAGGGAACCAAAGCAGAACAAGGCGATCTTAGGCGCCGACCATGAAGAGCTTTTCTCAAAGCTGATCAGAACCCCGAAAGCCGATAGAATATTGCGCAACACAAAACATCAAAAGCGTATGAAGCACGGAAAAATGCAGTGCCGGCGCGGACCGCCCGCGGCATCAACAGCAGGCGGATAGCAGAAGTAATCTTCTCAACCCTGATCAGAAGCCGATAGAATATTGCGCAACACGACACACCAAAAGCGTATGAAGCACGAAAAAAAGCAGTGCCGGTGCGGACCGCCCGCGGCATCAACAGCAGGCGGATAGCAGAAGCAAAGACCGAAACTACTGCACAGCTAGCCCGCCGAACCAGTTTATAAACTTGTTTGTCTCGAAATTACCAGCGCCTTCATGCTGCATCAATAATTGCCCGCTGGCTCCGATCACGGCAGTAGTAGGCAGCGTGCCGCTATATACTTCATCGGGTACAGGCCCCGACGACTGCAGAAAAGGTATCGTGTAGTTATTCGTGCGGAGATAATCAACACCGGCATCACGGTTATTGTCTTCATTGATAAAAAGAAACACAAAATTGCTGTCAGATTTGAATCTATCGTATAACCGCTGAAGCGAAGGCATTTCTGCAAGGCATGGGGGACACCAGCTGGCCCAGAAATTTACAAAGACCACTTTGCCTTTTAATTCATCGGTCGAAACGAGCCCACCGGTTTCATCTTTAAAAGAAAACGCTGCCACCGTCGCGCTGGTGGGGGCGGAGGTATCCGGAACATCTGGCCGAAACAAACCGATAGACATCATTCCACGGATCACATAGGATTTCGCGTGCTTATTGAACGCAACAAACAGTAAGAGTCCAATCAATAGAATATCCCAGATTTTTATGCGTCGTTTTTTGACATCCATTATCTCAACATTTATCTTCCACCAGCAATGTTTATAAAACTGCCGGTAGTATAGGATGATTTGTCGCCGGCCAGCCAGAGAATCGCTTCTGCCACTTCTTCGACAGTGCCACCGCGCTTCATGGGGATGCTTTCTTTCAAGCGGTTGACCCTGTCGGGTTCCCCACCGGAAGCGTGAATATCAGTATATATAAATCCTGGTCGCACGGCATTAACACGGATGCCTTCTGCAGCAACCTCTTTCGATAATCCAATTGTCATTGCATCCATCGCTCCCTTGGAAGCAGCATAATCGATGTATTCATTTGGGGAACCGGTCAATGAAGCAACCGAAGAAACATTCACGATGGTTCCGCCTTTTCCACCATGTTTTACCGACATACGTTTTACAGCTTCACGGCTGCAAATAAACTGACCTGTAATATTTGCTGAAAAAATGCGCTGAAGCCTTGCAATATCCATCGTTTCCAGGCGCATCTGCGGTTCGAGTATACCTGCGTTATTGATAACCGAAACCAGGCTTCCCTGCAGCTTATCAATAGCTGAAAACATATTCACTATCTGGGCTTCATCAGCAATATCAGCCTGGATAGAAACGGCACCACCATTATTCGACTGGATTTCCGAAACAAGTTGTTCAGCCGCTGCTTTGCTGTTATGATAATTTACAACTACGAAATATCCGGCCGCTGCTGCAAGCTTTGCAGTAGCAGCGCCAATTCCACGGCTCGCACCTGTTATAAGCATTATGTTCATGGTCTTGCTATAATTTTATGTTGACTACAGCCTCTTTTAATTTAACGAGTTCTCCCAGTATTTTTGTTTGTGTGACATGGTCTGCCTTGTTCAGGCGTTGAGCAATTTTTACAATTTCAAAGTTCATATTGTCTATCTCTGTTGGACGACCATGTTTGATGTCCTGTAAGGTAGAGATCAGTTGACCATCGGATCGCAGGCTTATATCAAGCAATGTGTTTTCAACATCAGCCTGATCAAGCTTTATACCCTCCGCATCAGCAACAAGTACACCTTCAGCGATTACTGTTTTTGCAATCTGCATGGCAGCAGGGTTACGGTGAAAGATACCGTTATCACAATCAAGCAAAGGACAAACGGAATTAAACACGCTGTTGATGATTGTTTTCTTCCAGGCATAAGTGGAGATATTAGTTTCAGGTCGAAAAGCAAATAATTCTGTAGACAGTTGTTGAACCACAGATGCAAGCACCTCGCCCTTACCCTCAATGATGCCAACAGGAGAGGGGCCAACCGGCTTATAACGTACAGTGGTTGCATCAATGGATTCACTTGTTGCAAACAAAACACATCTGTAAAGGTTTTTGAAACCGGCTTCAATATAGTTTTCCTCTACATTGAGTCCATTTTGCAGAATCACAACCGGCGAAGAGCCAATCCTCGGTAATAGCATCGACGCAATGTCCGCATTTGCAAACGCTTTTGCAGCAATAACAATAATGCCATCCAATTCAGTTCCTGACGAAATGGTATCAACCGGGACGGCTGCATCAAATGACTTCTCATTACCCAGGATAAGTTTCAATTTAAGCTGCTGCGATCCCTGGTCAGGTCCACGTTGTACGAGTGTCACCTTTTTACCTTCTTGCGTGAGCAGTACTGCAAGTGTTTTGCCAATAGCACCTGCACCAACAATGTATATATGTGATGAATGCATACGAAGTTCAAAAGTGCATAAAAATCAGTTCACAAAAAAAAGTGGCGCAAACCGATCTTGTTAAATGTATCAAACAATTAAGTCGATCAAACGTAAATCTTACAATTCGATAATGAGAAGCGGATGAAAACTTCATACCTTAGTTGAACTGGATACATCATAAATAACCGGTGATCTATTTAACATACGAACATGACAAACAGTAAAGAAATGAGCCGACGAAACTTCATCAGAAATTCAGGCCTCCTGCTTGCCGCAAATGGTGCTGGGATTCAAGCTTTGGCCAATAACGCATTTTTTAAATACAGGCTGGGCATCCAACTGTTTTCTGTTCGTGAACCCCTGGCAAAAGACCTGCCTGGTACGATTAAAAAGTTAGCCGGAGTTGGCTACAAAGATTCAGAAACTTATGGCTATGATCCTGAAAAGGGCACTTACTATGGCATCAGGGCTGCGGACTTTAAAAAGCTACTCACAGATAATGATATGATCACCACCAGCGGTCACTATGATTTTACCAAATATTTCGACCGGAGCGAAGATGATATGTCGCGTTTTGTTGACCGATGTATAGAAGGTGCAACAACGCTGGGACAACGCTATATCACATGGCCCTGGCTTGATCCGGCTTTCCGGACAATCAATCATTTCCGGCAACTCACTATCAAACTAAATAAGATTGGCGAACAGATCAGTAAAGCCGGTCTTGGATTTGCCTATCATCATCACGACTTTGAATTCACCGATCATGATGGCGAAAACGGATACGAAATCATTATGCGTGAAACTGATACAGGAACCGTAAAACTTCAGATGGATCTGTATTGGGTGATGCGTTCATCAAAACTATCTCCTGAAGCTTTAATAGAGAAACAACCCGGTCGTTTTGTAATGTGGCACATAAAGGACATGGATAAACGCACACAGGATTATTCGGAGTTGGGTAACGGCTCGATAGACTTTACAAAGATCTTACCTTTAGCCAAACGCGCCGGATTGGAATATTACTACATTGAACAGGGAGGAAACTTTGCGCATGATCCGGTACGTAGTGTCACCGACAGTGCGCTTTATTTCAAAAAGAATCTTGAACAATTTCTGAGCCGTTGAGAAGTCAGACAGGCGTAGAACAAAAAAGTTTTATCTAAGAAATTTATTCAGCTTCATATCGTTCCTTCAAAAATCTTATTGTTTCCTGCATCATTGCCACAAGTTTCGCCTCATCTACATCGCTCAGCTTTTTTATATAGATACATGCCTTGCCGTTTTTGAATTTGCCCAATCCTTGCAAAAGATGTTGATGTTCGTCTAATCCGGTGAACACATATAATGAAATGGCTGCTTTGCGCGGAGAAAATCCAAGTAATGGCGCATCGCCTTCATGGCCGCTCTCATACCTATAATGATAAGCGCCAAATCCAACTATAGTTGGTCCCCACATCCTTGGCTCGTGACCAGACACCCGTTTCATGATGTCGATCAAACGGAAACTATCTTCCTGCTGACCCGGCAATGCATGCTGCCTGATAAATGCAGTAACATCGCCAGCGGTTTCTGCGGTTTTATTTTTTGCCATCGCGTGTTATATTACAAAATAAATATAACTATTTTAACGACGAGGCAAGTAAAAACCATTTCCTGTCCGCCCAGATCCCTTTAATCCTGAATAACAAATCCGATATTGCGACGATTAATGAAAGCTGGCAACCTAAAAGTTTTATTATGCGAAACATTTTACTCCTGGTCATCTTCCTGCTTCCTGTCTCTGTAAGCGCACAAACGCCAGAAGAGAACCTGTTAAAACTAAAGATCACCTTGCCCGCTGTACCGGAAGCCATTGGCAGTTATGTAGATGCAGTACGGGTCGGCAACCTTCTTTTCCTTTCCGGCAAAGGACCCAGGCAGGCAAACGGGGAATATATCAAAGGCAAACTCGGTGCTGAGCTTACACTCGAACAGGGCAACGCGGCAGCCCGTCAAACAGCCATCAATCAACTGGCTGTTCTGCACAAAACGCTCGGTAGTATCAATAAAGTAAAACGGATTTTAAAAGTAAATGGCTATGTTAATTCAGCAGATACTTTTGCCGATCAGCCAAAGGTTATCAATGGATTTTCTGACCTGATGATCGCCGTTTTTGGTGAGGCCGGCAAACATGCCCGTACTGCAATCGGTACGAATTCCCTACCCATGAATATGGCAGTGGAGGTGGAGATGATTGTTGAAGTGGAGTGATTCAAAAATCAACTGAGTAAAGTTGTTTCAACTGAAGCCTGTTAACTGCGGGAGGTACTAACCTTAACAAGCCATTGCGAATAGCAATAAGCATTTCGTTTTCAGCCTGGGCCAATTCACCCAAAAACCGCGATTTGCGTACTATACTTTGAGTGCGACGGATCCTTCTTTTCTCAAAACGCTGGAAGGCTACCCAGGGATCATCCTGAGCGCTTAGTTCCTGGCCAAGCACCACTGCATCTTCAATCGCCATGCATGCCCCTTGTCCCATGTTAGGAGTGGTGGCATGTGCAGCATCACCAATAAGTAGAATATTGTTGTACGCGTAATTTTTTAGTGCAGGCAAATCGTGAATATCATTCCAGATCAGACCGTTGGCTGGTGTACGATGAATAAGATCAACAATCATTTCAGGAAATGCACTAAATCGTTTAGCCAGTAAAAGAGGCGACATATCACGCATCACCGGATTGTCGGGCCGGCTGTTTACACATGCATACCAATATACTTTGTTTCCCGGAAGCGGTACAAATCCGAAACGGCCCTTTGCCCCCCAATATTCGGCAGCCTCATCCAAACCTTCGATAGGGTAATCAACCACAGCGCGCCAACAAGTGTACCCGCTATAAGATGAAATAGAATTTGGCAGGATGAGTTTTCTTATTACGGAATTTATACCATCTGCCGCAATAAGAAAATCAGTTGTTTCAACGGAGCCGTCATCAAATGACAATATTAAATGATCGTCATCTTCTGTAATTTGATTGATCCTTTTCTTGAGATGCACTCTGGAAGGGTCAATGTTGGCGAGTAACACTTCATGTAAGGCAGCCCGGTGAATTACAAAATTATCGATGCCAAATTCTTTGCTGACACTTGCTGCGTCTGCGCGTGAGATTACTTTGCCTTTTGAATCATACACTGAAAGCCCCGTCAACAGTAGTCCTTTGTTGAGCACCTCCTTTTGAATACCAAGACGGTCAAACGCCTGGATCGCGTTTGCTGCAAGTGCAAGCCCGGCGCCGATGGGCGTTATTTCCGCAGCCGCTTCATAAACATGTGCCAGTATGCCTGCCTGTTTCAAGGAGATTGCTGCTGAAAGCCCGGCTATGCCACCACCGATGATTGCAAATTTATGGTTGGTCATTGTGTTGTGAGTTGATTTTATACTGCAGAATGCATTCTGCAAGTTAAGAGTGGATGAGAACATTTTGTAATCATCCACTTTATATTGCATTTAAATGCTTATCTGATCCTGCGGCAGCAGGAAGCTGATATTATGTTTATCGGCGTTTGCAAACGCTTTACTTAGGTCCATGTTTGCGAAGTCTGGTACGCTGTTCAGATCCGGCAATTCATCTGAAGATTTAACTACAGGAAAGGTTTCCGCAAAATAACGTTCCAATTGTCCAGGGAAGATTATGGTCAATAATTTGCCTGTGGTATCGCCAACATTCTTAAATGTATGAACCGCGTTAGAAGGTATCTTAATCATTTGCCCCGGAGCAACATTGAACGGTTTCTCCGGATCATTTAAAACAAATTCAAACTCTCCCGACACAACGTAAAACAGTTCTTCGTCTGGATGCGTATGCGGAGGCGGTCCGGCCTGTGGTGGAACCTGGTCTTCATAAATACTATACTGCTGATTTGTTTCTGAAGTCGTAGCTAAAAAAGTGAACAGATGACCAAACACCACCATTTGGTTCCCGCTGTTAAGTGATTGTTGCGACATGCTAATTGTTTTAAGATTTATGTGATAGATGAAGTGCAAAACTATAAGCGGGTCAAAAACCGCTATTGCATAAATGCGACAATTTTGTTTCATCGTTCCTATCTTTTAAGTTCACTGCGCGCGGAGCCAGCCATACAGAATTGTTAATCTCTTTAACGATATTAATGATGTCGCTTTTATTCAATATGCAGACTTAGCGCAGTATTATTTAGCCTTTGTTTAATACATGAACGGTCCTGTCGATATGCAAGGTTCCGTGCGTTGATTTATCAAACCCCGAAATTTGCAAACGCAACCATCCGTTAAAATATGTCGTATCGTGAATATATCCCTTCGCCTGCGTTGGCGGCTTATGTGGATTGTTATTGGCTCCTTGAAACTGAACAGACATTACCGGGCCAGGAAACGCCTTTACAGCGCTGTCTTCCTTTCGGGTCCGTAGAAATTATCTGCCAGGTGAATCGTAAGCTTTGCCAGATTTTTAACGCAAACGATAACCGTTGGGAACCGAGCCCGTATATTTATTGCACAGGGCTTTACACAGATACTGCCTACTGGCACGCGGAAAGTGGCACCCGGATGTTTGGAATCAGGCTCAAGCCAGAAGGCTTAAAAGAACTTTTTTCTGTGCCAGCGGCTGAAGTGCTGAACAGCGTTGTTCATGGTGCCGATATTATAGGGAAACAAGCGAATAGTTTGTGCGATTATATGACAGGTGTGAACGATATTGGAACGCTGATCCGTACAGCGGAAACCTTTCTTCTAAACAGGCTGGCAAACGCGGCTATCAAACATGATTATGTTAGGGAAGCCTGCCGCATCATCCGCAATACAAACGGTGGATTGCCAGTAGAAGCACTTAGCAACCAACTTTATATTAGTAAGCGCCAACTTGAACGTGGTTTCAAACAACAGATAGGAGCCACACCTAAAACTTATCAACGCATCATCCGCTTCAGAACTGCTTATCGCTATGCGCGATCAAGGGAGCTTGCTTCGCTTAAATGGGCCGATGTAAGTTATGAGAGCGGGTACTCCGACCAGGCGCATTTTATCCGTGAATTCAGGGAGTTCACTGGTGAGGCCCCGGGCATACTTGCCAATAACAAAGCTGCTTTTTTCCAAACACTCGAGGTTTGCTGAGCACAGTAAACAAATTGTCCGTAATCTTGTTGTTAGCAGTAGCATTTACTGATTAAACAAGTTGATATGAATACAGAAAAAGCAATACTTGCCGGCGGATGTTTCTGGGGTGTAGAAGAACTGGTCCGGGCCTTACCGGGTGTCAGGAAAACCGTTGTAGGTTATACGGGTGGCGAAGTTCCAAACGCTACCTACCGCAACCATGGAAACCACGCTGAAGCCATCTCGATCGATTTTGATCCAACAGTGCTCTCGTACAGGAAATTACTGGAATTCTTTTTCCAGATACATGACCCCACCACCAAAAACCGTCAGGGGAATGATCTTGGGCCATCATACCGATCCGCTATCTTTTACCTGGATGAAAACCAAAAAAGTACCGCTGAAACTTTGATAAAAGAAATGGAGGCTTCCCGCAAATGGCCGGGTGCTATCGTGACTGAAGTGGTTCCCGCCTCTGATTTCTGGGATGCTGAAGAAGAACACCAGGATTATCTTCAAAAACATCCTAACGGTTATACGTGTCACTGGATCCGTCCTGATTGGACCTTAGGCGAAAAAACACTTGCCTGATTTTTGAGTTGGCATAAACTACAACGCTGTTTCTATGATTTAGAAACAGCGTTGCAGTTTATACCTGTTAGTCGATTCTGATTGTTGTTGATCCTGCGTTTTTGTGCATACTTATTTTACCGCCTGCGGCCTCAAGGTATTTTGATTTATACCTGGAATGGAGTGCGGGCGACTGTTTAATTCCATTGACTGTAAAATCATCAGCGTTAAGCTCAAAGGAAATGAGTGCCGGCTTGTTTTTTACAAGACCATCAATCAGGATTTCCGAAATGATATCCTCCACAAGTTTACGGTCTTTTTCTGCCCGTGCACGATGAAGTCGGGCCTGCCGCCTTTGTGCATCTGCCAGTTGCCGGGCCCCAACGGCGAGTTGGCGCTGTGCCAGGTGCTGTTCAATGTTTATCTTCGCTTGCCGCAGCTCGGCTTCGGTCTGTTTTAATGCCAATTGCGACTGCCTACGCTGAGCTTCGCCTTGTTTCAATGACAACCCGCTCTGAACACGATGTGATTCTGCCAGAAGTTTCGCCTGACGCCCATGCTCCAATTTTTGTTTTGCAAGTTGTTCGGTATGCTCCTGATGCAATTCGGCCTCTTTCTGATATTGATGCGCCTGAATACGCGCGGTCTCTGCATGTTCTCGTTCAACTATCATCTCTTTGTGTTTAACCTCGGCTTCCGCAAGTTGTTTCAATGCTTTTTCGCGTTCCAGATTTGCCTTCCGTAAGTCGGCTTCGACCCGGTCGAGCAATTCTTTGATCAAAGGCTCGTAATTACTGTAACCTGATTCAGCTATTTTAGTACCATCCACATACAACTCGCTGATTGAATCGGCATTCAGTACTACCCGGTAACGGTGTTCACCTGCACTATACTTAATAATCCTTGAGCCAGAGTCGGTGTCATTCACCTGAAACCTCTGTAGATGTCGTTACTTTTTTTGCCTGGGCACTGGCCATAAAAGTGCCACCAACCATAATAATGGTTGCAAATAATCTTACCAGTTTCATTTTTATAAAATTTGATGATTAGAAAAAGACATAGAAAGGCAGCTTCGCCGAACCGCAAAGAATTAACTTCCTATGTAACGGATATGAATAACCGACAACAAGCGCGCTTCCTGTTGTTATAAAGAAAAATTCGGATTATTTTTTCATCAGCCTGATTGCTGCTTCCTGAAGCTCCACATGCTGCTTTAAGGCTGCCTCTTGCCGTGCTCTTTCAGCGAGCATTTTTTGGCGCAACGCATCATGTTTTGACTGCGCAGCAGCCGACCTTTGTAAATCTGCGTTTTGTTGGACGAGTTCAGCGGTCAGCCTCCGTTGGTATTCTTCCTGTTTTATATGTTCGGTTTGCAGCGTTCGCAAAGCGACGATTTGTTTCGCTTGTTCAAGCGCCATTCGCCGCTGAGCTTCGTGTTGTTGTTCTTGCTCCAAGCTTATCCGCTCATAATGGGTGTAATGATTCGCTACTAACCGGTTTAACTTCTGTTGACCGGCATTAATCTTTTGATCTCCGTCATGTTGTGCCGCGTTATCAGCATGAAAATTCCGGACAACAGCCAGTTTCCTAAGCTGATCAGCATGTATCACTTCAGAAGCTGCCTGTTGCTCCTCCAGGTACAACTGCTGTATTTCAAGATCGGTCTGGCTTAACTTGGTTTTAGCGTCATTTATTATGGACGACTGATACCTCAATACCCCATGCTTGCCGTGTTGCACAACCCGGCTGTTAACAGGTTGACGATTATTAGTTGCGGTTTTTAGCAAACTGCGATTAGATTTTGCCTTAACGTTTGTTTCATTAATGGGCGTAGGAGCGTTTTCCAAGTGCCCGGTCGTGGAACCTGTTGCAACTGTGAAGGTGTCTGGCAAATGCGAAGGCATAAGGGCAGGTTGCAAAACAAAGAGTAAGACCAGCACCAATGGGAACACAGTTGTTACAATAAAGCGATGCATAACCGGTATGGGTGCATTTCTATTGTAAACTATCCGGCTTACCCTGGCCACCAACAAATGTTTTTTACTGTAAAATGCTGGTGCATAGAATTGTTGCCCTGACATAAATTCCTTACAACTAATAAGCGCCTGGACATACCCTGCCTTGTTACCTGATACACTAATAGCGGTATCATCACAACAGTGTTCACGCTCAATGCGCATTTGTTGCGAGATCCAAAGCAAAGCAGGATTAAAAAAGAAGATAGCTTCTGTAATACGTTGAATAAGATTAACGAGGTAGTCGTTTCTTTTTACGTGCGCGAGTTCATGCAACAGAATCGCTTCAATTTCATCACATGGAAGTTTTGCCAATAATCCGGCAGGGACCAGTATCATTGGCTTGAGATGTCCAAGAACAACAGGAACCTTTACGAGTGCCGATTCCATGAGTTTAACCGGCCTATCCACACCGAGTTTTATACAAAGATTTCTAAATCGTTCCAATTGCTCGTGGCTGACCGGGTGGCATCCTTTGTTTGAAATTATTTGAACTTGTCGCAGATCTCGCCGGATACTGGCTGCTTTATATATAAGTACAAAGAACCAAAACAGGGCAATGTATAGAGAAGTATGGTCAACTGCACGATAAAACCAACCAACAAAAGACTGGGTATCCGTGGCGCCAATCTGAAACGATGGGGTAGCGGCCCTGGTTTGCAAACAGCAGGTTAAGATTACACTGGCAAGAAATACAACAAACAAAGCCGATAAGAGGTTGTATCGCGGTACCGGTCTGCTCTTAACGGTAGTAACCATTAACAGCCCGCCTAAAAACGACAACAGCAGTCCCTGCCACAATGAATGAATCAATGTCCAACTCAATATCCTGAAGAGGTCGCTATTAATTAATCCATCCATAATTTCGGTTTGAAAATTATTTCTGTTTAGGCAGCTGTTTTGCAAGCTGTTTTAGTAATTGTAACTCTTCCTGTGATGTTTTTTCGTTATCAAGTAAAGCAAGTACGAGGTTACTGACAGAACCATCGTACATGGAATCAACAAATTTCCCTAACAACGATCCCTTTGTTTTTTCTTCATCAAGCAGTGGATGATAGATGTGTTTCATACTGCTTTCATCACGGGATAGCATACCTTTTTCGGTCATCACCTGCATCAGCTTCAGGGTAGATGTATATTGCACCGCATCTTTCAGCGTGTTTAATGTATCATGCACAAAACGAACCGTAGAAGGGCCATTTTTCCAAAGCACCTGCAAAACATCCAATTCAGATTTAGTTGGATGCTGATCAGGTGGTTTGTTTTTTCCTTTTGCTTTCATAGCCCTAAGGTACGATTAAATACGTACGTTCCAAATCTAAGGTTGGGAAATATTATCTTTTAGAAATCTTTATGAAATATCCTTATCATGAAAAAACCCACGTTTCCGTGGGCTCAAGGAAATGATGATATTGATATCACAGATTAACACCGCCAGAAACTTCGATGCGCTGAGCGTTTACCCATTTTGCATCGGGCGTACATAAAAAAGCAACAACACTGCCGATATCGTCGGGTCTGCCTACGCGGCCCAAAGCAGTCGCTGCTGCAATCTGCCTGTTCATTTCAGCATTATCGCGAACCACACCGCCTCCAAAATCTGTTTCAATCGCACCCGGCGCAACAACATTTGCCCGGATTCCTCTTGGGCCGAGTTCTTTCGCAAGGTATCTGGTAAGTGTTTCAATTCCACCTTTCATGGCGGCATAAGCTGCAAAACCGGGTGTGGTGAACCGGGCCAGGCCGGTGCTGATATTTGTAATGGCACCATCATCATTCAGGATTGGCAGCAACTTTTGCGTTAAAAAAAACACCCCTTTCAAATGAATATTTGTTAACAGGTCGAACTGCGCTTCGGTGGTTTCGGCAAAGGAGGCGTGCACGCCGACTCCTGCATTGTTAACCAGGAAATCCAGTTTATCGGCATTGAAAGTGTTAAGAAGCGTTTGTTTCAGGGATTCAATAAAATCATCAAAGCCTGAACTAACGCTGGTGTCTAACCGAAGTGCTGCGGCCTTTCTGCCAAGTGCGGTTATTTCTGAAACCACAACTTGCGCTTCTTCCTTTTTGCTGTTATAAGTAATGATAACATCGATGTCTTTTTGTGCGATACTTAAAGCCATATCTTTTCCGAGACCACGGCTTCCGCCTGTAACTAATGCAATTTTTTGTGTTGACATATCTGATTGATTTAATATTTAATATTGCAGATCAAATGATGAACAACACAAAGTTCATGCGAACGACGCAACCGGTCGTTACAGTATTCAATCAGATATTTGCAAATTTCAAAGTAGAAGGTCAGGACCGGAATGACACAGGGGAGAGGGAGGTCTTTTTCCGGAAAAAATTTGAAAAATGGGCGATTTCTTCGAAGCCAAGACTGTACGCTATTTCAGATACATTCCAGTCAGTTTGTTTGAGTAGCACTTTTGCCTCCTGTAAGAGCCTGCCGGAAATGATTTCAGTGGTTGTTTTGCCGGTGTTATCTTTTAAAATCTTGTTGAGATGGTTCACATGAACGGCCAGTGAATCAGCATAATCTTTCGCCGTGCGAAGTTTGAGACGCTGCCGGGGTGATTCGATCGGGAATTGCCGCTCCAGTAATTCAACAAACAGGGAAGTAACCCTCGCCGCAGCAGTATGTGCAGGGCGCAGTGAAGTAACCGGTTGTAACTTCTGCCCGTAATGAATCAATTCCAATACATAGGTTCTCAGCAGGTCATATTTGAAGAGATAGTCTGATGTCATCTCTTTAAACATCTTCTGAAATATCATTTCAATTTCCGCACTATCGCTGGCTGCGATCTGGAAAATCGGGTAACCGCCGGGTTTGAAGATGGGTAGCTCGTCGACCAGCACACCGCTTTTGCTTTGTACCAGGAACTCATCAGTGAAAATGCAAAAGGATCCCGATTGGTTCAGGTCATATGGAACCCAGTGATACGGTACGCGTGGGGTTGCAAATAACAGGGCCGTATCCTCAATTTCAAACACTTTATCCGCGTATTCAGCGCGGTTGCGCCCCTTGATCAGACTGATCTTATAATATGCGCGCCGGTTATACGGCATCACTGCGCGTTGTAATTTATGATCAATTAAATCGGCCAGGTGAAATACATTGAAGTGACCAATCTCTTTGCTGATCCCTTCGGGTAAATGATGCGATATCTCGCTATAAAATTCCTGTACTGAAGTTGGCTTCATAGCATTTGCAAAAATCAAATGTACAGATTGTGGGCTGACTATCCATCACCCAAAAATTGACGGAATTGGGTTTTGCTGAAACCTGTCTTATTGCGGGACACCGCAGCGGGTCAGTTGAGTTTTGAAAGTTGTGAAGGCAATATGCTTTTAGCAATATCGTTATACTGCACGATCAGTGGGTAAGTAATTAACGTTTTAACGAAACCCAGGCGGTAAATCTTAGCAAACGCCTTATCTTGTGCACCTCGTAAAATCAAATGATACTATGAAAAAAGTTCTCCCGATAGCAATGGTTGCCCTGATCACTGGCTTTACAATCGGTTGTCAGTCTGATGCAGAAGATGAAAACTATGTACCAACGCCTGCTATAAATGCAGCCGCGGTACCAAATACCGATTCAGCAGATACAGCTTTACCAGCCCTGCCGCCGGTATTGCCCCAGGTTCCTTTGAGCAATACTGCGGGAAGACCAGCGGTAAATCCAGCGCATGGTATGCCTTTTCACGATTGCGCGCTTGAGGTGGGTGCTCCTTTTCCAACTAATAACCAACAGCCTGCATTTACAGTACCTGCGCAGTCACTTCCAGGCGGAGCGCAACCCGTGTTGCCGGCGGCAGGCGTAAAACTCAATCCCGAACATGGCAAACCTGGTCACCGTTGCGATATCGCTGTAGGTGCACCTTTAAGCTAAACGGGGGCTGAGAGCTCCGTGGTTTATTGTTTTCGATTACCTTAGCCATACTTAACATCCGGATATGTCGGTAGATTATTTAAGCAGATAATGATCTTCTCAAAAATAATCAACTGGTCAAAATTTATTTGTCCGTATGCGCAACAATATTGGGGGTCGTTCGGGTCATTACCGGGCCGATGTTTAGTACCAGGGCAATGCTCTTTTTAATTGATCACGATCGGGTGCCGTAAATGACAAACTCAGTTCATATCCGTTTTTTACCTGCGAGCCGGCTTTTTTGGCAGATGTGGTATAATCATAAGTAAGCCCGAACTGAAATCCCTTGATATTATAACCGATATAGGGTATGATAGCATCTGCGAGACGGTACCATACACCAAAAGTAATTTCATTGCGATCTTCTTCTGCAAGTTGTATTCCGTAAGCTGCACCAAAAGTTGTTTCTTTTGCCTTTGCCTGTTGCATATAAGTCAGCGACATATAAACCGTACCCTGAGTACCTGAGTGAAAACTTGTTCCACCCTGAAAAACATATCGCGTTGGCATTTTATATTCATCAGCAAACACATTGTCTTTATGCCTGATAATATTATATCCTGATACGCCAGCGAAATACTGCAGTTCTTCTCCCTGGGCACGAAACAACAGCCCGGTGTTTACATCGAAATAGTTGCGTTTATAATATTCAAAAGTTTCACCCACGGGTAAAGAGGGGTTATAGCCGTTTCTTTCGAACTGTGAACCGAATGACAGTTTATTGAAATCCAGTTCGCGCTGGTGATAGGCGCCCTGGAAACCAAGTCCCAAACTATAAACACCTTTAGCATCAAGGCCGATATTATATGCAAGGCTGAGCCCGATCACGTTTGTATTCAATGCACCGTTCAGTGCCTGGTCGTTCATCAGGTAAAGACCCGCACCGGCTTTATGACCTTCTGCAATTTTTTCTCTGAAAACATTCATGTCACCCGAAACATAAGTTGTAAGGTAAGGGCTGCCCCCGGACACACCCTGTGCACGAAAGTTGGAAGCCAGCCTGTAAGGGCCGTCTGTTAACCCGGTGTTGGCAGGATTAGTAAGCAAGGGTGTCGTAAAAAATTGGGAGAAATGATACGATTGACCCATCACCGTTCCGGCTATTATATTTACTAACACCAACGCAATCATATAACGTTTCATAACCCGCAGTTTATCTGATTAAAATTGATTTGCCGCTACGCTTATGTGTTTTGCCATTATTATCAACACATTCAAGCACCCAGCTAAATGTTTCCATTGCCTGTCTTACGCCTTTGAAAACACCATCCCATCCCTCGCCGACTGTGCTGGTCTGGTAAACCAGCTGCCCCCAACGGTTGTAAACCCGGAAGTATTTCAGTTGGGTGACATTAACAAACATTGGCATCAGTTTATCGTTTGTATTGTTACCGTTTGGCGTGAAGGCTGTAGGCACAAAAATTTCGGTAGACTGGCAGGGTTGAAATGTAAGTTGAACAGCAGTGGAAGCTTTCACAGTACAGGTACCGTCATTGATCTCAACTGTATATCTTCCGGGGGTGGTGGCGGTATATGTTTTCTCTGTAGCGCCGGTTATTATCACATCGTTGCGGTACCATTGATAGGATATACCGTCAGAAGCGGTTAGCACCTGGCTGCTGCCTGTACATATCGGGTCGACCATGGCAGGAGCGATGCTGCCCGGAGTAGCATTACTTCGGTTAATTGTAACCGTTATATCTTTTGTACAGCCACCTTCATCCTTAACTGTGATGGTATATTCTCCTGCCTCCAGATCCTGGAATGTTGAACCGGCCCGGTAATCTCCGTTATTTATCTTATACTCATAAGTACCTGATCCACCAGTGGCCTTAACTGTTATAGATCCTTTGGTGCCCCCGGCACAACCAATATCTGTTTTTGAATCAAGCGTAAGATTGAGGGTATTGCTGCTTTGACCAATATTTACGGTTATGGACTGGGTACAGCCACCTGCATCTCTGACAGTGATCGTGTGATCGCCTGCACCGACTTTTTCAAAATCGGGGCTTGACTGGTAAGAATTATTATCAATACGATATTCGTAAGGGGCCGTTCCACCAGTTGCTTTGATGGTTATCGCGCCGGTATTACCGCCCCCGCAGGAAACATCTGTTTTTTTATCTACAACCGCTGTGATGGTGTTGCTTGATTGAGCGATGTTTACAGCAACATCACGCGTACATCCCCCTGCATCGCGTACAGTAACCGTGTGGTTGCCCGGGCTGAGATTGGTAATAAGACCTGAGGATTGATATGGTCCTGCGTCAACACTGTATTGATAAGGCATAGTTCCGCCACTGGCAGCAATAATCACACTACCAGGGGTATTACCTGAACAAGGAATATTTACCTGGCTGCTAACCGCGGCCTGCAGCGTGTTGGGAAGTTGTTCTATTACAACCGGGACATCTTTTGTACAGCCAGCTGCGTCACGGATAGTGATGGTGTAATTTCCTGCGCCAAGTTTATCAAAAGTTGCGTTGGAGTTGTAGGGGTTGTTACCAAGTTTATATTGATAAGGAGCAGTACCACCGCTTGCTGCGATAGTGACTGAACCTGTATTGCCGCCTGCGCAGGAAATATTGGTCCGTGCTGAGATGGCACCGCTTATTGTGTTTGGTAATTGAGCAATGTTCACAACCAGTTCCCTGGTACACCCTGTGGCATCTTTTACTGTAACAATCTGATCGCCAGCAGGGAGATTTTCGAACGTAGTTGAGGTTCCAAATTCGCCACTTCCGATCTTGAATTGATATGGCGCCGTACCACCCGTAGCACTGACTGTAACTGAACCCGTATTACCACCGCCACAACTTATATCCTTTTTGGAAACCAGGGTCGGCGCAATCGTGTTGGGTAGTATCCCTATGTTCACAGATACATCGCGGGTACAGCCACCTGCGTCGCGAACGATGATATTATAACTGCCAGGAGCCAGGTTATTAAATGTCGGGCTTGACTGGTACATGCCAGTAGATAAACGATATTCATAAGGAGCACGACCGCCGCCGGCCGCGATGGTAACGGAACCAACATTTCCACCTGCGCAGGGCACATCAGTCTGAGATGCAACCGCAGCAGTTACTGTATTATTGATCTGGCTGATGACAACTTCGATATCGCGGGTACAACCCACAGCATCTTTTACTGTTACCGTATAGACGCCTACGCCAAGAACAAAGAAGGTACCTGTTGCCTGGTAATTACCGGTGCCCAGTTTGTATTGATAAGGCGCGGTACCACCACCGCCGGCAACAGTCATAGATCCGATGCTCCCGCCAAAACAGGATATGTCCGCCTTTGACACCAACGTTGCGGTTACAGTATTGTTTAACTGCCCGATAGTAACAGGAACATCCTTTGTACATCCCGTCGCATCACGTACGGTAACGATGTGATTTCCGGCGGGGAGACCCTGGAAGGTCGGTGAAGACTGGAAGTTGCCATTGTTGAGTTTGTATTCGAATGGTGCGGTACCACCGCTTGCAGTAATTGTAACCGATCCTGAATTGCCCCCTGAACATGGCACATCAGTCTGAGAAGCGATAGCAGCAACGATTGTGTTTGTTGCCTGGCTGATCACCACTGCGAGATCACTGGTGCATCCACCTGCATCACGCACGGTAACGGTATAACTTCCCGGCGCGAGTGCAGTAAACGTACCTGACTGCTGATAATTGCCCGCGCCTAATTTATAGGTGTAAGGGGCCGTGCCACCACCCCCGGCGACGGTTATTGAACCGGTATTGCCACCACCACAGGAGGCATCTGTTTTATTGGATAATGTTGCTGTTACTGTATTAGCCAGTTGCACAATACTTACAGATATATCACGGGTACATCCGTTTGCATCTCTTATCGTTGCAACATAATCGCCAGGTAACAGGTTGCTGAAAGTTGAACTGGTGCCATAGTTACCAGCACCCAGTTTGTAAGTGTAAGGCTCTGTGCCACCCGAAGCAGATACTGAAAACGAACCGGTAGCTGCACCCGAACAGCCAACATCGTTCCGTGACGAAATAGATGCAACGATGTTGTTTGGAAGCTGATTAATGGTCAGGTTCACATCACGGGTACAGCCATTGGCATCCCTGACAGTGATAACATAGTTACCGGCAGAGAGTCCTGTGAAATTTGGAGAAGATGTAAATTCACCAGGGCCGATTTTATAAGTATAAGGTGCGGTGCCGCCTGTGGCTGTTATTGTTGCCGAACCGGTGTTTCCGCCAGCACAACCTATATCGGTTTTAGCGGCTATACTTGCTGTTATCGTGTTTGACTGCTGGATGATTGTTACGGCAACAGTATTTGAGCATCCGGCGGCATCACGGACGGTGATGACATAGTCGCCCGGTGCCAGGTCGGTGAAAGCGTTTGAAGGCTGCGCGGTCCCGGAGCCCAGTTGATAGGTATAAGGGGCCGTACCGCCGGCCGCAGTCACAGTAACCGCACCGGTGTTGCCGGCGCAGAAAACATCTGTTTTTGATGCCACTGTGGCGGTGACGGTGTTTGCAAGTTGTTCGATGGTTACTTCGACCTCAGCAGTACAACCAGCAGCATCACGAACCGTAATTGTATAATCACCGGCAGCAAGGTTATTGAATGCTGCAGCATTTCCAAACTCTCCGGTTCCAATGCGTAAAGTGTAAGGCGCGGTGCCACCACCTGGGGTAACGGTTACTGATCCTGTATTACCGCCGGCACAAGAGACATCTGTTTTTGAGGCCACCGTGGCGGTGACAGTATTTGCAAGTTGTTCAATTGTCACTTCGACCTCAGCAGTACAACCAGCGGCATCACGAACAGTGATCGTATAATCGCCTGCAGCAAGGTTATTGAATGTTGCAGCATTTCCAAACTCTCCGGTTCCTATACGGTAAGTGTAAGGCGCGGTGCCTCCACCTGGGGTTACTATTACACTACCTGTATTGCCACCGCAAGCCACATCTGTTTTTGATGCTATGGTTGCGGTGACAGTATTTGCGAGTTGTTCGATTGTTACCTCGACCTCAGCAGTACAGCCAGCAGCATCACGGACAGTAATTGTATAATCACCGGCAGCAAGGTTATTGAATGTTGCAGCATTGCCAAACTCTCCGGTTCCTATACGGTAAGTATATGGGGCAGTGCCACCGCCTGGAGTTATTGTTACACTACCTGTGTTGCCACCACAAGCAACATCGGTTTTTGATGCTATGGTTGCCGTAACCGTATTTGCAAGTTGTTCAATTGTTACTTCTACATCAGCAGTACAGCCAGCCGCATCACGAACAGTAATTGTATAATCACCTGCAGCGAGATTTTCAAAAGCGGGGGTGTTTACAAACGCACCCGTGCCAAGACGATATGTATAAGGAGCAGCACCACCACCAGAGGTAACGGTTACTGATCCTGTATTACCGCCGGCACAAGAGACATCTGTTTTTGAGGCCACCGTGGCGGTGACAGTATTTGCAAGTTGTTCAATTGTCACCTCGACATCAGCTGTACAGCCAGCAGCATCACGAACAGTAATTGTATAATCACCAGCAGCAAGATTTTCAAAAGTGGGTGTGTTGACAAATTCACCCGTACTAATACGATATGTATAAGGAGCTGTACCACCGCCAGGCGTAACCGTTACAGCACCAGTATTACCACCGGCACACGAAACATCTGTTTTTGATGCTATGGTTGCGGTGACAGTATTTGCAAGTTGTTCAATTGTTACTTCTACATCAGCAGTACAGCCAGCAGCATCACGAACAGTAATTGTGTAATCGCCAGCAGCAAGATTTTCAAAAGTTGGGGTGTTTACAAACTCGCCAGTACCAAGACGGTAAGTATAAGGAGCAGCACCACCGCCTGGCGTAACGGTTACAGCACCAGTGTTTCCACCAGCACACGAAACATCTGTTTTTGATGCTATGGTTGCGGTAACAGTATTTGCAAGTTGTTCAATTGTTACCTCGACTTCAGCAGTACAGCCAGCAGCATCACGAACGGTAATCGTATAATCACCTGCAGCAAGATTTTCAAAAGTGGGTGAGTTTACAAACTCGCCAGCACCAAGCCGGTAAGTGTAAGGAGCAGTGCCACCTCCTGGGGCAACGGTTACTGATCCTGTATTACCACCGGCACACGAAACATCTGTCGTTGACGCAATAGAAGCAGTCACCGTATTTTCAGCCTGTTCTATTGTCACTTCAATCTCGGCAGTACAACCACCAGCATCACGAACCGTGATCGTATAATCACCTGCAGCAAGATTTTCAAAAGTGGGAGAGTTTCCAAACTCACCCGTATTAAGACGATAAGTATATGGCTCCGTGCCTCCCGCAGGGGTAATTGTTACAGCACCAGTATTTCCACCGGCACAGGAAACATCAGTTTTTGATGCTATGGTTGCGGTGACAGTTTTGGTTAAATCAGTTATCTCAAAACCGACAGTACGAACACAACCACGAACACCTTCACGAACGGTGATGGTATGCGCACCTGCGGTAAGGCCGGTGAACTGGGGGTTTGAGCCGTATTCGCCATCATCAAGCCGATAAGTAAATAACAGTCCGCCACTCGCTGAAACCGTTACCGAACCCGTTGGGTTAACACAATCAATATTAGTCGTGGCAACAGTTGCGGTGATGGTGTTCAAAAACTGGTTCACCGTAACATTTTCAGTTTTTGTACAGCCATTTGCATCACGGACTGTAAGCGTATAATCACCCCCTGCAACCAATAAAAATACTCCGGTGCCCTGCGACGGGCGACCACTCAATTCATATGTATATGGCGATGCTCCGCCGCTTGCAACCGCCGTAACGGAACCGGTTGGCAACAGGCAGCCTGCATCCACGGTAGTTATATTAACTGCTATCGGGCTCACGGCTTCCGTGATGGTCACCCTTTCACCCGCGCTCGTGCATTGCGATCCATCCCGTACCATTATATTGTACTCACCAGGCTGAAGCCCGTTAAAAGAGTTACCTGCAACCCAGGTTGTCCCTGTGTCGATCGAATATTGATAACCAGCACCGCTGCCACCACCGGCAATCACCGTGATGCTCCCTCCCGGCACGGCACAGGTTGGCTGAACAACCGTAACGTCTGCTGTTACTGCGGTATTAATTGTTACCTGGATGGCATTATCTGCAAACCCATTACAATTTTGTTTGGATAATTTTACGATGTACTGCCCATTTTGTTTTGCATAATAGGTGCGAGCGGTGGCCCCATCAATCACTGCGCTGTCGAGCATCCACTGGTAGTCAAACCCCGGCGGTGCCACCAACTGAACAGAATCACCAAAACATGTCTCACCAGAAAGTGGTGATGCCACGATGTTACCATTGGGTGGTTCGCATGGCTGGGTGCTTTGTGCGCAAAGGCTTTGCGCGCAAGCAAAAAATATCATCAAAAGCAGAATCCTGGTCAGGCAATGTTGCATCAAATACCGCATGAAAAAATTTGTAATGGCTACATAGCATGGATGCTCCCAATTGGAAGCAGCGGTATTACAAAGGATGGATATGATCAGCGCACCACTGATCGTGGGTTTATACAAGGATTGGATAACGGACTAACGGATTTGCACTAACCGAAAACCAACGGTCTTCTGTTTTTCCATTGGGTTCAAGAAATCACTTCTTACAAAATCGCTGTTTGCAAAAGACCCTCCGCGCACAACTTTTTTGGTTCCGGTTTCAGGTCCCACCGGGTTAACCAATACCTTGTTATAGTATGAATAATTTGGGTCGTACCAGTCTGCGCACCATTCTGCTACGTTTCCCATAAGATCAAACGCGCCAGAGCGATGCGGGATTTTACTCCCCACCGGATGGGTTTGTCTCGCTGCATTTTTTTCATGCCATGCTACTAAATCACCATATTTCAAACCTCCGCGTTTGTCAATGTATTCGCGCACATCCATGCGCACTGCATATTCAAATTCAGCATTAGTCGGCAACCGGAATTTAGCATTTGAAGCAGCGTTCAGTATACGCAGAAACTCGTTCACTTCATTCCAGCTTATATTTTCAACCGGGCAGTCGCTGCAATTTTTATTCACGCTGTTATTATAACCCATCACTTGCTGCCATTGACGTTGGGTGACTTCAAACTTCCCAAGTCTGAACGGCGAAATAGTAACAGAATCTTTCCAGACAATCCCAGAGTTCGGTCGCATATCACCGTTATCAAATCTCCCGCCATTAAGTTTCACCGTATTTGAGCTCAGCTCATGAACAACCATTAACAACGCACTATTTGAAACATATTCTGGTACATCAGTTTCCGGCGGACGCAGATCTACATTTACTAATGTGTCGAAAACTTCGATTGGAGAAAATGAAACCGGGAAATAATCAAGATAGGGTTCGGGAACCAGGATGGGTTCGGTCACTTCACGAAACGGTATATTCACTAATTGACTATTGCCAATAATATTAAATGTTGAAATATAGGTTTCGGCGCTGTTACTGTTTATTGCCTTTACCCGGTGGGAACCGGCTGTAAGCACGATCATTCGCGGTTCATTTCTTTTCAGCGTGCCAAATGATTCCCCGTCAATTTCCAGTTCACAATCATCATTAGCAGCAAAGATCGGTTCAAATTTTTGATCCGATGCCTGGGGCCTTGTCACGCGTGGCGATGCAGCGACAGGATTTTCGGTTACCCGTCGGGGTGACTCTGTCTTCGGGGGAACATCTTTAACCACCGGTTTCTTTTCATCTCTTTTAGGGATAAACTTTTTCGGCACCGCCTGCGAAAACGCCGCTGGCAGTACGAAACAAATGAACATACTAAATATGATAAATCTCAACATCAATTATCCGGATTGATCTTCACAACAATATTTAAACTACTCATTCACCCGCGCGGCAAATACGGAAACCAATGTTTCCCCCACGCGAGTCTTCTGGAAACGCCATTCTGAATGTGGTACGGCAAAGCAGATCATCAGTAAACCACGAGCCCCCACGTGCAACCTTTTCGGTACCGCTTAATGGCCCGAAAATATCGTCGGGATTCGCTGCCGCATAATGATTTTCATTATAAAAATCATAACACCATTCCATCACATTGCCGCTCATATCGTATATGCCTAACTCATTTGGTTGCTTTTTGCCAATCTTTGAAACGTTCTTTTTTGAATTACTTTCAAACCACCCAACCAGATCGAGACTATTAGCCCCCGCATACATGAAACCGCCTGATTTATTACCACCGCGGGCAGCGTATTCCCATTCAGCTTCTGTCGGTAAACGGAACGTCTGACCGGTCTTTTTCGAAAGCCATTCACAGTAATGTTGTGCATCCTGCCAGCTCACGTGAATCACTGGCAGATCCATATCCTTTACCTCGATGAGTTTGCCGCGGATATCGTTTGTCCAGTTAACATTAACTCCCTTTACCCAGTCCCGGCCATTATATATCCAGCTAAAGCCAACTGTGTCGGCTGTAGTTACATATTTTGTTTCGCTGATAAAGTGCGAAAATTCTCTGACAGTCACCTCGTATTTTCCAATTGAAAAAGGTGCAATGTTAACAGCATGTACGGGTTGCGCGTTGGGTAATGATGCAGGATCATCACTACCCATACGAAAAGTTCCTCCGGCGACCTTCACCAGCGGCGGCGTTTCAAAATCTGGATCCGTTATAGTGGTTGCCGGAGTTTCTTCCGGAGGCAAAACAGCAACGGGCATATAATAATTTACATATGCCACAGCGCCTATCACAAGGGCAACAATAATAGTAAGGAGTATATTTTTAATTCTTGTCCTTCTTGCTTTTTTCAGCTGCTCTTTCTGATATTTTGTTAACGGTCTTGTTGTTTGTGTTCTTGAACCAGCAGCCTGTCCTTGCGGAACCTTAAGTGCTGTTTTGGATGCTGGCAACGGACCGGTTATATCAGGTCTGTCGTTCGACTGAAAAGGAAAAACAGGTTCGTCGTGTTTTACTTTTTTCAAAACCACAGGCGGCTCTTTTTTTACCGGGGCGGTTTCATTTCCTATTATTGGGGTTGATGTTTCTGTTGATCCCGCAGCAGGAGTGTTCCCATTGACGTTTACCTTTTCCGTTCTGCGGGCAGTAACATTCGGCTGTCGTACAAATACACGTTCATTTCCTACGGAACCCATGGTCCGATCGTCATTGCCACTTACAGGCGGCTGGGTAACATTGGCTGATGTAGCAGCAGGTTCAGTAAAAGGTATAGGTTGAACGGCGGCTTGTTCATTAGCTGCCTGGTTGACCGGCGGATGTTCCCGGTTCGGGGAAGCGGCAACAGGTTTGTAACGGTCGTGGTCATTTGTCGCGTGACTAACTGGTTCTTCTGCTCCGATCTGTTTATCAAACCCAGCTTCTTGCGGCTTCGGTTCATAATGCAATTTGCCCGGAGACAGCGCATCTTTACCAAAAAGCTGCAGCAATTCGGAAGCATGTTGCACACGCTCAGCGGCAACCTTTACCACACATTTATTTACGATCTGTTTGTATTTACCCGGTAAGGCATTTATCTCAGGGAGAGGAAACTGATGCAGAATATTAGACATCAGTTCGCCCGCGCTGATGCCTTCGCTCAAGCTACCAAAAAGTGTTTTACCTGATATTGTTTCATAAACAATGAGTCCGAAACTCCATAAATCAAGATTGGTGCTAATCTTCCCCTCTTTTCCATAACGTTTTGGATTTAACTGTTCAGGCGCCATGTATTCCAAAGCGCCGATCATAGCTGAGGGATCAGTGTCATCCAAATCTGATAACCTGGTGATACCAATATCGGTCAATTTGGCAACGGGTTCACCATTTTCTATCCGTACCAGGATATTCTCAGGTTTTAAATCCCGATAGATAATATCACGTTTATGCAGGTAGGCGAGGCCTTCTAATACCTCCGCAAGTAATTTGTCCGTGTACTGCGGATGAAGTTTTACGAAATCACGGAAGTTGCCCCCTTCAACATATTCCATGATGCCCACAACAACGTTTTCAGTTTCGCCCAGCACATTGGTGGTGGTCAATAAAGCTACATCATAATATTTGCAGAGATTATGATGGTCCAGTGAAATGATTTTTTTGATCCGTTTTAAAATATCGTATTTGGTAGCGACTTCCGGATTGAAATACTTCAATGCCACGGTGCGTTCCAGCAACAGGTCTGTTGCGCGGTACACTCGGGAAAACACTCCTTCACCGATCAGATCAACGGCCGGGTTAAACTCATATCGTTTTTGAAATTCCATTTTGTTTTTTAGCTCAGGTTTTACATCCGGTCGGATGTTTTCAAAATGGGTAAAACGGTAACAGTAACAGCGATAATAAAATTATCGGAAACTGAATGATGACTTTTCTAAGGATAATAAAACTTCCGCCTGAATGAATCTGCGGTTGATTAAATCGCCATTAAATCGAGTGGTTTCCTGCAATAGACTGAATGCTGTATCGGGGTCGGGAAGTCAAATGTATGGAATAAATGATAACACCCAACGTAGATTCAACGATTCAGACCGAGGTTGTTCTCACGCGTCTCAATGATAATGCCAAAGGTCAAAATTCCACACTTTTGAGGACAAAATTCAGGGTTTACCACTGGCAAAAATGGTCCAGTCTTTTCCGCCGTTCCCTTTTGAGATCCATCGATCCATTATTTCTGATATCGGCGGCACAACCAGCAATTGCTCGCCAGCGCTTTTTGCCTCTTCCATCATCAGGCGGGCATCTTTTCTCGCCATTTGTAATTCCCAGGAAGGTTCATCGAATTCACCGCCGAGTACTTTTTTTAATCTTGCAGGTGTGCCGGCTCCTGGATTCCATGTTTGTAACAATTCGGAGATATCGGTGGGAGGGATATCGAGTGATTTTGCCAGGGTGAGCATATCAGAAAGTCCACCCAGCATTGAGAGCAGGAACAGATTGCCGATTAATTTCAGTCCCGCGGCTTTACCAGTTTTATCGCCAAAGTTGATAAGTTTCCCGGTCATTGGTGTTAACCACGGCGTTACACGGGTAACGATATCCTGGTCTCCCGAGATCAGCATATAACCAGTGCTTTCCAGCGCATTTGAAGGCCCCATAAACACTGGTGCATGCACATAACTAAAACCTTCCTGTTTGAATGCGTTGGTTCGACGTACCGCACCTTTTTCAGTAGTAGTAGTATGGTCGATGATAACGGCATCTTTTGCAAGTGCAGGGGTTGCCTGTTCAATCACGCTATCTACAGAGGCATCATCGGATAAGGCGATGTGAATTCTGTTCACACCATTTACAGCATCTGTGATCTTTTCAAATGCCTTTGCCCCGACTGCCTCAAGACGTTTCGCACGTTCATGGGTTCGGTTCCAGACACGAACCTGTTCGCCTTTTGCAAGCAATGCTTTTGTAAAATTTGATCCCAACAGTCCTGTACCGATAAATGTGATCATTGTATTTTTATTTCAAAGTTAAAAACTCAGGGCTTAATGAGTGTCGGCTCAACTGCGCAGATTTATGAACTGCCAGTGTTTGATTAATGTCCTGAACCGCCCCTCATCTTGTCCGGCATAACACCCAGGCAAAATTAAAGAGAATGTTAGCTTTAATTGTTCATCCGAAGTTCCGGATTACAAAAATCCCCTTTCATTAAAAACATTTATCATGTCAACCCCCAAAAATCCTTTTGCCTGGATTGAGATTTATGTAGCTGATCTCCCCAGGGCGCAACGGTTTTATGAATCAGTATTGAATGTAAAAATGCAACCCGCTGCAATGCCGGTTGGAATGGACGCTGAACCTGGAAGTGATGATCATTTTGAAATGATATTTTTCCCGGGTGATATGAATGCGCCCGGTGTTAGTGGTTCAATTGTAAAATCGGCGATGTTTAAACCTGGTAACAGCGGCACGCTCGCATATTTTTCATGCGATGACTGTGATGTGGAATTATCCAGAGTAGAAGCGTCCGGTGGCAAAGTTGTAAGTGGCAAAATGTCGTTGGGAGAGTATGGCTTTTGTGGAATTGCATTAGACACGGAAGGCAATACCATCGGTTTTCATTCTATGAAATAACCTGCATTCCAAAATTTTCTTCACAATGACTTGTACGTTTTAAGTCACGGTGAATTTTTATGGCTTTACAGAGCGGTAATTAAGTACTGCGGTGGTACCTGCGGTAACATCGATTGTTACACCGGTGATGCTCGCCGCCAATGATGACGCAAGAAACACGGCCACATTCGCAATGTCATTCATTTGGGGGCAGTTTTTTAAGCATGGTATCTTTTTCCATGCCTCCAGGAGTTTTGGCATTAAATCGCGAAATGATCGTAAAGCATCTTTAAAAACGGCTGAGTCAGGCGATCCGCCGATTGGCTGGTGTGGGGTGATATGAGACAATGAGCAGGTGTAAAGCGGCCCCTTCAGTATTTAGCGGACGGCTCTCTAAACTTATAAACATAGGGTGCCTTATGTGCACCGCCACTAAACTTTTTTTCGATCCGCTGCAAGATGCCCAGGCTCAGCATTCTCCGCTGAAAGCTTGATCGGTTCAGACTTTCGCCAAGCACCGTTTCATATAATGCCTGCAGTTCGTTGATCGTGAAATATTGTGGTAACAGGTTGAAGCCAATCAATTGCCGGTCAAGATTCAGACGCAGTACCGACAAAGCCTTCTCAACAATTTTCTCATGATCCTGCATCAGCGGTGGAAGGTTGTCGAGATGGTACCAATCGCAAACATCAGACATTACATCTGCCGCAGGCACGGCTTTAGTGAAATCGACCAATGCATAATATCCCACGGAGATGAATCGCTTAAGGAGCCAATGATCTTTGGTAACCGCGATCCCATTTTGTTTGAGGATTCTCTTCATAGGCGCCGGATCAAAACGCGCGATATCACCAAAGGTATAAAATTGTTCAAGCCAGATATTTTGCAAACCGGTACGCTCTGCCAACACACGTTTTGCCTCATTATTTACATCCTCATCTCTTCTTACAAAACCTCCCGGTAAGGCAAACAAACCCGTGTTGCGGTATTCAAGCAACAGGATCTTCAACTGTGCCTCATGAAAACCGAATATCACCGTATCAATGGCAATTCCTGGCATGTAACCGTCGCCAGCAACTGCAGCAGGGGAGGGGGCTTCTTTTTTCTTCATCGCAACTATTATAAGTGATTTCGAACAAAGTTAATTTGGTAATTTAAACTGATTCATTCAATATTGTTGCAGATTGCGACAATAAAAGCACTCATACTAAAAATACTTCTCATGAAAAAATTATTATGCATGTTACTGCTTGTGTCAACAACAATTTACGGTCAAACATCCTCCCCGGTCGTAAAGATAGCTGCTGGCTCACTGCAAGGCACAACCGAAAAAAGCGGTGTCCGGTCTTTTAAAGGCATTCCTTTCGCAGCGCCGCCCGTAGGAGAGCTGCGCTGGCGCGAACCGCAGCCGGTAAAAAGCTGGGAAGGTATTCGCAAAGCTGATGCTTTTGGACCACGTGCCATGCAAAAGCCAATATTTGGCGACATGGGTTTTCGTTCGAACGGATTAAGTGAGGACTGTTTATACCTGAATGTGTGGACCCCGGCCAAAACAGGCAAAGAAAAACTACCGGTACTTGTATATTTCTACGGTGGAGGGTTTATGGCAGGGGATGGCTCAGAACCGCGATATGATGGTGAAAGCATGGCTACAAAAGGTATAGTAGCGTTAACAGTTAACTATCGCCTGGGCGTATTTGGATTCTTCGCCCATCCTGAATTAACGAATGAATCGCCCAACAAAGCTTCGGGTAATTACGGATTGCTGGACCAGGCAGCTGCTTTACGTTGGGTTAAGGAGAATATTGCTGCTTTTGGCGGAGATCCGAACCGGGTTACGATTGCAGGCGAATCTGCAGGTTCATTATCAGTTAGTGCGCTGATGATATCGCCTTTATCAAAAGATCTTATTGCCGGAGCTATTGGTGAAAGCGGATCCATTATGGGCACTTTGACACCTGTGGGTTTGCAGGAAGGCGAAAAAACGGGTGAATCATTTGCAAAACTGGTAAATGGTTCATCACTTGCTGCCTTGAGAGCCATGCCCGCTGAAGCGTTATTAGACGCAACAGTAAAACCCGGCGCGCCAAGATTCCCAATCATTATTGATGGCTATTTTCTCGATAAAGCTCCTGCGGATATTTTTGAAGCTGGCAGACAGTCCAAAGTGCCTTTGCTTGTGGGCTGGAACTCAGAAGAGATGACTTACCGGATGTTAACAGGTGCCGATAAACCAACACCGGAAAATTACAGGAAAGCCGTTGAAAAGATATATGGTGAGAAGACAGATGAGGTATTGAAATTATACCCGGCTTCAACCGAAGAAGAAGTGATAGCTGCTGCCACTGATCTTGCGGGCGACAGATTCATTGGGTACAGTACCTGGCGCTGGTCGGATGTACATTACAGAACTGGTGGAAAACCGGTGTACCGGTATTACTATGCCCGGCCCCGGCCGGCTATGAAAGCGAGTATGGGCAATGCCGCTGCAGGGCTCGCAGGCGGTGTTGTAAAAGACGACAACGCGCCTAAACAACCACCCGCGCGCGGCGCTGTGCATTCTGCAGAAATAGAATACGCAATGGGCAATCTTGCCACTAACGAGGTGTATGACTGGACCCCGGACGACTACAAGGTTTCAAAAACGATGCAGGAATATTTTGCAAATTTTATAAAAACCGGTAACCCAAATGGCAAAGGTTTACCAAAATGGCCGGCTATCAGTGGAGAGATTGCTGATGTTATGATCATTGACGTTAATACCAGGGCGGAAAAAGAAAAATACCGCGCCCGTTATTTATATCTGAATAAACTTGCGGCGCAATAACCATCTCTGCGAGCAGATAACAATATTTTCAACCGGCATCAGCATGATCATGTTGATGCCGGTTTTTATTATCTTGTTATAATGAAACAGGAGTTATTACGATTACTCGATACATATCACACAACCGATCAATACGAAGCAGAAATGCTAAAACAAACGCGGCAGTTTGTTGCAACAAACCCTGGTTGTTTTGACAGATCCTTGTTGATTGGGCACGTTACCGGTTCGGCATGGATCCTGGACCCCGGTTATTCGCATACCTTACTGGTACATCATGCAAAACTCGATAAATGGCTACAGCCCGGCGGACATTGTGATGGAGACCCTGACGTATTGAAAGTTGCCGCAAAAGAAGCCTTTGAAGAAACCGGTCTGGCAGTTCGTGCCGTATCGCGCCACATATTTGATGTAGATGTTCACCGGATACCTGAACGACGCGATGTGCCCGCCCATTTGCATTATGATATAAGATTTCTTTTTGTAGCAGAAATGGCTGAGGAAGACCTTGTGCTTAACAAAGAGGTTAAAGCGCTGAAATGGATACATCTTTCAGACGTACATCTTTATAATAATGAGCCGTCTGTGCTGCGCATGGTTGAAAAATGCAATGCATTCGTAAAAGCATGATTTATTAAACACTCACAAGAATGCTTCTAATCTGGAAATCTTCGCATATTGGTAGCCGTTACAAAGTTTTATCTGTAATACTGATATTATGTTTCATTACTATTGATGCACCAGCCCAACAAACAATTGACCGAAAAGCATTGGTGCACCGGCATACCGTGATCAATAACAAAATTGATACACTTTCCTCCTTAACCATTGGCAATGGCAGGTTTGCATTTACCGTTGATATAACAGGGCTACAATCGTTCCCACAATTATATGAAAATGGCATACCACTCGGCACACAAAGCGAATGGGGATGGGATCATGGCACCGACACAGTGGGTTACCGGTTTGAAGAAACCTTCAAAAAATTCAATGTTAATGGCCGTGCTGTAAATTATGCGGTTCAGGACCACGACACAGAAAGAAAAAGAAAGGCAGCAGAATGGTTTCGGCAAAATCCACATCGTATTCATCTTGGCACCATCGGCCTCGAATTGGTGAAAAAAGATGGCAGTATAGCTAAGGCCAATGAGCTAAAAAATATTCATCAAACTTTAAATCTGTGGACCGGTGAAATTCATTCTGTCTTCACGGTGGAAGGTACGCGGGTAGAGGTTTACACCTTGGCACATCAAGAGGTGGATGCCATTAGTGCAAGGATCATTTCGCCTTTGATGAAGGAAGGCAGGCTCAGAATACGTATTCGGTTCCCGTCACCAACCGCACAATGGACCGATCGTGGTACAACATACAGTCCGGCCCGGCAATCATCCATTGAAACCTCCCTGCCTAATGGAAAGGTTTTTCGTAATCAACTTCAGACTATCCAATATTTTACTGTTGTTCAATGGACATCGGCTTCGACAGTGAAGGAAAATAAGCCAAATGATTTTTCGGTTACTCCCGCCCCTGGCTCGGTGTATGAAATTACCACAGGATTCTTTGAACGATTTCCTCCTTTTATGCCTTTGTCTTTTGAAGCAACCAGGCAAAGCAGTCTGAATGGTTTCGAGCGATTCTGGACGAGCGGTGGTGCAATTGATTTTTCGGCATGTACTGATTCACGGGCCAATGAACTGGAACGCAGGGTAGTACTGTCGCAATATTTAACTAAAATTCAGTGTGCCGGGAATTATCCGCCACAGGAAACTGGTTTAACTTATAATAGCTGGTATGGTCGCCCGCATCTTGAAATGCACTGGTGGCACGGGGTTCATTTTTCTTTATGGAACCGTCATGAGCTGTTAGAACCTTCACTCGATTGGTATACCCGGGCTTATCCTGCGGCGTCGCAGCTTGCAGCCAGACAGGGTTACGCTGGCGTAAGGTGGCAAAAAATGACAGACAATTACGGTAACGAAAGCCCGTCGTCGATTGGATCATTTCTTATCTGGCAACAGCCACATCCAATATATTTCGCAGAACTTTCATATCGCCGGTCGCCCACACAACAAACGTTGAAAAAATTTAGTGCACTGGTGTTTGCAACCGCTGATTTCCTGGCCGGGTATGCTTACTATGACAGCGTTAAAAAGAATTATGTATTAGGGCCAGCGCTGATTCCGGCGCAGGAAAGATTCCCGGCTCTAACAACCATGAACCCTGCTTTTGAACTGGTTTACTGGAAATGGGCGCTCGAGATAGCCCGCGAATGGCGGAAACGAATTGGAATTGCTGCAAACGGCAAATGGGATGATGTATATGAGCGGATTTCAGCGCTCACCATTCAATCATCAAAATATCTTTTCACTGAAAATGGTGTTGATTCTTATAGCAATCCTGTTTACCGCACCGATCATCCATCTGTGCTTGGAGCCCTTGGAATGTTACCGGGAGCAGGCATTGTTGATAAGAAGATAATGATGGAAACCTATAAGTGGATCAAACAGCATTGGGAATGGCAACATACCTGGGGTTGGGATTTTCCCATGACTGCCATGACGGCGACACGACTGGGGTTGCCGGAAGATGCTATAGATGCATTATTGATGCCTGTGAAAACAAACACCTATCTCAACAATGGACATAATTACCAGGACAACAGACTGACACTCTATTTACCTGGAAACGGCGGACTGCTTGCTGCTATCGCCATGATGTGTGCAGGCTTCGATGGTAACACAATTGAAAACCCCGGATTCCCAAAGGATGGGAAGTGGAAAGTGAAATGGGAGGGAATAAACGCAATGCCGTAATTATTAATGTGTTATGTTAATCCTTAAGTTTTGCTAAGCAAAAACTACTATTTATAAAAGACTTGCTTCTATGTCATACTAGAATACATTGACCTCCGTTAGGGTGAGATTAAAAATTATTTAACCCTATGTCAAACTTTACACCGACGTTTAAGAGGAGGTCGAGGCTTCAGCATCCGGAAGGGATGGGGGCTGGCGACCGTAGAAAATTTCAGAGAGTCTTATTGGTAATGATGATTGCGTTAGGTTTGGGTTTGCCCACGCGGTGGGCAAATGCTCAATCACCGATCACCATTACATCCACGCCAAAAACGGCTGCTGTTGAGAACCAACAATACTCAACAACTATCAATGCCACAGAATCGAACAACGATTCGTTGACTTTTACTGCCCCCGTACTACCATCCTGGCTCACACTTTCAATCGGAGCCGGAAGTTCAAGGCAAATAGCTAACGGTTTGTGGATTTATGGAGTTGCTGTTGATGACTCATCTAATGTATACATAGCTGACAGCGACTCAAGGACCATTTTCAAAATAACACCTGATGGAACCAAATTAGCCTGGCAAACAATGGATAGCCAGAACCATTGGTCTTATGGTATGATGGTGCATGATGGATATTTGTACATCAGCTATTACAATTATTATTGCCAGGGTGAAACCATCAAAAGAGTTTCGTTAAGTAATCCCGCGGCCGGCGCGCAAACTGTATTGAGTTCTAACACTATTTCTGCAGGGATGGGTCTTACTTTCAAAGATGGCTATCTGTATTTCAGCTCATACGCCTGTAACAAAATTGGCCGGGTAAACCTGGCAACATTCGCATCAGAAGATTATATTATCAATGCAGTGCCAAGTGGTAGACCATGGGGGCTCGATTTCAGTCCAAACGGCGACTTATATGTCGCCAGTCAAAATAATCATGGTATTACCAAATATGCCAAAGGAACAACTACTAATCCGGTGATGGTCCTTACTACCGAGAATATAATTGATATAAAATTTGACGCACAGGGTTACATGTATGCGGGAACAGGGGGATCCGGAATCCGCAAATATGAACCGACACTAACTACTTATGAAGAAATATCGAACACTGGTTACATTTATGCTATTGGGCGTAATAGTAACAATATGTTCGCTTACAGTGATGTAAACGATGGCGGAATTTACTCCTTACAGGCAGGTGCCACGCTAACTGGCACTCCAACACATGCCGACCTAGGCGACCACCCTGTGAAAATCAAAGTGAGTAACGGAACAACCAGCGTTGATCAGAACTTTGTGATTCATGTTAGTGATCCGAATCCTCCATTGATAAAATCGCTCACACCAGCCAACCTGAGCACTGATATTTCGCTCGACACAGTGTTTGCCATAAAATTCAATGAGAAGATTAAAAAAGGACATGGCTATTTGCGCATTCACGAATACGATACCGACACAGAGCTTGGGAAAATCGAAATAACAGACAATAATATTGTTCTGACTAACGACAGCATCTCTTTAAAAGCTACTGGCCTTCCGACGAACACCCGTATGTACATCACAATAGAAGAAGGTGCTTTGGCCGATTCAAGCGGGAACGATTTCGCTGGCATTTCTTCCAAATTGACCTGGTCCTTCAAAACCGTCGCCAAATCTGCGCAGACCATCACGTTTGCAGCAAAAGATACAGTTACTTATGGCGTGGCTGAATACACACCAGTTGCTTCTGTCAGTTCGGGTCTTCCACTAAGCTTTGTCAGCAGTGATCCAGCAATCGCAAGTATTGTTGATGGTAAGATGCGTGTACACAAAGCAGGACAGGTAGTTATTTCAGCCAACCAGCCGGGTAACGACCTTTATCTTCCAGCAACGGTTGCAACACAAACCCTGACTATCAAAACCAAAGAACTCGTAGTAAACATCCTGTCTGTCCCTGCTATCACACGTGTTTACGATGGTAACACCGCGGTTGAATTAAACGCAGCAAACTACGAATTAACAGGTCTGGTAAACAATGATGCGGTTACTGTTAATGGCAGGGCCAGTTTCGATGACAAAAATGTAGGTTCAGAGAAAAAAGTTTACGTAGCAGACCTGACCCTCAGCGGAAAGCCTCACAGCAACTATCATCTGAAAATCACTAAAGACACTGCCAGCGGTGCTATCACACCAAAGCAAATAGAGGTTGCATTACTTGCAGTTCCTGCTTTTGAAAAAATATATGACGGAACGTCAGAAGTATTTGCAGATGCTGAAAATTACCACCTGACAGGAGTGATAAAAAATGATGATCTTTCTGTTTCAGGCGTAACTGCTTTTGATAATAAAAATGCTGGTGACGACAAGACTATCACTGGTTCAATGTTCGAATTAAATGGCGAAGATGCCATTAATTACCAACTCAGCAACAGCACTGCTTCTGTTAAGGGCCGTATCCTGAAAAAAGAAGTCTCAGTAATTGCTCACAACAAATCAAAAGTGTATGGAGCAACAGAACCAGCTCTTACATACGATGTGACCGGTTTGGTAGAAGGTGAAACCCTCGAAGGTTCACTTGCCCGCACAAACAACAAAAATGTAGGGGTACATAATATCACGATTGGAAGTCTGAGTGGCGGAAACAATTATAGCATTGTTGATTATAAACCGGCTACTTTAACGATAACACCTGCAGCTTTAGTTATTACTGCTGATGATAAAACTAAAAAACAAGGTCAGCCTAATCCGGCTATTACGTTCAGTTACCAGGGTCTTACAGCAGGCGATTCACCTGCAGACCTCACTGCACAACCTCAAAGTCAGCTAAGCGCTGTTACGGGCTCACCGATCGGGTACTATAACATCGAAGTGAGTAGCGCAGCTTCACCAAATTATACGATCACATACCGTAGTGGCAGACTAACTGTAACACCTGCGGGAGAGGCGCATGCAAAAGTGTGGAGCAGCAGTGCATCTGTACTTCAGATCAGGATATATTCAGAAACTGCACAAAAATCCACGTTGTTCCTCTTCACACAAAATGGGCAACCGGTAATCAGGGAGCAAAAACAACTTCAGGCTGGTGTAAACAGTTTTACTATGCCAATCGGCAGTCTGAATTCAGGCGTGTACCTGTTCAACGTGAAAGCAGAAAAATTTGATGAAACCCAGAAAGTAAAGATTAAATAATTCAATATCCTACTGATACAATGAAACATATTTTTAAGCAACTCTCAATGATTGCTCCTGCATTACTCGGCGTTACCCTCGCCGGTAATGCGCAGCAAACCGAAAAGGTCAATATCGTTACAACAGCAGTTCCTTTTCTCCGGATATCGCCAGATGCGCGTGCCAGCGCAATGGGTGAAACCGGAATCGTAAGCAGCCCGGATGCCAATGCACAGTTTTATAATGTGGCCAAATATGCCTTCGCATCCGAACAAAGCAGTATTGGTGTAACATACACACCATGGTTGCGCAAACTGGGCTTGCATGATGTTTATCTTGCGTCGATGGCCGGGTATTATAAGATAGACGAGAACCAGGCAATTTCAGGTTCACTGAAATACTTTAGTCTCGGTAATCTCCAGCTTACTGACCAAAATGGCAATGATTTGTTTACGTCAAACCCACGCGAGTTTTCAATTGACGCTGGTTATTCGCGGAAATTGTCGGACCAGCTTTCACTGGGGGGTGCGCTGAGATATATACACTCCAACCTCGGCGGTCATGCAACAAGCGGTTCTTCCGACTTCAAACCAGGTAACGCTTTTTCGGCTGATCTCGGTTTGTATTATTCAAGAGTAACCGAAACCAAAGGCGGTTGGGTAGCCGGAGTTGCGTTAACAAACCTCGGTTCAAAGATCTCTTATAGTTCAGCCGCTGACCAGAAAAGTTTCTTACCCGCAAATATTGGTGTAGGATTGGGGCATACCTGGATCAATGACCAGCACCAGTTGAGTTTAAATGGTGAGGCGAATAAATTACTGGTACCGGATCTCGCAAGCGATGCGACTGAAGAAGAATACCGGAAGTATAACCAGGAAGGGATCGTAAGCAGTTATTTTAGTTCATTCAGCAACAAAGCGATGGCCTACAGCATCGGTGCAGAATATATCTACGATAAACAGTTTGCAGTTCGTGCAGGTTACTATACCGACAGTCGCAGTATGGGTGAGAGACGTTATCTTACCGCAGGTGCGGGTATCAACTACAGTTTTTTTGGTTTCAACTTCTCTTACCTGGTGCCATCGGGTAAAGGAGTAGGGATCAGCCCACTTGCAAATACCGTAAGATTCAGTCTTCTGCTGAACCTGCCGGGTAAGAACAAATAACTTTGATTCACTTCAGTTCAAAAGGCGATGCGGATAAATTCCGCATCGCCTTTTATAATTTTGAACAATCCCAGAACATCGCTGTAATGGGGTTAATCATTCCACGTCAAGATGAATATGTTCCGGTCAACGTTAAATAACGCCAGCAAGGGGAGAAGAAATACTTCCAATGCCGAAACCATGGCAGTGTTTGGAATGATTTCCGTATTTATCCTGTTTGCTCCTATGCTATTACTGCTTGGGAATTCAGTTTCGTTAACCGGCGGCACATTGTACCTACCCGCTACATTCCATCTCAGTACATTGGTAATTCTCGCAAGTAGCTGGGCACTCTCCAAAGCAAAGTTTTTTAAAAGCCATGATAAAATCAAAAAGTTCAAGAGATACCTGGCAATAACAGTTGTGCTCGCAGTTATATTCTTAGCGCTTCAATTTGGTGGATGGATACAACTCGTGCAACAATATCGCATGCAACAAAGATCACTGAACTTTATCATTGTGCTGGCGATTCTCCATGGACTGCACGTATTGTTCGGACTGGTGGTGCTGCTGGTAATTGCCATTCGCACCTATCCATTAAAAACCGGCGCGGAATTATATATTCATTTCCTGAAACCTGCCAGGGAAGCAGGTTTCAGGATTCTATTGAATTACTGGCACTTCGTAGATCTGTTATGGGTCCTTATGTATATCATCTTCGTACTCAAACTGGCCTGATCGCAAACGTTTATCATAAGATATACCGCAATGTAACACCAAAGGTTCTTTGATCTCCTAATACGGCCGCATAATGTCCTGCGTTACCTGCAGCAGGAAGTAATTGTTCAAAGTAATTTTTGTCGGCAAGATTTCTGACCCACACAAAAGCAGATAGTCCTTGGGTTGCCCTGAACCCTGCGCGAGCATTCAACAGCAGGTAACCGGGAATATTCAGGTATTTCGACGGCGATGCACTTGATGAAAACGATGACCGGGTATAGCCATCAAGCGCCAGGAAATATTTTCCTTCCTGGCCAAGAAACTTGCTTGCTAAAGTTGTCAGCTCACCACCAAAGGAACCTGCCCATTTTGAAACACCCGGAAGCTGGCCTCCAGATACATCTTTAAATGAAGTCGGTGCACCCGTTTCTTCCAATGGCACCGGTGCATTTTTAAACGATTTATATTTAGCCTCGGTGTAAGCAACGTTTCCGTAAACAGTCAACACACGGCTCAATAAAAAATTGGCATCAAGTTCCGCTCCATATACTCGTACTTTCTCCGCATTCGCAAGGTAGCCACGATTAACGCCTACCTCTGCAGTTTGCACCTGCGTCTGGTAATCTTTAATATCAGTATTATGCACCACTATGTTAAGCGTGCTGCCTTTGAATGGTTTGGTCTTTACACCAAATTCGAAACTTTGTACATACTCCGGACGGATGCTGGCCAGTTCTGTCATCACCTCGCCGTTTGAAGTTGGCAATCCACCGAGATTAACGCCAACAGGTTTATATGAGTTCGAGTAGGTTGCAAAAATATTGGCTGCATGACCCGCCTTGTATGCAATGGTCAATTGTCCCGATAAATTGCTTTCATCGACATCAGCCTTGAAAGCCTGGTTGCTATACACTGAATTTTTGATTGTCAGCAGTGCCTGGTCGGTTGTCTGAAGTCCACCATAGGTTTGCCTGTCATAATCAACTTCTTTCTGATCATAATTGAAACGTAATCCCGGAAGGATATGTATTCTTTCAGTGACTTTCCAATCGGCCTGTGCAAAAACTGCTGCGCCAAAAGTTTTCAAACGAGATTTTGTTTTGATGCCGTAACCTTCAAGCAGCCCTGGAGTTTGCCACAATGCACTGGTCGAACTTTGTGAAAACCTCCACTGCGCGGCTCCGGATTCTTCAATGTGAACGGGGTCAGTTTTAAGATCCTGCCCGATAAAAAACACACCAACCACTCCACTTAATTGCGGAGATATGTCGCCTGCATACCTTACTTCCTGTGTGATTTGTTTGTGTTTGGAAGTGGCCTGGGAAAGACTCAAAACTGATAAGGCGGTGAAGTCACGATCGTTGGATGGATCCCAGTTCCAGTATCTCCAGGCGGTGGTGGAGGTTAATGTTCCCCGGCCGATTTTCGCGTCTACATTTAATGATACACCACCCAGGTCATTCCCGGAGCGCCATGGCGTGTTGTGATCGATTTTTCTGTCAAATGGGTTCTGCGATGGTAACTGGTATCCAAGGTCAGCAATGATCTGGTTGAACTGGCGGTATGCCGGTCTTTGGGTGGGCACAACTCCGGCGACAACCTGCGCATATCCATCCGGTCTTTGCCTGGTAAAATCTCCGGCAAGGGTAACCTTGACAGCATCGCTCACAGCATATAAAAGTTGCCCCCTTGCACCGAGGTTGTTCAGGTCATTCACTTTTTTACCGGTACTTACATTTTCAATTAAACCATCTCTCTGTGTACCCGAAAAAGAGAACCTTCCTGCCAGACTTTTAGTGATCGCTCCTGTTACGGAAGCCTTGGCTTGTATATATCCGAAGTTACCGTAGCTCACCTCAAACCTTGCCCCGGGTGTAAAGGAAGCCGGACGGGTAGTAATATTAAAAGCACCTGCCGTCGTGTTTTTTCCAAATAGGGTACCCTGGGGGCCACGAAGAACTTCGATTTGTTCGATATCAATGAAGTCAAGAGTTGTTGCTGCCGGGCGGGCATAATATACACCGTCAACATAGAACCCAACACCCGGATCAATTCCATCATTGGTCAAACCAAAAGTAGAACCCATCCCGCGAATGTTAAGCGTCGTATTTCTTGGGTTTGAAGAATATAGTTGCACGGCCGGAACCAATTCTTTCAAACGGTTAACATTAAATGCACCGCTTTCTTCCACACGGGCGCCGCCCACCACCGAGATTGGAATAGGTACAGATTGAGCTGTCTCCAGTCTGCGACGGGAAGTAATAACTACCTCTTTAAGCTGGTCATCAGGAAAAAGAATAATATCCAGGTCAGCGGAAGTTGCCGCCTGCACTTCAATATTTTTTGGCCGGAAGCCCGCTGCGGTTACCCGGATACTAACGGGGAAGTTTGTTTGTTCCGGGAAGTTAAAATGCCCCTGCTCGTCAGCCGCAATGGGTCGGCCGCCTTTTAGGGTAACCGTTGCTCCTGCTACAGGAACCCCGCTGCTGTCTTTGATTACGCCCGATAATTGAGCGTATGCCGATCCTGAAATGATGCTTATGGAAAATACAAATGCAACCAGAATTTTCATGTTGTGGGTTTGTTTCTTATATAAAGTCTATTAAAATGGTAGACAAATATATAATAGTCCACTTATTTTGTAGAGTTTAATTTCAAAAATTTTTTTGACCGGGCAAATGCTGATGATAAGCTGCGAGTCAAAAAACAAAAAAACCACCCGCAGGGGTGGTTAATATATATGAGGTTGTTTGAGACTTATGATTTGGAAACACTTCTCAGATCCTGCGGCGCAATTGCTTGCGGCACAATGTTTTTAATTGGCTTTGTAGATTTAAGAAACGCGAAGATCGCCTTCATATCCTCATCATTCATATCCTTATAATTCTCCCAGGGCATAGGCGGTAATAAAGGTCTGCTTCCATCAATGCCTTTAAATTTTCCTTCTTTGAGCGCCTTTCTAAACTGGGCTTCGGTCCAACTACCGATTCCAGTTGAATCAGAAGTTAGGTTGGCCGCGAAGGAAGCTCCCCATGGACCAACGGTGCCTGTTCCTACCATATTAAACAACACCCAGTTTTTGGTGGTGGCTGTATCAAATGGTAGTACAGGAATTTCTGCAGGATGTCCTGATAATAACCTGTCAGTATCTAATGCAGGACCCTGGGGAGTCATCTTTTTAGGGGTATGACAATCATTACAGCCCATCATATTAACCAGGTAAGCACCTCGTTTAACCAGGCTATCGTTACTGATTTCGGCCACAGCAACCCGTTCATTTTGTGTGGAACTGCAGGAAACAATCGCAGCTATAAAAGCGGTAACACCTGCCAGTACCAGAATTTTCTTTTGCATAAATAATGTGTTGGTTGTTTTTAAGGTGATACGAATATAGGGTTGTTTATCCGGCGATAACAGCGATTTCGGGATCAACTGAGGAAAATGGTGTATCAATCGCAGACCAAAAACGTTCAGGCATCACCGTGAGTAAGGGTTTCGGCTAAAATGATTTTTTTTTAATTTTTGCAAAAAAAATCTCGTTGTACCCGGTCCATCCAGTTAAGCTGTCAATTCATCCGATAAGAGATTTTTTCCGGAACGGGTCATACAGATATTTGAGAAAAAAATCAATGAAACAAAAAATTGCGAGGCCATATTCATATGGATTAAAAATCTTCACTGTAAGTTCTGTTATCATATTGGTTGCGTTCATTTCGATGTCATTCAGAATGGGCAGCATATCAGACGATCTCTGGAAAACGTTGGGTATCACACAGCTTAAAGGAGCTGAAAAAATAAAAAGCAGCTTTATGTACGGATACCTTGATTATTATGGTGTAAAAAATATTAAAGCTTTAGCCAACGGTGATCGATCAGTAATTACCCGGGATCTGCTCAATTATACTAAAACCTATCTTAACAGTGCTGAGGTGAAAGCTGCTTATGCAGAAGAAAGAGGTGCTGCTAAACCGGCTGCCCCGGAACTTGCAAAATTCACTAAAGAACAGATCAGGGATAGGGAAGTGGCCAACTTAAAAAAAAGTATTGGTGAGGTGGAGCAACTGCTTAAAGAATATCCTGAAATGGAAAAGACCATGCGTCCTTCAATTAATGAGCTCAATAAAACAATCAAAGAATACATGGCACCTGGTAGTAAACTGGTAGACATTATGCATATGGGTCAGGTGGAAGACAATAAATACAAAGAAAGACAATATGCAGAGGACCTGGAGAAATGGGAAGCAGACTATCCATCAGATCATCGTATCAAACTCCGCAATCATTTACAAAAATATCTTTCTATCGCGAACACCGTTGACTTCAATGCAACGCTTATTGAAAAAAGAGGAAAAATGATTTTTGAGAAAAGTGAATATGAAGGAAAGGATCATGAATGGAAAATGATCTTCCGCGCGGGAAAAGAGGTGTACCAGGTTGCCAAACCCTTTGCTGAACAATGGCTGAAAGAATTACCGGCACAGTAGCATAATTCCGGTTGAGTATATTAAGCACTGACGATATAACGTAACCGATTACCGGTTTATATTCTAAATTGCTGCAGTATCATAGCAACGACCGGGTTCCCTGAACCCGGTTTTTTTGTTGGTTCGTCTTAAGCTTCTAAGTACTTCATCCAGGTCACCTGCATCGTCTGTTCATTTACGTTGGCACGATATTTTAAGGACTCGAATCAGCCATCCTGCGAAAAAATTTGATTGTAACCCGGTAAATTAACCTCTTATCATCATTTAAAATTGTAACAATGAAATTCAATTATTTGTTAGGAGTGGTAGCATCATTTTGCATTTTGACTACCGCATGTAATTCAAACGACAAACAGGTTCAGGCAGACCTTGAACGTCTTGACAATTACCTGGATTCCATAAAAAAAGATGCGCCGGCGTATTCTGCTCAGACCTGGAATGAAATTGAAAAAGAATACAATACCACTGTTGAGAAAGTGCAGGAAAAAAGTACAGAGTTGTCTGCAGAAGCAAATACAAAACTAGAAGAAGTCAGAGCAGAGTATAATGCGCTGAAAGAAAAATACAATACCTATGTAAGAGAAGAAAAGGCTAAAAACGATTACAAAGTAAAGATCCGGAAATCCCTATTTGGAGATCAACTGGTTGGGGATGATATGGACTTTAATTTTGTAACAGGAAAAAATGCCTTATCTGTTTACGAACGGTTTGTGAACAATGTCAAAGACAATAAAGATGAATATAGCCGGGAAGACTGGGATGAAATCAAAGTATTATACGAGGCACTGGATACAAGAAAAAATGAAATTGAAAAAGATTTGTCTTCCTCGGATAATTTAAAAATTGCAAGAAAAAAGATTGAATTTGCTGCAATCAAATCGATTAGACGTCCACTTGCAAAAGTGAAAGAAAACGAGGAAGCAAAACAGTAATCTGATCCGGATAATTCATAAAGCCACCCAATAGGGTGGTTTTTTTTATCGCCTATCACAGCATCTGAATAAATAAAATTCCGGGAAATGCATGCTTTACTAAATATTTTAGTATTTTTGTCTGGAGGTTACTAAATGATGAAGGATGACAAAGGTGGAAACAGATATAATTACCCGTCTGAGAAGAGAAATTCTTCCGCTGCAGGGTTATAAACCGTGTCAAACTGAACGTCAGCGTTTTCGGGGCTTGTCACCTATAGAGGCAGCTTTTCCAGACAATCGTTTTCCAACCGGTGCCATTCATGAATTCATGACAACGAGTAGCTCATCCGCGGCTGCCACAACCGGGTTCATATATAGCTTACTTACCAACCTCATGAATAAAGGCCAGGCTGCCATCTGGATCACAAAATCTCACCAGTTGTTTCCGGTTGCACTGGCTCAATTTAATATCGCTCCTGATAGATTGATTATCATCGAAGCTAATAAAGAAAAAGAATTATTGTGGGTTACGGAAGAAGCATTAAAGTGCGAAGGATTGGCCGCTGTAATTTGTGAGATCCCAGATATCAGTCTTATTGCTTCCAGGCGTTTGCAACTGGCAGTAGAAACTTCTGGTATAACTGGTATGATTATGCGAAATACTTTAAAGAACAATATCACCAGCGCAATCGCACGCTGGCGCATAAGTTCTTTGCCGTGCAAAACTCCAAATGATTTGCCAGGGCTCGGCTTCCCCAGGTGGAACATTGCATTGGAAAAAGTGCGCAACGGGAGACCTGCTTCATGGCAGTTTGAATGGAACGGAAATCAACACAGGGAAATCTTACCAGAACGTACTATGAACATTACACAACTTAACAGAAAAACCGGGTAATGTCTCGCTATGTTTCTATATGGTTTAAAAATTTAAAAACCGATTGGTTTTGTCGCAGGGAACCGGAATTACTGAAGACAACGCTGATCCTCGCAGTAAAGGAACATGGCAGAATGGTTGTAACCGCAGCCAATCACAAAGCTTTACAAGAAGGCATTTATCCGGGAATGGCAGTGGCAGATGCGCGTGCGATTTATCCAGACCTTACGGTAATGGAAGATATACCCGGGATTGAGAAAAAACTGCTGACAAACCTTGCCAAATGGTGCATTCGTTATACCCCTATTGTATCAGTCGATTTGCCCGATGGTTTAATGCTGGACGTTTCAGGCTGTGCACATCTATGGGGTTCAGAATCCGGGTATATGAAGGATCTGCACGGCAAAATTTCTGCTATTGGTTATCGGGTTCGTGCTGCCATGGCCGACACTACAGGTGCTGCCTGGGCCATAGCAAGATTTGGCCAGGGCGCCGGAATTATACCACCAGGTCAACAAACTGATGCTTTACTGTCCTTACCCCCGGTAGCACTAAGGCTGGAACCTGAAATTGTTGAAAGATTGATGAAACTTGGTTTACACAGTATTCAAAGTTTTCTTTCCATGCCCCGGTCGGCACTCAGAAGAAGATTTGGTAAAGATTTTTTACAAAAACTGGATTATGCCACCGGTGTTGAAAAAGAATTTTTAGAACCCGTTTTTACTCCGGAACCCTATTCCGAACGTTTACCCGCACTTGAACCCATATTCACCTTAACAGGTATTATTATCGCCCTTGAAAAACTTGTTATAGCGCTGACAGGAAGACTGGCCACTGAACAAAAAGGAATCAGGCAGCTCAGGTTGAAATGTTTCCGGATAGACAATCATATAAGCGAAATAACAATTGGAACGCACCAACCAACCTTGAATGTCAAACACATTCTCAAATTATTTGAAAACAAAACGGAACAACTAGAACCCGAACCAGGTATAGAACTCTTTGTGTTGGATGCCTGTAAAGTCCAGGAAATGATTCCTATGCAGGAGTCATTCTGGTCCGGCAAACCGGACACTGCCTTGCACCAGTTCATTGATCGGATTGCCAATAAAAATGCTTCAATCCGCATATCAAAATATTTGCCCGCTGCACATTATTGGCCCGAACGATCATATGTTAAAGCATTTTCCATTAATGATACTTCAGATGAAAAATGGCGGCTTGATAAACCAAGGCCAGTTCATCTGCTGAAGCATCCTGAATCAATTGGTGTGTCTGCACCCGTGCCTGATTATCCACCCATGCTTTTTACTTACAGGGGAAAAGTACACCATATTAAAAAAGCAGATGGACCAGAAAGAATTGAAAGGGAATGGTGGATCGATGATGGTCCGCACCGGGATTATTATTCAGTAGAAGATCAGGATGGAAACAGATTTTGGCTATTCAGATCAGGGCATTATGATGTTGAAAAAACATATCAATGGTTTATCCATGGATTTTTCTGTTAGTTATTTGAAAGTTTGAAAATGTGAAGAATGAGTAGTTATATTGAATTACAGGTAACATCCAATTTCAGTTTCCTTCGAGGAGCCTCACATCCGGAAGAATTAATTCACCAGGCAGCAGAATTAGGATATGAAGCTATCGCAATCACTGATCGCAATAGCTTTGCCGGTATTGTAAGAGCCCATGCAGCTGCTAAAAAGAACAACATCAGGTTAATACCAGCCTGCAGAATCGACCTTGATGATGGACCATCTTTACTGGCATATCCCATAAGTGCTGAAGCTTATTCAAAACTTTGTACTTTATTAACTGAAGGAAATCTCAGAACCGAAAAAGGTGAATGTCTTCTATACAAAGCAGATATTTACCGTTATAAAGGCGATATCATCTGGATCGTTTTACCACCGGATTCATTAAATCAACATTTGAACTACGATGATTTTTTCCTGCATTCCCTGGCAGAATATCGGTTGGAACTTGGAAAAGATTTGTACCTGGCTGCCAACCGAACTTATGGTGGGCAAGACACAAAACATTTACAACTTCTCTACCAGCTTTCCCTCCAGTACAATATTCCTTTGGTAGCAACAAATGATGTGTATTATCATCATCCTTCACGAAGACAACTACAGGATATTGTTACCTGTATCCGGGAAAAATGCACCATCTATAATGCTGGTTACTTACTGCAGCAAAATGCTGAAAAACACCTGAAACCTGGTGTTGAAATGGAACGATTGTTCAGGCAATACCCGGATGCAATTCTTCGAAGCCGGGAAATTGCCACCGCCTGCAGGTTTTCACTTGATGAACTAAAATACGAGTACCCGGAAGAAATAACCAGTCAAAACAGAACACCACAAGAGGAGCTAACAATACTTGCCTGGGAAGGTGCCCGGAAATGTTTTGGTGAACAAATACCAGAAAAAACAAAGGCAGCTATTTTATATGAGCTTGATTTCATTCAACAAATGGAATATGCTCCCTACTTTCTTACGGTTTATGATATTGTAAGATTTGCAAGGTCAAAAGAAATACTTTGCCAGGGAAGAGGTTCAGCTGCTAATTCAACTATTTGTTTTTGTTTAGGAATCACTTCAGTGAATCCCACAAAATTTGATTTACTGTTTGAACGTTTTATTTCATCCGCACGAAATGAACCACCGGATATTGATGTTGATTTTGAACACGAACGGAGGGAAGAAGTCATTCAATACATTTACCAGAAGTATGGCCGTGACAGGGCGGCCATTATAGCAACTGTTACGCAGCAACATCAGAAGGGTGCGATACGTGACGTGGGAAAAGCCATGGGGCTTTCTGTAGACACTATTAACCGGCTCTCTGCATCAATCTGGGAATTCACCACCGAATGGTTCGAAGGTAAAAGACTGGAAGAACAGGGACTGAATCCCGGAGACAAACATTTGCGCAAGGTGCTGGAGCTTACAGGGCAGTTTATGGGTTTCCCCCGCCAGTTAGGACAACATACCGGAGGTTTTGTAATAACCCGTGGCAAACTCAGTAAGCTTTGTCCTATTCTGAATGCAAGAATGGAAAACCGAACCTGTATTGAATGGAACAAAGATGACATTGATGCTTTGGGTTTTATGAAGATCGACGTATTAGGACTTGGTATGCTAACCTGTATCAGGAAAGGTTTTACAATTGCCAAACAACACTATAACCTGTCTCTTACACTTGCTAACATACCGCAGGATGACCCGGTTGTGTATGACATGATCTCTAATGCTGACACAATAGGTGTGTTCCAGATTGAGAGTCGTGCCCAGCAAAGTATGTTACCAAGATTGCGACCACGATGTTTTTATGATCTTGTTATAGAGGTTGCCATTGTTCGACCCGGTCCCATACAAGGCGATATGGTGCACCCTTATCTTCGGAGACGAAATGGCGAAGAACCCATAGAGTATCCCTCAAAAGAATTAGAAGAGATCCTGGGAAAAACACTTGGAGTTCCTTTGTTCCAGGAACAGGCCATGAAGATCGCCATAGTCGCCGCAGGATTTACCCCATCCGAAGCTGATGAATTGCGACGCAGCATGGCCACTTTTAAATTGAAAGGGCTTGTTTCACAGTTCCAGGAAAAGCTGATCAATGGCATGTTAAGCAGAGGTTATAAAAAAGAATATGCTGAACGCGTGTTTAAACAACTTGAAGGATTTGGAAGTTATGGATTTCCCGAAAGCCATGCTGCAAGTTTTGCCTTACTGGTGTATGTTTCCTCCTGGCTAAAATGTTATTATCCCGATGTGTTTGCCTGCGCTTTGTTAAACAGTATGCCGATGGGTTTTTATCAGCCTGCACAGATAGTTATGGATGCAAGGAAACATGGGGTAACAGTGTTGGAAGCCGATATCAATTTTTCAGAATGGGATAATACACTGGAAGAAAAAACAGGAAATTATTTTGCCTTAAGACTGGGCTTCAGACAAATAAAAGGTTTACGAGCCGAGGATATACAAACCTTAATTAATGGCAGGAATAAGTTGCGTCAACTGCATGACAGGGGGTACCAATCTGTAAACGCGCTTCGTGATGCAGAAGTACCCGAAGCTGCCCTGGAAAAACTGGCAGATGCGGATGCATTTCGTTCAATGGGTCTGGACCGGCGCCGTGCTTTATGGGAAGTATCCACAAAAAATGACCGACCCGTTATGCTGTTTGCCGGACAAACCTCTCCTGATGATGCCCGGGAAACAATCGATCTCCCACTGATGACGGCATCCGAACATGTTGTGCAGGATTATGCTTCCACTTCTCTATCGTTGAAAGCACATCCGGTAAGTTTTGTACGGGATAAATTACAACAGCTTCATGTGATCTCAACAAAAGATCTGACCACGATTAAAGATGGTCAACATGTAAAAATCTCTGGTCTGGTATTGGTGAGGCAGCGTCCAGGCACAGCGGGAGGAGTTTGTTTTATGACGATCGAAGATGAATTTGGTTTTGCGAACCTTGTGATCTTCCAGAGTCTTTTTGATACTTATCGCAAAGAAATTCTTCAGTCCCGGTTAATTATGGTAGAAGGCAAATTGCAAAGAGAAGGAGCTGTGGTACACATCATTGTAAAAACCTGTCATAATTTTTCTAAACTCCTGCGCAAATTAACTCCTGCACCAAATGAAAACCTGCCCTTGCTCACCCTTTCCCGGGCAGACGAAAAAACTATACCGGTGCATGCTCAAAATAAAAGGTCGCAGATCCGTGAACAAGCCGGTGAAAAAGTGTTCCCCGAAGCCAGAAATTTTAGGTAATCAATACCGGGTTTCGTTTTAAACCAGGATGGCGTATTTATTGCCATAAAATTTCAAAAGCTTATTATGAAATCCTGGAAACAGAAAGTGATAGTCATCACGGGCGCATCAAGCGGTGTTGGGCGTGCTATAGCCATTGAACTGGCTAAACATCAAACCAACCTGGTTTTGGCGGCCCGTCGTGAAAAACCACTCGAAGAACTGGCTGAGGAATGCCGTGCATTTGGTGCCACGGCCAAAGTGGTTCATACCGATGTACGAAATGCCAACGATGTAAGGCATCTTGCGGAATCTGCTTCAAGAATTTCAGGCACAATTGATGCCTGGGTAAACAATGCCGGTGTACTCGCAGCAGGAGCGCTGGATGATATCCCTTCCGCAATAAATGAACAGGTGATTATGACCAACCTGGTAGGGTACATCAATGGCGCACATGAAGTATTACCCTACTTCAAGGATCAGGGTTTTGGTGTGCTTATCAATAACATATCCATTGGTTGCTGGCTTCCCACACCTTATGCCGCCGCATATACTGCCAGCAAATTTGGTTTGCGTGGTTTTTCTGAATCCTTAAAAGGTGAACTCTCAAACCACCCGGATATTCATGTGGTTGATTTATACCCGCCATTTCTCGACACTCCGGGCATACAACACGCAGCAAATTACACAGGGAAAAGAATTGTTCCCGCACCACCACTTTACGATCCGTTTGTTGTCGCGCGGACCGTTGTTAAAAGAATTAATACACCTTGCGAACGTGACCATGTGGTTGCTTCATCAGGTTTTCTCCGGTTAGCATATGCCTTATTTCCACGACTAACCCGCAGTATAACTGCTACCGGTATACGAAAATATATAAACCATGCAGATCCGATTCCAACAACCCCGGGAAATGTATTAACTACTGTTGATTTCGGCACCAGTGTACATGGTGGATGGAAGAAACCGGTTAATAAGAAAAAGGTCGCCTTACCATTTGCCCTTATTGCAGCATTTGGTGCGGGATTAACTATCTTTAGTAAAATGAAAACACGTTGATTGAATAGGTATGAAGTATTCGTGGTAAATTGTCCGATATCTGTTAACCTCAACTATTTACCATGATAACCTGGTTACGTGCGGCAGCGTTTTTCTTTGCTGCCGGTTTTGTTGCTTCCTGTTCAGAAAATAATAATTCTGAAAATGTTTCTGACGATGCCATCGCTGCTTTTAAGGCAGACTCCCTGCTGTCTTATGTAAATATTCTTTCATCAGACAGCTTTCTTGGCCGGATGCCTTTTACAGAAGGAGAAACAAAAACCATTTCTTACCTCGAAAACAAATTCCGCGAATTGGGTCTTGAACCCGGAAATGGCAACAGTTACCTGCAGGAAGTACCTATGGTAAATATACTTGCCACTGCCGCACCTTCTATGCGTGTGGAAGGAGAAACGAACAGCTTTAGTTTGAAGGCCTATGACGATTATGTTATCTGGACAGACAAAACTGATCCTGAAATTTCCCTTAACGCAACCGAGTTGGTTTTCGCCGGTTTTGGTGTTGTGGCGCCCGAGTATAACTGGAACGACTACGAAGGACTCGATGTAAAAGGAAAGGTTGTTATGGTGATGGTCAATGATCCCGGTTTTTGGATAGGTGACACCAGCTTATTCAAAGGGGCGGAGATGACCTATTACGGAAGATGGACCTATAAATTTGAAGAAGCTGCCCGCCAGGGCGCAAAAGGATGCATTATTGTTCACAACACCGCAGCCGCAAGTTATCCGTTTATAGTGCAACAAAATGGCTTCAACACGCCCAGATTGCAGCTCGATAAGCGAGGAAAGGATATCAAAAATTGTGATGTTATCGGTTGGATCAGCGAACCCGCGGCCAACCGGTTATTAAGTGCTGCGGGTTTAGACAGCACACAGTTAAAAAGGGCGAACGTCAGAGGCTTCAAAGCAATGCCTCTTAATCTCCGGCTCTCCACATCAATGACGGTTAAATCAACTTATAGTAAGTCGCACAATGTGATTGCCAAAGTCCAGGGCAGTAAAAGACCTGATGAGGTGATCGTTTATTCGGCGCATTGGGATCATTTCGGCATAGGCAGTCCAGATGAAAAAGGAGATTCTATTTACAATGGTGCATTAGACAACGCTACTGGTACAGCTGGTCTTCTTGAATTGGGCCGGGTATTCAAATCACTTAAAACGGCACCGGAAAGAACCATCGTTTTCCTGGCAGTCACAGCAGAAGAACAGGGATTGTGGGGATCGGCATTTTATGCGCAAAACCCGGTGTTTCCTGCGGATAAAACAGTTGCTAATATAAATATGGACGGTCTAAACCCATTCGATGTGACCAACGACATTATCACGATTGGTAAAGGGCAATCCGAATTGGAAGATTACCTCGCCGACGCGGCCAAAAAACAAGGGAGGGTGTTGGCTTATGAAACCCACCCGGAAGCGGGATATTATTACCGCTCGGACCATTTTAATTTTGCGAAGGCCGGCATCCCGGCTCTGTATACCAAACGCGGTGTGGATTTCCCAGGCAAGGGCACCGCGTGGGGTGAAAAAATGGAAGCAGAATATCGCGACAAACATTATCACCGGCCCTCTGACGAAGTAGATCCGGGCACCTGGAACCTTAAAGGCGCGATAGCGGACCTGCAATTGCTGTTTATGGTGGGCAGCCGGTTAGCAAACGAAAACAGGATGGTTGAGTGGAAAGAGGGTTCAGAGTTCCGCCAGATCCGGGAAAAAGGAAAGGCTAAATAAGATGGAACGGTTTTGGGTCGTATATTCCAAAGCATTGTTTTCAGTTCGTTAAATAGAAAAAAGTGAAGAAGTTTCTCGTCTTACATATCATTTTTATAATTGCCGGTGCATTGTTGAATCCCGGCTACGCGCAGAAGAAACTTGAGCGTGAATATCATATCAAACCAAACGCAGTCCCAAAACAAGCGGCTGAGCTGATTTCCCGTTTATTTGAAAATGTAAAGCCTGTCTGGCACGGCGAACAAAGTCTGCAGGGAACCACTATCGAAGGCAAATTCAAATACAAGGGAAGACGATACAGTGTTGAATTCGACAGTACTGGTAAACTGGAAGATATTGAACTGCTGGGTAAACTGGGGGATATCCCAAAAGATGCAAGAGAAAAATTGAGCAAAGCGCTTGAAGACTCATTCAGCCGGTATCGCGTCGTGAAAACGCAAATACAATGGAGAGGCAGCGAAAAACAACTCAAACAGGCAATCGAAGAGGGCATAGATTCTAAAACTCCTCAGATCCGTTACGAACTTGTTATCCGGGGCAAAAGAAAAGACATGACACTTTACTACGAAGCACAAGCCGATAAGGACGGAAAACTGACTTCCCTTCGTGAGATTATTCAATCCAATGCAAGTAATCTGATTTACTGATGCGAAAACCGATGCGACAGCTAATGAGGCAAATTATGGTGCTGCGACATATACCGGTCCGTTATAGAATCATCACCGTTCTCATGATACAGCCTTTCCTGGCTGCATCTCAGAACCATTACATGGCCGGAACCCTGACGCAGGCAAATGTTGATTTCAAGGTCAACAAACTTTACAAGCTGAATGTAAAACTTGAATCAAGACAGATCTTTTCTGAACTTGAACCGGGTGAAGTAAAGAACAATAGTATCAGGTATGAACGTACCGACCTGGCACTTGTCTTAACCCGAAAGCTTTCCGCCGACAACACCATAGGTCTCGGTTATCTAACCCGCCTTGAAGATGGAAAACTCGCACATCGTTTTATTCAGCAATTCAACCATGTTCGGCAGCTCGACGCAGCGCGCCTGGCACATCGGGTCGTAACCGATCAAACCTTTCGGTCAGACGAAGCCGCTGAATACCGGCTACGTTATCGTTTAAGTGCGGAAAAACCATTTAACGGGTTCCAGATCGATCCTAAAGAATTTTATGGCAAACTTTCCAATGAATATCTTGGCATCTGGTCCGACGAAAGCCCTGATCTCGAAATAAGAGCATCGGTTGCCGGTGGCTACAATGCATCAGACGACAACAAGATTGAACTCGGTTTTGAATACCGTATTAATGAATTTAATAAGAGTATTAACGCGCAGCAGTTCTGGGTTACCATTGCCTGGTATTTGAGTATTTAAGTGCCTGATTTCATTATTTTTGGCACTATATGAAAAAACGATTGCTCGTTCTGTTGTTAATACTCCCGGCTTCAATTTTTGCCCAGGACAACCACAAACTCTGGTATCAACAACCGGCCAGAACTTGGACAGAGGCCCTGCCTGTTGGTAATGGCCGTTTGGGTGCCATGATATTTGGCGATCCCCGCAAGGAAGTTCTGATGCTTAATGAAAGTACTTTATGGTCGGGCGGACCGGTTCCGGACACGATTAATCCTGGAGCAGCAGCCTATCTGCCTCGTATCAGGAAAGTATTGATGGAAGATGAAGATTTCGAGCAGGCAGCAGCGCTGGCGAAAAAAATGCAGGGATTGTACACGGAATCCTATATGCCATTAGCGAACCTCACCATTGATTATGGCTTCAAAGACAGCCTAACTTCCACTTATTATCGTGATCTTAATCTTAAGAATGCTGTGGCCACCACGGTGTTTGTGAAAGATGGAACGCGCTATACGAGGGAGGTATTTGCATCGGCACCTGATCAGCTTATTATCGTGCGCCTTAGGTCAAATGTGGCAGGTAAGCTGAATCTCAATATTTCAACAAACAGCCAGTTAAGATACCAGCTTGCAACTGAAGCCAATAACCAGCTTACAATGAGTGGCAGGGCACCGGCACATGTTGACCCGAATTATTATAACCGAAACAAAACTCCGGTTATCTGGGAAGACACTGACCGCAATTGTGCAGGTATGCGTTTCCAGATGATCGTTAAAGCAAAAAACACCGGGGGAACCATTCATACAGATACTTCGGGTATACATGTTCGTAAGGCGACGGAGGTAGTGCTGTATATAACCGCTGCAACCAGCTTCAACGGCTTTGATAAGTGCCCCCTTTCGGAAGGGAAAGACGAAAAGCAACTTGCCGATTCCTATATACGTAAGTCAGACGGAAAAACATTTTCTGCACTATTAGGCAATCATCAAAAAGATTATCAAAAGTTTTATAACCGGGTTGCGTTGGCATTAAAAGACACAAGCAATTTTAATAAGAACGCTGTCTTACCAAGCGACAAGCGACTGGAAGCATATAGCGATGGCGCTTATGATCCGGGTGTAGAAGCTTTATATTTCAATTATGGCCGGTACCTGCTAATTTCTTCTTCGCGTCCGGGAGGCATGCCCGCCAATCTGCAGGGATTATGGAACAAGGAATTCCGCGCCCCATGGAGTTCCAACTACACCATTAACATCAACACTCAAATGAATTATTGGCCGGCAGAAATCACAAATCTTCCGGAGATGCATCTGCCGTTATTTGATCTTATTGAACATATTTCAGTCACAGGCAAAAGGACCGCGGCGGAATTTTACAACATGAAAGGGTGGGTGGCGCATCATAACAGTGATATCTGGGCAGTAAGCAATCCCGTTGGGGATAAGGGTCAGGGTGATCCTAAATGGGCAAACTGGCCGCAAGGTGGCAACTGGCTGTGCCAGCATCTGTGGGAACATTATGCCTTTACACGTGATACAAAGTTTTTGCGCACCCGTGCGTACCCGGTTATGAAAGAGGCAGCAGCTTTTTGTCTGAACTTTCTGATCCCTGATAAAAATGGCTATCTCGTGATGGCTCCTTCTACATCACCGGAAAACGATTTTATTTATGGCAATGGGAAAACCTCAGAAATAGGAGTGGCTACCTCCATGGATATGTCGATTATCTGGGATTTATTTACTAACCTTATTGAAGCAAGTACTGCACTTGAAACAGACAAAAACTTCCGCGACAGCCTGATTGAAGCTCGTTCAAAATTGTTCCCACTGCAGATCGGCAAAAAAGGTAATCTCCAGGAATGGTCAAAAGATTATGAAGACGTCGATCCCCGTCACCGGCATGTGTCTCACCTGTTTGGTTTGCATCCGGGTCGGCAGATCGCACCGGTTACAACGCCATCTTACGCCGCTGCTGCGCGTAAAACACTTGAGCTTCGCGGTGATGACGGAACCGGGTGGAGCAAAGCATGGAAGATAAACTTCTGGGCAAGGCTGCTTGATGGAAACCACGCACATCTTTTGTTAAGACAACTTCTAAAATACACTGGTGCCAGTGGCACAAAGTATAACGGCGGAGGTGGCACTTATCCAAACTTTTTTGATGCACATCCGCCATTTCAGATTGACGGAAATTTTGGTGGAACAGCGGGCATGGCTGAAATGTTATTACAGAGCCATCTCGGCGAGATCCATCTTCTGCCGGCGTTACCCGATGTTTGGAAAGAAGGGTCTGTTAAAGGTTTAAAGGCACGTGGAAACTTTACCGTTGGCATTAACTGGAAAAACCGGCAGCTCACTTCAGCTACTATTCGTTCAGAAACCGGCGGTAAATGTATTGTGAGGTCCTCTGTTGCATTGGCGGTTTCTCAAAGCAATCTTAAATCTCAAAAAGATGAACATGGCTATGTGCTGAGCATTGATACCCAAAAAGGGGAAACTTATATTCTGACGGTAGTTAATTAACGATAGCCCTGTGCCTGAAGCTGGAAGAGTTCGGCATACCGGCCCTGTTGGCCAAGCAGCTCTTCGTGTGATCCCGATTCAATCAATTCCCCGCGTTCCAGTACTAGTATCCTGTCGGCCATACGGACAGTTGAAAACCGGTGAGAGATCAGCACAGCTGATTTACCGGAGGTAAGTTCGGCGAAACGTTGAAACACCTCGTATTCTGCACGGGCATCCAGCGCACTGGTGGGTTCATCAAGTACCAGCAATTGTGCATCTTTCATATACGCACGGGCGAGGGCAATTTTCTGCCACTCACCACCCGATAATTCAACGCCGTTATTAAATCTTCTTCCCAACGCCTGGTCATAGCTACCGGGCAGCTTACGTGCCAGCAGGTCAGCCAGACTTTTCTCAGCCGCCTGTTGGATCAACGACCGGTTCGATTCTTCCAGGATGTTACCCACAGCGATGTTCTGGGCAAAACTCATCTGGTAGCGTATATAATCCTGGAAAATAATTCCCGTATTCAACCGAAGCTCATTAATATCATACTCCCGCAGATCAACACCATCCAGCAATATGCGACCTTCAACGGGGTCGTATAACCGAACCATCAATTTTACAAGTGTAGTTTTACCTGCACCATTTTCACCAACCAGTGCCAGCTTCTCACCGGCTTTTAATTCAAAACTCAAATGCCGGTTGGCCCAGCGATCTGAATGTGCGTATTTAAACCCGACATTTTCAAATACAAACCCCTGTTTGATAGGATTGGGAAATGGTAAAGGCTTTGTGGCTATAATGATCCGCGGTTTGATCTCAAAAAATTCAAAAAAATCCTGCAGGTAAATCGCTCCCTGCGATACACTTGTAAACCTGTTCAGAATGCCTTCTAATAAACCACGCAACTGTCTGAATGAGCCTGCAAGAAAAGTAAGATCACCAATAGAAAGCGCTCCACTGGCCGTTCGAAAGATCATAAAGATATAAGCAGCATAATATCCGGCGCTCCCAATTATCGCGAAAACAGTTCCCCAGGCGGATCGCTTTACCACAAGGTTTTTATTATCACGGTAGAACTTGTCTGATAGCGTCTTAAATCGTTTAATAAGAAAACCGGAAAGATTAAATATCTTAACCTCTTTTGCCGTTTCATCACTCGCACCAAGATATCTTACATAATCAAGCTCTCTGCGTTCAGGTGTTTGCCCCCGGGTGAGGGCATAACTCCTGTCGTTGAAATACGATTCACCCATAAACGCCGGCACGATGGCAACAATCAGCAGTAAGATCAGCCAGGGATTAAAGGTCATTAAACCCACTGCCAAAAAACCCATGGTAACAACATCCTGTACCTGTGTCAGCACCTGCGAAAGCAAAATGGTGCGCCCCACAGTTTGTTGACGCGCGCGTTCCAGTTTGTCATAAAATGCTGAGTCTTCAAACTGGTCAAGATCGAGGGTGGAAGCATGTTCCATGATCCTGACAGAAGTATGATTTGAAAACAGGTTTCCCAACAATGAATCCACCAGCGATATCGCACGGTTAAGTCCGTCTGATGCGACGGCCAATGCAAATTCAGCAGCAACCAACTGCCATAAGAAATTCTGTGAGCCGCCACGGTTCGTCGTGCTTAGTGCAACAACCTCATCGATGATGAGCTTACCTACATACAGAATGGCAACGGGCATAGCGGATTTAAGGATACGCAGTATACCGTTGGCCATTGTCAGCCTGGGACTGGTTTGCCAGACCATCCGGAAAAATCGCGGCAGGTTACGCATTGCCGCAAATTTTTCTTTCCAGGTGGGGCGCTCATTAAGTTTACGTGTACCGCGTTTTTCATCCGGCATACGGACTTTACTCATTACACGAAATTAATCAAACGATTTTAAAGGATCATAGCAGGATTTGATCCGGGACATCTTACCCGATTCACCTTTCATCATCAAACATCGAGTTTTCCTTCAATAGAGTCATCAAGGGTTTTGCCGATAGCTGCACCAATTAACATCTTAACTCCCGCGACAGCGTTACCATGTTTGTTATCCCAGTAGTAACCACCTGCGGGATCAAACCTGATCACCGATATTCTCGGATCGTCTTTTCCTTCAGTGAACCAGGTTTTGAGTACCGGTTCCCAGAGTTCATCAATTTTCACACGGTCATAACTTATGGTTGCCTTTCCTTCAAGAAACAGAAAATCTGAATGTGCAGAGCCCTGAAAATACAGTCTCACGTTGGGATCTGCGGAGATCTCTTTGTTTTTATAACTGTCATTTGCACTCAGAAACCACAGTATACCATCATCGGATATCTGTTGCACACTCATTGGTCTTACGCCTGCAGATGGTCCTGTGCCGCTTGCTGTGCAGAAAAAACAGCTTTTTGCACTTTTTACGAGTTCTTTTAGTTTGGCCACCGCCCCGGCAGTGCTAAGATTTTCACGGTTTTTTTCTGGTTGCTGTTTATTTATGCTATCCATATAATGTTATTTCTGCAGATGTTTCAACAAGCATGCCCACCTAATTATGTAAGAACAACCAACTATTGTATAACGCTCATGCTTCTGCACCGCCGTAACTTTAAACAAAAAATTAAGATGAAGCCAGATCGATACACAATACGGGGAAAAACCGGAGGTGCTTTAATAAAACAAACATACCCGGTGCTTGGAATGACCTGTGCCGCGTGTGCAGTGAGCGTTGAGTCGATGTTAAACTCTCTTGAAGGTGTTCAGAAGGCAGGTGTGAATTATGCCAACCAGGAAGCCATGGTTGAGTTTGATCCGGCAGTAGTTGGTGCAAATGAGTTTCAACGGGTGCTGAAAAGCATAGGTTACGATATAATTCCTGAATCAGATGATCGTGAAGAACAGGTGGCCGCGATTCACGAGCAGCGATACCAGTTATTAAAACGCAGCACCACCTGGTCGGTTGCACTTGCAATTCCCCTGGTAATACTCGGCATGTTTTTCATGAACCTCCCTTATGTAAACTGGATAATGATGTTACTGTCTGCACCAATCGTGTTTTATTTCGGCAGACAATTTTTTATAAACGCGGTTAAACAGGCGCGACATGGAAAAGCAAATATGGACACGCTTGTTGCCCTTAGCACGGGGATAGCATTTGTTTTCAGCACCTTCAACACTGTTTTTCCATCGTTCTGGCACGAGAGAGGTTTACATGCTCACGTTTACTTCGAAGCGGCGGGCGTTGTGATTGCATTTATATCGTTAGGAAAATTGCTGGAAGAGCGGGCAAAGTCAAATACTACTTCAGCATTAAAGAAATTGATGGGTTTACAACCAGATACGGTATCCCGCGTACTCACAGATGGCAGCATTGTTGAAACACCTGTTCATGATGTAGCGATAGGTGATGAATTGTTGGTAAAACCAGGCGAGCGGATCGCTGTTGATGGAAGCATCGTTTATGGCCATTCGTTCGTTGATGAAAGTATGATCACCGGCGAACCTATGCCGGCAGAAAAAAAACCGGGTGAAAAAGTTTTTGCAGGAACCTTCAATCAAAAAGGCAGTTTCAGATTTACCGCCAGCGAAGTTGGTGCTGATACGGTGCTGGCACGAATCATCCGTGTGGTCCGGGAGGCGCAGGGTAGCAAAGCGCCGGTACAACGTATGGTAGATAAAATAGCAGGGATATTTGTTCCTATTGTCATCGGTATCTCGTTGCTCACCTTTCTGGTTTGGATATTGTCCGGAGGTGAAAATGCATTTACACATGCATTACTTACTTCGATCACGGTATTGGTAATTGCCTGTCCTTGTGCACTTGGGCTCGCAACACCAACAGCCATCATGGTAGGGGTAGGAAAGGGTGCGGAAAACAACATTCTCGTCCGTGATGCAGAAAGTCTTGAAAGAGCACATAAAGTGAATGCAGTGATTCTTGATAAAACCGGAACCATTACTGAAGGCAGACCTGAAGTGGTAGAAATGTATTTCGAAAACAAAACCGACCAGGGTGAGCTGTTTTCGATCCTGTTAGCAATGGAGATGCAATCAGAACACCCGCTTGCGGAGGCAATCACGCGTAAACTGAAACAAGATCATGTTCAATCCGTAGTCATATCTGACTTTAAAAGCATTACCGGTAAAGGTGTTGTTGCAAGATTTGAAGACATGACCTACCTGGCTGGAAATCCTGCACTGATGCTCGAACATAAAATCAGGGTGAGTCAAAAACTCTCCTCACTCATTACGGAATGGCAGCACGGGGCCAGGACCGTGATTGTGTTGGCAGCTGGTGAACAGGCGGTTGGTATTATTGCCATAGCTGATCCTGTCAAACCCTCATCGGCCGCGGCAGTCAGCTCTTTAAAGTCAAAAGGGATCAAAGTTTTTATGCTGACGGGCGACAACATTCACACCGCAAAAGCTGTTGCACAGAAATTGAACATCGATTATTATGAAGGTGATGTATTACCAGAAAGAAAAGCTGCTTTTGTAAAAGAGTTGCAACAGCAAGGTAAGATCGTTGCGATGGTGGGAGATGGTATCAACGACAGCCAGGCCCTGGCAGAGGCAGATCTCAGTATAGCCATGGGAAAGGGTAGTGATATCGCCATGGATATTGCAGGACTAACTCTTATATCTTCGGATCTTCAAAGCGTACCAAAGGCATTGTCATTATCAGCAAAAACAATTAAAACGATCAAACAAAACCTGTTCTGGGCATTTATTTACAATGTGATCGGCATACCCATTGCAGCAGGTATTTTATACCCCGTGAACGGCTTTCTATTGGACCCTATGCTTGCCGGTGCTGCCATGGCGCTGAGTTCTGTGAGTGTTGTGGCAAATAGTCTCAGGTTAAAATACGCAGGTTTATAAAACAACAATTATATAAATCAGAACCGTTATAATACAACATACAGCAATTATTGATGTGTAATTTAGCGGTATCAATAAAACAGAAAAAAATGGAAAACTTACAATTCAAAACCAACATCAAGTGCGGAGGTTGCATTGAAAAAGTGAAACCGGAACTTGACCAGGCGGTCGGAGCAGGCAGGTGGAAAGTTGATATTACTTCTCCTGAAAAAATACTTACAGTTACAACCAGTGAAGACGCAGAAAAAGTAAAACCCGCAGTTGAAAGAGCAGGTTTCTTTGCAGAGAAACTATAATTTGATGGCTACTCTTTATGTGACCTTGACAGAGTAGCCATTTTTATTTTCTTTGACACATCGTCGGTCCAGGCAAACAGTAAATCTTCCCCCGATTTTGTCATCTGTGGAAATCCCGCCGATCGTGCAGCAGAAGAAGATGCAATCAGAACGGCAGGCTCACGGGTACCATCTTTATGAACTGTAACCGCTTTGATGTCGCTTCCTTCCATCCAACAAACCACGGCAGTGCTGGCATCTGTCAACACTACATCAACCCGACCGATTGGTTCACCTTCATCGATCCTTATTGGGTCGCCAAAACTTTGTCCTCCATCATCTGAAAACATAAACCGAACCGCGGGCGTATTACCTGGCATCGTGAACCAGGCAACACCAATGGCGTTTTCAACCGCGTCAACTGCCGGACCATTTACAGGGCAGCCTTCAATTTTCCAGTTATCCGGAAACAATGTTTGAGGAGCGGTCCATTCATTATTCACATAACGTACTACGGACATGTCCCGGATCTCAGATTCGGATCGGTCGCGATATACGATCACGGGCCCGGAATCAGCAACGGTGAGTCGGGTCTGACAACAGTCGCACACCCTGTTATCCAGCTCTGTATCCGAAAGTTTCTCGCCCTTTTTATTAAGTATGGCGGCTCTTACCGTCATTTGCCCATGATGACCGGCATGGCCCTCCTGTGCCGCGGCATTTCTGCCATCGAGCCAGGAAACTGCAAAGTTGTCGCCATAAGGCGCCATGGAAACAAACCCGTGTTCTGCCCGAATACCATCGTCATGCAAACTCACGGGCTTACTCCAGGTTTTACCTGAATCGTTCGAAGCGAGTATTTTCACGTCATATGTAAACTTTGCAGTATCACTTTTCTGGAGAAAATGAGCAAGCAGGTTACCCTTACCATCGCTCGCTATAACCGGGTAATCGGCCCAGTTGATAAACCAGTTGTCACCGGATGCAATAGCTATGGGTTCGAACCATCGTTTTTCGGCATATCTTGAAAACCAAAGGGTAGCTGTCGATTTGTTTTTTTGAATCCATGACATGTAAACAGCGCCTGCCGGATCGGTAAACAGATAGGGTTCGCTGGTAGAATCGCCCGCGGGTCCAGGCACGGAAACCACAACCGTTAAAGGAGCTTTTTTGTTAGCCGAGCAGGCCGTAAGCGTCCAGACAAAAAGAAAGACCGCTATGTAAAATTTCATTGACATTTTTTTCTGATTAGTCCGATGTTTTCAGGGGTGTCCCACTGGCGGTATCCCATCTCGGAAAACACCATTTTCCCAGTCCTGTCAAAAATCATGGTAGTTGGCAGTGCCATTACCCTGAACTCGGTTGGGTTCACCAACTGCGCGTAGGTGAACGGGTAATCATTACCCGCTATGAAGTTGATGATTTCGCTGGTTTCTTCTGGAGACACAAACAGAAACGCGATACTGGTATCATTGATGGTTCTGATGGCACTGGCAAATGAGGGCATTTCCTCCCGGCAGGGCTTGCACCAGGTTGCCCAGACATTCACAACCACGGCTTTACCTGCAAATTCGTCGTGTTCAAGCCGATTTCCACTGGTATCGTTTAACAGCAAATTCTTAAAACCTGGCATCAGAGCGGCTTTTGCCTTCGGAGCCTCCGGAGAAGAACAACCCCAGGTCATTAGCAATACAACGAAAATCAGGTAAGATCGGTTAAGCAAATACATTACAACTGCAAATTAAGCATGATGGCACAGAAATAGCAGGAAACATATTAGAAAGATTGTTGTTGTAAGAGTAGAAGATGATTAAACCAAACATTATGAGAAAACAACTGATCACCGCGCTCTTGGCTATAGCCGGGTTTTTTACACAGGCACAGGACCTGAAGGTTATTGATTCTGCTGCAATTTTTAAAAGACTGCAAAAAATAGAGACGATTGAAAAACGGCTGGCTGATAATCGTGCCCGGTTAGACATTCTTGAAAAGGACCTCGTTAAACAAACTGAGGCACTTGATAACAGCCTGATGCAATCGCAGGCATCGGCAAATAAAAACCGGGACGCAGCTGATAGGTTGCAGGACAATACCAATAACAAAAAAGCCGCAAAACGTGCAGCTAAGGCAGCCAGGAAAGCGCAAAAAGCGGCCAAACGCGCAAGAAAAGCAGATAGTCGAAAAACCAGCATAGAGAAAGATATCCGGAACCTCAGGAAAAAGATTGATAAAGATGAAAAGCAGTTGGAAAAACTAAACACTGAAGTCTAGCTTACCATAAGCGATCGTTACCAATTATATTAAATGCCTTTACAGGCATTTTTTTTTATCATTGTGTGAATGAACCTCATACAACCCAGGTGGAGACACTTTCTGTTTGTATTTGCTGCTGTGTTGGCCTGTGCCTGGTGTATCGTGCGTGACACCAACCTTACTGAACAATATCCCGGCGATCTCCGTAATCGTGTTGTAGGGGCTCGTCTGCAATCCGATGGTGTATCACCTTATTTTTATCACTGGAAAACAGGCAACGACGAACGGTTTTACGACTGGAACAATAACAGCCCCGTTTCAAAGATCTCGAACGTTACCGCCACACCGTTTTTCCACCAGATGATGGTGCCTCTCTCAAAATTTCCACAAAAAACCATAGCCTGGCTCTGGTTGGTGTTTGCCTATCTTGCACATGCTATTATAATTGTTTGCAGCTACAAGATCGCAGGATCTACTCTGCAAAAGCGGCTGACCATTACTGCCGGAATCCTTTTCCTGTTTACTTCCGCCTGGACTGAAAGTGTTTATAATGGTCAGATGTATTTTGTGATCGCATTGTTTGCCATGCTTTTGTTCGTTTCGCTATATAACAACAGGTATCTGGTGCCGGCATTTTTTGCAGGAGTATTCGGGGTATCGCTGATATTGATAAAGATCACACTGCTGTTATACCTCGCACCTTTTGTTTTATTCGCAGTAAACTGTTCGAAACGTTATCTTCTGACGCTCACGGCGGGTGCGGTCGTTACCATCATATTTGCTTTTTCGGGAAAACAAACTCAATACTGGCGCGACTATTCTGCAGCAGTGAAAGATCATATCAGGTCACACCAGGGAATTTTACCCGAATTGCGTGAAAGGGATAGTTTGCCATTGCTTTCTTCGATCGACGGCTGGCAACGGGCCGACATCTCAACTGCCGTCAGAAAAGGATGGTATAAAAATCAGCCGGCTGCAACAAATGTATTTGTACTTATAAACAAAATAACAGGCACACGGATATCAATAACTTTTCTTTCTTCATTGCTTATTGCAAGCCTGGTCATATTGACCTTCGTATATTTGAAAAAATTTCCATTAAAGAATCAACCTGAACTTTTCACTTTAGCACTGTTTGGTTTTCTACTGCACATGACCACTGATTATTTTTCGCCCGTACACAGGTTTCATTATTATGCAGCTCAATGGTCCTTTCCTTTATTGCTCGTCGCAGCTTTTTATCATCGGTCTTTTCCCCTGATCTTAACCATTGGTGTTTTGATTGGCATGTTCTTTAACGGACTGCCTGTTTCTATATTTCCAATGCAACACACCATTGGCGAATACATATTGTATGGATCATTTTTTGGCATTTTATTCTCGTATAAACAACAAGGACCCGTATGAAAACAGCAATAATAATCGGCGCAGGTCCGGCCGGGCTCACAGCAGCGTACGAATTGCTTACAAGAACCGATATCGTTCCCGTGGTAATTGAAGCCGACAAACAGGTAGGAGGCATATCAAAAACGGTTGACTTCAAAGGAAATAAGATTGATATCGGGGGACATCGTTTTTTTTCAAAATCAGAAAAGATTATTCAATGGTGGCTGAATTTTTTACCGTTACAGACCACCGGCGAAGATGAAGCGCTTACTATAAGCTATCAAAATAAAAAAGCGGCGTTCCAAATCGAAGGGGGGCAATCAACATCAGCACGTAACGTAATGCTGATCCGGAAACGAAAGTCAAGAATCTTTTACAATGGTGAACTGTTCGATTATCCCTTGAAACTTACAGGTTCAACTTTGTCGAAACTGGGTTTTGCTAAAACATTAAAAACCGGTGCATCTTATGCACGTGCAAAGTTGTTCCCTGTTTCTCCCGAAACATCGCTGGAGGATTTTTTTATTAACAGGTTTGGTACCGAACTCTATCAAACATTTTTCAGAGACTACACCGAAAAAGTGTGGGGCGTGCCTTGTAACCAGATTCCGGCATCCTGGGGGCAGCAAAGAGTAAAAAATCTGAATGTGGGCAGGTTGATCCGGCATGCATTGAAATCAACATTTTTTCCGGACAAATCCATCACACAACAGCGAACAAGTACAAGTCTGATTGAACAATTTCTTTATCCGAAATACGGACCTGGCCAGTTATGGCAAACAGTTGCAGATGAAATAACGCGGCGGGGAGGTAAAATAATCTTAAACAGCAAGGTTGTGGGTATAATGGGTGATGGTAAACACACCATTCATTCTCTAGATGTCCGAAACGCTGCCGGTGAAGTTGCAACCTACCAGGGCGATTACTTTTTTTCCACTATGCCTGTTAAAGAACTGGTGGCGATAAGCCATGGCCTCCAGACCGATCCGGTAGTTACAGAAATCGCTTCACGGCTTGAATACCGCGACTTCCTCATAGTTGGTTTACTGGCAAATCAACTTACTTTAAAAGATGATGATGGTTCAGACATCACTGATAACTGGATTTATGTGCAGGATGGGGGTATACGCGCAGGAAGAATTCAATTTTTTCATAACTGGAGTCCTGGTATGATTGATGATCCCGATACCAGGTGGATTGGCGTTGAATATTTTTGTGATGATGATGAACCCTTCTGGAAACTTACCGATAAAGAACTTGCTGATGTCGCGATAGCTGAAATGGAATCAATCGGCGTTCTACAATCTGGTGATATAATTGATCATGTGGTTGTGCGCGTACCAAAAGCCTATCCCTCTTATTACGGAGCTTATGAAGCGTTCCAAAAAGTGCGGACACATCTTGACCGTATTACCAACTTGTTTCCTGTAGGAAGAAACGGTATGCATCGCTATAACAACAGTGATCACAGCATGCTGACTGCAATGGCAGCAGTAGATAACATCGTTGCTAACCGGCATGACAAGTCAAATATATGGGAGATCAATACCGACGATGATTATCACGAGGAAACAACATAAAAAACCGGGATCAACCGGTCCATCTCCGGTTTTGGTAATCTTCCGAAATGGGGATTTCGCCCTGGGCATATGTTTTGGGTAATTGCCTGAAACCCAGAATTTCTACAATGCCAGAGAAAATTATTGTCTACAGTTCCAAAGAAAATGCTAACGGGTTTACACTAAAGGAGTTTCTTTTTCGAAATCTTGTAAGTTTTGACTACCGGGAAACCAATGGGGATGATCTGCCTTTTACCACCGAAGGTCCGAAGGAGGAATGTTTACCAGCCATCGAATTCCCTGATGGAACGGTATTAATAGATCCGCAGTTGTTCACCGTTGCCGCTAAAATAGGTCTCAACCAGGCCCCAAAAGAAACTTGCTACGACCTTGCAGTCATGGGAGCGGGTCCTGCGGGACTTACCGCTGCAGTATATGGAGGATCCGAAGGTCTAAGTACAATTGTGATCGAACGGCATTCACCGGGTGGCAGAATAGGTTCCACTTCACTCGTTGAAAATGTATTGGGCCATCCTAAAGGGATCACGGGAGAAGCTTTTGCTGCCGCCAGCAGGGAGCAGGCAGAAAAGTTTGGGGTCGAATTCGTAATTCCCGTCGAATTAAAACGGGTGGAGCGTGACGATGAGTTGCTCCGTCTTCATCTTTCCAATGGAGTTTCCTTCCAGGCGAAAGCCCTGATCGTCGCGGCAGGAGTTAAATACAGGTTATTGAATGTACCGGGCGCCGACAGGCTCACCGGTGCCGGTGTTTATTATGGCGCGGCTTTGATTGAGGGCCGCAGGAATAAAGGGAAAGTGGTTTACGTGGTTGGTGGCGCCAATTCGGCCGGCCAGGCCGCCATGTACTTCTCGCGATACGCCGCGCAGGTGAATATGATTATCCGCGGGGGCGAACTGGAAGGACGAATGTCAGAATACCTCATACGTGAGATCCACGATGTTCACAACATATGTATTCAGAATCATAGCGAAATTGTGCGGGTAAACGGCGACAACTATCTTGAGTCTATAGAGATCCGCGATGTTAATACAGGCGAAATCCGGGTGAATAAACTTGATAGCCTTTTCTTATTAATCGGCGGTGAACCTCATGCAGAATGTGTTAGTGATCTTTTGTTGCGGGATCCAAATGGATTCCTGATCACCGGGCCCCAACTTGAGGAGGATCCCCGTTTTCAAGAAACATGGCCCCTTGACCGGCGACCAGCTTCACTGGAAACAAATATCCCGGGCGTTTTTGTAGCTGGTGATGTGCGGATGGGTTCTGCCAAACGTATGGCCGCAGCAATGGGGGATGGGGCGAATGCCATCCAACAGGCGCTTGACTACATACGTGAGATGGAAAACGTCAATGGCCGCAAACCGATGGTCACCGCAAAAATTTAAACTTATCGTTGCGAAGGCAGCGAACAGTGTAACAGTTCTGTCCATATTAGCACTGCATTCATAACAGTAAGCATTCACATACCTGGATTTATATTTCTCACTGCCAAATGAAATTTAATCATGAAAAAACGATTGCTTTTTCCTGTGCTGACTTTTTTCTGCTTATGTATGCTAAGCACTGCGGCCTTTGCGCAGACTTCAGTCAGCGGCACCCTGCGGTCATCGACAGGCGAGCCTATTATCGGCGCCACTGTTAATGTAAAGGGCACTGCACGTTCGGTGAGTACAGATGAAAATGGCCGCTTTACAGTACAGGCAGCATTGGGCGACACGCTCGTTTTTAGTTCAGTTGGCTTCCAGAACAAAGAGGCTCGGGTTGCCGGCGCAGAAATGAATGAAGTGCTATCCGTTTCAGACGCCTCTCTGAACGAGGTGGTGGTGATTGGTTACCAGACGGTGAAAAAACGTGACCTCACCGGTGCCACAAGCGTTGTCAGTACCGAAAACACACAAAGACTTGCATCGAGATCCCTTCCTGAGCAGCTCCAGGGACAGGCCGCGGGTGTCACAGTGCGAACAGGAGGCGCACCTGGTCAGGAAGCCGTGGTAAACATCCGCGGTTTAAGCACCGTTTTCGGTTCTGCGAGCCCGTTATACGTGATTGACGGCATGTTCAGCGATCCGAACACTACGGTAAATCCCAATGATATTGAGAGTGTACAGGTTTTGAAAGATGCCTCGGCTGCTGCAATCTATGGTTCGCGCGCGGGCAACGGGGTAATTATCATTACCACTAAAAAGGGCAGGGAAGGACCATTGAAAGTTTCGGCCTCGGCCCGCTACAGTTCATCAGTTGTTCCGAAAACCTACGACATGATGAATGCAACAGAATATGTTGCCACAAACACCAGGGCTTACCAGAATGCCGGCTATGCTTTACAGGGGGATGTTGCCAACTACAATGGAACAAACACTGACTGGAGCGACCTGGTTTTACGAACCGGTTCATTACAGGATTATAACATCACTTTGTCCGGTGGTGGAAAAAACAGCAGCATCCTGGTTTCAGGTTCATATCTGAACGATCGTGGTACTTTGCTTGGTCACAGTTTTGAACGAGCGGCACTGCGGGTCAATTCGGAAGTTTCCAGAGGCCGTTTTAAGATCACTGAAAATCTTATGATCTCGAACTCTAACCGCAACAGTCCTGTGCAAGGCAATTTTGAAGTGGGCAATCCATGGTACGACCTGTTCAACAACCTCCCAATACTTCCCGTGAGAGGTGAGCAATATGTTACCGCTGCAAACCCATCCGGATATGCTTTTGGGAGCAACAATGCACGGACCTTCTCCCGTAACCCAATTGCAATCAATGATCTTTGGAACTCGAGATCCAGCTTCTTTAAAGTGCTTGGAAACGTGTTCCTGGACGTTAAGCTTGCAAGCTTTCTGACCTATCGTTTTAATGTGGCAGGGGAAACCAGTTTTGACCGGACTCGTACCATTCGGAAAACAGGTATCTGGTATCAAAACCAGGCCGAACGTCCGAGTTCGGTTGATGATGCCCGTGGGCAATACCTGAGTACCTTACTGGAACACACCTTAAACTTCAATAAATCATTTGGTGAACATGGACTGAGTGCAGTGTTTGGTTTGTCGGACCAGGTAATCAGGGATGATGGAAACCTGGCCAGCAGGACCAATCTTGCAATTTATGGCGGCAATTATTTTACAACCATCAATTCGGCTGGCGGTGCTTTCGGTGCAGGTGGCTCTGAAGGCAAAACCTATATCAATTCTTATTTTGGCCGGTTGAATTATAATTACTCAGACCGGTACCTGGCTTCTTTTACTTTCCGTTCTGATAAAAATTCATTGTTTTCTGCTAATGAACGTCGTGGATTTTTCCCTTCCGGCGCGCTGGCATGGCGCATCAGCAAGGAAAATTTCTTCCAGTCTGAGCTCATTTCCGATCTTAAACTTCGCGGTTCTTATGGTGTGTTGGGTGTAGCCGGGTTTCCGCCCGGAAACGCCGGCAGGTATCAGTACACGGGCTTTCTTAACCAGGCACCACGAGCCGTGTTTGGAAGTGATCAGCAATCGTATCCCGGCGCCACTCAAACGCGGCTTGTTTACGAAAGTCTGAAATGGGAGGAAAAGAAAACTGCGAACATCGGACTTGACATTGCTCTCCTGAACAACACCATTACCGCCACTGTCGAAGTGTTCCGGTCAAGAACCGATGATGTGTTGATTGAACAACCTTTGCCAAGATATCTTGGTAATATCGGTGCCAGCCCGATTGTTAACCTCGGTGTTATTGAAAACAGGGGAATCGAATTCGAACTGGGTTATCGTCCGCGAATGTCAGGCGACTGGCAATGGAGCATCGGTGCAAACCTAAGTTTTATCCGGAACAGGATCCTCGAGTTAGGCAACCTGGGCATCGACCCTGAAACCGGTTTGCCACGCGAGTATATTCAATCCGGTAACACCCGTTCACAGGTGGGTCGCTCGATCGGCGAATATTATGTGTTGCTCACCGACGGGATCTTCCAGACTCAAAAAGAAATTGATGACCACAAGGCCCAGGCAGCGTATGCCAGGCCGGGCGATATCCGTTACCGCAACATCACTGATGGCGGAAGCGACGATGATATAAATGACCGTGACCGTGCATTTGCAGGGTCGCCCTGGCCGAAACTCACCGGTGGATTGCAATTCAATCTCAGCTATAAATCGTTTACACTGAACCTGCAGTTATACGGTGCGGCCGGTCAGAAAATTTATAACGATGTTATTCGTGACCTTGATGCAATGGGCTACAGCAACTACCGCCGTGGCCTGACGTATTGGACCGAGTCTACCCCTAACACCGGCACTCCGCGTCTTGGCGTATCGTACTCTACAGGGCAGCCCGGCGATCCCCAGGTTGACCGCGGAATCGTATCCAATGCACGCGGTAATTCCGACAGATGGATAGAAGATGGATCTTATCTACGTGTAAGAAATCTTGAAATCGGTTATGCATTACCGTCAGTGGTCACCTCACGTCTTGGTATAACTGATTCAAGGATTTATGTAAGCGGACAGAATCTTTTCACACTGACCGGTTACAACGGACTTGATCCGGATATCGTTGGTGCAAACATCAACCTCGAACCGGGAGTAGACACCGGCAATTATCCCTCATCCCGGATTCTTACCGTTGGTTTAACCATCGGATTCTGATTGGTCACCTAAAAAAACGAATCATGCATAAGATAATATTCACACTGGCGCTGATCCTGTTGATTGTTGGATGCAGAAGAAATTTTGATGAAGCAAATCCTAATCAACCCACTATCGTAAGCTTCTGGAAAACCGCAGAAGATGCTGAAAAAGGGCTTAATGCAGTGTACAGCACATTTCACCGGGGTTATGCCGGCTTCTCAAGGGCCATATATTTCCACGGCATGTTAAAGGCTGATGAAGGTTATGGTTCTGGCGGAGATGGCGGCCTAAATACCCTGATGAGTTTCTCAATGAACGATAACAATTTCGGACTCACTGCTGATACCTGGTCGAACCTGTACGAAGGCATATACAGGGCAAACCAGGTGATAGCTTACGTACCGGACATTGCTATGGACCAAACACAACAACGCCGCGTCGTGGCAGAGGCGAAATTCCTGAGAGGGTTCTTTTACTTCTATCTCAGTTTATACTTTGGCCGACCGGTCCTGATTTTGGAACCATCACAACCAGGTTTGCAACCACCAAATGCCACCCCTGAAGAAGCCTGGGCGCAGGTGGCTAAAGATTTTTCCGAAGCTGCTCCCGACCTGCCAGAAAATTATGGCGCTGCCGACCTGGGACGAGCTACCCGGGGAGCAGCTTACGCCATGCTGGGAAAGACGTACCTGCAACAGAAAAAATACCAGGAAGCATTAACGGCTTTTGAATGGTTGGTTACCGGTGATGGGGCATCGAATTACGACCTCATGCCAAACTACTCCGACAATTTTGTGATCACCCGGGAAAACAACCTGGAGTCAGTTTTTGAGATCCAGTTTGCCCTTCGCGATGATGAAAACAGCGACAATGATGCGGATGAAGGTGCGAGGCCGAATCCCGGCGCTTCCATCGCGAAATTTTATGCGCCGGGTGGCGGTCCCGGATTCCAGGATGGAGCAGCAAGACGTTGGGTAGTTGACACCTTCCTGGTCGAAAAAACTGCTGCCGGCGAAAGGGATCCAAGATTAGCCGCTACTTTTCTTTTTGATTCCACCGATGTTCGGGGCCCGGACTTCACCATGATCTACGGCGAAACACATACCAGCCGATATGGTAATGGCGGAGACGCAAAGAAGGTTTGGTACAGGAAATTACTGAACGATCACTGGCGCGATTTTGAAAGTTTCAATTCACCAAACAATTACCGCGTTGTGCGTTACGCAGACGTGTTATTGATGTATGCTGAGGCACTAAACGGTCTTAACCGCACTGCCGAAGCATATCCATATGTCGATAAGGTAAGACAAAGAGCAGGCATGCTACCGCTTTCTACCACCCGCCCCGGACTTAACCAACAACAGTTTCTGGATCAGCTGAAACATGAGCGTATAGTTGAACTTTCAGGGGAGGGCTGGCGGTTTGCTGATCTCGCCAGGTGGGGAGATCTTAGTCCGGCACTTGCAGTAAGAGATCCCGAATTTGAAAACTTCCGTGTTGGCAAACACGAATGGTATCCAATACCACAGACGGACATTGATCTGAATCCGAACCTTACGCAGAACCCGAATTACTAATATCCAAATTTGAGGTACCATATGAATCAGTTTCCCTGGTGGTTATTAATTACGTCATTACTTTCAATTGCATCCTGCGGTAAAAATGGTACGGATAACCCGACACCTGAACCGCCGCCGGCCAACACAGCGGGGCAGTTCAGCAACCCATTGTTACCATCCGGTCCCGATCCGTGGGTGATTAAAAAAGATGCGTTCTACTATTATACACATACGCAGGGTAACAGGATGTCAATCTGGAAGACCACAAAGATGTCGGAGCTGAAAAATGCTTCAGTCCAAACCGTTTGGAACGCCCCCGCAGGTGGAGCCAACGCTTATAATGTTTGGGCGCCCGAATTGCATTTTATCAACAACAAGTGGTATTTGTATTACACTGCAGGCTCCTCCACTGATCATTCGACCCAAAGAAGTTTTGTATTGGAAAATGCCAGCGAGGACCCGAGGACCGGTACCTGGACCGACAGGGGGAAAATCGCAGACCCGGATGCCGACTTTTTTGCAATAGATGGAACTATATTATCACTAAACAACAAAAATTATTTTATCTGGAGCGGTCACGCTTCTGCAACGGATAAAACACAACGCTTATACATTGCCGTTATGAGTGATCCATGGACATTATCAGGTAAACGGAAATTGATTTCATCTCCGGAATTTGCCTGGGAATCGGCAGGTGCACCTCCGGCGGTGAACGAAGCGCCTGAGATCCTGGTAAACCCGGATGGTAAGGTGTTTCTTATTTATTCGGCCAGTGGATGCTGGACCGACGAATATGCATTGGGCATGCTGACCTTAAAAACCGGGGGTGACCCGGAGAACCCGGAGGACTTGTTCAAGTCCCCCGAACCCGTTTTTATAAAAAACACCGCAAACGGGGTGTATGGACCAGGGCACAACTCCTTTTTCAGGTCTGCAGACAATAAAGAAAACTGGATCTTATATCATGCAAACAGCAACAGCGGTCAGGGCTGTGGCGATGCACGCAGTCCGCGTATGCAACCTTTTACCTGGAAACAGGATGGAACGCCGGATTTTGGATCACCGGTAAACATCAATACGAAGCTGCCTAAACCTGGAGGAGAGTAAAGTCCCGGAAGTTGGGGCCCCGAGCAGGTAAGATTCTTGGCAGAAGAATTGATAAATTAAATAAGAGGATCAATTTTAACCGCCTAACGGCAAAAAAAACACTCTATGTACTCAAAAGCAAATGATCAAACAACGGTTATGGCACCGGAAGCCCGGTGTATGGATAAAATAGACGAGAAAGGGTTTACCGACGAGTTTCAGATTGTGAATGCCGACAGCATACTTTGCATCACCAATCAACAGGTTTATCAGCCCCATGAAGTTTCGGTGGTAAACTATTACAGGTTTGAAGGCCCGTCTAATCCGGACGATATGTCGATCATATACGTGCTGGAAACAACGGATGGCCGTAAAGGAACATTAACCGATGCTTACGGAATCTACGCAAACAATACCATTGGTGAATTTATGAACCAGGTAGAGAATTTCAATAAGATCACCGAAAGAGGTTGGCAATAATTCCTCCCGGATTACATCAACAAAAAAGACCGCTCATCGCGGTCTTTTTAGTTGATGTATCGGAAATCTTCTCAAACCTTTAATATCTGAGAACAGCGGCCATCACTGCATTTTCCGGCACCTGTTCAGGATCAACAAGAAAAACATTACCGCCGTTCAATATTGTTTTAACAATGGCTTTGTTTACAAGACATTCATCATTTGGACCTTGTTCGGCATTTACTGTAAGCTGATTATCCTGCTCGTTGAAGGATCCCCAGAAATGTGCGTTCCGCGCAACAAATAGTGTTTGCACCCGACCATAATAAGCAGCCGGAATAATTACAGAGTGTACATCTGAGGTAAGCGCAGTCGCAGACTTATTAAAATAATCTGTTTTCGCATCGTCATATTTACGGTTGAAGTAAGGCTGCATCTTTTCCATAGCCAACTGGTAAAGCAGCGTTTCATCTTCATGTTCCAGTGCCCCACGCACCACAGCCTCGGGCCACACATATTTATAATCACTTACCGACCGATAGATCGGAATCATATATTCAATACCAGCTACCAATAATGGAACCGTTTCATCGTGCAACACTGCATCCCATAAAGTATCATCTACTTCTTCCAGGTATAATCCGATATTTGTTTTTTCATCTGGTCTTCCACCTCCATGACCATGAAAGCTCGCACCGGAAGTACCACCCATCCGGGTTAGTTTCTGATCATCTTTTTCTTCAAAATGTACCACATCATCAACGCCATTTGGAAGATCGTCTATTTCGATCCGTTCCATGCCTGAACTATCAACCCGGTAGAACTTTGCCTGTTTTTTGCTAATCACCAGGAAGTAGAAATATTCATCTCTTGACATCGCCTGCACCAGGTTGGCAAGATGAAACGAAGAGTTGACAATTACTTCTTCTTCACACCGGAACGATAACCTGACAAACTTGAAATAGCCATCACTGATAAACAGCGCGAGTCCTTCTGATTGTTCTTTCCAGAACTCATCATCCGACAACAGTTCGTAGGCCGGTTGGAGACATTTCTTAATGGTAGGCTCAGGAAAATTTCTGCTTTTCAGTACCTTTTCCGCTTCCTGCAGATTGTTTTTGAAAGTGATTACATCGTGTTGTTCGTTAACCTGTACACCACTTTGATGAGTAGGAATATATATCGTGATACAAGGTGAACCTTCAAAAGCTGCAAGTTCAGCCAGTGTTTCTTTTGTCAGCACAGCTGGCAGCTCTTCCGGTTTTGTGCTTGTGAGGTCTTCGCGAAAGGTTTCATTAACCGCCTTGTCAGATGGATTATCGGTCGGGTTCTTAGGCAGATCCCTTTTTTTGTTGGTATTGCGGTTTACATGTTTCACCCGTACGTTCTCCGCCAGTTGATCGTCGCCACGGGTATACTTGTCTGTCATCTCAAGATCCTGCTCAAGTTGCTCAGGACTCATGGTCGGCCGTAAACCCAAACCTTCATCTCTTGAATCAGAAGGTTTTCCTTTTTTTGGATGAAACACACCCTCTCTGTCTTTGCCCATAATTATAGAGTTTAATGATGAATTACTGCGTTCAATGACCTTATACTTCAAAAATTTATGCCATCATCGGTAGTGCATATGAGCAAAAAAATCAGCGAACATATGGGTAGTTAGCGCACAAAAAAACCTTCCACAGGGGAAGGTTTGTATTTCGATGGTGATAGTTATCATGCCGTCATTTGAATCACCTGTCCGGTTTGGTGATTCCACATAGACTTAAATACTTCACTATAGGTAAGGAGGTGATCAAAACTGCCTTCGTTAATTATCTTACCTTTTTCAAGGATATAAACATAATCGAAGTGTTCAAGCAGATGCAGGCGGTGTATAGATGAGATGACCACTTTGTCATCAAATGCCCTGAACAACCGCTCATAGATCCGATACTCTGTTTTCGGGTCGATGCTACTGGTAGGTTCATCCAAAAGAATGATATCACTTTCGCTTGCTGCAAGTACGCCGCGCGCAAGTGCAAGTCTTTGTTTCTGGCCACCTGAAAGATTCACGCCTTTTTCACGGATATCAGTAAGATACCCCTCAGGCATCATGCCGATCACTTCATTAAGATGTGCAATTTCACAAACCCGACGAAGTTCTTCGTCATTACAAGGCAGACCCAAAGTAATATTATAGCGAATGGTATTTTCAAAAATCTCAGGCTCCTGTGGGAACAAAGTAGCGGAACGGTTAACCGTGTCCATGGTGAATTGCTCGCCATCAACACATACGGTAGCGCCTTTGCCAGGTGCATACAATCCGCGCAGAACAGACATGAGGGTGCTTTTTCCGCTGCCGCTTTCGCCAATGAGCGCAATCTTTTTACCTTTTACCAGGTCGATATTAAGTTTATGCAGACTTGACGGGGTAAATTCATCATCAGCGGATGGGCGGTGAGAGAAACTAAGATTGTTGATCTCCATTTTGTGCCAGTCTTGCGGTAATGCAACAGGCTTTTCCGGCAGATTCTGACTTTCAAATGCAAGATCAATATCAGAAGCTCCTTCCATATTGGTGTTGAACTGAACCAGTTGGCTATACTGGCTCGCCACGTTCTGAAACACACTCGTGAACTGGTTTACATACCCCAAAAGTGTTACAAGACCCGCTATATAAAACGCGCTGCCCGGTGTCCAGTGTTGATATACATAACCAAGTACGATCACACAATAGATTAATGTGATCATCATTTCCGCGGTGAACCATTTCCATTCATTGATAACCGCATTGCGGCGGAAAGGACGTGCAACTTTCTTTAAACGATTCAGCAAACCTTTTTCCATACTGTTTTCAAGACGGAGGGTGATGACCGAACGAATATTTGATAAACTGTCGAACAGGTTAGAGGTTACTTTATTTTCTTTTTCGTTTACCTCACGAAGAGTTTTGATAAACGGCTTATCGAAACGGGCAATTACAAATACCGTGATGATGCCGATAGCTACGGCAACTGAGCCGAAGAGTGGCGAGAATACCACGATCGCGGTAACGGAAAAAACAAACTTTGTCAGGGTGTGGATGAAAGTAAAGCCCCCGTCAAAAAAACCGCGGATTGCTTCATAAGCTTTCCTGATACGATTGATTGTCGCTCCGCTGTGATTATCCTGATGCCATTTCACAGGCAGGTGCAACGTCTGGTGATACTTCTCACGCATAAAATTGCGGCTGATCACGAAAGCAAGGTTGCGTTCCATCACCCTCGCCGGGCCATGAAAACACCATTCTGCAAATTTCAGGAAGAAGTAGCTGCCGATAAAAAACAAGGTGTAATGTAGTACGTTGGCAGTGTCCTTTTGTGCCTTGCCAACAAACCAGCCAAGAAGCAAGGGATTCAGCGCATAAATGATGTTCGCACAAAGGAACATGGAATAAATCAGGACAAACCTGGGCCTTTCCTTCCCGGCATATTTCCATGATGCCTTCAAAAGGGTGGAATAGGGGTTTTTCATTTTCAGGGACATTTGGATTCTTGTTTTAAACGAAGCGTTTGAAGGCTTATTTGAAAGATGAGCTGTTATTTTCAACAAAATTAAACTGGAGATTACACCCGTGGTAATCACGGTTTTGCAAATTGAATACTTTCCTGATATGTGACTGGGGTTTCTATGTATCGGAGCAAAATTCCGCTCTTTTTGCTTGCAGCAGCCTGCGGGAACCCACTGACCTGGCTTGGCACAGTTTTTTCTTTAACTTAGGACAACCTTAAAAAACATTCAAACGAAGCTATTATGCCGGCAACTACACTGCAGAAAAAAGACATTAAAAAGGTATTACTGGTAGAAGATGAGGCAGACATGTGCCTTCTTTTAAATATTATGCTTACCGGTGACGAAATGGAAGTGGATCATGTTAAGTCGATCACCGCGGCTAAGGAATATCTGACTCAGGAAAAACCAGCAGTAGTGCTGCTGGATAACAGGCTTCCTGACGGATTTGGGATAGATTTTATCAGCACAATAAAAAATAGTCATCCCGACACGAGGGTTATCATGATTTCCGGAACAGATGGCGCTGCAAAGGATGTTGCCATCGAAAATGGTGCTGATGCCTTTCTTGTTAAACCCTTCACCAAACATCATTTGTACGAGTCTGTAAAAAGTCAGTTACAGTAAAACATTGAACATTATTGAAATTTTTTCAAAACTGAGGTAAGTATGCTACACATTGTGTAGTTCAAAAGCGGGTTATCCATCGGGTAACCCGCTTTAGTTTTGCGGGCTGAAAAGAGAAAATCGCTTTGTATCTTTGCGGCTATTTATAATTCTAAAATTTCAGATAATGGCAGTGGATAATAAACTGGTGAGAATTCTTGTAGTTGGCTGTGGAAATATGGGCGCTTCGCATGCAATTGCTTATAATAGTATCGATGGCTTTGAAATCTGCGGGCTTGTTTCTACCGGAAAAAGTAAAGAGGCACTGAATTATAAACTTGGTGGTGGTTTCGAATTGTTTAATGACTATGAAGAGGCCTTGAAGGCCACTAAGCCTGACGCTGTTTGTATTTCAACATACCCCGATACACACGAACAATTTGCTTTACTCGCTTTTCAATATGGCTGTCATGTATTCATTGAAAAACCACTGGCAGATACTATTGAAGGGGCAGAACGCGTGGCCCTGGCCGCCAAAACTGCGAACAAAAAACTTGTAATAGGTTATATACTCAGATATCATCCATCCTGGCAACGGTTTATCGAGTTATCACAAACTATGGGCAAACCATTAGTGATGCGTATGAATCTTAACCAGCAATCGCATGGCAATATGTGGACCGTTCACAAAAACCTGATGAAGAGTCTCAGTCCCATCGTTGACTGTGGGGTGCATTATATAGATGTAATGTGCCAGATGACCCGATCAAAACCGGTCAAGGTACATGCTATAGGTGCTCGTTTAACAGAAGAAATTCCAAACACCAATTATAATTACGGACAGCTACAGCTTCAGTTTGAAGATGGTTCCGTTGGCTGGTATGAAGCAGGCTGGGGGCCAATGATCAGCGAAACCGCGTTTTTTGTGAAAGACGTTTTCGGGCCTAAAGGTTCAGTTTCTATCGTTGCTTCCGAAGCTGGCAAAGCTGGCAACTCAGATAACATAGAGGCACATACGAAAACCGAGTCGATCCGTGTTCATTACGCAGATATAAACACCAATCAGCAGTTTTTGAAACCCGATGAATGGGTTAATCTCCAGGACGAACCAGATCACCAGGAACTATGTAACCGCGAGCAAAGATTTTTTCTTCGCGCGATCCAGGAAGATCTTGATCTGACAGACTCAATTGAAGACGGCGTAAACAGTTTAAGAATTGCTATAGCCTGTGATGAATCGGTCCGCACCGGTGAGATCATAAAGCTTTAATCCCGGAGTATTATTCTGATCAAGGATTCGTGAGAATCCCTATATTTGCGCGTGTTATGGTTCCTGCATTTTCAGGATTAAAAGGGAATCCGGTTTAAATCCGGAGCTGTCCCGCAGCTGTAAGAAGTTCTAATAACGACCTGTTCTTCTGCCACTGTCAGTCAGTCACGCTGACGGGAAGGCCAGCAGGTTGTACTTCAAGCCAGAAGACCTGCCGTAATTATCCAGATCACCCGTCTTCGTGGAAAAGACAGTGACAATTATACGGACATCAAAGAGAATCATTTTGTGTAACCGATCATCATCATGGTGTTGCCATGTGTTCACCGCGCTGCGTGGATGTGCGATATTGTTGCTGGCTCACAGCGTACACCCGGTAATGGCGCAGGTTGCTGAACTCGACTCTGTAAACGTCGAAGCCCAAAGCAACCGTAAAGTTTATCGGAGTACCGTACCAGTGCAGGCTTTCGACACAGAACGCTTGAAGCAGATCAATGCCTATTCGGTCGGTGATGCCGCAAAGTTTTTTTCAGGGGCACTTATCAAAGATTATGGTGGAACGGGCGGATTAAAAACGATATCGGTACGAAGCCTCGGTGCTGCACATACTGCAGTTATTTATGATGGCGCACACGTATCTGACCTGCAGTCCGGTCAGATTGACTTAAGCCGGTTCTCCAGTACTTTTATCAAAGGCTTACAATTATATACTGCAGGCAGCGATGAATTATTGATTCCTGCGAGGGCTGCAGCAGCAGGTGCATTGTTAGCCATTGAAAGTTCCGCGTATGAAGTTACCGAACCAGGGAACACCCGTTGGACTGCGGGATTGAAGACTGGTTCCTTCAAACATATTCAACCCTCTGCGGGTCTTCATATGCCGGTTGGTAAAAGAATGATAATCAGCGGCAACATCGAAGGATTATACTCAGCCGGAGATTATCCAATCACAATCACCAATGGTAACTTGTCAGACAAGTCGCGCCGTCTCAATTCTGATATACGGTCCCTGCAATCGGAACTAAATTTTTCGGTGATGCTGCCAGACAGCTCAACCTGGCAAACAAAGGTTGGTTCATATTTTTCAGAACGGGGGTTGCCTGGACCGGTTATTTTTTTTAATGAAAGATCCATACAGGATCTTTATAACGCGGATGCATACGCGCAAACAAGATTGAACAAATCGCTGGGTCATAAGTCAAGACTTGTTCTTACCGGTAAATATCAACGAAATCTAACGCGTTACCGGGATCCCGACTTTCCAAACAATTCGGGCGGATTGAACAGCCGGTATGTGCAGGAAGAAGGATTTGCAAGTGCAGCGTTTAGCAGGCATCTTTCAGAAAAATTTTCGGCAGCATTAGCTTCTGATATCGCATATACCATGCTTAACGCAAACACGGCAAACTTCACAGCGCCGCGCAGGTGGAATTCCTGGAACCACCTTATAGTCAGGTTCAAAAACGGGCCGGTGCGGGCCAATGCTTCTTTGGTATATCAACATGTAACGGATATTACCAATTATAACAATAACGCAGGTACACGTAATGTGGTCACCCCGTCTTTTACAATAAGTGTACGACCCGGCAATGATGGTCCCTGGTTATTAAGGGCATTTTATAAAAAGGTATTTCGTATGCCAACCTTTAACGACCTGTATTATACCCTCGTTGGCAGCAGTTCATTGTTACCGGAATTTGCTGATCATTATAATGCAGGAGCAACTTTCAGCGAAAAATACAATGGCTTTATCCGCAATTTTTCGGCCAGCCTGGATGCTTATCATTTATCAGTGAAAGACAAAATAGTAGCTGCGCCGAGTCGCAATCTGTTTGTCTGGACAATGCTTAATCTCGGCAAGGTTCATATCTATGGTGTAGACATCAATGCTGATGCGAGCGGATTAGTTAATGGCTTTTCATGGTATACACGTCTTGCATATACGCTACAACGTGCCATCGATGTAACTGATGCCACTTCACCATTATACAAAAATACTATTCCATACACTCCGCAACATTCCGGATCGGGAATGCTTTCTGTTGGTTTGAACAGGTGGAAAACCGGGTACAATGGAATTTTTTCTGGCAGGCGTTACACTGTGGGGGAAAACAATGCCTACAACAGGTTAGCCGCCTGGATGACGCATGATCTTTTTCTTTCGAGAACCCTTGATGTAAATACCCCCCTGTTTGAGTTCAGGTTATCGGTGATAAATATAACCAACGCCCGGTATGATATCGTGCGTTATTATCCGATGCCAGGCCGTTCCTACCAATTCAGCATAATTTTTAATCATTTATAATCTTCAAATGAAATCAATCAACTTTTTTTCTTTTTTAGTTTTATGTGCCCTGACAACAGTTTCATGTAGCAAAGACGAAGGTTCTGACAATCAACCACCCGCTATCACCCGCGGTATTTACGTGTTGAACGAAGGACTTTTCAGTCAGAATAATACTATGCTTACTTATTATGATCCCTCCACGAATAAAGCCACTACCGACATATTCGCCAATGTAAACGGAAGCGGTCTTGGGGATACCGGTAACGACATTATCATTTACGGCGGCAAAGGTTATATTGTAATGAACGGATCCAGTTACCTCCAGGTGATGAATGCCGCAACAGCAACAGGTTTGAAAAAAATTGAACTAAAAACCGGCAATGGCGCACCAAGAATGCCAAGATATGCCGTGAGTTACAGGAACAAAGTGTATGTTTCCTGTTCAGATGGTTCGGTAGCAGTTATCGATACCAGTTCGCTCGCAACAGAAAAATATATTAATGTTGGGCTGAACCCCGAACAGATGGTAGTGGTCGGTGACCGCCTGTTTGTTGCAAACTCCGGCGGCTTCACTGCAGAATTTGATTCAACTGTTTCAGAAATAGATCTTATTACACAAACTGAAACGAGGAAAATTCAGGTCGGTGTTAATCCAGGTTCCATTACTGCCGATGAGGCAGGTAATGTGTATGTTGCCTGTACAGGTAATTACAGCCAGATAAAGCCAAGGCTGGTGAAGTTTAATGCAAACACCGGTAACATTGTTAAGTCTGCAGATACCGTGGTGGGAAAACTCCGGTATCACAATGGTTATTTGCTGGTAACAGGGGGATATATTGGTACCAATACGGTAAGAGCCCTTAACACCAATGATTTTGCGCAGCTTGGGTCAACATGGATCACTGACGGAACGGCGATCCAGATGCCCTATGGTCTTTATACCGATCCTACAACAGGTGATGTATTTGTTACCGACGCAAAAAATTATACGGCTGCAGGAGAAGTGTTTTGTTTTGACAAGGATGGCAAAAAGAAATATTCTTTCTCAGTTAGTCCCGGGGTAAATCCGAACGGTATTGCTATCTGGAAACAGTAAGTGACTATTGCGTACGGATATGAGGATTACCATAATAGCCGGACTGGTCAAGGAAAGCAGCAATGGCCGTCCGGTTATTATAGTCAAGTTGAATAATTTCTTTAATTGCTTTCTTTTTGTCTGGGGCGTTGTCATAATAGGCTTTGCAAATCGCATAACCCATATAATACCCCAAATCGGGATGTTCCAACTTATCGCTGTTGAACAACCAGGCAGCTGTTGAGCGCCGCATCATTTCAGCACGAAAACGTGGTTTTAATTCGGATTCATGGTTCTTACCATAAATCATATAATCGTTCAGATTTTTTTGTCGCGTAACCAGTTCAGTAATAAAATCTGCTGCACCCTCGTGCAGACATTGAGCCAGTAAAATTGATGCCGGCCCTTTTTGCTGCGTATGAATAAACTCATGCAGGTTTAGCGCCACAATATTGCCCGGAAGCTGATTTCGTAGCTGGTTGCGAACCCAGGTGTTTAGTTCAGAAGCATTGGTGGCAGTATCAGCGGCAGCTAGCTCAGTGCCTATAAGTACCATATTGCTAAAGGTAGTACCGCCAGAACGCAGCGCACCTATTGTAAAATATATACCCGCCGACTTCATCTCAGGATATAATATGCGCAATTGGCGAATGCTTTTTTCAATAAGAGGAACCTGTTCCTTTACAGCAAGGGTTTGGGGTCTTACACTTTTCCAAAAGCCCGGATATTGCTCGATGATTCGCAGATACATTTGAGCTGTGTAATTCCTGGCACGAACAAAAGCTTTCAATCCTTCAGTTCCTCTGTCAATATATAGACTTTGTATAACCTGTAACCTTGCCGAAGGATCAGCAATATTATTCAGACTGTCATACGCCAGCCAGAAATTGTCGAGATCTTCCGTGAAAACCGCTGAATCAGCATTAGGTTGCTGCGCCCGTGCAGACTGCGATGGACTTAATACAAAAAAAAATAATAACGCCTGAAGAACTTTCATATTTCCTTATTAGCAACAGCTATAAGTTACAGAAATATCCCGGAAGCGTTATTATTCTTAGGGCTTTTTTAGAAAGGAGTTAAAGACTAAGACCTGTAGCCACGATCAGGGCTATATCTACAAGGATAGAGAAAAAGAAAACGGGTATAGTTATTTTGGTTGGCATTGCTGCAAGATTTGTTACAAGTGTCAGTGCCATGGCAACCATAGCTGTCATAAAAAATACCAGGTTATTACCATTCATTAATATTACAGCCAGGGTAAGGGGAGTAAGCATACAACCGTGACCGGCAAGCGCAACGCCCAGCCACACGAACCTGTTGGGTTCCTGTCCGGTACACCAGTTAATAAAATTGGTCCAGGCATTAGGTTGAGCAGTATTATAGGCTGGTGCAGTTTGTTTGAGAAGAGTTTCCATGATAGTCTGAGTTTTAAATAATTTGAAGACACAAATTTCATCTCCGGCGGGTTCTTATGAAATGACCCCCGGCGGAACATAGTATGATCTTAGTCATATCCACTCATGTGTAAGATCATGATGATTATGACCTGCGTCATGAACCCCGGACAGGGACGATTTTAAGTTTGCGTCCTAATCATTTACTAACATCATGCAAACAATCATTCCCAATGAAACCCAGTCTCAGCATGCACCCGCAGAGGCGCATCAGGAGCGTTTCCGTCCTGTAGGGGCCACAGCATTTTTTATCGCTCTCATTTTATTATGTCTGGCCATCTGGTTCGGCATCTACTGGTTAATGCTTAGCAGAATTTAAAAACAACTTCATGGCTCTAATAGACAAATTCGAAAAAAACGTACTGATTATCACAGCCTGTCTGATCGGCGTGTTCGTGTTCTCCATCTTATATGCACAGGGAAAATACAAGGCAGATGTACCAGAATGCATTCCTTTTGATAAAGCATATACCACACCCGGGGTACATCAACTGGACGAAAAAACCTACCAGGTTTTCTCGGTCGCTTCGATGTGGGGTTTTCAACCTGCAGAAATTTATATCCCCGTTGGAAGCGAGGTAGACTTCTATGTATCCTCCAAAGATGTGGTACATGGTTTCAACATCGCAGAAAAAAATGTCAATATGATGGCAGTTTATGGCAACATCAACAAAACCACTGTTAAGTTCGATAAACCAGGCGTGTACCAGGTAGTATGTCATGAATACTGCGGAACCGGTCACCAGAATATGAAAGCTGAAATCATTGTCAACTATCCTTAACCCGCAAAATTCAATTATGAAAGTCAGCAAATCTCTCAAGACACTTATATTTCTCGAACTCTCTATCCCGGTTGCCCTTTTAACGCTAGGTATTTACCACGGTCTTATGCAAACCATTTATCGTGCGGGCGTTTTACATCAGTCTGCGTTTGCAAAGCTTGATTATTACCAGGGTTTAACACTTCACGGCGTAATCAATGCATTGGTGCTTACAACATTTTTCGCCGTAGCCTTTGGCCATGCAGTTATGGCTTTCTATACCAGGAAAGAACCTAATCTTAGATTAGGCTGGATAAGTTTCGCACTTATGACCACTGGTACGCTGATGGCAGCCTGGGCAATGCTTGCGGGTAAGGCTTCTGTTTTATATACGTTTTATCCTCCGCTGAAGGGTCACCCGTTTTTCTATCTTGGTTCCGCATTACTGATTGTTGGATCATGGTTGCCTTTGTTTGACTGGGGTGCTATGTACAGAAGATGGAAGAAAGAAAACCCAACTACTAAAACACCGCTAGCCGTACTTGGAACGCTTATTAATTTCATCATTTGGTTCGTGTGTACACTTGCTGTTGCTTATGAAGTGCTGGTACTGCTTTTACCATGGTCGATGGGCTGGACAAAAACCGTCAATGTTACCCTTGCGCGTACGCTGTTCTGGTTTTTTGGACATGCGCTTGTTTACTTCTGGTTGTTGCCTGCCTATATCATGTTTTACACCATTCTTCCAAAACTGGCGGGAGGAAAACTATATTCCGATCTCGCAGGACGAATTGCCTTATTTCTCTTTTTGCTATTCTCAATACCTGTTGGCGTACATCATCAATACAGTGATCCCGGCATCACCCAGGGCGTTAAATTCTTCCAGGGAATGCTGACATTTGGTGTTGCAATACCCAGTTTTATTACGGCGTTCACTATAGCTGCTTCACTTGAATATGCAGGACGCAAACGCGGATCAAAAGGATGGTTTGGCTGGATGTTTAAATTACCGTACCTGGACAAACACAACTATATGTTTGCGTACCTGATCTGTGGTCTGATATTATTCATCTTTGGAGGGCTTACAGGTATTGTAAATGCATCTTATCAATTAAACAATGTTATACACAATACAGCATGGCTACCCGGCCATTTCCACATGACCGTGGCCGGACCCGTTTTCCTGGCAATCATTGGTATGAGCACCTACCTGTATGCAAACATGTCCGGCAGAAAAATCTTCATGCCGTCAATAAACGTTATCATCCCTTATCTCTGGACCATTGGCGTATTAATATTTTCCGGTGGATTGATGTGGGGTGGGTTACTGGGTGAACCAAGAAGAACAAATCTTGGCATTTCATACCTGAATCCTGATAGTGAATTTTACCGGCCCGACTGGGTGCCGACAACAACACTCGCGCTGTTAGGAGGTATTATCATGTTCATCGCAGGCACCTTGTTTATCGTCGTATTTTTTGGAACAATGTTCCGCCAGAAATCAAAACCCGCGGTACTTGAACTACCGGTGAGTGAGGCTTATCACGACGAAAAAAGAATTCCTGTGTTTGACAAATTCAAACCCTGGTTGATTGCTATGATCGTGATTCTGCTTATCGCTTATATACCCGCACTATTTAACGTAGCTGAAAATACCGGTCCCGGAGCACCGGCGTTCAACCCTGACAACCCCACACCAGTCACAACAGAATTGAATAAATAACAAACATGAAGTCTGTCCATCTGTTACTGATATTAGCCATTGCTGCACCGTTTTCTATCTATGGGGTATATCGCATCATCAGTGAAAAACACGTTTCTCTCCCTGTATACGCCAACCTTCAGCAACGAAGTGTGAAGTCACAGCAATACTGGAATGAGGCATCTGTGCTGGTGGATCACGATGGATTAAGAAATGCCATTAATGACAATGGGAAAATTAAAGTGGTGAACTTTTTTTTTGCAAACTGCCCGGTGATCTGTCCGGCCATGACCAGGAATCTGCAAAACCTACAAGCTTCTTTCGATGCGGAGGAAATTGAACTGATCAGTTTTACGATCGATCCCGCCCGTGATAGCATATCCGCATTGCAGGCGTTTGCGAAGCGTAGTAATCTTAACACCACCAACTGGCGCCTGATTACCGGTAATAAAAAAACCATCTATGGCCTCGCACGTAACAATTTTACAATACTGGCGGGCGATGGCGATGGAGGCGAAAATGATTTTATACATAGTGAGCAGGTGGTATTGATAGATGCAAAAAACAATATCCGGGGCTATTACAGCGGCATTAAGTCGTCGGAGATTAGTCAACTTGCCAAAGACATTAAAAAATTACAAAATGAGAAACAGGAATCTACTTCTGCTTGGCTTTCTTTTTAGTTTTATCGTCCCATCATTACATGCCAATGATGCACCGGCAGAAGATGGAAAAGAAATTTTTACGGTACGTTGCGCATCATGTCATAATGTGAATAAAAAGGCAGTGGGGCCCGCTCTGGCAGGTATCGATGAACGCAGAAGTGCAGAGTGGATCACAAAGTTTGTTCAGTCATCACAAACAATGGTCAGCGCTGGCGACGCGGATGCTGTTGCAATTTTCAGGGAGTTCAATAACATACCCATGCCTGATCATAAAGATCTGACCGCTGACGACATCGCAAATGTGGTTGCATACATCAGATCGGCTACAGTTGCGGGTTCGGATGAAAAAGCACCTTTCGCAAGACCGGGTAAACTTCAACCGGCCTGGGTACCCTTGTCGATCACGGGCAACGCAGGCTTTTTTATAAGCTATCTTGCACTTGTTGGGGTGCTGATTATGGTGTTGTTGTTTGCCGTTAATATGTCAGAATTAAGGTCGTCAACAAAACAGCAGAAAGAATCTTAGAACCCGCTTTAGTTGTTATTAAAGAAACCAACCCTGTCGTTCTAGTTGAAGACAGGGTTGGTTTATTTAACTTCTTAACCGAAATTCTGGTATCAACTTACTCGGAACGAAGACTGTTAATGGGGTTAGCTAAGGCCGCTTTCAGGGAATGAAAACTCACTGCTACCAGCGCGCATAAAAATCCGGCAACACCGGCCCACAGATACACGGAATGATCAAGTGAAATGCGGTATGCAAAACCCTGGAGCCAATTTTGGGCAATATAAGTACTCAAAGGTATCGCGACGATGACTGATAGAAGAACGATTAAAAAGGTCCCTTTATTAAGTGTAAAAAAGATGGTAGCAGTGCCTGCGCCCATCACTTTTCTAATACCTATTTCTTTCACGCGATTTACCGCCATGATGGCTGACAATCCAAATAATCCAAGACATGCAATGAAAATAGCCATGGCGGAAGCGGCAGATATGATCTGCATCCATTGCTGGTGACTTATCACCGTATTTGCAATATCATCATCCAGGAAAGTATATTTAAATGCCTCACCGGCGCTATAACGGGTAAATGCGTTTTCAAGCTTGTTCACAGCTAAAGAAAGGTCCTGGTTTTTTGCCACCCTGAACCAAAGATACATAGCAGACCCTGGACGGCAGACATGATAGGAGGGGACAATCTCCTTTTCGAGGCCATCAATGTGATAATCTTTGTTAACGCCAATGATGATGCTTCCTAATGTTTTGTTGACAGTGTTTAACTCAGGGGAACCCAACAGCTTAAATAATTTTTCATTTACTATCACATGGCTGCGGGTTCCGGACATACTCGAATCCAGCATCTCTTTCGGAATGAGAGTCGGGATGGAGTCACTTTTAATTGACGGATCAAAAGCGCGGCCATGAAGCATGGGTATGTTATTAAACGCAAAATAGTTGAAGTCTACAGTGATTTCTGCTAGCATCTGCTGGGCACCATTGATCATATAACTTTTCGTATCATAACCACCGTTAAACTTGAAGCCTGTTGCCGTAAAACCTGTAAACACAGGATCTGTGGCCACAAAAGACGAGAAATAGCGGCTTGCATCCAGCGTTTTTTCATCATTGAACCTAAAAGGTGATTGAACCGATACAACATGTTCCTTATCGAAGCCAAGTTCTTTTTGAGACATGTAACGCATTTGCTTTGCTATAACAATGGCAAATGTGATCAATACGATACAACATACATATTGCACTGCAACAAAAGCACGCGACAGCGGCAAACTCATTTTTGACGTGCTATGCCGGCGCAGCATCTTCAGCGGTTGGAGCCCAATAAGTTTCAATGCAGGAAAAATGCCAGAAACAAAACAAAGTAAAAAGGCGAAACTCATCAACAACAAGGCAACCTCAACATCGAGTATTTCTTTGAGGGGAATCTGTACACCCGTTAATCCGTTGAACCATGGCAATGCCATCACGGCGATGATTACACCAAATACCATAGCCAAAAGAACCAGCAACTGGGTTTCTACAAAATAGCCCCTAAGAATATGTTTGGCGCCTGCACCGATAGTTTTACGCACACCAATCTCCTGCGACCGCGCAGTTATGTTGCTGATAGAAAGCAATACATGGTTAACGCAGGCAATGAGTAAAGCAATCAACGCCAAAGTGACCAGCTGATTGACGCTTACAATATCTGTATAATAAAACCATGGAGCGGCCGGGTTGATGTGTGCCTGCACAAAAGGTCTCGCAAACAATGATAATTCTGCCACCTGGTCAGCTTTGCCCCGCTCTGTATAACTCTGTATCAACGGGGCAAAAAATTGTTTAGCATAATCCTTCAACTTCGCCGAAAACGCCGCACGCGAAGCGGTGGGTGATAACTCAACCAGCAAAAAATGTGACATGGTTCTCGTACCATTTTTCACATAGTTTGGATACGACTTTGCCCCCTCTACCGGTACCATGAGATCAAACTGGAAACTACTGGTGGATGGGAAGTTTGCCGCGACCGCCGTTACCACAAAAAGTTTATCAGGCTCATTATTCACTGATATGGTTTTGCCGATTGGTTCCTCGTTTCCAAAAATCAGCGAAGCCAGTTGCTCACTCAATACAACACTGCTGTTATTGGAAAACGGATCCGAGGCTGAACCTTTCAGGATCGGAAAACTGAACATCGAAAAGAATCCCGTATCGACATATACACCAGCCTTATCCTTTACTGCCACCGTTTTGTCTTTGTACCTTATCACCGGTTCATACATTGGTTTAAGCCTTACGGCAGCAGTTACCTCCGGAAAGTTTACTTTCAGATCCGGTGCCAGTCCTACGGGTAACACGATCATATTGCGTTCACCCGGGTCGGCTGTAAGAAAAGAAAACAATCCCGAGTCTTTTACAGGTTCTTGACCTCCAAGGCTACTCATCTCGATGCGCACTATATTATTTGCCTTCGAATGGAATTTATCCATCAATATCCCGTGTCTTACATAAAGCGCCACCAGGATGATAAATGCCGATGCCACACCGAGACCAGTAATGTTAACAACCGAGTATAACTTGTTTTTTCTAAGGTTTCTGAATGCCAATCTTAAGTCCTGTTTCATCTATCGGTAATTGTATATTAAATATTGGTTATTCGTTACGTAAACTATTGACAGGATTTGCAAGCGCCGCCCTGATTGCTTGAAGACTTACGGGAATGACGGCCGCGAGCAACGTAACCAAACCGGCCAGTAACATTACCCATGCAGGAAAATCAATCCTGTAGGAAAAATTCTCAAGCCACTTGTTCATCAACAGCCAGGCGATAGGGGATGCGATTAAAAATGCAATTAGTACCAGTCTTACAAATTCAGAAGAGAGCAGATTAACGATGGAATATACAGAGGCCCCCAGCACCTTCCGTATGCCGATTTCTTTCACCCGTTGTTGCGCGGAATGAACCACCAGGCCAAATATACCCAGTGCAGCAAGCGCCATAGTAAGTATGCTAAAGAATGTAAATAATTGTCTCAGCCTTTGCTCTGATTTATATTGAGCAGCAAGCATCTCATCTACCCATCCGATGTCAAGCAATTTGTATGCAAAAAAGCTTTTCCATAATCCCTGCAAGGTTTCAGTTACTTGTTTCTGAGCGCCGGGACTGACACGGATCAGCATAGCACCATATTGCGGATTACGGTCACCAAGAATTATTGTGGGTCCGAGTTTTTCATGGAAAGACTGGTTGTGAAAATCTCTTACAACTCCTACAGGCACCACCCTGGCGTTGGTCAATTGTTTGTTGAGGGCTTCAACCCTTAGCAACTTTGCAGTGGTGGCCGTTACTATTGCCGGGCGGGTATCTGCAAGCGTTTTGTACACTTTAGGATCATGATCCCGGAGACTATCTTCATTCATCGCATCCGTAACAAGATCACTGCTGAGTAAACGCCCCTCCTGGAGTTGAAGACCCAATGTACTGGCAAGATGTACATCTCCTGAGATATACCATATATTGATCTTATTACCGGCATTTGAAGGGTCGTCTATCTCTCTCGACATATACCCCGCGCCGTTTGACGGCAACCAGGAGGTGATACTTGCAGCAGTGACACCGGGAATACGCGCCACTTCATTTCTAAACGATTCTCCCTTGCCGTCCCATGAAACGATGCCAAGCTGCATCAGGTTACTCTTATTAAATCCCAGGTCAGCTTTTTCAATAAATCTGAGTTGTTGCTGAACAATCAGCATTGCAAGCAACACAACTATTGATATAGAAAATTGCAGCACCACCAGCGACTTGCGCAGAAAGGTCTGCATAGCAGGCGCGCGGAATACCTGTCCTTTTATACTGCCGGCCGCACGAAAACCTGACATCACCCAGGCGGGATATAACCCTGTAAAAAATCCAACGACGATAGTGGCGGCGATAGTAGTCATCAGCAGCGGAAATCCCGAAAAAAGCGTACGAACCAGGCTATGGCCAAGATACAATTCAATGGCGGGTAACGAAGCCTGGTAAATGATCGTTGCCAGAACAGCCGAAAGTGTAAAAATCACAAGCGCCTCCCTGATAAAGATGGACATTATCTGTTTCCTCGAAGCGCCCAGCACTTTCCGTACACCTGTATCACGTAAATTGGTAACCGATCTTGCAGTATTTAAGTTTATATAATTTACACAGGCTATAACCATTAACAACAACGCCACTCCGGAAAAAATATACACGTTTTTGCGACTGCCTTTGACTGGCTGAAATTCTGCAAAATCTGAGTCGAGGTAAATGTTCCTGATGTTTTGCAGCTCGTACTGATACGGGTTCGTGACGTCCACCTGGCTTTTATACCAGCGGTTGATTTTGTTGCTCAATTCCGCTGCATTCGTGCCTGGTTTCAACAATAGATACTGCTGGGCAAATGTTCCGAATTGTGACTTATTAAGTGCTTCACTACGCCGCCGGTTGATGCGAATTACATCTGCGCGTAAATGAGTGTTTGCAGGGATATCGGCAATGATCCCCGTAATAAGATATTCCTGTGGTGCTGCACCGTATGCAGGAACATCACGTATGAACGCACCAACGGGATCTTTGTCTTTGAAAATCTTCTTTCTAAAAGACTCTGTAATCACAAGGTTCACCTGTCCTTCAACATAAATCTGTGGTTCACCGGCAAGAACCCGGAAATCAAGCAGGTCCCAAACGGCTGAGTCGGTGTTTAGCACGTTTGCCGTGACGCCGTTACTTTCGTTATTACCCGGATTTAACTGAATCGTTCCGATCGAAAAAGACGAATAGTTTTCGACCTCCGGGTAAATCTTTTTCAACTCGGGACCAAGACTTACAAAAGAAGACGGGAACCGGTCATAAAGTCCTTCCCCCATCTTATTTACTGAAATGATCCGGTATATATCGCTTGATCGCTTCCAGTGGCGGTCGTATGATAAATCGTCAATAACTACCGTCGCAATTATGAGACAGGCGCATAAACCCACTGTGAGACCAAGAACGTTTATGACGGCATACAACCTTTGTTTCCTGATTGATCGAAAAGCAGCAGAGAGCGACCTAAACATGTATTTATCCTATTTAAATGTTTTGTGCACAGTTGGTGGTTGTTATTCTGACCGCAAACTTGTTATAGGATTGGCAACAGCCGCCCGGATTGCCTGGAAACTTATTGTAAATAAAGCTATCAGTAAAGCCAGCGTACCGGCTGCTGCAAAGATCCACCAACTAATGTTAATCCGGTATGAGAAGTCCTGCAACCATTGATACATGAAATACCAGGCTAACGGGGTAGCGAGCAGGAAAGATATAACAACAAGCAGCAGGAAGTCTTTTGACAACAGGTTCACGATGCTGACAACCGTAGCACCCATTACTTTTCGGATACCAATCTCCCGCGTGCGTTGAATAGTGCTGTAAGAAGCCAGTCCAAGCAAACCAAGACAGGATATAAAAATCGCCAAAATAGCAAAGTTCAGGAACAGGCGTCCGAACTGTTCTTCGCTTCTGTATTGCTTGTTGAAAAATTCATCAAGGAAAAAATAACTGAATGGTCTGTTCGGGATGAGTGTTTTCCATTTTGATTCAATTGCTGCAATTGTTGATGGAAGGTTTGCAGCCGGCACTTTTATCGACAGCAGGTTAGAACCATTTGGCTCGATTCGCATTGTAAGTGGTTTGATCTCCTGTTGAAGTGACCGGAAGTTGAAGTCTTTTACAACCCCGATAATCTTGCCTTCGCGGCCCCATTGCTTGAAACGGCGCCCGACAGCATCTTCGGGAGTCTTATATCCAAACATTTTTGACGCAGCTTCATTTATGACCATTGCCTGCGTGGTATCTGTACCAAACTCTTTTGAAAACGCACGCCCTGCAACCATCTTCATCCTGAAGTTGGGTATATAATCATAATCTACGAAATATAGATCGAGGTTTGCGATCTGGAGATCACCGTTTCTGTTTTCAATTTCAGAATATGCCCCGGGATTACCTCCCCCGGGCACGCTCGATGAGAGCGAAGTTGAAATGACGCCCGGCAGATCTTTCACTGCCTGGTTAAAAGCATTTTTTGCCTGGTCATTATTGGTATTGATCACCATAACCTGGTCCTTACTGAATCCAAGGTCCTGGTTGCGCATATAATTCATCTGGTTATATACCACGATAGTTGATACTATCAAAGCGATAGATATGGTAAACTGTGCAACTACAAGACCTTTGCGCAGTACGATTCCTTTTGTGCTCGTTGAAAACCGTCCCTTTAAAACGGTTATCGGCTTGAAAGAACTTAAAACACCGGCGGGATAAAGTCCGGCAAGCAAACCCACCGTAACACATGCCAATAATAAAATGACGACATTACTCCATAAAGAAAAAATGCCCGTGCTGATTACCTTACCTGCAAGGCTGTTGAACAGCGGAAGTACCAGCATTCCAAGCAGCACTGATATAACAAAGGCAAGTAAACACAGCAAAACAGATTCTACCATGAATTGTCTTGCTAACTGAAATTTTAACGCGCCCACCACTTTTCTTATCCCAACTTCCCTGGCGCGTTCAACTGACCTGGCAGTGGTGAGGTTCACAAAATTGATGCAAGCGATTACCAGAATAAAAACTGCGACAATAGAAAAAACATAAACGTTGTTGATATTACCCGTTTTGGCGCCGTCACGGGTTGAGTACAGATACACTTTCCGTAGTGGCTCAAGTAAAAGGGTAGGGTACATCTGGCTTTGCTTCATCTCCTGGCCATTTCGATTTTCCAGCCATTCAGGGAACTTTTTTTCAAGTTTTGAAAAGTCAGTATTTGGACTCAACAATATATAAGCTGATGCTCCGTAGTTACCCCACTGGTCATCAATGCCCGCATTAAACTGTTTGGTGATGGTACTCATTGACAAAATCACATCCCCTTTAATTGTCGAGTTTTCCGGAATATCCCTGATGATACCAGTAACTGTCGCAGGTAAAGCATCACCAGTGATGAGCAACGATTTTCCCATGGGATTTTCGGTGCCGAAATACTTTTTAGCCGCCGATTCAGTGAACACAATACTAAAGGGTTCACGGAGAGCAGTGCGGGGATTACCCTGGATCAGCGGAAAATCAAACATTCTGAAGAAACCAGAATCTGCCCAGGCAGCGTTCGTTTCTTCAAACATGATTTCTCCTTTACGGATAAGAATATTATCGTTCCCTGCTACACGCACAACTTCTTCGATCTCAGGAAAATCTTTTTTTATATGTGCAGGTACCGCCCATGAGGGCCCGGATGCATTAATAGTCTCTGTTGGAGTTTTGATGTCACTGACCATGCGGTATATGCGGTCACTTTTCTTGTGCATGGCATCATAACTAAGCTCGAAACGCACGTACAAAAAGATTAGAAAACAGGCGGTGATCCCGACAGTAAGGCCGAGAATATTTATCAATGAAAAAACTTTGTGGCGCCAGAGGTTTCTAAATGCGATTTTGAAGTAGTTCCTGATCATTGAGGCTTGATTTTGTATCAAAATCAAACACAAGACAGGCCACATTTCTAAATATCTGGTTATTAGGGGTTTAATTAATAACCATTGGGCACGATTGTTCACTATCGAACACTTTCTGTACGAAGTTGTGCGCTCTGCGGTATATCATGATAAGTAACAAAAAAAGCCCGTGGGTAAGACGGGCCAAAAAAATATATTCCTGGAGTTATATTAGTCAGTGTAAAGTTTTCATCATACAGGAATTCAGATCAATGTTTTCAAAGGTTCTGGAAATTGTTTCAATCTGTTTTTTTGAATTTGGATTTGGTTTTCGGTTAGGATCGGATTTGGTTTTTTGGATTTGGATCGTTTGGTTTTCTGTTAGGATTGGATTTGGATTCGGTTTTTTGGACTTGGACAGTTTTGGTTTTCAGTCAGGATCGGATTCGGATTGGTTTTTTTGGACTTGGACGGTTTTGGTTTTCGGTTAGGATCGGATTCGGCCTGGTTTTTTGGATTTGGACAGTTTTGGTTTTCGGTTAGGATCGGATTCGGATTGGTTTTTCGGACCTGGACAGTTTTGGTTTTCAGTTAGGTTTGGTTTCGTTTTTTTCGGACTTGGACAGTTTTAGTTTTCAGTTAGGTTTGGTTTCGATCGCTTTGACAGGACAAAGATGCGACCACTACAACCTTAAACAATGGAAAAATCATCGTTATTCCCGGGATTGAACAATGAACCTATTGTCAATTAAGGGTTCTACTTATTCCTCGTATTTACCCCAACGTTAAAACTCGTAATCTTACTAACCTTTCGTGCCTTCCACAAAGGGTCGCGGGCATATGCTTTGCTTAATATCCAGTGCTAAAAGGCAAAAACTATGATTACAACCAGCAATTCAGGATATGCGCTTGTTACAGGTGCCACAAGTGGGATAGGGTTCGAAATCGCTAAACTTTTCGCTCAACACCGCCAGAACCTGGTGCTCGTGGCAAGGTCGAGGGAAGGACTTCTGGAAACAGCCGGTATGCTTGAAGCCGATTATGGCATTAAGGTGTATACGATAGCGAGGGATCTTTTCGTTCCCGGCGCAGCCAGGGAAATATTTACTGAAACAATGCAACAGGGTTTTGTTGTTGATTACCTCGTAAACGATGCCGGTCAGGGCGTTTGGGGGAAATTTTCAGATACGGACCTTGACAGGGAAATAGACCTGGTACACCTGAATATTATTTCGCTGATGTCGCTTTCAAAGTATTATCTACGTGAAATGCTGCAGCGGAATGAAGGCAAAATTCTCCAGTTATCGTCGGCCCTGGCCAAAGCACCTGCCCCTTATATGAGCGTTTATGCCGCTACAAAAGCATTTGTACTTTCATTTAGTGAAGCAGTGGCCCGTGAAATTAAAGACACCGGCGTAACGATAACAACGCTATTGCCCAATGCAACTGATACCGACTTCTTCCATAAATCAGGTTCGCAGCATACTGTGACTTACAGGGAAACTTCGCTCTATGATCCGGCCGAAGTAGCCAGGGCAGGTTTCGAAGGCATGCTGAAAGGAGAGCTACAGGTTGTAAGTGGCATCAAAAACAAAGTGCAAAGCGCAATAACAGCATTCATGAGTGACGAAGCTGTTACTGACATGATGCATAAACAACTTTTACCTTCAGAAAAATCTAAAGGCAGAGATCAGATTACGCATCAGCAATCACAAAAAGAAAGATCAAGGATAAACAAACCAAGTGGCGACTATGAAACGCACAAGGACCATTTGCATGAGGATTCGGCTATTCATCATCCAAATCACTGATAACAAAACAAATTACAACTTACCAGGCAGCAGCATCTGATAAATAAGGTCGCAAGATGACTTACCTTGCTCCCGGGTCAAAGATTGCTACAGCAACGCGCGAATCGGCGCAACCATAATATAGAAACCATTTCTTTTTATAATAAACCAGGCCTTCAACAAATACGGTACCTGCAGGATATTGACCTGATTTTTCAAACGCTTCTTCCGGCACAAAAAAAGGCTGATCAAGACGCTGAATTGCCCTGGTAGGATCATTCACATCGAATAGAACCTGACCGGCTGTATAACTGTTGGCCGTGTACCTCGGATCACGCCTGTCGCCCGTGCTGTTTTTACCATTGTATAACAATAGAATTCCTTTGGAAGTGATTACAGCAGGAGGACCACACTCAGTCAGGTCGCTGTCAAAAAAGCCCGGTCGTGTTGTTATCAGCTTTTGCAATGCGCCATTCTGGTCGAGCAGCGGTTCCCAGTTAATCAGATCAGTTGAGGTTGCAGCATAAACTGCATGTTCACCCCAGTACATCCAATAACGGCCATTGATTTTTTTAATAACGGCTTTGTCGTTTTTTAATCCGGTGATGATGGATGCTGATTTTGAGGCACTATCATGAAAGCGGCCGCCGTGAGCTTTTCGAAATATAGATCCATGTTTTTCCCAGGTTACCAGATCACGGGAAATCGCAACACCAATTCTCGGCACTTTATTGTTCCATTGTGTATAGAACATTACGTACCTGCCGTCTTCAGTAACAGCAACACGCGGATCCTCGCAACCACCGCGCCATTCCACCTCCTTCTGACTATCATCAGCAGGGAACAAAACAGGTTTTGGCCTGCGCGTTAACGTTATACCGTCAGTGGTTGAAGCCAGGCCGATTCTTGAGGTTCGCATACCTATTCCAATGCCCGATTTATCTTCGGCCCGGTACAAAACATAAATCTTTCCGTCTTTTACTGTAGCCGCGGGATTGAAAGTATCGTTTGATTCCCAATCAACCTCTTCCTGGCGCATTGGGCAGAAAAAACGTGTTGTCGAGTCAGGAGCTATTACCGGATTTTTTCCAGCCGGTCTTATAAAAGGACCAAAGGCCCAGCCTGGTAAAGGGTCTGTAACCTGTGCAAATAAATTAGATGGAACAACGACAGACGATAACAAATATATCGCTGCAGCGTATTTATAGAATGGCATATTGAGTGTTTTGAACAATCGTTATCACCGAATATACCAATTAATCTGGTTGAACTGTTTCGAAAATCACTGCTTAATATAAGTGCATCCCTATAGATGATTTTAGAGATTGTATTCAGTTTGTGAAACAAACATTGAAATAATTATGAAGAAAGAAAGAGATGTTGCAACTTTGATTCAACAAACGAATATCCAATACCTATAGATAATACCCAATCCAAACTATGATCGCCCGTTAGGTCCGTATCATGAAAACCAGAATCCGTTATCCCAGTTGTTTCGTGTACCAAAAACTAAGGGATAAAACATTGCCCCATCTTCGGATGGGGTTTTTTATTGCCTGCAACAGTTTAAACATTTGCCCGCGCCGGTGGCGCAGGTTTGGTTTCCCTCGCTACCTGTTTATCTTCAACCTGTAATCGTTTTTCTTTTCTTGAAGGGCGAATGATAAGCCTGAGTGTGGGATCGTTTGTAACAAAGGCCCAGAACCAGTTAAATGCAAGCTTTACTTTGTTTCTATACCCTGCGATAGGTATGATATGAATAAACAACCATATAAACCAGGCAAAAAAGCCTTTGAAGAATCCCTTCCGGGGCAGATCAACAACAGCACGATATTTCGCGATGATGGCCATTGACCCTTTATCATGATAACTAAAAGGCTCCATGGGTTTGTTTAATCTTAACTGCTCCAGGTTTTTGGCAAGTAATTTACCATGCTGTATCGCTACCTGCGCCAATTGCGGGTGACCGTTAGGGAAATTTTTATCTGAAGTCTGGAAACTCTGATCTCCGATTGCGAACACATTATTTACGCCTATAACCCTGTTGTATTCATCAACCAAAATTCTTCTACCACGGCCAATACTTGTTGCAGGGATGCCTGGTGCTTCACAGGCAATAACACCTGATGCCCAGATAAGGGTATTGCTTAAAATTGTTTCGCCGGTTGACAGGACCACCTCGCCATCACGGTAATCCTTAACCGCAGTATTCAGTTTTATGATTACACCGAGTTTTTCAAGAACCTTATAAGCTTCTTTCTGTGATTTGGTGCTCATGGGGCCGAGTAATGCGGGACCCGCATCCACAAGGTAAATTGCTCCTTTGGGTGAACTTATCTCAGGATAATCTTTCATTAAGATATTGCGGCTCATCTCTGCAATCATACCGGCAACCTCAACACCAGTCGGACCTCCACCTGCAATCACAATAGCGCGGCGTTTCTGACGCTCTTCGCCCTCGTCGGTGCGGATAAGCGTTTCCATGTTAAGCAACAGGTGATTTCTCAGGTTGAGCGCATCATCAATGGTCTTCATTGGCAGGGAATATTTTTTCACGTTTTCCATGCCAAAATAATTTGACTCGGTGCCCATCGCCAGCACGAGATAGTCGTACTCGAGCACGCCGTTGTCTGTTACAAGCTTTTTTGCAGCGTGATCAATATGTTCAACAGAACCATAAAAAAACCTGAGGTTATCCTTATGTTGAAACATCCTTCTGAATGGATAGCTGATATTTGAAGCTTCAATAAAAGAAGTGGAGACCTGGTAGAGGAGGGGAGGGAAAAAGTGATAGTTGTTACGATCTACCAGTGTTACATTAATCGAATCGTTTGCTGCCAGCTTTTTTGAAAGGTTTACTCCCGCAAACCCGCCGCCGACGATAATTACTTTCATAGATTAATCTTTAGATGTTTGATATCACATCGCCTGCAACCGTACACCTGATACTATAAAGATACACTGTATTGCGGCACCCATGGTGTCAGACCTACTGCTGCAATAATTCTACCAATGCCGCAAAGTCAGGTTTCGTCACCATTAATTGCAGAAACCTGGTTATTGATCTGCCCCGTTGTCATCATTACTTCTGATAACAACAGCGTTACGGCTCTGGAAATATTGGTTCGTTTGTTAATGTCCAGATCTGATGTATTTGCCTTCACAGTTAAGACAAGATTTTTGATCGCCGCTTCCAGGAGGTTTGCTGCCGCAGGCAAATCACTCCGAAGTTTGGGTGGGCAAACAGGCAAGCCCGCAGGAAGTAATAACACCAGTTGGGCGATGTGTTCCATTGCTTTCAAGGGAACACGGATAGAACGGGATATGCCAATTTCCTTAAGTGCTGCAGGCTGTCTGCCACGTTTTTTTAACAGGCCCGACCGCAACAAGTCATGAAACAGGCGGATGTCTTCATCTGCTAAAATGGCCAGCGCATCGGATCTTTCCCTGATAAGGATTATTTGCCTCCTGATGAACTCAAGTTGCAGCGACTCGCGGGGTTTGGTTTTCAAACGCTCAGCTGCCAACACCATCGTCATTTCGAGCAATGAACAGGCATAAACTGCACTTATGATAGTAACCGCGACACTGGTCGCTTCGGGTTGAGCACCCGCTGTGGTTACCCGAACCTGTTGCAATGTTTTGTTCCAGACAGTTGTCATAAACCGTTGTATGCAAATCCCATACTCAACCAACCCAGGATTATCGCTGAAACTGAAGAAAATACATAAAAACATTTAGCGATAAAACATAAAATACCAGTTTTCTTAAAGAGGTTTCCCAATAATTATCGCCGTGTAACAGGAACCATATTTTTGTAGCACTACAACAACATCACATGACAAGCTCTACTTCGATTTCGATCGCATTGGTTGATGATCATAAGATCTTCCGCCAGGGTCTTATTGAAGTTTTAACCCACTTAGGCTATAAAGTAACGATTGAAGCCTCAAACGGGCAGGAACTGCTGGACATGCTTGCGATCAACCCTTTACCAGAAATCTGCATTCTCGATATTCATATGCCCCGGATGGATGGCTTTGAGACCACCCGGCGGTTAAGAGAGCAACACCCCTCGATCAAAATATTAGTATTCAGTACCGACAACACCGATGCGAGTGTTGCACGTGTAATCGAATGCGGAGCACATGGATTCCTGGAAAAAGGTGGCTCTCTTGAAGACATTCACGATACGCTGGTTAAAATTCTGGAAAAACAATAACACCGTTAACACTGCTTTAAGTTTAGTGTTAAGGTTAAGGAAACAAAAAGTTAAGTTCTCCCTAAGGCTTATCCTGACTCCCGGGTATGCATGTACGACTGGCTAATTTTGCATTAGATTTTATTATTTAATCATCAATCCAGAGGAGGCATATGAAGCGTGTACAACAAAAGCTTAAGCGTCTGAGCATTGGAATCTTAATGTTGTTGGTCGGGGGTATTTTCCTGGTTGCGTGTCAGAAAAATGACAACGACAATATTGATATTCCCGCTGCGGCGTTGATGGCGTTTAATTTATCACCAGACAAGGAGGCAATAGGTATTGCTTTATCAGGCAACGCGATCAGCCAGGCACCACTAAACTACACTTCGTTTACAGGTCACTATCTCAACATCTACCCCGGAAACAGAACGGTCGATGCGTACGATTTTTTTAATCGTGATGGTTTTGCCAGGGCGGAATTCAACTTCCAGCCTGACAAGTACTATTCATTGTTTGTTGTAGGGGCTGATACCGTTTTCAGTAATATTGTGGTGGAAGACAAATTTGACGAACTGTCGGGTTCTAACGGTAAGGCGTATGTGCGTTTTGTAAATGCGATCCCTGACTCGTCTCAACCCGTGTTAACCGCAACTGCAGGTGGGCAACAGGTCCTTAATCAGCCGGTATCTTATGCAAGCGTATCTGCCTTTACAGAAGTAACTCCGGGGAAGATTGGAGTAAACCTCAGCAATGGAGGCAATATCTCCGTAAGCAGGGATATTGATGTGGCGGAGAAAAAAGCATACACCGTGTTGTTGCTTGGCAAACCAGGTTTAACTGACACTGACAAAGCACTTCAGATCAGGTTTATCGAAAACGGCACTTTATCTGATTCAAGTGCTGTAAATTAAACTTTAACCTGGTTCGTATGTTTTGAGGAAGGTCTGGCTAATTACCGGACCTTTTTTATGTGCCATATGTTAATATTTTCTGAATACTGCATGAAAGGTAGGGGTACAGCTGGCATGCAATGTCATATTTGCAAACAAAAAATCATGCACCCTCCGAAGCGCATTTTCTTCTTTCTGTTTTCCCTTGTTACCCTTATTTGTTTTCAAACCAACGGTCAACAGAACCGCCTTCCGGTAATAAGCGGGTACATTAAGGATCAGCAAACGGGTGAAGCACTGATCAACGCAACTATCAGTGCCGGCACATCTGGCGCTTATGCACAAACGAATGCTTACGGTTTTTTTTCGCTTTCACTGCCGCCGGGTAAATATGAAATCACCGTTAGTTATGCAGGATATGCTCCAATCAAAAGGACCGTTGATCTCAAAGAAAACACCTCTCTGGATCTCAACTTATCCAATGCCCCTGCAGAAATGGACGAAGTTGTGGTAACGGGAGAAAGAAGATTAAGACGTACAAACACGGTGGGCCTGGGTATTCAGCAACTAAGCGCTGGTCAGATCAAAAAAATCCCGGCCTTTATGGGTGAACCCGATGTGATAAAGGCTCTGCTGACGCTGCCGGGAATTACTTCAGTGGGAGAAGGAGCTTCAGGTTTTAATGTGCGGGGTGGAAATGTTGATGAAAACCTGATCATCATGGATGAAGCTCCCGTATTTAATTCATCGCATCTGCTCGGTTTTTTTTCTGTTTTCAACCCCGACGCTGTAAAAAACGTCACCTTATATAAGGGCGCGTTCCCGGCTGAATACGGAGGCAGAACTTCTTCTGTGTTGGACATCCGCATGAAAGACGGTAACAATCAGAAAATGGCCGTAAGCGGTGGTATAGGTAATGTGTTCAGCAGGCTTTCAGTTGAAGGGCCCTTACAAAAAGACAAATCATCATTTATAGTTGCTGCGCGCCGGTCTTATATCGACGTGATTGCGAAACCCTTCCTTCCAAAAGAAGATCGCGACAATACACTATACTTCTATGACCTCACCGCGAAAGCGAATTATGAAATCAACGAAAAGAACACCGTATATCTGAGCGGGTATCTTGGTCGGGATGTATTTGGGATAGGAGACCAGGCAAGTTTTAAATGGGGAAATACTACCGGTACACTTCGTTGGAACCATTTGTTCAATCCGAAACTTTTTTTGAACACAAGTCTTTACTATTCTAAATATGATTACAGTCTTGGTTTCGCATCAGACGAGGCAGATGCAGATGAAGGATACGACTGGAAATCGAATATCCAGACCTATGGCCTGAAACCCACGCTAACCTGGTTTGCAAACCCCAAACATCAGTTTAAAACGGGCTTCAATCTCTTGTATTACGATTTCTATCCCGGGAAAGGCGTAAGTACCAGTGACGGAATTTCGAATGATATCACGCTAAAAAAACGTTACGGTTCAGAATTGGGGGTTTTTGTGGAAGATACCTGGAAAGTTTCGCCTAAGGTAAATATACAGGCAGGGGTTCGGGTGAATCAATATGCCTACCTCGGCGGAACCACTGTTTATCATTTCCGCGACACCATTGCCAATGTGAGAAAACCATTGGACCGCGAAGAGGAGGTTAAGAATAAAAAGCCGGTTGAAACCTGGCTGTATCTTGAGCCACGCGTATCCCTCCGGTACACACTTCAAAAAAATAGTTTTCTGAAAGCCGGTTATGGAAGAAGCTCTCAGTACCTGCATCTTTTGTCGAACACCGCTTCGCCTACACCGGTAGATCTGTATTTTCCAAGTACCAACAATATTCGGCCTACACTGGTGGACCAGTTTTCAGTTGGAGTAGTAACGGTTCCTGAAAAACTTGGTGTAGAGTTATCTGCCGAAGTATTTTATAAGACCATGTCTGGTGTGCTGGACTATATCGATAACGCCAGTCTCGAGCTAAATCAACTGGTAGAAGGCGATCTGCTTACCGGGAAGGGAAAGGCCTATGGCGCTGAACTGGAAGTAAAAAAAGAAGCAGGCAAATGGCAGGGCTGGGTAAATTATACCTGGTCAAGATCATTGCGTAAAACAGAAGGTATCAGCAACAACGACTGGTATCTGAGCCGCTACGATCGCACGCATGTAATAAACGTATCGGTAGTATATTCTTTGAACGATCGTTGGGACTTGTCTGGTAGTTTTAATTATGGCACCGGCGCGCCTGGAACCTATCCGGATATAAGATTTGACATACAGGGGCTGCCTGTACCATATAACAGCTCAAATGAAAGAAACAATTTCCGTCTCCCTGCTTATCACCGGATGGATCTTTCTGCCACCCGTCGTGGTAAACAAACCAGGAAGCTGAAAACTGAGTGGGTGTTTGGCCTGTATAATGTTTATGGCCGCCAGAATGCATACTCTATTTACTTTAGGCAGAACGAAGATAATCCACAGCAGAAAGAAGCGGTTAGGTTGTCTATCATCGGATCTGTAATACCATCTATCACCTGGAACTTCAAATTTTAATTGACTCATGAAATATCTGATAAACGCTTTTTATCTGATCGCCGGCCTGATGGTTTTTACATCCTGCGAGAAGGTCATTTCGCTCGACCTTCCCGAAGGAAATCAACTGATATATGCTGATGCATGGATCTCGGACAGTGTAGGTGTTCATACTATCCGGTTACTAGAATCGGTTAATTATCAAAGTCAGTCTCAGCCCAAACCTATTGAGGACGCGGTGGTGCGGGTTACAGATCTCACCCTTGGTACCACTTACAATTTCAATTATGCAAATGGCTCTTACCTGTTTGATGCCGGCGCCGGAAAGTCTATTGGTTTCATTGGTCACCGCTATCGCCTTGAAATAAATTATGCAGGTGAGCAGTTTGTTGCCGAAGATTTACTCCCACGTAAAATAACCATCGATTCGCTCACACTTGAATTCAAAGAAGGAAATGGTGATTATGAGAAAGAGGGATATTATGCGGAATTCCATGCCCGGGATTTACCAGGCGCAGTAGATTATTACTGGATACGAACTTACCGGAACGGATCACTGAATACTTACCTCAACGATATGCTCAGTATCGATGCTTCTTTTTATCCTGAAGTATCTGACGGATTTCCATTTATTCCACCGTTCCGGGAAGGTATCACCTCGGGCGAAAAACCCTATCAAAAAGGTGATGAGGTAAAGGTGATAGTGAGATCAGTGAGCAGTAACTCATATGTTTTTGTTGAACAGATGCTGAAACAAATTACAAATGGCGGTTTGTTCAGTGAGGTACTCCAAAACATACCATCAAATATTTCAAACACTAACAGCACCAGCAAGAAAAAAATCTACGGTTGGTTTGGAACCGTAAGCGAAACATCTGCTTCATTGCTGGTGCCTTAATAACGTCAATGCTCACCCGAAGCTCCGGCTTCTTTGTTGGTATGCGTTTCTGACTGGTTTGGCGGAAGTGCGGTGATGGGCCGGACAGCCAATTCTACCGGCGCAGCCGTTGACAGTTGTTTTTTGATATACGCCTGGCTAAGTTGTTGAATTTTTCTGCCCTGGGGAAGAAAACTTCCTTCCAAACTACCAACTGCTTTATTAAAGTTGTTGATCGTTCCGTTTAAACTCTTACCGACATTCACCATATGTTCCATTAAGGTGGCCGATCTTTCGTACAGTTCCACTGCAGCTTCCCTGATCGATTCGATGTTCTCCATAGTTTTCAATTGGTTCCAACTATAGCCAACACTACGAAGAATGGTAATCAGGGTAGTAGGTGTGGCAACAATGATACGGTTGTTCAGTGCTTCTTCAATCAACTCAGGCCATTCCTGCAACGCAGCACCAAAAGAAGATTCGATTTGCATAAACAACACAACAAAATCGGGTGCATTTTCAAACTGGTCCCAATAAGCTTTAGCGCTCAGTTGTTTTAAATGCACCTTGATCGCAGCCGCATGTTGCTGCAGTAATCTCTTCTGAGTTACAGAATCATCGGTTTCGAACACCTGCAGATATGCGCTAAGGGGCACCTTGCTATCTACCACAACACTACGATCGCCTGGTAGTCGGATAATCATATCCGGGCGTAGTTTGCCGTTTTCAGTATCACTGGAAAGCTGTTCATGAAAGTCGCATTGATCAACCATACCGGCAAACTCTACTAGCCGCCGCAAGGCAATTTCCCCATATCGCCCCCTGGTGTGACTTGTTTTAAGGGCGGTTACCAGATTTCTTGTTTCACGATCGAGCGAAATGGTACTCAGTTTCATCTGGTCCAGCATTGCGCTGATATTTCCATAAGCACCTTCACGTTTATTTTCTAACAGATTAATTTTTTCATCCATTTTTGACAGCGATTCGCCAAGAGGCTTAACGAGATTATCGATAGCGGTTTGCCGGCTGTCAAGCTCTGCTTTCGCGAGACCGATCTGTGATCGCAGCTCATTTTTAGCTATATCAAGAAATGATTGATTGTTTTTGTCCAGCGCAGCTGCTGATAAAGCATCAAACGAATTTTTCAAAGCCTGCTGCGCCTCAGCGAGAAACTGTTTCTGTTCGGTCATTGCCTTAACGGATTCTTCGTATTTGGCAGCGAGACTATGATTCTGACCCACAAGTTCTGTATTGGCTGCCTGTAACACCTGTAAGGTGCGTGCCGTCGCAGCTTTGTCCTGTTCAAGCGCCTGGTTGGTCCGAACCAGTTCTTCGTACCGGGCAGTAATGTCTGCGAGTTGCTTATGCAGCAATTGTTCCTGGTGGCGAAGATTTTCCGCCTCACCCTTCAAACGGCTTTTTTCATTTGTAAGGTTAATACCTGATAGCATCAATTCCTCATTTTTGGATTTGATGGTGGCGAACTGTTCTTTTAGTGTGTTCAACGCCGTTAGATAGCTGATTTTTTCTGATTTTTCCTGTTCGGCAACGGCTCGCAGATCGGTTGCATTTTTTTCGTAATGCCCAACCTCGGTTTCAAGTCGTGAAATCTGTAACAAAGCATTCTGAAGTTGCGACTGCAATGTGGAAACTGATTCTTCTGCTTTTTGAAGATGGCGGCTGGTGGTGCTTAGCTGTTCCCCCAGAGAAGCTTTTTCTGTAGCCAGTGTGTTTAATTTGCCGCTGCCGGCATTACGTCCGATCAATAATCCAACGAGCAACGCAACCGCAGCCGCGACTCCTATAATAATAAGATATGTGGTTTCTGTCATGGTACCAGATTTTGGAATAGCTATAAAAAAACCCACAAATATATTGTGGGTATGTGTAAAATAATTGTTTGACTTAACAACTAGGACCCTCGCTGCGACCGGCCGGTTATCCGGGTATTTTTCGCTGCAGCCTTACTGTTAGTGTTGCTTTTTCCTTTGAGTCCCGGAAAACCTGGCTTTGCGTTACTCTGATTGCCTTTCTTCTTGTCCTTGTTTTTGTTCGTATTCAGGATCGACATATGCAATGGATTTTGTACCCGGTAAATATAATAAAAATTGTGTGCGGGCTGATAACGGGGGAAGAATCGATGAGTGGTTTACAGGATTTTTTTTTGACTCCTAACAATCAGGGAATCAATCGGAATGATTTTTGCGAGTTATTGCATTATTTGATAAATAATACTACTTTTGATCCGGATTAAGAAAAAACATCCGACCATCCATTCCATCCTCTGGAAAGCCCTGAAACCACACAATATAATAATACTAACTGCTGGCCTTCAACATCCTATGTATTACGGCTTACCTAAAATCCTTTCGAATAACTCCTGGTTCTTCCTGACTTATTGTAGGTTTTGTGTTTGTTTGCAAAAAATATATCCTAATGACAACCAGATGAAGTTTGTCCGTTTATTCGTGTGTTCTATATAAGAACATCCTAAATATAAGTACTATTTAAATTAAAATATCAAAGTTCAGGCTCCCTATGGAAGGAAAAGTGATTGGCGTTATCGGTTTGGGTTATGTTGGTCTGCCCCTGGCGGTAGAATTCGCGAAAAAGTACCCGGTTATCGGATTCGACATTAATCAAAAAAGAGTTGCAGGCCTTCGTGCAGGCCAGGATGCTACTCTTGAGGTAAGTGATGCGGACCTTAATTCCGTTTTAAAAGAAAACAACACATCGTCAAAAGGCATCTTTATTACCAGCGACCTGGAAGCATTGAGAAGCGCCAATGTGTTTATTGTAACCGTTCCCACCCCGGTTGATAAATATAACAGACCGGATCTTACACCACTTTATCGTGCCAGCGAAACAGTCGGCAAGGTGCTTAAACACCACGATATTGTGATCTATGAATCAACCGTATACCCGGGAGTAACCGAAGATGAATGCGTGCCGGTGCTTGAGAGATTTTCCGGGCTGGTATTTAATAAAGACTTTTTCGTGGGTTATTCCCCCGAGCGGATCAATCCCGGTGATAAAGAGCACACGGTTACCAAAATCAAAAAGGTTACGTCGGGATCTTCGCCCGCGGCAGCAAAAGAAATTGATGCCTTATACGGCAGCATTATAGTAGCGGGAACACATCTTGCCCCATCTATAAAAGTAGCTGAAGCGGCGAAGGTGATCGAAAATGCCCAACGCGATATCAACATTGCCTTTATCAATGAACTTGCAAAAATTTTTAACCAGCTAAACATAGATACATCAGAAGTACTTGCTGCTGCAGGAACAAAATGGAACTTCCTGAACTTCAAGCCTGGCCTGGTTGGTGGCCATTGCATAGGGGTTGATCCATATTACCTCGCACAAAAGGCAATGGAAGTGGGATATCATCCCGAGATCATTCTTGCGGGTCGCCGCCTGAATGATGGCATGGGTGCTTATGTAGCCGATAATGTTATAAAACTGATGATTCGCAAAGGCATTCCCGTATTGGGAAGCCGGGCACTCGTACTGGGAATCGCTTTCAAAGAAAATTGCCCCGATGTTCGTAACACAAGGGTTATAGATATAATCAGCAGTCTTACCAATTACCAGGTAAGTGTAGATGTTTATGATCCTTGGGCAAACAGTGAAGAAGTGAAACATGAATATGGAATTTCAATACTGAAAGAACTCCCGGAAAAACCGGCCTACGATGCGGTGATCCTGGCAGTGGCTCACAAACAATTTACGCCGGGCCTGGTGAAAGAACTTTGTGGTTCAACCTGCGTATTGTACGATGTAAAAGGATTGCTTGAAAAAGAAATGGTTGACGCGAGATTATAAATTTATGTATAACACTAAGTTCCATACAAAAGATATCAGCAACAGCACCTTCCTCATAACCGGAGGTGCAGGGTTTATCGGATCTAATATTGTAGAATACCTGTTGAAATACGGTGCGGGAAAAGTAAAGGTGCTCGACAATTTCAGCACTGGCTCCATGGAAAACATTGCGCCATTTCTTGATAATCCTGCCTTTAAATTGATCAAAGGAGATATCCGCAATTTGGAAACCTGCCGGGAAGCAATGGACGGGGTACAATTTTTGTCGCACCAGGCAGCATTAGGTTCAGTGCCCCGATCAATCGATGACCCCATTACAAGTAATGATGTAAACGTGTGTGGCTTTTTAAATATACTGGTGGCTGCACGCGATGCCCGCGTGAAGCGGATGGTGTATGCTGCCAGCTCCAGCACCTATGGGGATCATCCGGGGTTACCAAAAGTTGAAGACAAGATTGGCAAACCGCTTTCCCCATATGCAATCACAAAATATGTGAACGAACTATATGGGGACGTTTTTTCCTCAACTTACGATTTCCATGCCCTTGGCTTACGTTATTTTAATGTGTTCGGACCAAGACAAAATCCCAGGGGACCGTATGCTGCAGTGATTCCATTATTCGTGCTTTCGCTGCTGAAAGATGAAGCACCTTATATTAATGGTGATGGTGAAACAAGCAGGGACTTTACGTTTGTTGAAAACGCGGTCCAGGCAAACATCAGGGGCCTGTTATCAGAAAATATTAAAAAACACGAGGTTATTAATATAGCGTTTGGCGAGCGCACAACTCTGAACGAGTTATGGCAGCAGATTGCCAAAACCGGCAACAGTGAGCTTAGGCCTTTGTATCGTGAAACCAGGAAAGGAGATGTAAAACATAGTCTTGCTGATATCAGCAAAGCGAAAGCATTGATAGGGTATAAGCCGGAGATTTCGGTTATACAAGGTCTCGATATCGCTTTCAACTGGTACCGGGATAACGCACTAACACTTACAGAAAAAAAATAATATTTTTGCTCAACCCAAAACAATTCCCCCATATGATGTTTCCCAAGGTCAAGTCCACCATTGTTTTCATCTCGTTTCTGGCATTATTGATGGGCTCATGTACCACCGCAAAAAATTTGCGTTACTTCCAGGATTTGCCGGATAGTGAGATCGTAGATCTGCCACCAGCACCACAGGAAGAAAGAGTGATAGAATATGGCGATCAGTTAGACATCACCTTTAGCGGAAAAGATCCTGAAGCGGCACTGTTCTTCACCAGGAAAGGGGTGCCACCATCACTGGGTGAACCAGGCATGATCGTAGACCCGCAGGGTTTTATCGAGTTTCCCATGCTCGGCAAAATCAAAGTTTATGGTTTAACCGCCAGGCAACTTAAAAACAAGATGACTGAGCTTGCAACACCTTATATGAAGGAGCCGCTTGTAGAAGTGAAATTTATCACTTTCCGGCTTTCAGTATTAGGAGAAGTAAGGAACCCGGGTTCATTTGTTATGCCGATGCAAAGAACCAGTATACTTGATGCATTGGCTGCCGCAGGAGATCTGCCCATTACGGCTAAACGTTATGACATTCAGTTGTATCGTGAATCACAGGGGAAAAGAAGTATCACCAAGATCGATCTCAGAAAAAAAGATGTTCTTGAAGACAAAGAAGTGTTTCAACTGAAGCATGGTGATGTGTTGATAGTTCCACCAAGAACTAACACCATTTTGCAACAGGAGACAAGAGTATTCGCGTCTATTATGAGTATGGTGATCAGCATTGCAAGTATCATAGTGATTATAAACAGAACAAGATAAAACACCTATATGGAGCATACATTCATTGATGAAAAAGAATCCGGTGGCGGTTTCGATCCAAAGACCTTCCTGTCTAACCTGGGAAGGAACTGGTATTGGTTTGTGATTGCGCTTGTTGTGTTTGTCGGTGGAGCCTATCTCTATCTGAAATTTACACAACCATTATATAAACTGTCTACCTACGTTCTCATAAAAAAACCTGCCGATGCGAAAAACCTGATAGGTGGAACGCCGTTCGCAGGCGGAGGTTCAGAGAGCAGTAGCAATGTCGATATCAGCAGTGAAATCTTTAAGCTAAGATCAGGAACGATCCTGGGCGAAGCGCTTGATTCACTGAATATGCAGGTTTCGTTGGTGTCGAATCAAACGGTGAAAAATCAGCCGGTGAGTCTTGACTCTGTGCCGTTTGAAGTTGTCGCCCGCCGCGCTGATCCAAACAGCGAAAGCCAGGTGTACACTTTGACAATGAATGAACGCAGCTACCGGATCACGGGTGAACTTCTTAGTCATTCTGCCCAGTACGGACAACCCATGTTGTTAGGACGGGACACCATTATCGTAACTAAAAAGCCAACTTTCAAAGGCGAAATGAGTTACGATCTGCAGTTATTGAGCCGGGATGAACTGATCAATAAGTATATCGGCCGTATTGAAGTTTCTCCTGTACCACAAGGAGGACCGGAAATGTTGCAGGTTTCAGTAACTGATGAGTTTACAACACGTGCAGAAAAGTTGATCAAGGTACTGGTATACCGGTTTGACCTTGCTAACCTGGATTATAAAAACAAGGCGCTGCGCGTTGAGATGGCCTTCCTCCAGAAACAACTTAATGAAGTAACTGAAGAGCTTAACGAACAGGAGAGCATTGTCAGCAACTTCAAATCAAGCAACCAGATCAATGATGTGTCAGCGTCGGCGACCGAACTGCTCACTGATATGAAAGTGATCGACAAACAAAAAAGTGAAAACGAGCTGAAGCAAAATATGCTCAATTTACTTGAAACCAATGTGCGCAACGCTACCAGCACCGACGAGGTAGTGAATGCGAGTGGACTTACTGATCCTGTTTTAAATGATCTGATCAATAAATACAATACTGCCGTAGCGCGTAAAAAAGATATACTTGAAAAGGGTACGTCACTTGATCCCAGACTTGAAGCTATTAATACTGCTTTAAACGATTACCGGACAAGTATCCTCCGCAGCAGCACAAACCTTCGCCAGGAACTGAAGGCGAGCCAGAACTTTTTGTCCAGCCAGGAACGTTCAACATCTTCAAGATTCAGTACGCTTCCAAGCAAGGAAAAAAACTATGTACAGGTTAACCGGGTGTTGAATCTTAAACAGGCCGTTTATATGTTCCTGATGGAAAGAAAATCTGAAAAGGAACTGGAACTGGCATCTGCTGAAGTAGCTGAGTCACGAATCATTGATTCACGACTTAATAAGAAAACACGCGAACCACAACCATTGCTTGTTTACCAGATCGCACTTGCCTGTGGTATTTTAATACCGGCCCTGGTTGTGTTCTTACAGACCCTGTTGAACAAAAAAATTGAAACCCGTAAAGATATCGAAGCCGGTACAACCATACCTGTAGCAGGTGAAATCGACTATGCCGCTACGGATTCGGACATGGTTATGCTTGCTGATGCAGCAACGCCATCGGCGGAACAGTTCAGAACGCTTCGTACCAATATCTCTTACCTCAGCCAGGATAAGGCGGCCAAAGTGATGTTGGTAACATCCAGCATCAGTGAGGAGGGTAAAAGTTTCGTGAGTTTGAATCTCGCCAACAGCTACGCGATCAGAAGCAAAAAAGTAGTATTGCTTGAGTTTGACCTTAGAAGTCCCGGGTTGTCAGAAAAGTTGAATCTCACTGAAACAATTGGTCTTGCTAACTACCTGGGTGATGAAACACCGATTGAACAGGTAATTCGTAAGGTGGAAGAATATGACAATCTGTATTTCATCAGCGCCGGCTTCCCGCTGCCACCAAATCCTGGTGAGATCATTCTTAATAACAAAATGGTGCAGCTGTTTGATTACCTCAAAGCAAATTTTGATGTAGTAGTTATCGATACACCGCCGGTTGGATTGGTTTCTGATGCCATATCGTTAGGTAAATGGGCCGATCTGTCGTTCTTTGTAGTTCGTCACAAATATTCATTACGAACCTCTCTTAAGCTGGTTAATAAACTTAAAGAAGAGAAAAAGCTTCCTTCAATATCGATTATTATCAACGGTATTAAAGGTAATGCCTTCAATAGTGGAAATAAATATGGTGGCTATGGTTATGGCTATACCTACGGAAAAAAGAGAAAATCAAAAAGGCTCGGAGCCGGAGTTTAAGGAGTTAAGCAGTAAGCGTCGTTAATTGAATAAAACTAAAAATGGATTTTAAGTACAAAAATAACTTCTGGGGGTATTTTAAGTTTTATTACCGGATAGTTGGTAACAGACTGTTCCTGTATCTCGGGATGAGTATCATTATCAGTTTGATGGATGGTTTGGGCCTTGCTATGTTCATTCCGTTATTACAATCTGTAGACGGGGCATCAAGTGCTAACGGCGAATCGCTGGGACAATTGAATTATTTTGTTGAAATGCTGGAGGGCATGGGTCTGACATTAAATGTCGCTACCGTTTTGCTGGTATTGATCACCCTTTTTGTGTTGAAAGGATTTTTCAAATACATCCAGCTGAATTACTACGCATTTCTACGGCAGTATTTCCTGAAGAAAACACGCTATAAGCTGGTTGATGATCTTCACCATCTTTCTTATAGTGGTTTTATAAAACATGATGCGGGTAAGATCCAGAACGTACTGACTGGTGAAGTAACGCGGTTGTTTAACACAATGACGCTGTACTTCAACTGTGCGCAGATGTTTGTAATGCTTGCAACTTACATCATGCTCGCGTTCCTGGCCAACTACCAGTTTGCGATACTTGTAGGGTTGGGCGCAGGCGTATCCAACCTTTTATACAGACGCATCTTTGCTATCACCAAAAAGGCTTCGTCAGATCTGAGTAGCCGGGCCAGTGATTTCAATGGCTACCTGGTACAATCAATTACCTACTTCAAATACCTGAAATCGACCGACATGTTTTCAAGGTATTCCAAAAAGCTGCTTTCGGTTATCGATGAAACTGAGGATCTGAATAAGAAGATGGGTAACATGCGGGCGATAGGTGTGAGTGTTAAGGAACCTATTATCATTACGGTGGTTGCTATCGTTATAATGATCCAGATCAGTTGGATGGGGAGCAATCTTACCACTATTCTTGCGAGCTTGTTGTTTTTCTATCGCGCGCTCAGCTTCCTGGTATCTCTGCAGAATGAGTGGCATGGATTCCTGGAGAATAGCGGTGGTATGGAGTCGGTAAGCAATTTCTCCGCAGAAATGGAAAAGTCGCGCGAAGTAACCGGCACCAAACCGTTTAAGACAGTTGCCGGCGATATCGTTTTTGAGAATGTAGATTTTTATTACGACAATCACCATGCACTGGATAAAATAAACATCCGCATTCCTGCCAAACAAACAATTGCTTTGATTGGAGAAAGCGGAAGTGGCAAAACAACGCTTGCGAATATGATCGCAGGACTTTATGTACCTACTCATGGCCGTATAATGCTTGATGGCGTGCCTTTGACCGATTATGAAATGAGTGGATACCGGAGCAAGATTGGATACATCTCCCAGGAGTCGGTGATCTTTAACGATGATATCTTTAACAATATCACTTTCTGGAGCGAACGCACACCAGAAAATCTCAAACGCTTCCGCGAAATCATTGACATGGCCTCGCTTACTGAGTTTGTCGATTCTTTACCTGAAAAAGAAAAGACCAAACTTGGCGACAACGGTATGTTGATTTCAGGTGGCCAGAAACAAAGAATATCAATCGCCCGTGAATTGTTCAAGAAGTCTGAGATCCTCATTTTTGATGAGGCCACTTCGGCTCTTGATTCAGAAACTGAGCGGGTTATACAGGATAATATCGAGAAGCTACACCGCAGTTACACCATGGTAGTAATTGCTCATCGGTTGTCGACCATCAAAGACGCCGACCTCATTTATCTGCTTGAAGATGGTAAGATTTCAGCATCGGGAACTTTTGATGAAATGATATCTAAATCTATCAGATTTAAAAAGATGGTCACCCTACAGGCAGTGTAGCAGAATAACAGATCTGGAATTTTCACAATAACAATGAGCTATGAATCATACTGTATGTGCCGTAATGGTCACTTATAACCGGCTGGAAATACTCCGGCAAACACTGGCTCATGTGCTGGACCAGGAATATCCGCCAACAAATGTAATAATCGTCGATAACTACAGCACAGATGGCACCCGCGAGTATTTGCAGGGCTTGTTGGGTGATACGAGAATCAAAACGATACATCTCGATACCAATATGGGAGCCGGTTATGCCATTTCCCAGGGAATGAAATTGGGCCTTTCGCTGCAGGATTACGACTATTTCTGGGTGTTGGATGATGACTCTTTTTATAAACCGAACGTACTTCGTGAACTGGTTGCAGGCATCAGCTCTTCAACATTTGCATTGGTCGGGCTCACCGGATCCAATATCAGATTCGGCACAAAACGCCCTGTGGCATTAACCGAAAAACTGCAACAGGTAGATTATGCGCTTGTAGATGGTGCGATCATTCGTGGCAACGTAATCCGAAAGATTGGCACAACCTGTGAACGTTTCTTTATGATGTGCGATGACGATGAATATATCATACGATTAAAAAAACACGGTTATACCATCGGACTGCTTAACCTCGGTCCGGTAAACCGCCTGCATCTCGGAGGTCAGGGTTCTTTCACCAAAGCCACGTTGTGGAGGGGTTATTATTCTTCACGCAACCAAATGTTGATCCTGAAGGAATATTTCTCGCTAAAACGATTGCTGGAATACACATATCTGCAATCAAAATTATTGCTTGGTGCGGCTGTGTTTGCGCCCGACCGGTTTCAACGCGTGAAACTTCGCATCACCGGTATCTGGCATGGATTAAGAGGCGTTGAGGGTAAAACACTCGACCCGAAATCGCTCAGATTTGAAAGCAAAAGTTCTAATTAAGAAGTGGTACCCGATGCAAGCTGCAAATAAGAAGATCATTTTTATTATTGATACCTTACAACTTGGCGGAGCCGAGCAAAGTCTGCTGGCCAACACCAGCCGGTTCAAACGTACCGAATCGGTGATTGTGCATCCTTATAAAGGCGATGCATTGAAAAGCCGGTTCGAGGAAGCTGGCAAAAAAGTCTATTCACTGAATATCGGTAAGAAATACGGTTTCATCGGGGCTTACCGGGCTTTCAAAAAGATTGTTCAGCAAGAAAAACCCGATCTCATTGTAGCATACCTCACACGCTCCGAAATCATTGCGCGCCTTGTTGCAAAAAAAATGGGCGTTCCTGTTATTGGTACATTTGTCAATGATCTGTACACGCCATCATATAATCAACACCTTAGCTGGAAAGCCCGTAAACTTGTCGGGGTTTTTAAGACCATAAACAAGTACACCAGCCCCTATTGTATAGGCTTTGTGGCTAACTCAAAAGCTATCAAAGATTCCAATGCCATTCACCTTAATATACCGCCCGATAAAATTGATGTTATTAATCGCGGTAGAGATAGTGTGCGTATACGTCGTCGCGCCGCCGGGAACCTGCCTGAGCAAAGACAAATAAACTTTGTTAATGTCAGCCGCTTGTTTACCGTCAAAGGTCACAGGCAACTGATCGAAGGTTTCAGGAAATTTACAGATGATCACCCCAATGCCACACTTACGATCATAGGTGATGGGCCGCTCAGAAAGGAACTGGAATCGCTTATTACATCGCTGCAACTGGACAAAAAAGTGATCCTCCTTGGTGCCCGCAAAGATGTACCGGAGTTGCTCGCAGATTACGATTGTTTTGTTTTTCCATCTATCATGGAAGGTTTTAGTGGTGCACTTGTAGAAGCTTTATTTGCTGAATTACCGGTGTTGGCAACCGATATACCTCAGAATCAGGAAATTATTTTTCATAACGAAACAGGCTATCTTTTTGGCACTTCGTCGCCTGACGAAGTTTATAAGGCGCTGATTTGGTATAAAAATAATCTGCATGTCGCCCATGAATATGCGGCTCGCGGCTACGAGTATGCGAAGCAAAATTTTGAACTCAGCAACATTGTTGAGCAGTTTGAAAATTATCTGCATAACAAAATTGCAAACAAGGCGTGAAAATTCTACACCTGGTACAAAAACCGCAATTAAGAGGTGCGGAAATGTTTGCTTCACAACTGGGCAATCAACTCATGAATCTCGGTCATGAAGTGATACTGGTTTTCGTGTTCCCAGGCAAAGCTACACTACCTTTCAAAGGCAACATTTTCCATTTGAATGGAAAGCCTTCACGGAAAATGTTTGATATAAAGGCATGGAAAACGCTTGCAGGGATCATTGCAAGCGAAAGGCCCGATATCGTCCAGGCAAATGCAGGCGATACCCTTAAATATGCAGTTTCATCGAAGTGGGTGTTCAACTGGAAACAACCAATTGTGTTCAGAAACGCAAGTACCATCAGCCTTTACATCAAATCAAAGCCTGCGAAAATCCTTCACGGAATTTATTTCAGACATGCGGATAAAGTGTTGTCCGTAAGTAATACATCGGCAACAGATTTTATCAATCTTTATCCATCATATAAATCAAAGGTTGAAACAATACCTGTTGGCATTGAGGAGCAGCCTCTTCCGGTTACAGAACATTCAGCGAATGGGCCATTCAGGATCATTCATGTCGGTGGCTTTAGTTTCGAAAAAAACCATGCGGGTCTTATCAGGATTTTTGGAAAACTAATTGCAGAAGGAGCAGATGCACACCTGGAATTAGTGGGAGATGGCGTTCTGATGGATGCGGTGCGCAAGCAGGTTTCTGCAGCGGGCCTGGATGCAAGGGTTGTTTTTCGTGGTTATTGCAGTAATGCCATGGAACTGATTGCGGCTGCAGATTTGTTAGTGTTGCCCAGCATCATTGAAGGTCTCCCGGGGGTAATTCTGGAAGCATTTTACTGCAAGACTCCCGTAGTGGCCTATAATGTTGGGGGCATCAGCGAGATTGTGCGGAATAACGAAACAGGATTCCTTGTTGAAAAAAATGATGAAGATGGATTTGTAGCGGCAATCCGAAATGCGCTCAACCGTAATGATACCCTGATTAATAAAGCCTGGCAACTGGTTACTGACGAATATACCAACAGCAGCATCACAAAAAGATTTATCGAAAGTTACCAGCAACTGATCAGTACCCAAACCCGAGTTAATTGAAACAGCAGATGCAGCAAAATAAGGTCATACCGGTATTACATATTATCAAATCACTTGGTCGTGGCGGGGCAGAAACCTTGTTGCCGGAAACGCTCCTGAAACATGACCAGGTTGGTTACCGTTTCCATTATATTTATTTTATTCCGTGGAAGGACCAGATGGTAGGGGCCATTAAAGCTGCAGGTGGCACAGTTACCGCAATGCCCGCAGGAAATAACCTCGCCATTATGTCGAAAATTCCCGCGATCGTCAGGTATGTGCGCAAACACAACATCCGGCTGATCCACTGCCATTTGCCCTGGGCCGGTATCACCGGGCGCATTGTTGGCAAAATTACCGGTGTACCTGTTGTTTATACAGAACACAATCTTTGGGAAAGGTATCATAAGCTTACTTACCATCTCAATAAACTTACCTACAGCAGCCAGGAACAGGTGATTGCCGTTTCTGCGGAAGTAGCAGCCTCAATCAAAAAACATCACAAAAAAGCAAAACCACGTGTGCATGTTGTTTTGAATGGAATCAATACCGGCAAGTTTCAACGTACCGGAACGCCGGCGATTGATATAAGGGCTCAGTTTGGTATTCCTTCGGATGCAATACTGATAGGCATTACCTGTGTGTTCCGTGCTCAAAAACGGTTAACTACCTGGCTTGAGATTGCTCATGTGTTGCACCAGAAGTTCCCGACCGCCCGTTTCCTGATCATTGGCGACGGTGTATTAAAAGAAGAAATTCATGCCAAAGCAGCGGCTTTGAATACATCCGGTTATCTGCATTTTGCGGGTCTGCAAACGGAGATCCGGCCATACCTTGAGGCCCTTGATATTTTTATGATGAGCTCGGAATTTGAGGGATTACCCATAGCTTTATTAGAGGCCATGAGTATGGAAGTGATGCCCGCCTGTACGAATGCCGGCGGTATAAGCGAACTTGTAAAGGATGAAGCAAACGGCATTGTAGTTCCGGTGGCAAACCCGATGTTGCTTGCAACACGGCTGGAGCCTTACCTTGCCGATGTTTCGAAGATCCGTGCGATGGGCCGCAAAGCCAGGGAAACGGTGATCGAAGGATTCAGTATGGAAAAAATGGTGGGGGAACTGGAAGAAATTTATCGTGAAACCCTAAAACAACAGTCTTGATAGGCGCTATCATATTGATCATTGTTTTGTTTGGGATTACAGTACCGATACTTAATTCCTTCAAAAAAGGTAAACCATGGTTTGATGCCGGGTTGATGAAGGGATTATATTGGTACCATGCTTTTTTTGGTGGCGTTTATTACGTAATGGTAATGAATTCCCGGTCGGATTCGGTTGGATATTACAGACGCGCATTATATGAATACGACTACTGGTTGCTGATGTACACCAGGGGTACCCGTTTTATTGATTTCCTGGCTTATCCTTTTGTAAAACACCTCGCATTCTCATACGAGATGATGATGGTGTTATTTACCTGGATGGGATATTGGGGTTTTGTATACTTCTATATGTTCTTCAAAGAGAACATTCTTTATAAACACAAATTTTTACCGGGCATGAACCTCGGTGGCAGTTCGAACGGCATTGATATGATCACGCTGTTTATCTTCCTGCCCAACATGCATTACTGGACAGCTTCGCTCGGAAAAGGTGCCGTTATATTCTGGGGGTTAGGACTAGCCATGTATGGTCTTAGTAAGATCAATACCCGAAAATTATTGTTTGTTCTTGGCCTCGCAATCGTATATCATGTGCGCCCTCACGTGTTTCTTTTTATGACGGTCGGTATTATTGTCGGCATGTTTACCGGGCGACAGAAAATACCCACTTATCAGAAAGCACTTGTATTTGTTGGAGTTTCAGTTACACTGGCGCTCATGTACAATACAATCATGAGTTTTGTGGGGCTTGACAGTGAAAATCTGATTGAAAGTTTCGATAAATTTTCGTCGGGCAGATCGGTTGAGCTTGCTAAAGCAAATACGGGAATCGATATATCAAATTATCCCTTGATATTAAAACTCTTTACTTTCTGGTACCGGCCATTATTTTTTGATGCGCCTGGTGCGGCGGGACTAATTGTTTCTTTTGAAAACGTAGTCTACATTTTATTGAGTGCAAAACTTTTTCAGCCAGGGTTCATCAAATACGTAAAATCCAGTTCGGCACTTGTTAAAGCCAGTGCCGTGGTGTTTCTTGCAACTTCTTTTGCACTATCCGCAACTTTGTCAAATATGGGAATCATCATCAGGCAAAAAAGTATGGTGATGTATTTTTTCCTGTTCATCATCATTTCATTTCTTGATTATAAAAAACATCAGCAGGTGATGCGCAAAAAACGAAAGATCGAAGAAATGAAACGGCTCGAAGCGCTTGATGCGCCTGATGACCAAACAAGAGGTGGTCAGTTACAATCTGGTCTAAACGGCATATAATATGGAAGGAATATTTACGGTTAGTCTTGATTTCGAATTGCATTGGGGCGTGTTTGATAAAAAGAACAGGGAGGCCCGAAGAAACAATTATGAAAACACCCTGCGGCTGGTTCCTGAAATGCTTGAGCTGTTTAGCAAACATGGCGTGCATGTTACCTGGGCAACTGTAGGATCATTGTTTGCAGGTGATGAGAAAGAATGGTACCAGTTGAAACCGGCAAACGAACCGGTTTATGAGAACCCTGCATACTCGGCTTACCAGTATGTAAAACTTCACGGGCTTGATCAACGGGTAGCCTGGGCACATTTTGCCCCTGACCTGGTTGCAAAAATATTAGAATACCCCGGGCAGGAGCTGGGAACACATACATTCAGTCATTATTATTGCCTGGAAAAGCTAAGAGGTGAAGATGCATTTGAGGCTGATCTTAAGGCGGTTCAACGTGCAGCCGCAAAGTATGGCACGGAAATGCGTTCGTTGGTGTTTCCGCGAAACCAGTTCAACCCCCAACATCTGAAGGCATGTTATAAACACGGTATCAGAACTATCAGGTCAAATCCATCTGAATGGTTCTGGAGCCCGGTAGCAGATGGTGGAAGTAGCCTGATCCGCAAAATTTTCAGAACAGGCGACGCTTATTTGCCGATGAGTTCGAACAGAACATCGTTCAAATTATCATCACTGAAGCCAGCTAAAAACGAACCGCTCCAGGTTCCTGCCAGCCGCTTTCTGCGACCCTGGCACCCGAGATATAAGACTGCGAATAAACTCGCACTTAAAAGGGTATTGAGCGAGATGAGGAAGGCTGCGATTAACAAAGAGTGTTATCATCTTTGGTGGCACCCTGAGAACTTCGGCGATTATCCGGAACAAAACATGGAGAACCTGAGACAGATCCTGAATCATTATACTGAATGCAAAAAGAAGTATGGAATGAAGAGTTGGAACATGGATGAGTATGCCATACATTTTGAACTAAGTCTTTAGAACAGTTCAAGATCGCCAAGACTGTACGACCAGTTTGAAACGTTCATCAGCGATTCAAATTCGTCACCAGCGGTTACTTTCCGAAGTGTTACAGTGGGACCCGCATTACGTACAGGAATAAATCCGAAACCTGGCAGGTAATCACGCATAGTGGTCCATTGACGACCGGAAATTGCGAGCAGATCAGCACCGGAATTACGCGATACATTCTGCAACCGTTTGCGAATGTCAGCACGGATAGAACCGGACGGGTTGAATACAAATAAGTCGGTTATTCTAAGTTCTGAAACCCGGCTATGTTCTTTGATACGATATACCAGGAAATAGTTTTTTCTGTCCGTGATAAAACTATAAGGGAAAAGGGGATTATCAGCATAACGCCACTGTACATATGCAGCAGAATATGGTGTGTGCAATCCGGCAGGTACAGTCGGAGTGCGACCTGAAAAATCTGACAGCAGTGCCGGCCAATCACTGTCGGCCTGGTTTACCGGTCGGGGTTTTGATTTCATCAGCAGTCTTGATGCAGTGGTAAGCGGACGCAGGGCCTGTAGTTTAAGCGGTATATTACCCTGGATCTGCCAGCCCATTTTGAGATAGCCCGGCATGCTTTGAGAATTTGGTGTGTTGAATACAAATCGCACATCATCGGCCCTGCAACGATCAAGTTGTTCAAGGGTAAGCTTTTTGAAGATACCTTTTCCCTGGTGATCGGGATGGGTAGCAGTATCGACGGCACGAATTGTTTTGTAAACTTTGTCGTTCCATTTCCATTGCCATTGCATGAATGCCCTGAGGCCAATCAATGTATTGTTCTCTTCGGCTACAAGCACATAAGAGTTGCCAAATGGATTTTTTTCATGTTTCCACGCCCAGAGCCCTTCCGATTTTGGTATCGTAGATTCACCGAGTGAAGATCGCAAAAGTTCTATGATCGCGGGTTTATCTGTAGAAAGGGCAGCACGGATATTCATTGCATACATTTGACGCCAAAATAATGATTAAGACCGGCATTAAATAAAAAATTAGACCATGAAGATTTTAGTTACCGGAGCAGCCGGATTTATAGGTTTCCACCTGGTTAAAAAGCTTGTTTCACAAGGGTATACAGTTATAGGCCTCGACAACATCAACGACTATTATGATGTAAATCTGAAATACGGACGACTGTCGGAATTGGGTATCGATAAAGGAGACATTTCCCCCGACAAACTTATCAATAGCAATAAGCTTCCGGGTTTTTCATTTGTGCTGGCTCACCTGGAAGATGATGAAAAGATTGAAGCCTTATTCAGCAACGAGCTTTTCGATATGGTGTGCCATCTTGCTGCACAGGCAGGCGTGCGCTATAGCTTAGAAAAACCACTTAAATACATTCACAGTAATGTGATCGGTTTTACCAACATACTTGAGTCCTGTAAAAACCATTCCATTAAACACCTGGTGTATGCCAGCAGTTCCAGCGTTTATGGTCTAAATGCAGAAATCCCTTTCCGGGTTGATCAGCATACAGATCACCCGGTTTCGTTATATGCCGCAACGAAAAAAAGCAACGAATTATTGGCACACGTATATAGCCACCTGTACAATCTGCCGGTTACCGGCCTGCGGTTCTTCACGGTATACGGTGCCTGGGGCCGCCCGGATATGGCATACTTCTCATTCACTAATGCAATTCTGCAGGGCAAGCCGATCAAGGTTTTCAATGGAGGTGAGATGCGTCGGGATTTTACCTATATAGATGATATTATCAATGGTATTGCCAGGGTAATTCCATCGCCTGCAAAACCATCTGAAAACTGGAACGAGCATGCTCCTGATCCTTCAAGATCCAAAACACCGTTCCGTATCTATAATATCGGGAACAACCGGCCGGTCAATCTGCTGGATTTTATCAATACACTCGAAGATCAGCTGGGAGTTAAGGCTAACAAAGTGATGACTGAAATGCAACCCGGCGATGTTACGGTGACCTATGCCGATGTTTCAGAAATGATAAACGATTTCGACTACAGTCCGTCAACGCCGATTTCCAAAGGGATAAGCGAATTTATAAAGTGGTTCCGGTCTTACTATAAACTACCAGCATCAACGGACAAACAATGAACGGCAGAAAAAAGTTAATCAGGATTACAACGGTACCAATCTCGCTGAAGGTGTTGCTTCGCAGGCAACTGCAGTTCATGAACCAGCACTTTGATGTGTTGGGAGTATCTTCGCCCGGGCCCGTATTACAGGAAGTAGCTGAACAGGAGGGTGTGCGTGTGGCTGCTGTAGAAATGACGAGAGCAATCACACCTTTAAAGGATCTTCGGGCCGTGTGGCAACTGTACAGGTTATTCAAAAAAGAAAGACCTGACATAGTTCATACACATACGCCCAAGGCAGGTCTGATTGGGATGCTCGCCGCAAGACTTGCGGGTGTACCTATCAGGCTGCATACCGTGGCAGGTTTACCGCTCATGGAAGCACGTGGCAAAAAAAGGATGTTACTTGAGCAGGTTGAAAAAATTACTTACGCTGCGGCGACTATGGTTTATCCCAATTCATCTAACCTTGCTGTGTTTATCCTGAAAAGTAAATTTTGTTCACCGGCCCGGGTAAAGGTGCTTGGTAATGGTAGCAGTAATGGCATTGATACCAGTTCATTTGTGCGTACACCGGCAATTGAAGAACAGGCCTCGACACTGAGACAATCACTTGGACTAACGGCTGAAAATTTTGTGTTTGTATTTATTGGCCGGTTGGTTCGCGACAAGGGCATTGAAGAACTTGTAACCGCTTTTACGAGGTTGCAAAGCGAACATCCACAGGCCCGGCTTTTACTTATTGGTCCGTTTGAACCGGAACTTGATCCCCTGAGTGAAGACACATTACAGCAACTCAACAACAACAAATCCATTATTACTGTTGGTTTCCAGTCGGATGTACGACCGTATTATCTTGTCAGTGACGTTCTCACTTTTCCTTCATACCGCGAAGGATTTCCAAATGTACCTATGCAGGCCGGGTGTTTTGATCTGCCATCTATAGTTACCGATATCAATGGCTGCAACGAAATCATTACCGATGGCGAAAATGGGTTAATCATCCCTCCCAAAAGTTCAGTTCATCTTTACGAAGCCATGAAAAAGTTGCTCCTCGATGAACAGTTATATTTGCAGATGAAATCATTCGCACGAAAAATGATAGTAGAACGGTACGATCAAAAATATTTGTGGAACATCATTTTAGAAGAATATCAGCAACACCTCAAACATGAATCTGTACCATAATTTTTTCAAAAGGGTGTTGGACCTTGTTTTAAGTCTCACGGGTCTCATCTTGCTGTCACCAGTATTACTGGTGGTTACAATCTTCCTGTATTTTGCCAACGATGGAAAACCTTTTTTCTTTCAGAAAAGACCGGGTAAAAATTCAAAGATTTTCCGGATAGTAAAGTTTAAAACCATGAATGACCGGCGAGGTACCGATGGTCGGTTATTGCCTGATGAACAACGCCTTACTGGTATCGGAAAATTTATCCGCAAAACTTCACTGGATGAGATTCCACAGTTGTTTAGTGTGCTGGTGGGGGATATGAGTCTCGTAGGTCCAAGACCTTTGCTGGTTGAATATCTGCCTTTGTATTCAGATTTCCAGGCACGGCGGCATGAGGTTAAACCTGGTATCACGGGCTGGGCGCAGGTGAATGGCCGTAACGCAATAAGTTGGGAGAAAAAGTTTGAACTTGATGTGTGGTACGCTGATCATGTAAGCTTTTTACTTGATCTGAAAATATTATTCATGACTGTAAAAAAAGTTTTTAAAAGCGAAGGTATCAGCCAGGATGGCCATGCAACGATGCCATATTTTAAGGGAAACAAATCATGAACATACTTATCACTTCAGCCGGACAACGGGTATCGTTGGTACGCGCTTTTCAGACTCAGCTCAAATCAGTTTTCCCGGACGCCAAAGTATTTACGACAGATATGAATCCCGGGCTGAGTGCTGCCTGTAATGTATCTGATGGTTACTTCCAGGTAAAACGCGTTACAGATCCCGTTTACATGCAGGAACTTGAAGCGCTTTGCATGGCAAATAAGATAGGCATGATTGTGCCAACCATTGATACAGAACTGTTGGTACTCGCAAATCACAAACAGGGGTTTGCAGCGAAAAACATCCATATCATAGTAAGTGACCCGGCTTTCACTGCGAGCTGTCGGGACAAGCGTATAATCAATAAGTTTTTTGAAGAAGCGGGAGTTGAAATACCTAAACCGGTAGACAGATACAACCCGGTTTTTCCATTGTTTATAAAACCTTTTGACGGAAGTCTCAGTGCTGATACATTTCTCATCAGATCTGCCGACCAGTTGCGTCCCGAACAGGTGGCAAATCAGCGCTTCATGTTTATGGAGTATATAGATCGCAACGAGTACGATGAGTACACTGTTGATATGTATTATGACCGGGCAAACACACTGAAGTGTCTTGTTCCCCGTAAACGTATTCATGTAAGAGCAGGAGAAATAAATAAAGGTGTTACCTGTAACAACCCGATCGTTCCTTTTCTGCTTGAAAAGTTGCCTTTGATTAAAGGTGCCGTAGGTTGTTTAACGCTCCAGATTTTTATGAGCAGAATTACGGGAAGAATGGTTGCGATTGAAATCAATCCAAGATTTGGTGGTGGGTACCCGTTGAGTTACCAGGCTGGTGCCAACTTCCCTTTATGGCTCATCAATGAATATTTTCTAAATCAGCAAATCAGTTATACTGATGGATGGGAGGACGGACTCCTGATGCTTCGGTACGACGATGAGGTACTTGTTCATGGATATAAAGATTAACAACCGGACCTTTTTTGTGTTCGACCTGGATGATACATTGTACCAGGAACTTGACTTTTTAAAATCTGCATACCGGTTTATATCAAAACAACTTGAGGAAGTTCTGCAGGTATCAGTGTATGAGGAGATGCTGGCCAAATATCAACGGAAAGAAAACGCGTTTCACTGGCTGCTTCAAACATATGCCAGTGAACTTAACGGATGGGAGAGTGGAATGTTGATACAGATGTACCGGGAACACATACCCGAAATCAACATGTCGGAAGACACCAGGAACTTCCTGGAACTTGTAAGGAAGGCGCGAATTCCAATGGGTTTGATTACTGACGGCAGAGCCGTAACACAGCGGAACAAGCTGAGAGCATTGGGGATCGAAAATTTGTTTTGCGATATCATTATCTCAGAAGAGTTTGGTTCTGAAAAACCTGACGAAAAAAATTTCCGGTTTTTTGCTGAAAAATATCCGGCGCGGGAATTTTATTATTTTGGCGACAATACCATCAAAGATTTTATTGCGCCGAAAATTTTGGGATGGAAAACTATTTGTCTGCGGGACCAGGGTTTTCATATACATGCGCAGGATATCCATTCGGCCAACGCCGCGGATATTATAATTGACAATTTCAGGGAGGTGAACCTCGTTGAAGATTTTTCCAATATTTAATAAAATTTATGATCGAAGCTCTGTGAAAGTCAAAACTTTAAGGGCAACTGGGTAGTTTATGCGAACTTGAGGGGTAGTAATACCTGAAATAAGGTTTTTTCAGATTTATACTTTGCCGATTCAAATATTCTTAAGATATTGTGCTTCCAAAAAGATCCTTTCGAAACCACGCTGATCCTCTTCCTTTGAGATACCTACCGTAGTTAGCCCCGCAATATTTATAATCGGTTTTACCCTGTTAAGATGAAATCAAAAATCTGGTTGTCCTCGCCCCATATGGGAGGTCAGGAACTTGAGTATATTCGTGAAGCGTTTGATTCGAACTGGATTGCTCCGCTAGGTCCAAATGTAGACGGGTTCGAAGCGGATCTACAATCATTTTTAGGTAATGGAGTTCAGGTAGCAGCACTTGCGTCGGGTACATCAGCCATCCATTTGGCACTGGTTATCCTGGGAGTAAAGCATGGTGATGAAGTAATTTGTCAGTCAATGACATTTTCAGCTTCCGCCAATCCGATTGTATACCAGGGCGCCGTTCCCGTTTTTGTGGATAGTGAGGCTGACACCTGGAACATGTCGCCGGAATATCTTGAACTGGCTATCAAAGACCGTCTGGAAAAAACCGGGAAATTGCCCAAAGCCATTATCGTTGTCCATTTGTATGGTATGCCGGCAAAGATGAACGAGATCATGGCCATTTCAGCGAAATACGGCGTTCCTGTTATAGAAGATGCGGCAGAAGCACTGGGCTCACATTATAACGGGCAGATGCTGGGTACCTTCGGTGAAATAGGTATACTTTCCTTTAACGGAAATAAAATAATTACAACAAGCGGTGGAGGAGCATTGGTTTCAAAAAATGAAGCTCATGTAAAAAAAGCACGGTTTCTCGCTACGCAGGCCCAGGATCCGGCTCCACACTATCAACATTCACACATCGGGTACAATTACCGGATGAGTAATATAAGCGCTGGTATCGGACGCGGACAGATGAAAGTGTTGAATGACCGTATCACGCAAAGACGAAAAAACTTCGAATACTACCAGACAAAACTCGCTAATATAGAAGGAATAAGGTGTATACCGGTACCGGATAACCGATTTTTTTCTAATCACTGGTTGAGTATTATCGAAATCACCTCTACTAAATTTTCGCGTGAGGATCTCCGCTTGGCCCTCGTAAGTGAAAATATCGACAGCCGCCCCCCGTGGAAACCGATGCATTTACAACCCATTTTTGCTGACGGACCCTATTTTGGGGCGCGGGTAAGTGAAGATCTTTTTGAACGTGGACTTTGTCTTCCATCCGGCTCAAACCTTGCTTCGGCTGATCTTGACAGAGTTATTAACACGATTTCGAACGTTGTAACACCGGTTGGCAGGATTATTGATACTGCCCAATACGTCTAAGCACAAACGAAATTCCATGTGCTGTAAATGCTTTTCAGGCATTTTCAGTAAATCCATCAACCCACATCCTATAAAATTTCCATGGCCGATATCCTTTTTCAAAGTCTAAACCATTTTAGAGGCCATGAAAAAGTTACTTTTAAATGCTACTGTATTACCCAGGTGGGTGATACTTTTAGTTGATCTTGTTGTTAGCGGTTCAGCATTTGCGTTGTCGTATTTCGTGGTAAAGCAATTTGACTTTCCCGCGATACTCAGAGGACACTTTTTCTTTTACACGGGTTTGTACTGTGTAACAGCAGGGTTTGTTTTCTACATCATGCGTGTGCATACCGGGCTCATCAGGTATTCCAACATTAAAGACATGTTGCGGGTATTTCTTGCCGTGTTTGTAACAAGTCTCGTATACCCGGTGGTCGTTCAGTTTATCATGGTCAACAACCTGAACATTGCTTCCCTGAATATCAGTACTGTTTTATTCATCAACTTTTTTATAGCCTCCACGATGCTTGTGATGCTTCGCACAGGTGTAAAGGAGTTATACAATTATGTAAAACGCAATACCACACCGGGGAAAGAGCAGGTACTTATCTACGGCTCCGATAATAATTCTATCCTGTTAAAACAGGCGATGGAATCCGGCACTTCACACAATTTTGTGGTTGCAGGATTTCTGGATTCAAATAACCGCAAGATCAATACTTACATTCAGCAGAAGAAGGTTTATCACCTGAAAGAACTTGGTTTGCTGAAAGACAAAAAGAACATCCAGAAACTGATCCTGATGAGTGAACAGCTCACCAACATCGATAAAAAGCTGGTGATTGAAAAATGTCTTCACCTTGGCATCAAAGTACTTACAGTTCCACCAAGCGATCAGTGGATGTCTGGTAAACTCAGCTCCAATCAATTCCAGGCACTGAAAATTGAAGACCTGCTTCAACGCGAGCCAATCGTGATCAACAACTCACAGGTATCTAAGGATATTGAAGGAAAAAGAGTGCTGATCACTGGCGCAGCGGGTTCCATCGGTTCAGAAATTGTTCGTCAGGTACTTTCATATAATCCTGAAATGGTCATTCTGTGTGACCAGGCAGAATCTGATCTGCACGAAATGCAACTGGAAGTTGAAGAAAAGTTTCCTGGCATCAAAGTGCGCATCTTTATTGGCAACATCCGGGAGTTCCGCAGAATGGATCTGATGTTCAACAAATACAGACCGCATCTCGTATTCCATGCCGCCGCGTATAAACACGTACCGATGATGGAGCACCATCCGTCAGAAGCAGTTCTTACCAATGTACTTGGTACAAAAAATCTGGCGGATCTGGCTGTTGCTTACAACGCACAGAAATTTGTGATGATTTCAACCGATAAGGCGGTGAACCCCACAAATATTATGGGTACTAGCAAGCGCATTGCAGAAATGTACGTGCAGTCACTTAGCGGCGCATCGAATAATGAGAATGGCAGCGATAAATCACAGCCTCATCATTCCACCAAATTTATAACCACACGTTTTGGCAACGTATTAGGTTCAAATGGTTCAGTTATACCGCGTTTCCGCGAACAAATACAAAAGGGCGGACCGGTTACAGTTACCGATCCTGAGATCACCCGCTTTTTCATGACCATTCCTGAAGCGGTGCAGCTAGTGCTCGAAGCCGGAACCATGGGAAGTGGCGGTGAGATTTTCATCTTTGATATGGGTAAACCGGTAAGGATTGTGGATCTCGCCAAAAAGATGATTCGCATTGCAGGCCTTGTGCCTGATGAGGACATCAGGATAGTTTACACCGGCTTAAGACCAGGTGAAAAATTATATGAAGAACTGTTGAACAAGGATGAAAAAACACTACCAACACATCACGAGAAGATTAAAATTGCAAGGGTTATTCCATGCTCATGGGAAACGCGCCATCATATCGAACACCTGATTGAACTTTGTCTTGATGATGACAATGATAAACTGGTCAGAAACATGAAGCGCCTTGTGCCCGAGTTCAAAAGCAAGAACTCGAAGTATGAAAAGCTGGATAACTCTGCGTCATTTACTGTAGCCTGATAATATCGTGAGTATAGCATGTGCAGGAGCCGCTGAACAATCTCAGCGGCTCCTGTAAATGAAGCATCACCGCATCACGGTTCAAATCCGTCAACTACGATAACAACCTTAAAATATACATGAAGTTGATTGACTGTGAAATTGAGTATTTACCAACATTTCACCTCATGCAGATTTATGCGGGCTTTTTTGAGCTTGAGCGTAAAGGTGTAATCAAGCTTTCCCTCAAACCTATAAAAAAAACCATCGATCCCCCTTCAATCGTTACAGCCATCTTTAACAAAAAACAAAAGGTGATGTATGATACCCTCGATGGTTTAACATGGGTAGCGGGAAATGAAATGGCAAACATTGAATACTTCCGCGACAATATCAAGGCTGATTATTATTTCAAACGCAGCTATACGCCTGAATTATCTGCTAATGCGCCAGGTAATTGCAAAGTGTTTCCCCTGGGGTTCAACTATAACCTGCAGCCACGAAGAAACCTGTTACGTTACCAGCAAAGTTTATCGGAAAAAGTAAAGTACTTTTTAAAAACAAATGCTGTTGCAAGATCGATCATGAAAAAAACTTTTTTCTACCAGGAAGATTTTGAGTTTTATCCAATAGTTCCCAAAGAAAAAAAAGTATTGTTTCTTACCCGCCTCTGGGACCCTGCTGATGCTAAATCAGACGCAAGTGCTGCATTCCGGAGACAACTGAATGAAACCAGGCTTGAATGTATCAATCGCTGTAAGGATGCTTACGGTGATGACTTCAGGGGAGGATTGTTTGCAGAAAAATACGCGCTTAAAAATCACCCGGATCTTGTAGCGCCTGTTTCCGTCACCAGCAAAAAAGGTTTTCTGGATTCGGTAAAGTCGCACGCTATTTGCATAGCCACCACCGGTCTTCATAAATCGATCGGTTGGAAATTCGGTGAATATGTTGCTGCATCGCGGGCAATTGTTTCAGAACCACTGCATTTCACCTTGCCAGGCAATTTCTCAAGCGGTGAACATTACTACGAGTTTGAAACGGCAGACAAATTAATCGAACAAATTAACCTGCTTCGCAACGATGAGCAAAGGTTGTTTGATATGATGAGTAACAACCATCGTTATTACAACAACTATGTGCGGCCGGAAAACCTGATCATGAATACCATTATGACCGTATTGAACGATGGCAGATTCTAAAGGCTAACCAACATTGAAAAATAAAACAACAATCTACGCATTATGAAAGCAGTAATACTTGCAGGTGGATATGGAACTAGAATCAGTGAAGAAAGCGGGATCCGTCCAAAACCCATGGTTGAAATTGGTGGAAAACCAATCTTATGGCACATCATGAAAATCTATTCCGGCTATGGAATCAATGAGTTCATTATCTGTTGTGGTTATAAGGGACACATCATCAAAGAATATTTCTCTAACTACGCGCTGGATAACTGCGATGTTACCTTCGATATGCGTAACAACAGTATGGAGATCCACAGAAATGATACTGAGGACTGGCGCGTTACGCTTGTTCATACCGGGTACAATTCAATGACGGGGGGCAGGATGAAACGGGTGCAAGATTATATCGGTAATGAAACCTTTTGTATGACTTATGGTGACGGCTTGAGCGATGTGAATATCGAAGAATCAATAAAGTTCCATAAAGAACAGAAAGTACTTGCCACCCTGGTGGCCGTGCAACAGCCCGGTCGTTTTGGTGCATTTACATTATCAGAAGGACAAACCCAGATTGAACATTTTGCGGAAAAGCCAAAAAATGGCGATTCACCATGGATCAACGGTGGCTTTTTTGTTCTTGAACCCGAGGTAATGAATTATATTACTGACGATTCAACCATATGGGAACGCGATCCCCTGGAAAACCTCGCCAAAGAAGGCAAACTCGCTGCTTTTAAACATCACGGATTCTGGCAACCGATGGACACGCTGCGTGACAAAAATGTGCTGGAAGATATGTGGCAACGTGGCAAAGCGCCCTGGTACGATATCATGTTTCGTAAATCCGCCAGCAACATATAGCATTCAATAAAGCAACCAACAATGATCTTTACTGAAACCCGTATACCCGGAGCTTTTGTGATAGACGTTAAACGCATAGAAGATGAGCGAGGATTTTTTGGACGTGCGTTTTGTCAGAAAGAAATGAAGGAGCATGGTCTGAACGAAGTTGTTGCACAAACAAATCTCAGCAGCAATCGCAAAAAAGGCACACTGCGCGGACTCCATTACCAGACCGCACCACATGAAGAAAGCAAACTCGTACGATGCACGCGCGGTTCATTGTTTGACGTATTGGTAGATCTGCGTGAAGGTTCGCCCACTTTCTGCCAATGGTTCGGTGTAACGCTGACCGCTGATAGTTTCACCATGCTATATGTCCCCGAAGGCTGTGCCCATGGTTTTCTGACACTGGAGGATAACACCGATATCATGTACCAGGTAAGTACCTTCTATGCGCCGGAATCTGAAAAAGGATTGCTCTGGAACGATCCTGCGTTCAATATTGAATGGCCGTTTGAACCAGCGGTGATTTCAGATAAGGACCGGAATCAACCAGCTTTCAATCTCTTCAAGGATATTAAACCAAAAATCTAACCCTATAACTCCCTCCATCGTCATCATTCAAAAACAACCACATGATTATCGTTGATAAATTTTTACAGGAGAGACAAAAAGCCGGCAAGCCGATCCGCGTTGGTTTATGGGGTGCGGGTGAAATGGCCAAAGGCATGGTTAACCAGGTGATGAAATATACGCCAGGTATGGAAGTAGCTGTGATTGCCAACCGCACCATCAGCAAAGCGCATGATGCTTATGAATACGCCGGCTTCAGTGCCCGTGAATGTAACACACTTGAAGATTTGCAGGAGACAGTAAACTCCGGTGGATTTGCCGTAACAACACAGGCCGATCTTCTTTGTGAACTTGAGGGTCTCGATCTGCTGGTTGAATGTACCGGAACCATCGAAATGGCGGCGCGGCTTGTAATGAAGGCGATTGATAACAAACGTCATGTACTGTTGTTTAATCCCGAAGTGGATGCCACGATTGGACCCATCCTTAAAGTTTATGCAGACAAAGCCGGTGTGATGCTCAGTGGTTGCGACGGTGACCAGCCAGGAGTTATTATGAATTTATATCGTTTTGTAAAAAGTCTTGGACTCACGCCACTCGTTTGCGGAAACATCAAGGGACTGCAGGATTTCTACAGGAACCCAACTACACAGGCAGGTTTTGCAAAACGCTGGAACCTGACCCCAGAAATGGTCACCTCATTTGCTGATGGAACCAAGATCTCGATAGAGCAGGCTTGTGTTGCAAATGCCACGGGTATGGGTGTTGCCCGCCGTGGCATGTATGGCTTCAACTCAGACAAACATATCGATGATATGGTGTCCATGTTCGATGTGGAAGAATTAAAACGGCTGGGCGGAATCGTTGACTATGTGGTAGGACCCAAGCCCGGTCCCGGTGTGTTTGTTTATGCTACCACAGATGATCCTAAAACCAAACATTATCTCGAATATGGTAAACTCGGTCCTGGCCCGCTTTATAGCTTCTACACACCATACCATCTTATCTATTTCGAGATACCACATTCCATAGCAAGGATGGTGTTATTTAACGACATCATCATGGCGCCAATTGCCGGTCCGGTGGTTGAAGTTATTACTTGTGCGAAAACGCCTTTGAAAGCTGGTCATACGTTGGATGGAATTGGTCAGTATGATACCTACGGGCAATGCGAAAACGCTTCAGTGGCAAGGGAACAAAACCTGGTGCCAATCGGCCTGGCAGAAAGAGCCGTGCTGAAAAGAGATGTTCCCCGTGATCATGTGATCAGTTTCGATGATATAGAACTGCCTGCAGAAACGCTTGTACAAAGATTGTACAGGGAGCAAAATGAAATGTTTTTTCCTGAATTTAAAAACGCAGCACATCGAACCGCTGTAACAGCATAATAAAATCATACAAACAATACAATGGCAAATCAAAACAGGATACTTGTAGAAGATATGGAGAATATCTACAACAAGCTGTCTGAGAAAGAAAAAAACAAACTGCGGAATACAACCATTTTGTTAACAGGCTGCGGAGGATTTCTCGGCTATTATTTCATGCATTTCTTTAGCCATTATGCCGCAGAACTCCAGATAAAAAAAATCATCGCACTGGAGAATTTTCTCACCGGAACCAAAGACTGGCTCAACACATTGGTTAATAACAACCAGGGGTTGATTGAACTGCATGAGTTCAATGTCATCACTGATTCTGTAACGGATGTACCAGGAGCGGATCAGGCAGATATTGTTATTCATATGGCATCAATCGCATCGCCAACTTTTTATCGCATTTATCCGATCGAAACCGTTGATGCAAACATAACTGGTCTACGTCGCCTCCTGGATTTCTATGCAGGGAAGTCATTACGTGGCTTTCTCTTTTTTTCCAGCAGTGAAATATACGGTGATCCGTTCCCTGAATTTATTCCTACCAGTGAAGATTACCGTGGTAATGTCGCCAGCATAGGACCGCGAGCTTGTTATGATGAAGCAAAACGTTTCGGAGAAACTTTATGTTACCTGTTTGCAGAAAAACATAAAATGCCTATCACCATTGCAAGACCATTCAACAACTACGGGCCTGGCATGAATATCAATGACAAACGATTGCCGGCAGATTTTGCAAAAGCTGTAATTGAAGGTCGCGATCTTGAAATTTTATCTGACGGTAAACCCACAAGAACATTCTGTTATATATCGGATGCGATTAATGGTTACCTTAAAGTATTGCTGCACGATAAATTTGATGTGTTCAATATTGGAATGGATAAGCCCGAATTATCGGTAAAGGAGTTTGCGGAAATTTTCAATAAGGAAGGCAAAGAGATTTTTGATTACAAGGGAAAAATATCATTCAATAAATCTGATGACAAAGATTATATGACTGACAATCCCAACAGGCGTTGCCCGAACCTGACAAAGGCAAGAACCATATTGGATTATGACCCTGCAGTGATTGTAAACACAGGCATCAGACGGTATCTTGAATTTCTTCACATAAACAACGGAAATTTATAATGATAACAGTTTTGGGACTGGGTTTTGTGGGACTAACCACAGCCCTCGGCTTCAGCAAAAAGGGTTTCAGAGTTTATGGCATAGACGTAAACACAGACCGCGTAAATAGTATCAGGAATGGCGAGGTGCCCTTTTATGAACCTTACCTGGATGATGCACTTAAGGAGCAGCTGGGAAAAAACTTTTTTCTTGACACGCCGTTGTCAGAAGCAGTGAACGACAGCAAGGTCGTTATCATTTGTGTGGGTACGCCAGGCAATGCTGATGGCAGTGCTGATCTTACCTACCTCCTGGAAGCCGTAAAACATGTATTTGAATCGAGTGAAGGAAGTTTTAAGGTGATCGTAACAAAATCGACCGTACCGCCTTCTACGGTTTCAAGAAAAGTAAAACCATTCGTTGACGAACTTAATAAACAATATAACAAGGAAATAGGCCTGGCTTCCAATCCGGAATTTTTACGGGAAGGTTATGCCTGGGATGATTTTATGAACCCTGACAGGGTCGTGATCGGCGTCGAGGATGAAAGGTCAAAACAAATTCTTGATGAGATCTATCAACCTTTTAATGCACCGGTTCATTATGTAAGTTTTAACTCAGCAGAATTCATCAAGTATTTATCCAATACACTGCTTTCAACACTGATCAGCTATTCTAATGAAATGGCGATGATTGCCGAACATATCGGGGACATAGATGTGCCCTCGGCCTTTAAAATTCTTCACCAGGATAAGCGCTGGTATGGAAAACCGGCAGCCATGGCAAGTTATGTGTATCCTGGTTGTGGATATGGCGGATATTGTCTGCCGAAAGATACTGCCGCACTTGCCAGCATAGCAAGAGAGAATGGCTTTGAGCCAAAGATACTGGAAGCCAACCTGGCGGTTAATGAACGCATCAGGGAACATGTGACCAATAAGGTATCTGCGGTTGTGCCTACAGACAGCACGATTGGCATACTTGGCTTAGCATTCAAAAGCGGGTCAGATGATGTTCGTCTTACACCAAGCAAATTCATAATTGAGAACCTTCTTGAAAAAGGTTACAAAAAGATCGTTGCCTTCGACCCGATGGCTAATACAATTTTTGACCAGCACTACAGATTGCCCATCACATATGCAACCAGCCTGCAGCAAATTGTAGGGGAGGCAGATGAGTTGCTGCTGCTGACCAGCTGGCCCGAATTCAAACAAAACAAGGACCTCATCAATACCAAACGTCTGTTTGATTTCCGATATGCTTTTGCAGAATTGCAGAATAGCAATTCAAAGGAAAAAGCGGTAGTGGGTTAATTGCCGGTAGTCTGCGGATTATTATAAGATTGAGCGGGGGTTTGAAACTTATACATAATATGCAAGAGCAATTCCTCGGTTATAATAAACTTGTTAAGCTGCTTAAAACGCCGGCAACAGGTTTAAAAAACCTTAATGTGGCAGTGTTGGCCGACTTTGCTTCGCAACACCTGGTGAAAGCCCTGAAAAGCGCGCTGATACAGGAAAATTTTGCGGCAACAGTCTGGGAAGCCGACTATGATTCAATAGAATCTACTATTGTCAACGAACGTTCTGAGCTCTATGAGCAATCATTCGATTATGTAATGATTGTGTATTCAGTGCATAAGTTATATAAAGAGTTTTCGCACAGTGCGGATCCCGCGGCATTTGCTGATCAAAAATTGTCAGCCTATGAGAGCCTGTACAAACTATTAGATCAGCGTTCCCGTACGAGGATCATCGTAACAAATTATGAAGAACTGAACGATGGAGTGTTTGGACATTATGCTAACAAAACCGCTCGTTCATTTCTCTTTCAGGCCAGGAAGCTGAATCTCGGGATCATGCAGCTTGCTACGACGCTTTCAAATCTTTTTGTTGCCGATCTCCAGTCTTTGTTCAGTTCAAAAGGACGTGCATTTGCCTTTGACCCAAAGATGTATGTTCACGGGGATCTTGCTTACTCACTTGATTTCATAGCTATACTTGCACAATCAACTGCAAGGATCATCGGTGCCATCCAGGGAAACATTGTTAAATGCGTTGTGCTTGACCTCGATAATACGCTTTGGGGAGGTATCATCGGAGATGATGGTATTGAGAACATCCAGGTGGGCGATCTTGGTATTGGCAAAGCATATAGTAACCTGCAGCAGTGGCTGCTGAACCTCAAAAACCGTGGCATTATACTGGCGGTTTGCAGCAAAAACACAGAGTCTGTAGCGAAAGAAGTTTTTATCAAACATCCCGGTATGACACTCAGACTGGCCGACATAGCAGTGTTTGTAGCGAATTGGGAAACAAAAGTGGATAATATCCGGTTTATTCAATCAGTGTTGAACATTGGATTTGACTCGATGGTTTTTCTTGATGATAATCCGTTTGAACGGAATATTGTTCGTCAGCACATTCAGGGCATCATCGTTCCGGAACTGCCCGAAGATCCTTCTGAATATCTTTTTTATCTTAGAGAACTTAATCTTTTTGAGACGGCATCCTTTACAGGCGAAGACAGTCACCGCACAAAACAATACCAGGAAGAGGCGGGACGAAAACAACTCGAAAAAACGTTTACGAACGAAGCTGAGTTCCTTGAGAGTCTTGGAATGACAGCGATAGTGCAACCCGTCGACAGTTTCACTTGCCCGCGTGTAGCACAGTTAACACAACGTTCGAATCAGTTTAACCTCCGTACCGTAAGGTATACTGATGATGAGATCAGGGCCATCATGGTAAACAGTGATTACAAAACGGTTACCATTTCCCTGTCTGATAAATATGGTGATTATGGGCTCATAAGTACAATCATAATGAAGCGTATCGCGGCTGAAACTTATTTTATTGATACCTGGATCATGAGTTGCCGTGTTTTGAAAAGAGGAGTGGAGCTCCTGGCACTAAACGAGCTTGTGGCGCTGGCAAAGGAAAGCGGTTGTTTGTATATCGAAGCTGAATACCTGCCCACTTCAAAAAACAGTATGGTCAGCAATCACTACAGTGGCCTTGAATTTGAAGCCCTGCCGCAGCCTGGGCGTTACCGGCTCGATATTGAACAGTACGAAGAAAGAAAAACATTTATAAAGAAAACCGGCAGTTATGTTAAGCATTAATGAAGTGATGGATCAGATCACCACTATCTTCCGCGATATCCTGGACAATGAAGATATCACACTCACCGGTGAAAGCACCGCCGATGATATTGAAGAATGGGACTCACTCACGCATATTCAATTGATTGTTGCCCTCGAAAAACATTTCAAAATAAAGTTCACTACCCAGGAAATCACTTCTTACAAAAATGTAGGTGAAATGGCTGAAAGTATTGTGAAGAAGGTTGCCTGAATCGTTTCTATCCGTTAAGAAGCCACGTACCTTTTTGATCATCCTAACTTCGAGAAGATGTTATTTAATTCTTTTCAGTTTGTCCTTTTCTTCCCGATAGTAACACTGGTGTATTTCCTGCTTCCGCATAAATATAGATGGTTTCACCTGCTTGCTGCAAGCTGCGTGTTTTACATGGCCTTTGTGCCGGTCTATATTCTGATACTGTTTGGAACAATCATCGTTGATTATTTTGCGGGCATCTGGATAGAACGGGCCCCTATGGAGCGACGAAAGCCGTTGGTTATAATTACTGTGACATTGAATATACTGGTGCTTTGTGTATTCAAGTATTATAACTTTTTTCTTGATCAGGCTGCTTTGGTAATGAACAGTCTTGGACTTCCTCGCAGGGAGATGCCTTATCTCAACATCCTGCTGCCTATAGGTTTGTCTTTCCATACGTTCCAGGCCCTGAGTTATATTTTTGAAGTTGCACGGGGTAATGTGCGGGCCGAACGTCATTTTGGGATCTATTCGCTTTATGTAATGTTTTTTCCGCAACTGGTTGCGGGGCCAATTGAGCGGCCACAAAACATGCTGCACCAGTTTCACGAGGTAAAACATTTTGATAGCAACCGGGTGATCATAGGTCTGAAGATCATGTTATGGGGATTTGTAAAAAAACTGGTAATCGCCGACCGGCTGGGCTTATATGTGGATGATATTTATGCAAACGCTTATGAAACCGGTAGCCTGAATCTCTGGCTGGCCGTCATGATCTTTTTTCCCTTCCAGATATATTGTGATTTTTCAGGGTACTCATCTATCGCCATCGGGTCAGCAAAGGTGCTTGGTTTCAACCTCATGGAAAACTTCCGGTCGCCTTTCTTTTCTCTTACCACCTCCGAACTTTGGAACAGGTGGCATATATCATTATCGTCCTGGTTCCGGGATTATTTATATCAACCCATTGTTATTTCCTTGAGAAATTATGGTAAAATTTCCGTGGTTGCAGGTCTGCTGATCACCTTTTTTCTGAGTGGGTTATGGCACGGAGCCGGGCTGGCATTTATATGCTACGGTTTGGTACAGGGGATAGTGATCGTCTGCGAATTTTTACTCGGTATAAAAAGTACTAAACTGGCCAAAAAACGTTTTGGTAAACTGCGCGGCGCGCTGACTACCTATTTCTTTTTTGCTATCTCTCTGATCTTTTTCAGGGCACTTGGGCTTAACAAAGCCGGGTACATAATTGAAAAACTGTTCTGGGGTTTTGATGCCGAATTTTTGACAAACCCAAGGATCGCAGTATTCACATATGTGGTGGGGCTGGCTTCCGTGGCCGGTTTACTCGCTTTTGAATATGCGGAGGGTGAAAAAGTTTTTTACCAGACTTACAGTCTTCAAAAAGAGGTTCTGATAGCGGCCACGCTGTTGACGCTGCTTATTCTGTTTGGTGTTTTTTATAATGTATCGTTTATTTATTTCCAGTTTTAAAGCGCTTAGGCCCAGAAAACCGCGGGAACGCCAAAATAGCGCGGATATTGCGAAAAGAAGCGCGTAAAATATTGCAACTTAGGCTTTTTTGTACTTATTTTACTACGTTAACCCAATTTGTGCGAGTTCGAAGTTCAGGTTCACGTGACAAGATATTATTATTGAGGAGAGCAGCATGAAGACTAACCCCAAAGTTTCGGTTCTGATACCGACTTTTAATTATGCAAGGTATTTGCCGGAAGCAATCGAAAGCGTAATCAACCAGACATTTACTGACTTTGAGCTTATTATTGTCGACAATAATTCGGGCGACAATACTGACGAAGTAATAGCCCGTTACTTACACGATCCGCGAATAACCTATCATAAAAATCCAACGAATATCGGGCTGGCCGGCAACTGGAACAGGTGCCTGGAGTTAGCAAATGGCGAATACATAAAGTTTCTTTGCGCAGATGATAAGTTTCATCCGGAAATGTTGATGAAGTTTACAACGGTAATGGATGCGAATCCGTCTGTATCACTGGTAACCTGTCACAAACAAGTGTTTGATGCTCATTCATTTGTTACAACCGTTGCATTTAGTCACCTGCAGGATGGTCGTACAGCATTATTGAATACGCTGGCAGATCATTGTTGGATTGGGGAGCCCAGTTCTGTAATGTTCCGAAGAAAACATCTGGCGGTGGGTAATTTTACAACTGTTTACCAGATGCATGTTGATTGGGAGATGTGGTTACGCATGCTGAGTGTTGGCGATTGTTATATAATTCCTGAAGCGCTGTCTTATATCAGGTATCATCCTGAGCAGCATGCAAGGAAAATGAAGAAGAAAAAATACGTGCTTTGTTTTGAGGAGTATCAGCTGGCTAAAGACGTTCAGTTAAATAATGGATTTGATTTCAGGATCGCGGCACATGATCCGGTCATCAAACAGGCAGTAAAAAAGAGAGCAGTTTTTTGCGTGCGTCATGCCATGTACAAAGTGATCCCAAAACTTTATCAACGGTCCACATGGCCCGTGTTTAAAAAAGCAATGCAGATAGGCTGGGAAGAACGTGTATTTGGCGCAGCTTTTTTGGAACTGCTGAAAGGTCTGATGATTAATACCAGAAAGTTATTATACCGGCAATGAGTAGCAACGGTTCAATATCGCCACGGGTTTCGGTTATGATACCGACATACAATTACGCACATTTTTTGGATGATGCGATAGGGAGCGTAATGGCCCAGAGCTTCAGCGATTTTGAATTGATTATTGTAGATAATGCTTCAACAGATAATACAGACGTGGTTGTTCAGAAATATTTGCATGACCCGCGGATAAGATATTATAAAAATAAAACAAACCTCGGCCTTACCGGCAATTGGAATAACTGTCTCGCATATGCGCGGGGCGAGTACCTTAAATTTTTATGTGCGGATGACAAGTTCCGTTCCACACTATTGGAACAATATGTGGAATTGATGGACAGGTATCCTGATCTTGCGATGGTTGCGTGTAACAAACAGGTATTCGGTCCTAAAGACAACTACGAGGTTAATCTGACCCTGAAGCATTATCATTCGGGCCGCGACATGAACCTGCACATGTTATACGGGCACCAGGGAGTAGGAGAGCCCACTTCAGTTATGTTCAGAAAAAAACACGCTGACCAGGTGGGTTTGTTTACGACAAAGTATCAGCAATACGTTGACTTTGATTATTGGATCAAACTACTCACCTTAGGTGATTGCTATCTGATACCCGAGATCCTGGTCGATATCAGGTTCCATCCAGGAACAGTATCTAACCAGATCAAAAACCGGAAATTTCAGCGCTGTTTTGAAGATTACCAGATCAGGAAAGATGTACAGCAAGGATTATATGGGATAGACACGGCCGGTACAAGGATTGATGAAATGGTGCATCGTTATGCAATGATCTGTGTTAAAGCCGCCATGCTTAAAACGATTCCGAGATTGCACAAAGCAAATTTCCGGTCAGCATTCGCAAGGGCATTTTCCATTGCTGCGAGAGAAAGATTATTTAAAAGTACGATCAACGAATTATTGTCAGGCATTAAGCGGATAGCGGCAAGAAAACTTTCGCCCGGATCTGTTGTTGTTAAAAGGAACTAAATTGATAAGTTATACTTCGGGACGATTATGAAAAAAACGCCGTTGGTTTCTGTATTGATTCCAACACATAATTATGGGAAATTTCTGGACGAGGCAATACAAAGTGTTCTTGCGCAGACCTATGCCCATTTCGAACTGGTTATCGTCGACAATCATTCCAACGATAATACATCCGAAGTAGTCAATAAGTACCTGACCGATAAAAGAATCAGTTTTCATCAAAACCCCAGGAATATTGGTTTGGTGGGGAACTGGAACAGGTGCCTCGGTTTTGCCAAAGGAGAATACATAAAGTTCCTGATGGCTGATGATGTGTTCCGGCCATCGATACTGGAAGAGATGGTGGAAGTTATGGAAGCCAACCCCGGCGTATCGCTGGTGACAAGTAACAGTGAGATTTTTGGTTCTAAGTCCAGGACGAGGATCAGTGAGATGACGGGATTACAGAATGGCCGTGATGTGATTGTTAAATGTGTAAGCAACGGAACCGGTAATCTAATCGGAGAACCGACAACGGTTATGTTCCGTAAAAGTGATGTAGCAAAAGTTGGGCGTTTCAACCCAAATTTTACATGTCTTGTAGATCTCAATATGTGGCTCAGGTTGCTTGAAATTGGTGATGCCTGGTTTATTCCGAAAGTATTGTCAGGTTTTCGTGTTCATAATGGCCAGTACAGCGCACGTACCAATGTCAGTAATTGGATTGATGAATATCATTTTTATCGGGAGATCAAAGAACATAATCCCTACCGTATAGATGCCAGCGGGATCTCATTGCTTGGTCTTGACCAGGTGCTAAAGGATCGGGCCATCCATTGTGCCCGTGGCATGTACCGGATGTTACCAAAACTGTTGACCGGCCGCAACTACAGCACTTTTTCACAAGCGCTTTCCATCACTGCCCGCGAAAGAGTAATGAAAGAAAGTTTTTACAGTATCCTGAAAAAATATTTTTAATTATATCGGAAAAATACTAATATTTGCAGTAATTACTGCTTCGCGATTTATCTTTTCCAATACCTCTTCGCATTAACCTCCCCTCGCTGCTGATAGTTAAAAACAAGGACGAACATTTTTCGTGGTTAATTTAATTCTGTATGATGAGTGGACAGCCAGTAGTTTCGATACTGATACCAACGTACAATTATGCGCATTTCCTTGATGAAACCATCAATACAGCGTTGGCTCAGACATACACTGATTATGAACTGTTGATTGTAGATAATCATTCTACCGATAATACAATCGAAGTTGTTACCCCATATCTGAAAGACCCCAGGGTAAAGTTCCACCGAAATGAAACAAATATCGGTTTAGTCGGTAACTGGAATAAATGCCTGGAACTCGCCAGGGGCAAGTACATCAAGATGTTATGTGCTGATGATCTCTGGGATCCAACCATACTTGAAAAATACGTGAAGGTAATGGAAGCGCACCCTAACGTGGCCCTTGTAACCTGTGATAAAAAAGCTATAGGATCCAAACATCATGAAACCATTACGCCCCTCACGCACTTGCAGGATGGGCAATTTGCCATTATGCATATGATAACCGGCAATTACTGCTGGATCGGGGAACCTTCATCTGTAATGTTCCGGGCAAGAGATCTAACAGTAGGTAAGTTTTCAGATGAATACCGTCAATATGTAGATTATGAAATGTGGATACGTTTACTGACAAAAGGCGATTGCTATATCATCCCGGAAATATTGACTTATGTTCGCTTTCATGCAGACACTAATTCAAATGATCTGAAGAAACAACAATTTGTACTTTGTTTTGAAGAATACAAATTAACCAAAGCAGTGCAACAACATAAATATGATATTAATTATGATGGCTTCGATATTGATAAGGCGGTAAAGGAACGAGCGGCTGCATGTATAAGAAGGGCGATGTTACGGAATATTCCCTGGTTGCACCTTTCATCACGCCGCAAAGTTTTTATGGAAGCCTTCAGAATTGCCCGTGAAGAAAATATGCTCACCTCCATATTTGGTGAGCTGGCTGGTGGGGTACAAAAGAACTTTGTCAAACAATTTGCAAAATAACGTTAAATGAGCCAGGCAAAAATATCGGTGCTGTTACCAACATATAACTATGCTCACTACCTGGATCAGACAATACCAAGTGTATTGAATCAGACATTCCGGGATTTCGAACTGGTTATAGTTGACAATCACTCTACCGACAACACTGAAGAAGTTGTCAAAAAATACCTGGATGACCCTCGTGTAACTTTTTATAGAAATGAAAAAAATCTTGGGCTCGTTGGCAACTGGAACAGGTGTTTACAATACCCGAATACAGAATATATAAAGTTTATCTGTGCGGATGACATGATCCATCCCGACATGCTGGCCAAGTTTTATGAAGTGATGGAACGACATCCAAACGTCAGTCTGATCACCTGTAACAAACAGTTGTTTGATGGTCAGCCCTGGTTGGTAGAACTTCCTTTGACTCATTTGCAGGATGGTAAGCAGGTTATTTTTAATACGATGCGAAGTAAAAGCTGGATTGGTGAGCCAACCTCAGTGATGTTTCGCAAATCAAATCTGAAACACGGCCATTTCAGATCTGATTATCGTTTACACGTAGACTGGGAGATGTGGAACCGTCAGCTGGCAAACGGCGACTGTTATATTATACCTGAAGCCCTGGCATATGTAAGGGCTCATGCGAAACAACATACAAGAGCAGTTAGTTATCTTGCAAGTATTGAAGAGTATAGTATGGCAAATCTTTTATATGAGTACCCGGGCTTCAACAATGAACGTGATAAACTTTTGATAAAGGAGATTGTTAAAGAAAAGGCTGCGCTTGTAGCAAAAAAAGCTTTTTTCAAAAACCTACCGAAGATCTTCAATCGCCAGGACCAGAAACTGGTTTTGCAGGCGCTGCAGATAACAATAAAGGAAAAGGTATTTTTCAGGGGGCTTGGCTTATTATGTGAAGGAGTAAAAACCAAACTTAGCAGAAAGTTTCGTGTTGCAGTTAGTTGACCGATGACCATGTATATTTAACCCGGAGCAAGCAATTGATATATGTCTGAACAACCTAAAGTATCGGTTTTAATTCCGACTTATAATTATGCGCATTATTTGGATGAAGCTATCCAGAGTGTGCTGAATCAGACGTTCAGCAACTTTGAGCTGATCATTGTTGACGACCAGTCTTCCGACAATACTGCTTCTGTGGTTGAAAAGTACCTTGCTGATTCACGGGTAAAATTTATTGTAAATACTGAAAACCTTGGGCTTGTCGGGAATTTTAATAAAAGCCTGGAGTATGCGACGGGTGAGTACATTAAATACCTGATGGCTGACGACAAACTTGATCACAAGCTTCTTGAAAAATATGTAGAAATTTTAGATACCTATCCAAATGTATCATTGGTAACCGCAGGTTCATCAACTTTTGGTGGCAAGGAGGTAAACAGGCAGCCGGTATTGACCGGTTTGCAAAAAGGTATGACAGTAATTGCTGCATGTTTGAAAAATGGCAAGGGAAACTGGATAGGAGAGCCCACCGTGGTAATGTTCCGGAAAAGCAGTTTAGCTTCTCAGAAATTTAATCCCGAATATATCTGCCTGGTAGATCTGGATATGTGGCTTCGGTTATTGCGGCAGGGAGATTGCTATATCGTTACGGAAACACTGGCTTATTTTCGCGTACATGAAGAACAGGCATCAGATCGCAGGAAAATAAGAAACTGGTTTGATGAATATTATTTTTATCGGGATATTAAAAAGAAAAATGTTTATAGGGTACCACTTGATGAGATCAACATCGATGCTGTTGTAAAAAGAAAGGCGAAAAAATGCGTTAAACGCACTTTTTATATGCTACCCGAATTCTACAAGAAAGGGAACCCGGCTTTGATTATGGAGGCAGTGAAAATTGGATTGGTTGAACATGTGATTTGGTAGGCAAAGTTTAAAAACTATTACAATTAATTTGATGGAGAAAGTACCTGAGGTGTCGGTATTGATACCGACTTATAATTACGCTCATTGTCTGGACGAGGCTGTCACCAGCGTCCTCTCACAAACTTTTACCTCTTTTGAATTGATTATTATTGATGATTGTTCAAAAGATAATACGGATGAAGTTGTAGAAAAATATCTTTCTGATCCCAGGGTCAGGTATGTCAAAAATGAACGCAACCTGGGCCTTGTTGGAAACTGGAACAAATGTCTTTCGTTAGCCAGCGGAAAGTATATTAAGTTGCTCTGCGCGGATGATAAGTTTAGAAACGACCTGTTGATAAAGATGGTAGATGCAATGGAAAAACATCCTTCTGTATCGCTCGTTTGTTGCAACAAACAAATATTCGGCAGCACAGTGTCAGAAGTGAAACTTCCTTTACAATATTTTCACAAAGGCAGTGAAATTATAAAAAACACACTTACTACCTATGGCTGGTTGGGTGAACCTACCTGTGTAATGTTTCGAAGCGCTAATCTTCATGTAGGGCAATTTCGTACTGATGTAACCTGGTTGCCTGATTGGGAAATGTGGCTACGCCAGCTTAGTGTGGGTGATGCTTTCCTGATACCGGAACCACTTGCGTACGTTCGGATACACGAACAACAGGTCACCAAAACAGTGATGAAGCGTTTTATAAACTATTTCGAAGAATATGACCTTGCCAGGAACATCCGTGACAAAAATGGCTACTCCATAGATACTTCTGATATTGATATGGACAGCGTGGTGAAGTATCGCGCGGAAAAATGTGCGCTTGCCATGTACAAGACTTTGCCAACTGCCTACCGGTCGCAGGATAGAAAAATATTCCTGAAAGCTGCAGGAATCGCGTTCAAAGAAGGTGTTGTGTTGTCTTCATTAAGGCAACTTTTTAACAGAAAACCTTTACAAAAGATTCTCACCATTGAACCCGTTGTACAGGAAACCAACTCAACCGAAAAACTTGTATGACACCCCGAGTTTCGATATTGATTCCTACATACAACTATGCGCATTATCTTGAGGAAGCTATTACCAGCGCGTTGCAGCAGACATACAAAGATTTTGAAGTAATCATTGTTGATGATCAGTCTACTGACAATACTGATGAAGTTGTACTTCCATACCTCTCCGATGAACGGGTTCGCTATTATAAAAACGAAACGAACCTGGGCCTTTCAAAGAACTTCAATGAATCTTTGAAATATGCCAGGGGAGAATATATAAAGTATCTCTTGGCAGATGACCTGCTGCATCCGGAATTATTGGAAACCTTTGTGCCTATAATGGATGCAAATCCCGCGATTTCACTGATTACTTCTCAACGCGAAACGTTTGGATCAAAAACAAAAACCAATGCCTTGCCCTTTTTTCATTTACAAAATGGGAAAACAGTAATTACCGAATCTATCCGGAAAAATGGCAATTGGATAGGAGAACCTACAACTGTGATGTTTCGTAAAGCGGATCTGCGGATCGGGGCATTTAATCCTGAATACACCTGCCTGGTCGATTGGGAGATGTGGTTAAGATTGCTTACAATAGGTGACTGCTACATTGTTCCCAAAACACTGTCTTATTTCCGTGTGCACGATAAACAGGCTTCTAACCTGATACTTGCAGACTATAAATACACCTTTGAGGACTATCGCTTTTACAAAGACATTCAAACGAGAAATGCGTACAATGTGGATCTGGAGAAAGTGGGTATTGATAACCTGGTGAAGATACGTGCCGAATTTTGTGCGAAAGCAATGTATAAATTGCTACCCTATATTCATAAAAAGAAACAAAGAAAGATCATTACCGAAGCGTTCAGAATCGCACGCCGTGAAAGAGTTTTGTTATCGCCGATCATGAACTTGTTGAAACGATAAACATATAACCAAAACCCCTGAATATGCACACGCCCCATCAAACCAAAGTCTCCGGCACCCGAACTATTGTTCATGAAGTTAATAATAACGGTAGCGGCGCGAGACATTTTTCATTGTCGGCCAATAGAGTAACAAAAGGTTTACTGGTTATTATTGCCATCATGCTCGTGTTTCATATAATAGCGCTGGCATTGGAACTTAAACTTCCTCCTGAAGAAAAATTGAGACGCGTAGCTACACAGTTCTTTAATTTTGGTCACGAAGCAAACTTCCCGACTTATTTTTCAGCACTTATATTACTGGCATCATCTGTACTTTGCTTTTATATCAGCTTTGCAGAACGTAATTACCGCGGCAACAAAAACAGGCACTGGCAAATTCTTGGGTTTGTATTTGTGTTTTTAAGTTTTGATGAAGCTGTTCAGATACATGAACAAACCATGGTGGTAGTACATTACCTGATGCCCGGATTACCATCAATGCTTGCAAGTGCCTGGGTTATCCCATATGCACTGTTAGCTATTGCAGGTGGTATCTACTTTCTGAAATTTGTTATTTCACTGCCTGCACGCACACGCAATCTTTTCATTATCTCCGGAGGAATGTTTGTTGCCGGCGCACTTGGTCTTGAAATGGTAGAATCATACTTCAATGAGAAGTATGGCGATGTACATGTGTACTCGCTCATGGTGTTTACACTGCAGGAGTTATTGGAAATGGTTGGCATCACCTTCTTCATATATGCTTTACTGGATTACATATCTTCTTTTCATAAACAGTCATTGATTACGGTAAACTCTGGAAAGTTGTGATCGATATTAAACTTTAAAACTGTCGACATTGTTTTAATCGATTTTTAATCAAAAAAACTTGACAAACCACCTGTTGTAACAGGTGGTTTTTTTATGCGTTTGAACCACCTGTTTAAATATAATCCGGACCTGACCTGCTCGTAATTTTCCGATATACCCGTTAAAGGCCAGATCGAGTGAAACCCGCTGTGGACATACGTTTGAACATGATGCTTAGTATGAATGCCAGGGAGCGATTAGGCAATCTACGATCACCTGGTAAGGGTATATCCTCAAATCTGCAAACTTGCAGTTCTCATGTTAAATATTTGAACAACTAACACGTTTTAGTTAGGCATCCGGGTTCTTTACTTCATAGACAGGCAGTGTTATTAAGATCGATGGCAGAAGGGTGAGTAAGCGCTTAAAAATCTTTTCAGATCGCGTGATGAATATACTTAGTCAGGCATAGGTGAAAATTACATATGAGCATGATTGTGATGATCTGGATCAATTAATAAAAAAATCAGCAGTTATACCAATTTGGGCATCATACTTGTTTGCCTAATCGCGAAAAAAAATCAAAAACTAAAAAACTAAAACTTAACCAGCGAATCTACTGAGAAGAGAAAATCCGGTACGCTCGAAAATCAAAATCCAATATCTATGACAAATTCGAGGAGAAAATTTCTCCGCAATTCCTCAATTGCGGCGACAGGGCTGATTATTGCCACACCGTCAGGAGCGAAGGACGCTAAGACAAGACGTACAGCTATCGTTTGTGCACCAGAAAGTATCACACAGTTATCAGGAACAGTTGCATCAGTTAAATCAGGAAGTTGGTCAGACACATCAACCTGGGGAGGCCGTATACCGCAGGCGGGAGACACGCCTGTTATTGCATCGGGCCACACAGTCACGTATAATGTAAATGAAACCACGGTTGCCGGTGTAAATATCAATGCTGGTGGTACACTTGAATTTGATGCAAATAAAACCACAACCCTGATTTCATCAAGAAATATTGTTGTACAGGGAAGGTTGGTAATGAAGCCTTCTTCTGCACGTTTCGTACAAACCATCCGTTTTATTGGTATTGATGAGAACAAGGTGAAGGGCAGCACACACGATGTATTGGAAAGTGACATTGGCCTGTGGGTAATGGGAGCTGGACGCCTTGACATCTCAGGTGCAAGAAAGAAAAGCTGGACCAATCTGACAGGATCTGCTGGTCCCGGTACAACAACTATCACAGTTAAAGACGCAACGAACTGGGCAGTAGGTGACGAGATTTTTATAGTTCCAACTGAGATGCCCGATGAACATTGTTGGGGGTATGACAACAATAAACAGGAAGTTATCGATCATTTCGGTCCCAAGTTTGAAAACCGTATCATTTCTGCAATAAGCGGCAATAACATTACGCTTGATAAGCCCCTGCAACACCGTCATGATGCAGTTGTTGCAGATTCCGGCAAAATGTGGACAGCTGAAGTCGGCAATATTTCAAGAAACGTAAACGTAGAAGGAACGGAAAAAGGAAGAACACATATGTTCGTCCGTTCAACCAGCCCTCAAAGCATATATTATCTAAGAGGTAAACATCTCGGACCGCGCCGCAAACAATCCAACTCAGCAAAAACGATGCTGGTGACAGGCCGTTATGGACTTCACTTTCACCATTGTATGTTTGGATCAGTGGGTTCTATCGTGGAAGGCTGTGTATTAACAGATCTTGGAAACCGTGCATTTGTTCCGCACGTGTCACATGGTGTAACCTTGAACAACAATATTGTTTACCGCGGCATGGAAGCTTCGTTCTGGTGGGATTTCCAGGATGTGAGTCATGACTGCGTATTTGACGGCAACCTTACTGCTTACATGCGCTGGAACGGAATTGACAACGGTTTCAGAGGTATGGAAATGAATATGGGTGATGGTAACATTGCAAGGAACAACGTTGTTGTATTTGCGCATGCGAAAAACCCCCATCACCAGGGAGCCTATGTTTGGAATGCTGATACCGAAGGTGTCTGGATATTTGAAAACAATCTCTCACACAGTAACAGAACCGGCATCTTCGTTTGGCAAAACACAGGAAACAACCATACCATTGTTAACTTTGAATCCTATAATGACTTTGTTGGAATTTTTCACGGGGCGTACATCAACTCGTACACCTATACCGGTGGTTACCTGTACAACGCGTTGCTTACAGTTAAAGCCACCTCAGGAAATGCAAGCGGTGTTCGCTTTGAAAAAATGACATTTGATGGCGCCAACAAATTACCATTTGTCGCTGAACTGTTTCCCTCACCGGTCACTTCGGGAGCGGATTATAACGCATTCAGAGAATGTACTTTCAAAAACTATAAAGACGTAGCACTATCGGTTAATACATTTCTACTTTCGGATGAAAATGCACGTAAACACGGCTCTCTTATAAAATGTAACTTCACAGGCAAGATGGTTGGCTTCACCAAAGCATCTTTGTACAATTCTAAAGTTTATATACAGCCAGCCACCGGTAATTGCTCACTGGTAACACAATCAGGCACTTCAAGGATTGAACCTTTCGCACCTTATTATTATGGAACAGGCCGTGGACTGAAAGGTGAATATTTCAATGGCGGAAACTTTGAACAGAAAGCGTTCACCAGGCTTGATAGCATGATCATGTTCCAGCAATGGGTAGTTGACAAAAAGTTTGCGCCATTTGGTGTACACCATAAGATCACTACCGACAGGTATTCGATGCGTTGGACAGGTTTTGTTGAAGCACAGTACTCCGAGCCATACAAATTCAAAACCACTGGCGGTGGAGGTTTCAGACTCTGGATCAATGATGAACTGGTGATCAACGACTGGAAGGAAAGACACAAAGTAACCGATGCAGCGATTACGAAGCCAATTCAAATGGAGGCCGGCAAGAAATACGCTATTCGTCTTGAGCACAACAACCTGTCTGGCACCCGCGGTTTCCAGTTCTATTGGGAATGCCCGAGCATGAAACGTTTTGTGCACGTACCGCAAAGCCAGTTATACAGCGATGGTAATTTTGACAACCGTCCACCGATTGTAAACCAAAACCCGGTTGCTGTAGCAGGAGAGGATGTAGAAATCACTTTACCCGTGAACACAGTGGTTCTTGACGGATCACAGTCAGACGACCCGGATGGTAAGATCAGTTCATTTAACTGGTCAATGATCAAAGGACCTTCTGCATATGCAATAGCTGCATCTAACCAGGCAAAAACTTCTGCAAAAGATCTTGTGGAAGGTGTGTATACCTTCAGACTTCGGGTCACCGACGACAAGGGTGCTGTACATGAAGACGATAAGATTGTAACTGTAAAGAAAGGAACTGCAAAACCCGTTTCCAATGCAGGTGCTGATATCGTTATCACATTACCACAAAATAAGGTTACTCTTGATGGCTCTGCTTCTGCAGCCGATGCAAAAGTGAAAAGTTATACCTGGTCAAAAGTTTCCGGACCGGAAAAACTGAAGATCGTAAAGGCAAATGCTATCAAAACTGATGTTGAGCAACTTGTTGAAGGTGTGTATGTATTCAAGTTACTCGTAAGAGATCAAAAAGATCAGACACATGAAGATGAGGTTGTAGTAACAGTAAATGCGGCAACACCTGGTAATAAATCGCCTATCTCAAACGCAGGTAAAGACGTAACTATCACGTTGCCTGTTTCGGAGGTGACACTGGATGGATCAGCATCAACCGATCCTGATGGAAAGATTGTAACATATAAATGGTTAATGGTCAGCGGCCCGGTAGGTTCAACTTTTTCAAACCAAAACAACGTAATTACCAAAGTTCAGAAACTGACTGCAGGTGAATACACATTCAGACTGCTGGTTACTGATGACAAGGGTGCGATCCATAACGCTGATGTAAAAGTTACCGTACATGCAAGTCGCCAGGAAAACAGTAAACCGGTTGCAAATGCAGGTGCCGATATCCGGATCGAGTTGCCGGTTAATAAAACTACACTGAATGGTAGCGGCACAGATGGGGATGGCAAGGTAACTGGCTACAAATGGTCACTGGTTTCAGGCCCTTCAAAGTTCAGGATAGTTAAAGCCAATGCGCCGGTATCACAACTTGAAGACCTGGTAGAAGGCACTTATGTGTTCCGCCTTACAGTAACTGATGATAAAGGGGCAACCGGCAGCGACGATGTAACCGTGACCGTTGCAAAAAATGGTTCCGGCACACCATCCAACCAGGCACCAAATGCACAAGCAGGAGATGATGTAACAATCACTTTCCCGATAAATAAAACGGTTGTTGACGGAAGTCGTTCATCAGATCCTAACGGACATATCGTTGCGTACAACTGGTATCGTCTTTCAGGACCGCATACAGCTACCATCGTATCAGCAAACAAGGCTGTTACCGAAATCCGCGATTTCGTAGTGGCCGGTGTATATGTATTTCGTTTGTTTGTTACCAACAATCGTGGTATAACAGATATCGATGATGTTACGATAGTGGTGAACAATTCCGGCACGCAGACACAACGTCCCGATCAGAACCAGAAACCGGGAACGGGCCTGCAGGTGTATGCAGGTGATGATCAGAGTGTGCAGTTGCCAACAAACAGCACAGTGCTCAGCGGTTTGGTAACAGGTGGTAATCCTGTAAGTTACAGGTGGATCAAAACATCTGGCCCGTCACGTTTCAAACTAGTGTCTCCAGATAAACTGACCACCCAATTGCAGGATCTCGGTCCGGGTGTTTATAAATTCAGACTGACCGTTACTGATGATCGTAAACAAACAGCATCACACGACATGGTGGTTACAGTGGCTCACTCCATTGCGAGGGTTGAACAACCAACATCATTAAATGCTGCTGTGTATCCAAATCCGGCACAGGTTGAATTCAATGTTACCTTAAGAAGTAACACCAACACACCGATCACGCTTCGCGTCCACAATCAGTGGGGCCAGGTATTAAAAGCGATGACTGCGGAAAACAACTCAACGGTCGCTTTTGGCCGCGAACTGAAAACCGGTCAGTACTTCCTGATTGCCGAACAGGGTGTTCAGAAAAAAATCATCAAACTCATAAAACTATAAAACAAGCAAGTGGTGAAACCCAGAGCCGTCGTAAGACGGCTCTTTTTTTGCAGGAAGTAAAACCTTTATTGCCTATTTTTGAATTTACAATTAAGGGTAGATATGCCGGAATTCATTATAGATCTAAAACATGTAAATATTTACCAGGGTAAAAACCTGGTTCTGCAGGACGTTAATTTCCAGGTTAGCAAGGGTGAGTTTGTGTATCTGGTAGGAAAAACCGGAACCGGGAAGTCGAGCCTGTTAAAAACTTTATATGGGGATCTTCCGCTGACAGAAGGGGAAGGCAAAGTAGTTGGATTCGACTTGCGCAAAATGGACTGGAAAAAAGTGCCCTTTCTCCGTCGTAACCTCGGAGTGGTTTTCCAGGACTTCCAGTTATTGACAGATCGGAACGTTAATGATAATCTCAAATTCGTTCTTCGTGCCACCGGTTGGAAAGACGAAAAATTGATGGATGAAAAGATTGTGGATGTTCTAGATAAAGTAGGGCTTAAATCAAAAGGGTTTAAAATGCCTTTTGAGATGAGCGGCGGCGAACAACAAAGAATTGATGTTGCCCGTGCTTTGCTGAATTCTCCCAAACTGATCCTGGCTGATGAACCGACAGGCAATCTTGATCCGGAAACTTCGGATGAGATCATGCAATTGTTGTTTCACATCTCGCGCGATTATGGTACTGCAATCGTAATGGCAACCCATGATTATATCGTGATCAATAAGTTCCCGGCGAGGATGATCAGAACTGAAAGAGGGAAAATCTCTGATAATGCTACGATCTCGATGGATTAATCAAACCGGCAGGGTATATTACCATATCCAGTCAATTAAACGTTGCGCATTTTTTTCATTGTTAAAGCTGTCTGCCAGCAATCTTTCGCGGAGTAAAATTTCATCTTCTGTAAAAGGTTTGTGATACAGTTGGGTGACAATACTCTTGAAACCAGCCGCATTCCCTGCTATATGACAGGCAGGCTCAAAACCTGTACCCGCCACACCTGCATTATTGACCAGTGTGTGCCTTCCATTATACAAAGCGTTCAGTAATTTCAGTTTCACACCGGTTTCATTCATACTTGGCAACACATGTATCTGTGCTTTCCCGATCATATCATTCATTTCACTCTCACCAGGGTTCGCAACTACACAACAGTTTTTTTGTCGGCGTACAAAACGGGTCAGCTTTTCTGAAGGGTTTTTTCCTGCAATCACCAACGGCACTGATATATCATTAAATACTTCGGCTACCAACCATTTAGCCGCCTTTTCATTTTCAGGCACTGAAAGATTTCCATGATAAAGACAATAACAGCCGACGCCGTCAGTCGCTTTCACTTCATTAAAACCCAGGAAGACAGGCAAATTCGCGATATTTTTTGCCTGGAAGCATTCCCTGTAATAATCTTTGTCGCGGGTAGAAACCGTTAGTATCAGCGAAACTTTTTTTACAATCTCTTTTTCATATGCTTCGAGTAACCGACTTTCAGCGCGGTAATACAATTTCTTGAACAGCCCGCCCGCCGACTTATATAGCTGATGATAATAAGTACTCTCTACATTGTGCAATCGCAATATAACCTTGCGATCTTTAAAACGGGGGTCGAGCAGGAAATGTGTGCAATGAATACCTTCCGCCAGGATAGGGTAGTCGTCTGCCAGTAATTGCTCTACAAGTGCACTGCTGTTCCGCGAACTCACAATATAGGGTAGCCGATATGCTACGCCTTTATGACCGGTTTGCCGGGGATAATAATGAATAGACGCACAGTACTTCTCCAGTATTGGTTGCGGAGCCCGTTTATTCTGGAAACAATGTAAATGAATTTTTATCCCGGCTTCATGTAAAGCAACCAGTTTATAAAAGATATCAAATACGCCACCGAAATCAACAGGATATGGTACGTCAAGAGAAATTATGTGCAGGTGACGGTTCAACTATGTAATGGATTTATAAAAATTAACCAGTTTTGTTTCTTCTGTTCCCCAATTCAGTTTTTGTCTTGCTGTAAGAGCGTTTTGCTGCAGCTTATGATACAACTCGTGGTTGGTAAGCAGGATATTGATGGCACCGGCAATGGTAGCCGGCTGCAGATCTTCTATAAGAACAGCAAAAGGGGCATCATTGTTTAAAGCACTATAAACGGGATAATTAACACATACCTGGGGCACACCGGCATGCAAATAATCAAAAAACCTGTTTGCAAGCGAAAAATAATTGCTTTTACCTTTAGACTCAAATAAGGTAACACCAACCCAGGCGCCGATCGTATAAGTCCGAAGTTCATCAGGATTTAATTTACCTGTGAAGTGAATTTTTTCATCCAAACCATTTTCTCTGACAAGTTGCTTAGCCTGTTCCATATAATTACCATCCCCGCAGATAATCAGCCGGGCATTTACAAGCTTCATAGCAGGGATAAGCGTATTGAATGAACGACCTTCATTGACGGCTCCCTGGTAAAGTATGTATTTCGCGGGCTTGGCAGGGATCGTCAGGGAACGTAAAACCGCCATATTACTGATCACTTGATAACTTACTCCATACATCCGGTGGAATTCGTCAGCGATAGGTTGGTTCACGGTATACCCATTGCGAAACCGCGGAACCGTTTTTCGCTCGATCCATTTCCACACACGGTAAATAGAGGGACGCTCAACAATTTCCTGCATTTCGCAAAACAGTTCATGCGCATCATATACCCTTGGGGTCTTTTTTAGTATGGAGGATAAATAACAGGGGAGGATGGTATCAAGATCAATTGCACAGATACAATCATGCCTTTTAACCAGCAGGTAAATAAATAGTCTTATATTAAATTCGGCGTAAAACAGCGCGCCGGTTTGGAATAAACATGGTAACCTTGTTTGTTCGAATGGCTGCGCAGTAAGGGGTATAGAGTCAGGCAGTTTCCGACCGATCAGTCGCACACGGTAGCCAGCGGCAGACAAACTGCTGCAGATACGTATCATCCGCTGGTCATAGCTGAGATCATTGGTCACCGTAAAAAACAACATTTTCATCGAACGCGGATTGGAATGGGAAACGTAAAAATATGTTTTTCCCTCCGGCAGGCGGGAACGGGCTAAAAATATCGCGTATAGTTGAAATTTTACGGCCGAACTATCAGTAATTGCGGAATTTTTTCATACCTTCGCCGGCAATTTATAGATGAATTAATTGGATGTTTCCTAAAAAAATTTGAGATGCCGTATTTAACAAACGAAAAAGTTTCCAGTATTTTTTCACAATTTGGTGGCCAGGCTACCAACACAGGTTCTATTGAGGGCCAGATAGCGCTGTTGACGGAGCGTATTAATAGTATCTCTGCTCACCTGCAGAAGAATAAGAAAGATTTCTCCACTCACCGTGGTCTGATGAAACTGGTTGGGCAACGTAAGAGACTGCTGAACTATCTTAGCAAAAATAACCTCCAGGGTTACCGCGCCTTGATCGAAAAACTCGGAATCAGAAAATAATTATTGTTATAATTATTGAATCATATACTACTATTCCCAACTCGAACTACAGTTGGGAATCGTTGTTTTGATTCTAATCCGGTGTTGTATCAAAAAATGTTTTTTCACTGGGTTCCGGCCTCCTTTCTTCCCGCCTTTGGAATTGCCGATGCCCAAAAAATTGAATTGAATTATGCTCTCTCAACCTATTAGTACCAGTTTCGACATCGGTGGCGGCAGGATTGTTACCATCGAAACCGGCAAGCTGGCCCGCCAGGCTGACGGTGCCGTTACGGTGCGTCAGGGTAACTGCGTGTTGCTTGCAACCGTTGTAGCCAATAAAGAACCACGCGAGGGTCAGGATTTCTTCCCTTTGTCAGTGGATTACCAGGAAAAATTTGCATCAGCAGGTCGTATCCCAGGTTCGTTTTTCAAAAGAGAAGCGAGACTGAACGACTACGAAATATTAACCAGCCGGCTTATTGACCGTGCGTTAAGACCACTGTTTCCTGAAGATTATTTCTGTGATGTTCAGGTACTTATATCGCTTGTTTCAAGTGATATAGAAGTTATGCCCGATGCTCTTGCCTGTCTTGCGGCCTCCGCCGCGCTGGCAGTATCTGACATTCCAATTAAGGAAATCATCAGTGAAGTGCGCATCGCCCGTGTAAACGGAGAATTGGTTGTGAACCCCAGCCGTTCTGAGCTCGAGAATAGCGATATGGAATTCATTATCGCCGCTACCGACAAGAACCTGATGATGGTTGAAGGTGAATCAAAGGAGTGTTCGGAAGAAGATCTTATTAAAGCTTTGGAACTGGCACATGAGGCTATCCGCATCCAGATCAAAGCACAGGAAGATCTTCGTTCGAAAAAAGGCGTTACCGCGAAACGCGAATACACCAAACCTGCACAAAACGAAGAACTCAACGCAAAAGTTATTGCTTTCGCAAAAGATAAGGTTTATGAAATCGCACGTTCTGCCAGCAGCAAACATGCACGTACCGATGCGTTTAATGCGCTGAAAGACGAATTGCTCGTTGCCGTACTTGGAGAAGAGCCAGAAGATATAGATAAAAAACTCGCGAAAAAATACTACGAAGATCTTAAGTGGGAAGTTGTTCGCAACATGATCGTTGATGATCGCACCCGGTTAGATGGTCGTAAACTCGATGAGGTAAGACCATTAGCAATGGAGGTTGATCCATTACCTTCACCACACGGCTCTGCCTTATTCACCCGCGGTGAAACTCAATCACTTACAACTGTCACCTTTGGTACTCCTTTAGATGAGTTGTTAATCGAAAGTGCTGCAAAATCGGTTGATTCGAAATTCTTCCTGCATTATAACTTCCCGCCTTTCAGTACCGGCGAAGTGAAAATGATGCGTGGCCAGAGCCGTCGCGAAGTGGGCCATGGTAATCTCGCGATGCGTTCACTGAAACAAATGATGCCGGGTTCTGACTATGCGTACACCGTTCGCGTAGTGAGCGATATTCTCGAATCAAATGGTTCGTCATCTATGGCTACCGTTTGCGCCGGTTCGCTTGCGCTGATGGATGCTGGTGTGCCGATCCCTAAACACGTAAGTGGTGTTGCGATGGGTTTGATCACCCGCGCTTCTGACGGTAAATATGCTATCCTTACAGATATACTTGGTGATGAAGATCATCTTGGAGATATGGACTTTAAGGTAACAGGTACCCGCGATGGAATCTGCGGTGTGCAGATGGACATTAAAGTGGATGGTCTCAGCATGGATACTATGCGCCAGGCATTGGAGCAAGCCCGTGCGGGAAGGCTTCATATTCTTGATGCTATGTATGAGTGTATTTCTTCTGCACGCACCGAGGTTAAACCTCATGCACCACGCATGGAGAAACTGTTTATTGACAAAGAATTTATCGGAGCGGTTATCGGACCCCAGGGTAAGATTATCCAGGAAATTCAACGTGAAACAGGAACTACCATCAATCTTGAAGAGGTTGGCAACTTTGGAGAAGTCAGCATCTTTAGCCCCGCTAAAGAAGGGTTACAGAAAGCGGTTGCCTGGATCAAGGGTATCGTTGCTATGCCGGAAGTTGGTGAAACTTACGAAGCAAAAGTAAAATCTGTTATGCCTTATGGTGCTTTCGTTGAGTTTATCCCGGGCAAACAGGGATTGCTTCACATCAGCGAGGTAAGCTGGAAGCGCCTGGAAACAATGGAAGGTGTGTTGAAGGAAGGTGATTCAGTTAAGGTGAAACTGATCGGTGTAGATGCAAAAACCGGTAAGTTCAAATTGAGCCGTAAGGTTTTGATGCCGAAACCTGAGCAAAAAGAAAACCAGTAACCAGGAAATTACATAGGTATATGGCGGCCAACCGGCCGCCATTTTTTTTACAACAGTGCAGAAAATAATCGGCAGGTCGATTCAAACATCCTGCGCATACGTGGCCGCGTGCGCCATAATGCAAGATCAATTTCAACACTATCCGCAATGTCGTTCATGAAAGCAGTTTTTAATTGCTGGTGAACTGTAGTATCGAAGATCACGGCGTTCACTTCGAAATTGAGATCAAAGCTTCTGATATCCATATTCGCGCTTCCCACCATAGAAAGCGAATGATCAGCAATTACTGTCTTGGAATGGGTGAATCCTTTTTTATAAAGATATATGCGTACGCCGGCCTCTAACAATTCCTCGTAATAAGATTGGGCCGCCGCATTAACAAACTTTGAGTCCGAAAGACCCGGGACAATGATGCGTACATCAACCTTACTCAAAGCCGCTTTCTTCAATGCGTTCAGGATGCTTTCATTAGGAATAAAATAGGGGGTGGTTATATAAACATATTCACGCGAGTTATTGATCGCAGCGAAATAACTGAGCATAATGCTTGCCCGGTCAGAATCGGGTCCGCTGTAAGCAACCTGCACCAATTGATTGCCCTGGCAATTATAATCGGGAAAATAACCCATCGTCACATCAATCTTATCATCACAACAAAAGTTCCAGTTTATAAAAAACAGGTATTGGAAGAGTTTGGCACAGTCGCCTTCCAATTGAAGATGCGTGTCCCGCCAATAGGTTTTACCGGTTTTGCCAGCCTCATTATAATATCTGTCAGACAGGTTAATGCCACCTGTGAAAGCTATGGTGCCATCAACTACAATAATTTTACGGTGATCGCGATAATTGTTACGGTTAGCAAGCAGATGGAAATAGACTTTGAAAAAGGGGTAGATTTTAACACCGGCTTCACGAAGACTGTTCAGATATTCCCGTTCCAGGCTGCTGCCGAAATCATCATAAATAATACGTACTATCACGCCTTCCTTACTTTTGCGGATCAGGATTTCACGCAACATGTCGGCCACAAGACCTTTTTCAAGAATATAGTATTCGATGTGAATATGATGTTTCGCATTTTCCATTGCCTGGAAAATGGCCGGAAACTTTTCTTCCCCGTTAAGCAATACTTTCACCCGGTTATTTACAGACAGTGGCAGCTTGCTATCGTTAACCAGCAACCGAACCAGTTGGGCATTGCCCTCGATGGTGTCCATATGCTCGGCGAGCATCTGCTCTGAAAGCCGCACCATATAATTACCAAAACGTTCTGCATTTGCTGCATCAGTGAGCCATTTCTTTTTATACAGTTTGTTCTTACGATAGTTTTCGCCGAATACAAAGTATACCAGAATGCCGATGTAGGGGATACCAAAAAACATCAGCAGGTATGCAAGTGTTTTTGAGGGATTCCGGTTTTCTGAAATCACTATCACCGACATGATGATAGCCAGGCAGTAACCTGTTACCAGGATGATGGTTGTAAGATTCATCGCGAACCATGAACCGATAAGAAAATAGCCTGGGTCTGACATTTGGGATTGAAGTTAAGGGTACGTAAAGATATTATCTCGCTATCTTCATAGTCAATTTTTAAGTATGGATGTTTATACAAAGGTTGTGTTTAATACTACAAAGCCAGGAGAAAAAGATCTGCTGATTGGATTGTTATCCGGTTTAAATTACGAGGGCTTCGAGGAGGAAGGTATGGTATTAAGCGCTTATATACCGCAACCGGCTTTTGACGAAAACACACTCAAAGATTCGATTACAGGCTTAGGCTTAACTTATTCACTGGGTGTGGTAGAGCCGGTAAACTGGAACGAGGAATGGGAGCGGAACTTTATTTCTGTTACCGTTGGTGATTTCTGTTGTATCAGGGCATCTTTTCATCCCCCGGTTGAAGGAGTGCAACATGATATTGTAATTACCCCGCGCATGAGTTTTGGAACCGGGCATCACGCAACTACATACCTGATGGTTGAAGAAATGGAGGCATTAAACTTCGTCAACCTGCGGGTGCTCGATTTTGGAACGGGAACAGGCGTACTGGCCATACTCGCGGAAAAACTGGGTGCGGAGCGGGTACTGGCTATTGACAATGATAAATGGAGCATTGAGAATGCGGCCGACAATATCATTGAGAACGATTGTCATCGTATTTTAATTAAGGAAGCATCCGGGATCGAGGGGAACGATTTGTATGATGTTATATTGGCAAATATCAACCGGAACGTATTGCTGGAACAGATGGGAAGTATCTTACAACATTTATCCCCGAACGGCGTTGTTCTGATGAGCGGCTTATTAACCGGCGACCTTGCAATGATTGAGGTTGAAGCGGAAGCCCAGGGTCTGAGATCTGAAGGTTCGAGAGAACGGGATGGATGGATCGTGGTTCGCTTTACAGCAGGTTGATTAAGAGCCAATTTTAATAGTTAGCTTGATCTTAATTTTGTATTTTCGTTATCCAACTTTAACCAATACTATTCAATGAAAGAATTTTTACTCATTGTAATAGCATATCTGATTGGCTCTGTTCCTACTGCTGTCTGGATCAGCAAACTGTTTTTCGGGATAGATATCCGCGAATATGGAAGCGGTAATTCAGGTGCTACAAATACTTTCAGGATCCTTGGGTCCCGGTGGGGTGTTTGTGTGATGGTGCTTGACATGTTAAAGGGTGTGGCTGCTACCAGTCTTTATATATTTCTTCCTTATTATTTAACCAGCGAATGGGATCGCACCAACCTGATGGTTGGTCTTGGCCTGGCTGCAGTGCTGGGGCATATCTTCCCCATCTGGGCTGACTTCAGAGGCGGAAAGGGTGTTGCCACCCTCTTCGGAATGATAGTGGCCATCCAACCACTCGTCGCCGTTTGTTGTGTGGGCGTGTTCCTGCTCGTATTATATCTTACAAGGTTTGTTTCGCTCAGTTCTATCCTTGCAAGTGTTTCTTTTGCGGTATTTATACTCTTTGTATTTAACGAAAAAGAAACCTTATATCGCGCCTTTGCAATAGCAGTAACATTGCTGGTGATCCTGACCCATCAGAAAAATATCACGCGGCTTATCCGGGGAAGCGAAAGCAAGGTTCCCATTCTCAAACACCGGGATCGTAAAAGGGAGAGAAGACGATCTGCCCGGCAGGACTAATCTCACAAGTCATTAATCGTTAACATTCTGTTTTTGATTTATTGCCGGAGCGGAAGTAGCTTTGGTACAATTTTTTATCCGCGTGATTAAAGACTCTCTATTATTATGAATATCTCAAAAGGTTTTTTAACTGCATCGCTCGCGGTTCTTTTGACCTCCTGCGCGCAGAATGCAATTACAGGTCGTAACCAGTTGGCGCTGATTTCAGACGCCGAACTGAGTAATATGGCCCAACAGGAATACCAGACTTTTCTTTCGCAGAACAAAGTGGTGAGCTCATCGGCCAGCAAAGATGCTGAAATGGTGCGCAGGGTAGGGCAACGTCTTACCGCCGCGATAAACAAGTATTATGCTGAGAAAGGCCTTTCAAAGGAACTGGAAGGATATGCATGGGAATATAATCTGGTTGACTCTAAAGAAGTTAATGCCTGGTGTATGCCCGGTGGAAAAATTGTCGTTTACACAGGACTGTTACCGGTAAGTCAGAATGAAGCAGCATTAGCAGTAGTAATGGGTCATGAAATTGCACACGCCCTGGCTAAACATGGTAACGAACGAATGAGCCAGACCATGGTGGCCCAGGGATTACAGGTTGTAGGTGGGGTAGTAACTTCCGGTAACGCACAGATTAGCAATATTTTTAATAACGTATATGGACCCGCTGCACAGGTGGGTGTTTTGTTGCCTAATTCAAGGAAACAGGAATTGGAAGCCGATAAATATGGGCTGATATTTTCTGCACTTGCTGGTTACAACCCGCAGGAAGCGATCCCATTATGGGAAAGAATGGCTGCTGCCGGTGGCGGACAAAAACCACCCGAGTTTTTAAGTACACACCCGGCAGAATCAACGCGTATCGATAAGTTACGTGCCATGATGCCTGAAGCATTGAAGTATTACAAACCAATGAACAAATAAGACTATAAGATACCAATTCGATCATCAAACAAATTGACATCGCTCAACTTATTGAAGTAAAATCAATACCATAGCAGCTAAAACGATTTTTTCGTGCGAAAAGTTTCAGGTACTCGCGCGGATTGCCTACCTTTGCAATCCCGTTTGTTATAAACCTAAGCTTTACTTAAAACTTCTTTTGCATGAATCAAAATTTGTTAGAAAAGCTTCAGCTGCAGGATGAGAAAAATGTTTTAATCCAGGGACTGCCATCTTCAATTGAGAAACAGTTCGTTAAGTTGTCTTTCGCGAAAAGCATTACACCACTTTTAAAAACCCGCAAGATTGATTTCGCGCTGATTTTCGCCGTGAATGAAAATCAATTGAGCAGTATTTTGAAAGATGTTTTGCCTTGTTTACAGTCTGAAGGCAAGTTCTGGATTGCATACCCAAAAAGCTCATCCAAAATTTCAACAGATCTTAACAGATCCTGTAGCTGGAACTGCGTTATGAATGCTGGTTTCGAAAGCGCTACTGAAGTAGCTCTCGATCATGTGTGGACAGCAATGCGTTTCGAAAGATCAGAAACTGTAAAACCAACAGTTACAAAATCTAAGAGAAGGGTAGCGGCGGTAGCCGGGTAATTGTTTGCCAAAATTTTATTGGATCACCTGTATGTGCCCTTAGGTTGCACATCATGAACGACAAAGCGCAAATCAAATTTGCGCTTTGTCGTTTTATTAATTTCCGGCTTACCAAAGTGGTTTAGCTTGGTAATAATCGAGAATTTTTGTTCGCAACACATAATCATATTTTGCAATAATAAGTTGAACATTGGCGCGGTCCAGGAAATTTTTTGAGTTCAGGTATTCAACAGAATTGATCGCGCCGGCATTAAACTTAACTTCTGCAGCACGGAATGATTCCCTGAACGCCTCTACCTGTTTCGTCGATGCCAGATACCTGTCCCTTGCAGCCACCATATTAAAATACGCCTGCTCAACAGCCTGTTTCAACCTGACCCGGGTGGTTTCCTCGATCAATTCAAACTCTCTCAGATTGATCTTAGCCAGTGCCACACGATTTCTTGAAGCCAATGAATTCAGTATTGGAATCCGTAAACCGATACCAACTGAGGTACCGTAGTTGTTTTTTAACTGATCGAAATAAGCAATCTTGCCGTAATCAAACCGGTCATTTCTCACCAGCACCGGCGTTTGTGTGCCTTTTACAAAACCAATTGAATCAAGTGAAAATCCGATGGGTGATTGAATAGAGGCGGCGCTGGAATAATTTGTGGCTAATCCACCATTCAGACTTAAGATAGGAAACATATCTCCGCGGGCAACCTTAACTGCCTTTTGTGCACTTTTAGTTCTGAGAACTGCGGCCTTCACCATTGCAAGTTGCTGCAATGCAACCTGGTAAATGCTTTCAATATCACTGCCGTATTGGGCCGGCATCTGCTCCGCGTTCAATCTTTCAACATCCAGTTTTTGAGAGTACGGTACGTTCATCAATTGCGATAAAGTGAGCTTATTTGTTTCCAGTGTGTTCCGGCTGTTAACTGCAGCGAGTTCATCACTTGCTAACTGGCCGCGCAGATCATACAGTAAATTCGGCGCAATGGCACCGTCCTCATTCATTATCTCCAGCCTCTGTACCTGTTGACGGGTGATATCAGCCTGGTTAAGTGCCTGTGCAAGTTGATCCTGGTTATTCAGTATCTGTAAATAGGTTAAGATGATATCAAGCGTAAGATTGTCTTTTTGTTGCTGATATTCGAGTTTACTTGCCTCATAAGCAAGAGCACTTTGCTTGATTGAATTCTGCAGAAAAAATCCATTAAACAAAACCACACCTGCATTCAGACTATAGTTAGCAAAGTTCGCTGACTGGTTAATGTATGAATTTGAAAACGGATCTATACTACGGCCCTGGTTCGCGGAATGAGACACATCACCGACAAGATTAGGCAGCATATTTGCCCTCGCTTGTCTCAACGAAACCCTTGTTCTTTCTGCATCGAGTTTTCCCTGTTGAACTTCAAGATTGTTTTTAATTGCAATTTCGACCGCCTCCTGCAAACCCAACTTATCCGTTGTAACGGTGTCCTGAGCTTTTGCAAACTGTCCGGATACAACCAGGCAAAACAGCCCGATGAATGTACGGGTCATCATATAGTAAGTGATTTAAATAATTTTGAAATAGTGAGCTATGCTTCGATTCTTCCGTCAAGCAGATTAATTATCCGCGATCCGTAAGTAGCATTTTTTTCTGAGTGAGTTACCTGGATAATGGTAACCCCGTCTTTGTTTAATTCGCGGAACAGATCCATTATCTCTTCGCCCTGTTTTGAGTTAAGATTGCCGGTTGGTTCATCTGCAAGCAGTAAAGCAGGTTTCGCGACCAAAGCCCTGGCGATGCCGACCAGTTGTTGCTGACCGCCCGACAACTGTGTCGGGAACAAATCTTTTTTTCCTACAATCTGAAAACGGTCCAGCACGTCGGCAACGATCGCTTTTCGCTCGCTGCTTTTTACGTTTTGATAAATCAGCGGTGTTTCAATGTTCTCATATACGGTTAACTCATCAATCAGGTGATAAGCCTGGAACACAAAACCGATATGCTGTTTGTACAATGCAGATCTTGCTTTTTCCTTTAATGCGGTTACATTCTGCTCCATAAATGTATAAGTACCTTCCGAAGCATCATCAAGCATTCCGATAATATTCAACAGCGTTGACTTACCAGAACCGGAAGGACCCATAATAGATACAAACTCGCCCTGGTTGATCGTGAGATTGATGTCTTTCAAAAGAAAAACCCGGTTGCCGGCAACGTTTACCCATTTCGAAATATGATCCAGTGAAATCATGTTGATTGTTTATAAAACTTAAAGAAAAATGTACTATTCAGACCGCAGACTGGTGACAGGATTTGCAGCAGCTGAATTGAATGTTTTTATACTCAGGATTAAAAATGCAATTAATAATAACAGCCCGCTTGCCGCAAAAAATATCCATGCACTAAGAGGTGCACGATAAGGAAAATCTTCCAGCCATTTGTTGCAGGACCACCATGCAATCGGTATTGCTATAATGCAGGCCACCAGTACAAGAGATAAAAAATCTTTTGTTAGCAGTTTCACAATCTGGCTGATAGAGGCGCCGAGTACTTTTCTGATACCGATCTCTTTACGGCGCTGGTTAGCGGTATATACAGCCAGACCAAGCAAACCAAGACAACTGATCAGGATTGAAAGCCCTGCTGCCCATTTCAACAGGACCGATGTGTTTCTTTCATTTTGATAAAAAGCATTAATGCGGTCGGAATAATAAGAGTAATTAAAATCATGATTTGAATAAACTTTTTCAAAAACCTTCTGTATGCGGGCTATCGTTTGCTTTTGCGTGCCACCCGTGGTTTCAGGCAATAATTTAAGATTGATCTCGCCAGCATATCTTTGCGACATGATAGCCGCTGGAAGAATACCACTGCGCGCAGAAGTTAGATTGAAATCTTTTACTACGCCTATTACTTCAATCTTTTCATCATCACGCGCAACCAGTTTTCCAACTGCATCTCTCACGTTTGTATAACCCAGTTCGTGTGCAAAACTTTCATTGATCAACATGGCCCGGGTGCTGTCTGAAGAACGCAGATTGCGTCCTGCCAGCAACTGTATCTCAAACAAAGGAACATAACTTGAATCACCATTTCTTGTCTGGATTTGCACTTCGCGCTCATTACCGTTCTTCATGATCTTGAAGCTTGATGACATAGAACCGCTCATAGCGGGCTGAACACCTGTGCTGATCCGCTCAATACCAGGCAAAACAGAAAGCTCATTTTTTAAAGCAGCGACCTTTTCAACGGTTGTCACTTCGCTGAAGGGAAGATCTACAGTGATCACATCATTCCTGTTGAAGCCCATGTCCATATTAAGCGAGAAATCAATCTGCCTTCCCACCACGATGGTGGCAATCACAAAAAACTGGGCAATGATGAATTGTGATATTGTCAAAGATTTTCTGAGCCAGGCTCTGCCTGAATTGGCAGTACCTGCGAAGATCTGATTTTTCAACACCAGGACCGGTTTGAATCCTGACAGGATAATTGCGGGGTAGAAACCTGCGAGTATCGTCACCATTAATACAAGCAATGGTGCAAAAACACTCAATTGTTTTATAGCAAAGTCGTTAAGCGTTAACCCTTCGGGAATAAAATCACTGAACAGACGAAGCAGCAATGGTGTACTGGCAACGGCAAGTATAACTGCAATCGTTGTAAGCACAAATGTCTCAGCAAGAAACTGGAAAACCAATTGCTTCCTGGAGCTGCCAATAGTTTTGCGTATCCCTATTTCCCGTGCCCTTGTAGCTGCCTGTGCTGTTGACAGATTAATGAAGTTTATACAGCCCAGCAGCATCAGGAAAACCGCAAGAATGATCAAACCATTCAATGTTTTCCTGTTACCTGGTGCACCAAACTCGCGTTCGAAATGCATTGAGCTTACAGGCTGTAAAAGGAACCGCGTAAAGTTTTCAGACACATCCACACCCGGTTCTGGTTTCTTATATTTCGCCAGCAAAGCCTGCAACTGGTTGCTCACATGCTGAGCACTTGTTCCTTCTGCGAGTTTGATGAACAACTGTGAATTAGAGCTAACAGAACCCCATTGCGTTTGATCTGCATGCCGGGATAAGCCGGCAGTTTTTATGGTAGGAACAGAGAGTAAGTCATAAATCCTGAGATCACTGGGTTTGTCATCATCGGCAATAACAGCCGCCACTTTTACCTGTACTGTATCATTGTAAAACAACACTGACCCGGGCACTTCATGAACCGGAACTTGCGGAAAGTAAAGCTTTGCACGGGAAGCAGTAAGAACAACAATGTTTGGTGTTTCATCCATTCCCGTCGTGGCGCCGGCCAATAACTTCTTATCGAACATCTTCAGGAAGTCTTCATCAACAAAACTAATGTTCGGTTGAGTTTTGAATTCAGCTGGTTTGCCGCTCCCTTCTTTTGGCACCGATACTTTTGCCGACCACATGATCGAATAAACCCTTGCAACTTCCTGTACCCCTGTAACCTCTTCCCGTACAACCGAACCAAGCGGGGCGGGCACACCGCCATTTTTGAAATCCGTTTCTGCAAAATGCAGATGGGTTACCACCCGGTACATTTTGTCGATACCTGGGTATGATTTATCAAAACTCATCTCATACTGAACAATCAGGTATATCAACAGTGCAGCGCTCAGTCCGATACCAAGACCCAGAATGTTGAGAAACGACATAAGCCTGTTCCGCCTGATATTCCTGAATGCTACGATTATAAAATTTCTGATCATCCCTTACAATTCTGCACTATCATCAGCAATGATATGCCAGTTTGTATTCAATTGGCACTCAGATGGTTACCTGAGGATATTTAAATACCCAGTTCGGTTTTGATACAAAAACTGTCCGGTATCGATACACTGTGTTTGGGCCTTAAAACGACAATACACTAAAATATTAGTGTATTGTCGTTAATAACGCCGTGGCACAACCGATGAAATCAGTCAGCTTTAAGATTTTTGACAGGGTTCGAGCTGGCCGTTTTAAAGGCCTGTAAGCTCACAGTCAACAGGGCAATAAACAATGATGAAACTGCCGCCAGCACGAATATCCACCAGCTCAATCCGACACGGTAGCTGAAGTTTTGCAGCCACCCGGTCATCACCCACCAGGCCAGCGGCGCGGCAATCAAAAAGGCAATCAAAGCCAGTTTAAGAAAGTCGCGCGACAATATTGCGGCCAGTTGCAGGAGTGATGCCCCAAGCACCTTCCGGATACCTATTTCTTTGATGCGCTGTTGTGCTGCATAAGATGAAAGACCGAACAATCCCAGGCAGGCAAGTAAGATAGCAATGCCGGTAAAAACGTTAAGAATCTTGCCGATTTTGATTTCGGACAGATACATCTTGTTGAAATCTTCATCAAGAAAATGATATTCAAACGGACGATGTGGCGCAACCTCTTTCCAGCTTTCCCCGAGCACATTGAGCGTTGAAGCAATATCAGTTCCGTCCAGCTTTACCATGACCACATTGAACCAGGTGCCCGGAAACAAAACAAGCGGTTTGATCGGGTTGTGCAGCGATTCAAAATGAAAATCTTCTACAACGCCTTTTACAAAACCCGGCCGATCTTCCCCCAGCGACATTTTTTTCCCGATAGCTTCATCTGGTTTCCATCCGAGCGCGGCGGCCGCTGATTCATTGATGATAAACTGGAAGACGTTTTTAGAATTATCATCATGACCAACGTCTTTCATATCCTGGCGGGAATAATCACTTCCGGCCACGAGGCGGAGTCCGGTAGTTTTTATATAATCTTCGTCTACCGGGTTGGCCGTAACCGGCATATCCTTCGCATCAGGCAGCATATTGTTTTTCATTGAGTAGCCACCCTTTATATGGTTGGGTGTGTTGTACGCCATTGAAACCTCACGCACATGGGCGTTTTTTTTGAAGGAGGTTTTCAATACATCAATTGCAGCAACAATTTTACTATCGGTGGGTAGAACAACAATCTGTTCCCTGTCATATCCGAGTTTTTTGCTTTGAATATAATTGAGTTGATGTTGTATGGTGAAAGTTGCAATGATCAGGAAAACAGATATTACGAACTGAAAAACTGTTAGTGATTTGCGTAGCCATAACCCGGAACCTGTATTCTTAAAAGCACCTTTTAATACTTTAACCGGGTTGTATCCGGACAGAATCAATGCCGGGTAACTTCCCGCAAATAAGGTGATGACTACGATAGTCAATATCCCAAATGCAATAATTGCTGGTTGGAACAAATCGGCAATCCGGAGTTGATTTTCGGCCAGGTCGTTGAAAAAAGGCAACACCAGCATCGCAGCAGCGAATGAAAGTAGTAAAGAAATAAAAGACATCAATGCAGATTCGCCAACGAACTGGAGAAAGATCTGTTTTTTAACCGCTCCGACAACCTTCCGGATACCGACTTCCCGCGCACGTTCCATTGATCTGGCTGTGCTGAGATTGATGTATGTAAAACAGGCGATGCCCAGTATAAGCAACGCCACGCCAGCAAGGATATAGATATAAGTTATACTGTTATTAGGGTCAAAGCCTTCATGTGGCGAATGAAGATGAACACTGGTAAGTGGCTCCAGGTAAAACGACAGGGTTACGGCGGTTTGATCGGCCATTTCTTTTTTCATAAAGGCAGGAATCTTCCTGGCCAGGGAAGCAAATGCAGATTTGTCCGTCAGCAATAAATAGGTGGTATAGTTTGCGTTCCAGTAAGTTTCTTCCTGTGCGGGACCCAGTGAAGAGAAAGACGCTACCATATCGAACTGCAACTGCGAATTCGAAGGAAGATTTTTCATCACCCCTTTAACAATATAATCGATGCCAGAAGGACCGATCTTCAATATTTTACCGACAGGGTCCGCGGCGCCAAAATACCTCGCCGCGGCAGCTTCAGTCAATACCAGGTTGTTTGGAGCTTTAAGAACGTCATCCGGCGAGCCACTCAGAAGTTTAAACGAAAACACATTAAATAAAGTTGAATCTGCATAAAGAAACTTCTTTTCATCAAATACTTTCTCTTCATACTTAACAAGTCTTGACACCCTTGTCATGCGTACACCGGATTCAACCTCGGGAAATTGTCTTTTAAATTCCGGGAACACTTTTGTGCTTGTGTAATTACCGGATCGTCCCTCATCGCCAATCTTGTAATCCATGATCACCCGCCCAATACGATCACCTTTTGTATTGAATTCATCATAACTGAGCTCGTGCCTGATGTAAAGTGCGATCAACATACAGCAGGTGAGCCCCACCGTTAGCCCGGTTATGTTGATCAGTGATGAAATCTTATTTTTTCGGATGCTTCTCCATGCAACAATGAGATAGTTTTGGAACATGTGCTTTAATTTATGGGTTAATCAAGCATATACGGCCACCTATTAAAAATGTTACTGCCGGTACGCATTATTATGACGTGCCGGCAGTAGGTTTATTTAAAATCGCATCAATCGGCCCGCAAACGCCGGGCAGGATTCGACATGATCGTTTTAGAAACATTCAACCAAACAATCAATAATGTCAGTAACAATACAATCGCGCCCACTACTGCAAAGATCCAGCTCTGTATTTCAACCCTGTATTCATAGTTTTGAAGCCAGTCCGTCATGCCCCACCAGGTGAGCGGTACGGCAATAAAAAATGCTATAGCGACCAGTCGCAAAAATTCGGATGCTATCAGCATCAGCAGTTGTCGCCCTGAGGCACCAAGCACTTTGCGGACGCTGATTTCACGGATGCGGCGTTCCATGGAATAGGAGGCAAGACCTGCCATACCTATGGCACAGATAAGAATCGCAAGACCGGCAAAAAGATTTGTGAGCGTTCCAATCAATTCTTCAGTCAAAAATTTCCTGTTGAACTCTTCATCTACAAAACGATATTCAAAAGGCTCAGATGGATTATAGGAAGTAAATACCTTTTCTATTACACTTATAGCTTTTTGCGGGGAGGTGTTTTCATTTAGCCTTATTGTAACCGTTCCTCCTGTGCTGGGTCTGTAAAATATGATCATAGGATCTACCGGGAGGTAAGGGGAACTCATAACTACATTTTCTGTAACACCCTGTATAACATAATCACGTCCAAAATGTCTCACTGCTGTTCCAACCGGGTTTTTCAAACCCATCGTTTTCACCGCCGCTTCATTCACCAACATGGCTGCTGTATCTGATGGTCCGTGTGTAAAATCGCGGCCCTCCTTTATTTTGATCCCCATTGTTTTAGTAAAATCTGTTCCCACACGCATGGCAGAAACAATCATCTGACCTTCGGGTTTGCCTTCATACTCGGGTGCCGGTGTATAGTTATAGATAGCTGTTATTGGCGAGGAAGTGGTGGTCAACGCTGCGATCACGCCCGCGCTGCCAAGTTCGTTCCGGATCACGCTCAGGTTACGGTTGATATCAGGAGATGAAGGTATCATCAGCAGATTATCGGCGCTGTATCCGAGGTCCCTTCTTTTTACATGTTGGATCTGCTGGTAAACAATGATGGTAGATGAGATGAGGAGAATTGAAATGACAAACTGAGCCACAACCAGTACCTTTCTTGGTCCACCGGAAGCCTTGCCCGGAAGGAAAGTGCCTTTGAGGACCTTAACTGGGTTGAAGGATGACAGGTATATAGCGGGATAGCTTCCAGCTACTAATCCGGTGATAAGAATGATGCCCGCGGCCCCGATCCAGAAATAAAAGCTGTCAAGCGGCAGCGTGACCTCGCGTTCAATCATTGAGTTAAACATTGGTATCACCAGGTACGTAACTCCAAGTGATACAATGAAAGCAAGAAAGGAGATGATGATTGATTCGCTGAAAAATTGCAGCATCAATTGTTTTTTATCTGAACCAAGTGTTTTGCGGATGCCAACTTCCCGCGCACGTTTTTCAGATCGGGCAGTGGAAAGGTTCATGAAATTGATGCATGCTATCAGCAGTATCACTACAGCGATAATAGAAAACAACCTTACATAGGTGATCATTCCACCTGCGTTTTTTCCATCACGGAACTCACCATATAATCGCCATTTGGCCATCGCATGCAGATGATAGTCAGATGTATTGGTGTTGTTCCTGCGATTGATGAGCTCGTTCATTTTCTTTTCAACGGTAGCAGCCGAAACATTTGCCTTTGTTTGAACAAAAACATTCGAGTAGGAGTTCACCCAATCGGTCATCTGTGCCGGTGCAAATTCATAGGGTATTACATAAGCAAAGGTCTGACTTGATTGTTGCGGCACGTCTTCAATTACCGCAGTGACCTTTCTTTCCATTCGGTTGTCAAAACGAATCGTTTTGTTAACCGCATCGGTAGTGTTAAATAATGCCAGGGAAGTGGCTTTGGTAATTACAACACCATCAGGGGCAACCAATGCATCTGAAAGGTTGCCGTTTATTGGCTTATAGGAAAACATACCAAAAAAGGCGCTGCTGCCTCTAAGGCCACTCATCCTTAACTTCTTTTCTCCAACAGATAACACATGATCTTCATTATAGGAGGTAAAAACGGCTTGTTCTACCTCGGGAACTTCCTGTTTCAACGCATCAGCCAGCGGAAGCATGATTGAAAAATCTGTGTTGATGGTTCCGTTGAAATCACGATTAGCATAAACCTGGTAAGTATTATCATAATTCTTCTGAAACTTATCCCATGATAGTTCACTTTGAACCCAAAGCAAAATGAGAATGGTTGAAGTGATCCCGATCGTTAAACTGACAAGATTCGTTAGAGCAAATCCTTTGTTTCGAAGCAGGTTCCGCCAGGCTGTTTTAAAGTAATTCCGAAGCATATCAATCAGGGGTTTATATTTCAGAAGATTTTTTATTCCGATCTCAGGCTATCTACCGGGTTAGCCAGTGCAGACCTTATGGCCTGCACACTCATCGTGATCAATGCAATTGCAATAGCAGTAATGCCGGCAGCAATAAATACCACCCAGTTTAGCTGCACCTGGTATGCGAAGTCTTGCAGCCAGTAGTGCATCAGTAACCAGGCAATTGGTGAGGCTATCAAAAATGCAATACAAACCAGTTTGAGCAACCCAACCGAGAGTAACCTCACGATACCGGCAACACTGGCCCCCAACACTTTCCGGATACCTATTTCCTTGGCGCGTTGTGTTGCATTGAATGTAACAAGTCCAAATAATCCCAGGCAGGCGATAGAAACTGAAAGGATCGTGAACACAAGAAGTAGCTGCGCCTGTTTTTGTTCGCCTTTGTATTGCGCGTCAAAATTTTCCCGAAGAAAACGAAAATCTGGGTGTGCAGCTGGATCAAATGATGCGTAAGTCTCTTTGATAAAGGCAAGCGTTTCAGGCAGCCTATCCGTATTAACGCGTACATAGAGATTGTCTTTGATATCCTCGACCGGTGGCATCCTCAACACCAGCGGTTCAACCTTATGTTGTAATGAATAGATATGAAAATCTTTGACAACACCCACTACCTGTGCTTCCGCTAACGAGTCCTTAATGCCCGTGGAATAACGCAACCGCTTGCCGATTGGCCGGGTCCAGCCGAGGGTTTTTACCAGCGTTTCATTTACCACAACAGAACCCGTACGATCCGCAGGATTGGTATCTGAAAAGCTTCTGCCTTCGCTAAGCTTTATTTCAAGCGTGTTTACAAAATCTCCATCCACCATAAAGCTTTGTACTTTTTTTGCTGATGTTGCGATAGAACCCATGGTATTTGCCGAAGACTCATTTTCAAAAAAGAATGGTCCCGAGCCGATGTTGTTGTTACCAATAGGATTGCTGGCAGCACTTACTGCTTCAACCTGCGGATTTTTTAGCAGGGCCTGCCTTATTGCAGCAGTTTTTTTCCGGGCGCTTTCGGCATCTATATGAAAGGTGAGTACTTGTTCTTTATTTACACCAAGATGTTTATTCTGAACGTAACGCATCTGTTCATAAATGATAAATGAACCTGCAATCATAACGATGGTAACCACAAACTGGAAAGTGACCAACACTTTACGAAAAAGTAAAGTACCGGTCTGTGATCCGATCTGGCCCTTCAATGAGGGAATCATTTTGAACCCCGACATAAAGAAAGCAGGATAGATGCCACTGATCAAACCGATAACGACTACAAAAAGAATCAGCACAGCGAGAGTGGGAGCCAATCCAAACCGCCACAATGCCAGCTCTTTACCGGAAAGTTCGTTAAAGACCGGCATCAGTAATTCAGCAAAAACCACAGAGAGACCGCCGGCCAGAATACATATCAACAGCGACTCGGCCATGAACATGATTACCAGTTGCCTTTGCCCTGAACCGATCACCTTACGAACACCGATTTCTTTTACTCTGTAGGTTGAGCGAGCTGTTGAAAGATTCATATAATTAATGCAGGCAATACTAAGTACAAGCAGTGCTATCATACCAAAGATGTATACGTACTGCATATTGCCTGTTATCCCGAGCTCGTATTCAAGATGAGACCGGAGATAGATAGACGTAAGCGGTTGCAGTTCCAGCCAATATTTCATACCTGCACCCATTGAACTTTCAAGATACTTGTGATAGAATCCGTCAAGCTTTTTCTCCAGGTCCTTAGGTGTTGTTCCCGGCTTTAATAAAAGGTAGGTATAAAGCTCAGCTTCCTGCCAGCCGGTTGTATACCCCTTTGGCAGTGATCGCAATGCACTAAAACGAAAATGTGAATTAGAAGGCGCATCTTCAATTACGGCTGTAACTGCATTGGGGTAATTGTTTTGAAAATAAACGGTTTTACCGATAGCATTTTTGGGCTCATCAAAAAGTTTTTCTGCAAGTGTACGTGTCAAAACGATAGCCTGTGGTGAAGTAAGTGCCTTATGAACATCACCTGCAATTACCTTTTGATCAAACAGGGAAAAAAAACCGGCATCCGTGAAAAGGATATCGCCGGCCGTGATAGATTTATCATTTACAGTCAGAACACCGCCGCCTTCGGCACTTATCCTAACGGCTTTTTCCACCTCAGGATAGTCTTGCTTCAATGCAGCGGCAAATGGGGCAGAGGTGATCGCCATATCAAAACTACCTTCACTCCAGGTGCCGTGTTGGGCAACCCGAACGATCCGATCTGCTTTTGAATGATAACGATCGAAACTCAGTTCATCAGTTATATATAAAGCAATCAGCCAGAAAGCTGTTAAACCTATTGATAAACCTGCCATGTTTACAATAGAAAACACCGGTTGCTTTTTCAGGTTGCGCCACGCGACCAGGAAATAGTTTTTAAACATGACTAATGGTTTATGACGGTGATTCGTATGGCTGGTTACTCTGAGCGGATGCTTTTAACAGGATTTGCCAAAGCCGCCTGCAATGCCTTGTAACCGACAGTGATCCAGGCGATAAACAATGAAATCACGATTGCAAGAATAAAGACACCTGCACTTAAGGGCACCCTGAACTGGAAATTGTTCAGCCAGTCACTCATCACATACCATGCAACCGGGGCCGCGATAATGAAAGCAAAACCAATGAGGATAGTAAACTCGCGCGAAAAGAGGTAAACAATGCTGCCCACTGAAGCGCCCAACACCTTGCGGATGCCAACCTCTTTGGTTTTTTGCACAGCCAGAAAGGAAACCAGACCATAAAGACCAAGACATGAAATGAATATGGCAAGACCGGCAAAAATCTTATACAGATCACTCAGCTGCTTTTCCTGCGCATAGAAATTCTCGATAGTTTCATCCATAAACAAACTGGTATTTGCATATTCAGGAAAAAACTCGTCCCACTTTTTTTGAATCGCCGCCTGGGCACGCTGCATATCTGATGAATGCAGTTTAACCGCTGTAACTGAATAAAAATTGTTGAGGCTTGAAATCATCAGCGGTTTGATTTGTTCGCGCAGTGAATTTGTTTTAAAATCCTTCATCACACCAACAACGGGTAACCAGGAATTTCTGCCAATACGCAGACTTTTACCAATTGCATCTTCAGGTGACTTTAAACCCAGTCTGCGAACCAGCGTTTCATTTATTACGACCTCATGCATGGTATCACTTTTTGTAAACGGTCTCCCCGCCAGCATAGTTAATCCAAACGTTTTGAAGTATTCATGATCTGCGAACTTGAGATAAAGCATGAAATCTTCATCAGGCTTCATATCAAATGAAAAATTGGTAGAACTGTTATTATCTGAAGACGGCACGTCAGAAGCAAAACTTATAGATTTTGCCCCGGGGATCTGTAAAACCGCTGTCTTGAAGGCTTCCTGTCTGGCAAGCAATGCGCTATCTGAATTGCTATGGATAAGATAAACAGCGTCTTTGTTGAAACCGATATCATCATTTTTAATGAAGTTCATCTGGCTGATCGCGATGATGGTTCCGATGATTAGCACCTGCGATATACCAAACTGCAAAACCACCAATGCGCGTCTCAATGAGATACCGCCAACATTGGCAGAAGTTATTTTGTTTTTAAGCGCGAGCGCAGGCCGGAAACCTGATAACACCATAGAAGGGTACAACCCTGAAAGAAAGGTTGCCACAATAAATATGACCACTAAAAACACCAGTGTATCTGCGTCAAACATCGACAAAGGCTCTTTGATAGAAACGATGTGCTTTACAAAAGGTAACGCCAGGTAGGCAATGCCTACAGCAAACAGAACAGATATAAAAACGATCAGCCCGGTTTCACCCATCATCTGGCCGAACAATTGGCTCCTGCTGCTTCCCAGCACTTTTCTTACACCAACTTCACGCGACCGTCCAACCGCCTGCGCCGTGGAAAGGTTGACAAAGTTGATGCAGGCCATCACTATGATCAGCAGGCCGATAAAAGCAAGCACCTTCAACGTTGTTTTTGAAATGACATGATCGCCCAGGTTTTCAAACCTGGTATCAAAATGCACTTCACTTAAGGGATGAAGAAAATGTTGTTTGCTGACAACCCGGTTGTTGGGGGGATATTGCTTTTTGCTGAAAGCATCAAGCTGGTTGTTGATTGTTTTGGGAGAAACATGCGAAGGGAGAAGTGTGAACACCTGGAAGTTGCTGGTGATATGCCCCCAGTCAGTGGTATAACCGTTAGGATTATCAATCTTTTTAAATGTTTCAAAAGAGCCAATCAGTTGTAAAGGGAAGTCGGTATTGGCGGGTGGTGTTTCGATAATACCTTCCACCCGCAGGGTAGTTGCATTGTCAATCATCAGCATCTTTCCGACTGCTTCTTTCCATCCACCAAAATATTTTTCGGCAGTTGCTGTTGTAAGTACCGCGGTATTGGGTTTAGATAAGACCATCCGGTCGCCCTGGAGCCAGTTGTAATCAAAAACACTGAAAAGATTTTCATCGGCATAAATTACCCCGTTGTCTTCGATGTATTTGGGGTTACCTGTACCAGATGCAGCACCGGTATTTTTAAGCACAGTGACCTGGCTGCCGTAACTTGCATACAAAGCACCAAAGGGCAGGTCCGGAAAATTTGCCTTAAACGATTCTAATGCAGGGTAGGGCACACCGACAGTGTAATGCAAATCCTGCCCTGCAAATTTATCCTCGGTAACGACCTGGTAAATATTGTTATAGTTCTTTTGAAACTTATCGTAACTGAATTCATAACGCAATACAAGAAACAGCAACAAACTTGCTGCAATACCAATAGAAAGCCCTGCAATATTGATAACAGAGTAACCTTTGTGCCGTACAATGTTTCTGAAAGCAATTTTGAGATAGTTCTGAAGCATACTTTATTCCGTTTAACTTACCAGGTGTACATTTCGGTTTGAGATAATACATTATTCACTTCGAAGGCTCTTGACAGGGTTGGCTATAGCTGCCTTTATGGCCTGAATCGAAATTGTCAATACTGCTACGAGCGCAGCCACAACACCGGCAACTACAAAAATCCACCAGCCAACCTGTACACGGTATGCAAAATCCTGCAACCAGTTATCCATAGCAAACCAGGCGATTGGGAAAGCTATCAAAGCCGCGATAGCGACAAGCTTTAGAAAATCCCGTGATAACAACCGGACGATACTGCTCACACTGGCGCCTAGCACTTTTCTTACTCCAATCTCTTTCATTCTTTGTGTGATAGCAAAAGCAGACAGGCCGAAGAGTCCAAGACAGGCTATAAAAATGGCCAGGGCAGCAAACACAAAAAATATACTGCCTTGTCTGAGTTCAGACTCATATAATGATTGATATCTTTCATCAATAAATGAATATTCAAATGGCACATCAGGATTGAATCTTTTGTACACCGTTTCGATATGCTTTATTGCCGCGGGCACATTTTTTCCGCTGATACGGATAGAAACGTTCCGCGCGCCCGTTCCGTTAGCGACAGGCATGGTCACAACAAGAGGTACGATTTTCTGATGCATAGATTCAAAATGAAAATCACCCATAATGCCTATTACGCGACCGGATAAGCCACCATACGACATTGATTTCCCTACCAGTCCTGCTACGGGCTCATAGCCAAGGTTCCTGGCAGCAGTTTCATTTAAAATGAATGCGCTGGTATCCGTTCCGTATTCCTTCGAAAAATTCCGTCCGGCTGCCATTTTAATATTATAGGTCGGAATAAATTTTTCATCTGCAGCCAGGAATTTGATATCAACAGGAGAAGGTGCAGCTGAATCACCCTGGATCATACCGGCCCCCTGTGAATCAAGTAAACGACCCGTTGGAACGCGCGAAGATCTTCCAGCTTCTTCTATAGCCGGATTTTGAAGCAATTGCTGTCTGAAACTTTCATAGTTATCATTCACACCGCCGGAAACACCAACCACAACAACCTGTGACCGGTCATAGCCCAGGTTGGTCTGCTGCATGTAGTTTAACTGCTGAAATACAATGGCCGTGCTGATGATCAGAATAATTGAAATAGAAAACTGTGTTACCACCAATACCTGGCGGAACGAAACATTACCACCCTTGATCTTAAAGAGCCCTTTCAAGGTTTTAATAGGCTGGAAAGCGGACATAAACAATGCAGGATATAAACCCGATATAAGACCGACCAGAACCGGCACCAACAGAACAGGAAGCAATATGTTCGGTTTGAGAAGAGGAGTGAAACTTAACTCAAGACCGGACAACCTGTTCATGAGTGGCAGGCCCAGAATAGTTAACCCCGCAGCAAGAGCGAGCGCTATTAAAGTAAGTAAAACTGATTCGGTAAGAAACTGTGCCACGAGCTCAGCTTTGTTGGCACCTGATACCTTACGGATACCAATTTCTTTTGCTCTCAAAACGGATCTCGCCGTTGCAAGATTCATATAATTGATGCACGCGATTAATAAGATGAACAGTGCAATCGCAGCAAAGATGTAAACCCGGGTAATATCACCGTTTGGTTCAACTTCATCATCCGTTTTTGAATGGAGATGAATGTCTGTCAATTTCTGCAACCCCAGTGTCGTGAACTGTGATGCTCTATCTGTGTCATAAACGCTTGCAAGGTGTTTATCAATAAAAAAAGGAAACTTCTTTTCAAGACTGGCCGCCGGGTAGTTTTTTGGCAACATAATGTAGGTGCGGAAAGCATTGTTGCCCCAATTGGTACGCAATCTTTCTTCCCCGTAAACATCAGGGTTCCTGAGGGTACTAAAGGATACCAGCAGCCTGGGGTGGATGTGGGTGTTGGCAGGTAAGGCTTTATAAACGCCGGTCACTTTAAGATTGAGCCGGTTGTCTAGTTTTATAAGCTGGTTAAGCGGATTTTCATTTCCAAAGTATTTCTTCGCGACTTCTTCCGATAACATTATTGTGCCGGGTTCTGCTAACGCAGACTTTCTGTCACCACTGACTATGTCGGTTGTGAAAAAATCGAAGAAATTTTCATCAGCCGCAAATGCATCTTCTTCGGTAAAGATTTTTTCGCCGAACCTGAACGCCATGCTACCCAATCCCAACATCCTGGTCATCTTTTCAATATCAGGATATTCACTCACCAGTAACGGCCCAAAAGGAGGCGCTACACTGGAAAGCTTCAATGATGTGACTCCCTTGTCAGAATGAAAGGTCCTGGTTACACGATAGATATCTGCTGATCTGGGGTTGGTGCGATCATAACTAACCTCGTTGAGAATATACGCTACAATTAACAAACAACATGTAAAACCGATGGCCAGCCCTGCTATATTAATTAACGAGGTAAACTTGTGTTTCAGAAGGCTTCTGTAAGCGATTTTTACATAGTTGTATAGCATAGCATTAGTATTAAAGCAGCATTGAAAACGCTACCCGGGGAAAAAATCAGGGTTTAGTGACTCAAACCATTATGTTCTCGGTCACGGCCTGGCCATCAAGCATGCGGATAATACGGTGACTATAACGTGAATCGTGTTCACTGTGTGTAACCATTATGATGGTGGTACCCTGCTCGTTAAGATCAGTGAGCAATGTCATTACCTCATTACCATTTGAGGAATCGAGATTACCTGTGGGCTCATCCGCCAGTATCAGTTTTGGCCGGTTAACTACGGCACGTGCAACGGCTACACGTTGTTGTTGACCACCTGAAAGTTGCTGTGGATAGTGATTGCGGCGGTGCATGATCTGCATTTTGTCCAGCACTTCTTCTACACGCTGTTTGCGTTCCTGTCCCTTGACCCCGAGATAAATAAGGGGAAGTTCCACATTTTCAAACACTGTAAGTTCATCGATGAGGTTGAAGCTCTGGAACACAAACCCGATATTTCTTTTTCTGAGATCGGCCCGTTTTCTTTCATTGAATTTGGCTACCTCTATGCCATTGAACAAAAAGCTCCCTGCATCCGGATCATCTAACAAGCCGACGATATTAAGAAGTGTAGATTTTCCACAACCGGATGGCCCCATGACTGCAACAAACTCGCCTTCCTTTACTTCAAAAGAAAGCTTGTTGAGTGCAACGGTCTCCACTTCTTCAGTGCGGTAGATTTTTTCAAGTGCAGTGATTTTGATCATTGTTATTTGATTTAGAGTTATTTTTTATTAAATGAAACGCACGAACCTTGAACAGGTTACAGCTTTGTAATAATTTATAGCTGAATATTGATCAGTTGAAGCGGAAACACTTCCAGCTCCAGACCCGACTGTTTGGGAACAAGTGCAGTTTCGTTTTTTTCTGTGGCTGACACTTCTTTCAGCTTCAGAAAGTCTGCATCCGGCCTCGCACAACTATTGGTGTAAGAGGGAAGCACGCAAACGGTGCATATCAGGGTTACGATGAACAGCATTTTCTTGAACATAACTGAGGTATTAATGATGATGAGGCTTGTGTTAGTCTTTTTTAAGGATAAGTTCCTGCATATTTCCGTAGTTCTCATAACTTGAAGTAACCACCTTATCTCCCGGGTTCAAACCATTCATTACTTCATAGTACTCGGTACTTTGACGGTTCAGTTGGATGTCTACCTTATAAGCAGATTTTCCATCTTCTCTTACTTTATAAATCCAGTTACCGCCGGTTTGCTGGTAAAATCCACCCTTTGGTAACATAATCGCTTCGGTTTCATCGCTAAGTGCCAGCAGGATCTGGAGCGTTTGACCGCGACGCACACCTTTGGGTATTTCGCCCAGGAACTCCAGATCAACCTGGAACCGTCCATTCGTAACCTGTGTGTAAATTTTCTTGATCTCAAGCTCATACGATTTTCCGGCAAAGTTGAATTTGCCCCGCAGACCGGTAAGGATATTTGATATATAGTGCTCGTCAATATCCGCACGTACTTTAAAACCGCTGAGCACATCAATCTGCCCGAGACGTTCGCCTTTATTTTTTGATTGCCCGATTTCAGCATCCAATGAAGTCAGCTGACCATCAACAGGTGAACGTACAATCAAATCACCTACTTTTCGCTGCATCAGGGCCAGCGCATTTTTCATCCTGCTATATGATTCTGCCATCTGGTCGAGCTGCTGCTTGGTTGAAGTTGAGTCCTTGCTCAGGATTTGTTCGGTAAGTTTTTTCCTCAGCACCTGGTAGTCATACAGGTTTTTAGAAGAATTATATTCCTGTGAACCGATCGCCTTTTGTTCGTAAAGGTGTTTGTTCAATTTGTACAACCGTTCCGCTTCTTTAAGCGCATTGTCCACATCCGCCATCTGGTTCAGCTTGGTGATGGTATTCTGCTGTGCATTATCACGGGAGATTTGCATTTGTGTCAATACGTTAAACACACCGGTTTCCTGGGTTGAAAGACTTAATTCGAGATCGGTGTTGCTCAGCTTCATGATGGGTTCGCCTTTCTTCATGATCGCACCGTCCTCGACATATTTTTCTTCAACACGACCGCCCTCAATAGCATCAAGATAGATCGTGGTAATTGGTAACACAATACCATTTACAGGGATCGTTACCTGGAAAGGACCTTTTTTCACCTCACTGATAGTTATGCGTTCAGTGTCTACATTCAAACGGCTGTTGCCGGAAGTGAAATAAACACTTGAAGCTATAAGGGCAACTAATGCAACGATTCCGCAGATCGTCATTATTCTTTTTGAGGTCCAGGTTTTTTTTGCAATTACTCTATCCACTTTAGTAAACTTTAGATTATGTTTCTGAAAAAGTGACCGGCTATCCATCTGCCCGGTCACTCAAACAATCATCGGCTGATTTCAACTGTTCAATACAATAAGAAACAATATGCCAGAAACGAATCTCATTGATATACAAGCTTTTGAAATCAACTTCTCTACGAGCATGTTCGTTAGCGGTACATCATGTGTTCGCTTTCGATACACTTACCGTACAGTGGTTTTTATGCGTAAAAAATTAATTGCCATCGCTTTGTATTTATGGTATAATTGTAGTTCCGAATGTTGCATTCAGTGCAATAATTATTTTTAACCAACTATGTCATTAAAAAACACCTGCGTGCTGGTGATCGACGACGATCCGGACGTACTAACTGCTGTTCGATTGTTACTAAAGACCGAAGTAAAGGAAGTGGTAACTGAAAAAAATCCTGAAAACCTGCGCTGGCTACTTTCAAAACAAAAGTTCGACCTGATTTTACTTGACATGAATTTCAACAGTTCAATCAATACAGGTAACGAAGGATTGTTCTGGCTCAAAAAAATACATGGTGAATACCGTTCCGAAGCGGCGGTTATCATGATAACCGCCTATGGGGATATTGATCTTGCCGTAAGATGTTTAAAAGAAGGAGCGGCCGATTTTGTGGTTAAGCCCTGGCACAATGAAAAACTAATCAGTATCATTCGTGATGCGCTCAAGAGAAAGGGCGGCAAGGCAAGCTCACAACCCAGTTTCAGCGCAGACTCGATCATTGGCAAAGAACTGATGGGTGAATCTGCGGCGATGGAAGATATCTTTTATAAGATCGAAAAAATTGCACCGACTGATGCAAACATCCTGATCCTGGGTGAAAATGGCACAGGTAAGGATCTGATTGCAAAAGCTATTCATCAGCAATCACTGCGCGCTGCCAAACCCTTTATAAAGGTCGATGTGGGCGCCCTTACGGAGTCGCTGTTTGAAAGCGAACTGTTCGGTCACAAAAAAGGAGCGTTTACTGATGCCCGTGAGGACAGGATGGGACGTTTCGAAGCCGCAGCCGGCGGCACTTTGTTTTTAGATGAAATAGGTAACATCTCCTTACACCAGCAGGCTAAATTGTTGAGCGTTTTACAAAACCGACAGGTAACCCGTCTTGGTACAAATGATGCCATACCTATTGATATCCGCCTGATTTGCGCCACTAACGTACCGCTTTCAGAACTGGCGAACGAAAACCGCTTCCGTAAGGATCTCATTTACCGGATCAATACTGTTGAAATTATGTTGCCACCGTTGCATAAAAGAGGCGACGATATTATTTTGCTGGCCAAACATTTCAGTACCATTTACAGCAACAAATATTTGAAACCCGGGCTGAAGTTTGACGAGAAAGCAATGGATAAACTGATGCAATATCATTATCCTGGTAATATCCGTGAACTACAGTATACCATTGAAAGGGCAGTGATAATGAGCGACGGAGATGTGTTACAGGCAAAGGACCTGATTTTTTCGCCGATTGAAAGCCCGCGTGTGATCGAATCTGAACCTGCTGAGTTTAAATTAAGCTCAATCGAGAAAAACACCATTATGAAAGTAATTGAAAAACATAATGGCAATATCAGCAAAGCTGCGAAGGAACTGGGTTTAACGCGGACCGCATTATATCGCAGACTTAGTAAATATGATATTTAAAACCCGGGCTTTATAAACTCAGAATCAATTTTTACATGGCGCTCAGACCTTTTGAATGGCGCATCCTGTCACGGGTGCTGTTTTTATTACTGACCTTAACACTGGCAGCCTTCATTATTGTTAAGGGTCTTATGGGCCCGGGTTGGTTTATCTATCTAACCATCGTGTTGCCTTTGATTGTGTACCAGGTAATCGAATTCTATCGTTTCCAGCGAAAGGCGCATACTGAGCTTGACCAGTTTGTTGAGTCGGTTCACTACCGTGACTTCAGCCGGTATTTTGATGTGAAACATGCACCTGTAGATCTGCAACCATTGCGCCAGGGATTCAATGAAATCAATTCAACATTTAAGGATATCAGTAAAGAACGGGAAACGCAATACCAGTATTTGCAAAAGATTCTCGAGTTGATCGATACCGGCATTATTATGTATGCAGAAGATGATGGGGAAGTGGTTTGGCTGAATGAAGCATTAAAAAAAATGATTCATCTGCCTTATCTTAAAACGGTGCATTCGCTCACAAAACGTGATCCGGAATTGTATCGCCAGATCGTTGCATTAAAACCCGGTGAAACGAAAATCGGGACCGCGCACCTGGAAAGAGCTGCATTTAAAATACTTTTATCGGCAACAGCCTTCCAGACGGATGGAAGGAAGTTTAAACTGGTTGCTTTTCAAAACGTGAATGAGGCGCTTGACGAAACTGAATCAAAGGCCTGGCAAAAACTGTTGAGTGTGATGACGCATGAGATCATGAATTCAATAGCGCCAATATCGTCACTTGCAGAAACACTTAAAAAAAGACTTAAACAATCAATGCATGCATTGAGTAATGAGAGCGGGGGAGTAGATGATCTTGAGCTGGGTATTGACACCATCAAACGTCGCAGCGAGGGTCTTTTGAAATTTGCAGAAACATACAGGAACCTCAATAAGATCACTTCACCAAATGTGAAGCAGGTGTTGGTTCGCGACTTGTTTGAGAATCTGCATCACCTGATGCAACCAACGCTCGAACAGAAAAACATCGACATGGAAATCATTTTGAAAGATCCCGCGTTGATATTGGTTGCAGACACCAACCTGGTGGAACAGGTGCTTATAAACCTGGTAGTTAATGCGATTGAAGCTGTAAAAGACAAAGAAGAACCGCGGATCGTTTTATCCGGTTATATAGCTTCAACAAGAAAAACCATTATAAAAGTTTCTGATAACGGTTCCGGCATGAGCGAAGAGGTACTTGATAAGATCTTCATACCCTTCTTCAGCACGAAGAAAAGCGGTTCTGGTATTGGTCTCAGTCTCTGTAAACAGATCATGATGTTGCATCACGGCAGTATCAGTGTGCAATCTGTAGAAGGTGAGGGTACTGCTTTTGTTCTTACGTTCTGATTACGGTTAAGCAGGGAGCCGCAACTTTTTGGCTAACCAGCTTTTACCCAATGGAATGATCCAATTATCAGCAAGAGCCTGTTTGGTATCTACGAGGTTATTGAAATATAATGTGTCTGCGTTTATAAAGGATTGTTCAAATGCATAATTCAGTTGGGCAAGTGGAATGATCTGAACCTTATCTTTCACGACGAAAGCCAGCGATTGCCGGTCGAACATATTTACCTTAAATTGTTGTTCTATTTGTTTTATCAGGCGCACTGAACTATCCGTGCTGCAACCACTAACCCCGGTTGCAGATTCGTCTGCCATCAAAATTATAAACTGGCCAAAAAACAGGTTCGCGTAACCGGTGACCTGGTCGCCATGAGATCTCCAGTTTCTTGCAAAATCGTTCAGTATATCTTCCAGTTGCAGTGCTTCAGACAATGAAAACAATCGGCTGCTCTGGTACACCCATACCCGGGAGTCAGGCGCAAAATGAGCAGGTAATAGTTCTTTATATTCCAGGTTCATCTTACAAAATTAGGCATTCTGAGTCAATCCATCGAAGCTGCGACCAGTTCGGCAATATCCATTACGGCTACGGAATCTTCTTTTTCCTGATTTTTAACACCATCCGTCATCATTGTATTGCAGAACGGGCATGCCGCAGCAATAATGTTTGCCCCCGTTTCAACGGCCTCCCTGGCACGTTCGAGATTGACGCGAACATCACCCTTTTCCTCTTCCTTAAACATTTGGGAGCCGCCTGCACCACAGCAAAGACCTTTACTGCGGCATCTTTTCATTTCTATCAGTTCAGCATCGAGTGCTTCCAGCACCTTGCGTGGTGCATCGTAAATGCCGTTCGCGCGGCCCAGATAACAGCTATCATGATAGGTTATTTTGCGTCCTTTGAAAGATCCGCCTCCTTTCAGGGTGATTTTACCTGTATCGATCAGATCCTGTAAAAACGTGGTGTGATGAATAACTTCATAATTTCCGCCAAGCACAGGGTATTCGTTCTTAATCGTGTTGAAGCAATGCGGGCAGGCAGTAACTATTTTCTTTATCCCATAATTATTAAGGATCTGGATATTCTGGTAAGCCATCATCTGGAACATAAATTCGTTTCCTGCGCGTCGGGCAGGATCGCCCGTACATAACTCTTCCTTTCCCAGCACAGCATACGTAACCCCTATCTTATCAAGTATGGTGACAAAAGCACGGGTAATTTTTTGCGCACGCTGATCAAAGCTTCCTGCGCATCCAATCCAAAACAGTACTTCGGGAGACTTGCCCTCTGCAAACATTTCCGCCATTACTGGTATCTGCATCCTATATTTTTTGTAAATCTAAACCATTCCCTGTGTACATTCGGGTCTAAATTTATCATCGTCTTGACCGGGGTTTTAAGAGTGCGCACAGGCATACTGGTAATACTCATACTGACCTTCTGCACCTGCAGCTTCGGGCAGGTACAAGTTCCTGTAGATACTGCGTGCAGCGTGACATTCAGGATAAAAAATTTCGGGTTCAACGTTGACGGTAGTTTTTCCGGCTTACAGGGTAAGATAGTATTCGACCCCGCTTCGCTTAAAACTGCATCGATGGACGTGAGCATCAGTGCCGGATCGATTAATACCGGTAACCGTACGCGCGATAATCATCTCCGGAAGGAAGAATATTTTGATGTGGGAAGATACCCCACGATAAAATTTGTTTCATCGCGGGTGGTAACATCCAACAAAGCAGGCACATTAATTGTCATTGGCTTACTAACAATCAAAAACATTTCGAAGGAAATTTCGATCCCATTCACTGCCGTTCCTTACCGGAACGGGTTCCGTTTCCGCGGATCATTTAAGATGAATCGGCGGGAATTTGGAGTTGGGGGAAACAATACAATTGCTGATAACCTGATCGTTTGTCTTGATATCAGCACCACCAGGCGCTGAATGTAAAAGATTAAAGCGTTTTTTGATATGTGAAACAGGTTAATAGAAAAATAATATTATTTTGCAACATAAATTTTTCAAATGCAATTACAACAAGCTGTAAACAATGTTTTTGTACAGCTTGCAGAGACGTTGAACCAACTGTCTCAGCAAGAATATGCTCAACCATGCAAGACGCTTTTTAATAATACAATTGGCCAGCACGTACGTCACATTATAGAACTTTTTCAGTGCCTCGAGTCTGGTTATGAAGGAGGGGTGGTGAATTACGAGAAAAGGAAACGTGATAAAGCAATTGAAAATGACAAGGAGTTTGCGGCAACACTTTTAAAAGATATTTACCAGCGTCTCGAAAAATCCGACAAGGTATTGACGCTAGAAGCCACTTATGACGATCACGCTACTGAGCCGATCCGGATCAATACAAACTTTCACCGCGAAATTGCTTACAACCTGGAACATACCATACATCATATGGCCCTTATCCGCGTTGGCATTAATGAAATTTCTACTATCCGGATACCGGAAGATTTTGGAGTGGCCTCATCTACCGTTAAGCACCGCAACCAATGTGCACAGTAACTTTTGTTCCAACACCAGGCGGGGTATTTTTAACGTCTAACCGCGACGAAAAATCAGTAAGGGCCCAGGCGTTGTTTCCCCGTGAGTATTCATTTTCTACGGGCCGGTTATTATTTCCCAAAGACGCTGATGCCGGCGGGACCTGGATCTCTATACATGAAAACGGTAACGCCATTGTTTTTCTGAACGGGGGACTGCACAAACATATATCGCAGCCGCCATACAGGAAAAGCCGTGGACTTATCTTACTTGATCTACTTGACAGCGAATCGCCTTTCAGACAATTTCTTGCGATCTCATTAGAAGGAATTGAGCCATTCACGGCCATCATCAGAGATGATAATGCGCTGTATGAGTGCAGGTGGGACGGCAATGATAAATACACTAAAACAAAAGATATTACCCAGTCGCATATCTGGTCGTCAGTTACTTTATATACGGATGATGTAATTGCAAAACGAGAGCAGTGGTTCCGGTCATGGTTAAGCGAGAATCCGGCTCCTTCCCATGAAGAGATTTTACGCTTTCACCAATTTACCGGTGATGGCGATAGCTGGAACGATCTGACAATGAACCGCGGCGGTGAAACTTTCACCGTGAGCATTACCTCGTTAAAATTAACGGCCGACGGGGCCTCCATGACTTACCTCGATTTGAGGGCCGGGAAACAGGAAACGGCTGATTTCTCCATCGAAAAATATACCGGCGCGCTGAGATGAAGTTACCCAAACACCGGCCGTTTCTGATAAGGTTATTTAACTGGGAATATTGGAGCTTCAATACAGTGTACCTGCTGATTTATCCTATCTGGATATTTCTTTGTATCCGGGCGCGTTCATTTTTCTTTTTTGCCGCATCTAATCCTTCGATCCGTAACGGCGGTTTTCTTAACGAGTCGAAAGAAGACATTTGCAGGATCATGCCTGATTCGTTTTATCCACGTACCATTTTTTTTAAGGTTCCTGTCAATCCCGAAGTAGTATTGAAGGCTTTGCAGCAGGGCGGATTTCAATATCCATTGATAGGTAAACCTGATAGTGGCGGACGTGGGCGCGGTGTTAAGAAATTAAATAATAATGATGATGTAGTAGCATACGCGGGCAGGTCGGTAGTAGACTTTCATGTCCAGGAATATGTTTCTTACGAAAATGAAGTCGGCATCTTTTATCATCGTTATCCGGGCCAGGAAAAAGGAAAAATTACCGGCATCGTGAGAAAGAAATTTTTGTCTGTCACGGGCGATGGCACACATAACTTACGCCAATTGTTAGAAGCCGATAAACGTGGTATCATGTATCTTGCCGCAATGGATCGCATGCACGGTGAAAAACTGGATGAGGTATTGCCGGCAGGAGAGACAAGAGTGCTGTCGCCATATGGCAATCATGCCAGGGGTTCTTTGTTTCTTGATGAGACAGCATTTGCAGATGAAATGCTTAACGATACTATCGATAAACTCTGTAAGCAGATCGATAATTTTTTCTATGGTCGGCTTGATATACGTTACAATAGCTGGGAAGAATTAAAACGGGGTGAGGCGTTCAGCATAATTGAAGTGAATGGTGCAGGTTCAGAGCCCACCCATATGTATGATCCACGGCACAGTATCTTTTTTGCCTGGAAAGAAATTGTAAAACACTGGTTAATCCTGTGGCGCATCAGCAAACAAAATCATGCTTTGGGTCATCGGTATCTCACACTCAAAGAAGGTGTGGCCATGTTCAGGGAGGATGCCGCTCATTCAAAGAAACTGTTGGAGATGCCTGAATAGGCAAGCGAACAGCATTTGTTAAATTGGAACAGCTTGAAATTCGGTAAGATATTTATTACGGGCTTATTTATAAGTTTCCTCGGCACATTGCCCCTGGGTACACTAAATGTTGCGGCTATGCAGATTGCTGTAACGGATGGTATTTTGCCTGCTATCTATTTTGCGTTGGGAGCAATGGTTGTTGAGATCTTTTATGTACGTATCTCGCTCGTTGCGATGGATTGGGTACGTAAACATGACCGCATCTTTCGTTGGCTGGAATGGTTGAGCCTGGCCGTTGTGGTAGCACTGGCCATCACCACCTTTTATGCAGCCTCACATCCGTCGGGCGAGGGCAAAAATGTTTTATTATCAAATACCGTTCACAGGTTCTGGCTGGGTGCAACTATGAGTGCGATCAACCCCGTACAGATTCCATTCTGGTTTGGCTGGAGTACTGTTCTCTTTACCAGGCAGGTACTTCTTCCCCGCAATGACCATTACAACATCTATATTACCGGTATTGGCATCGGGACGCTTTGTGGTAATGCGGTTTTTATTTTTGGCGGCCGGTTGATGGTTGATAAACTGAATACAAATCAAAATGTATTGAACTGGATCATCGGGGGCGTTTTCGCTGTCACTGCACTGATCCTGGCGATAAAAATGATACGCAAAAAGCCGGTAGTTACTGTTGATGGCAGGAAGCTGCCAGAGTAATAAGCACACCGAAACTTATGATTTCAACGGCTCCATCCATTTATCGCGTTCATCAGGACTGAACTTCCACGGCGCGAAATTATTTTCTATGTTTCCAAACATTGCGTTCCATTCCTGAGGTGCATTACTTTCCTCCATTACAAGCGACCTGCGTAGCTCAAGTATGATTTCGAGCGGGCTGATGTTAACGGGACATTCCTGAACACACGCGTTACAGGTTGTACAGGCGCGAAGTTCTTCCGCAGTAATATAATCATGCAGTAGGGACTTATTATCATCTTTGAACTCACCACCGTTTAAACGAATGTTTTTCCCAACTTCTTCTGCGCGGTCACGTGTATCCATCATGATCTTTCGGGGTGATAACTTTTTACCGGTCATGGTGGCTGGACAAGCCACGCTGCAACGTCCACATTCCGTGCAACTATAGGCGTCCAGCAGATTTCGCCAACTAAGATCCCGAACATCTTTTGCGCCGAACTTATCCGGGGGAGTAGCATCTGCAGGGGCAAGTTCAGGGTTCATGGCATATAAAACTTCATTCTGAACAGCAGTCATATTCCGCATTTCGCCTTTGGGCCATAACCTGGTATAATAGGCGTTAGGAAATGCAAGCAGAATATGAAGATGTTTTGAATAAGGGAGGTAGTTCAGGAACGCAAATATCCCGATGATATGCAGCCACCACGCTACACGCTCAACCACTACAAGTGATTCACTGCTCAATCCTGCAAATAAAGGATGAAGCAATCCCGAAACCACAAAGTTCCCGGTTTGGTTTTCTGCATAGCCGGTAACCCCTCGTTGTTGAAGCAGCGTATCGGTGGCGTTCATTGTAAGAAAAAGTGCCATCAGGATAATCTCGGTAAACAAGATATAATTGGCATCTGACCGCGGCCAGCCATCAAGATCGCGGCTGATAAATCTTCTTAATTTCAGCACGTTCCTGCGCACCAGGAAAACGATACAACTTACCAGCACACTGATCGCCAATAATTCAAATGCATTGATAAGAAAAGGATAAATATCACCAAGAACCGGCGCAAACATGCGGTGTGTACCCACAATACCGTCGAGCACTATTTCGAGCACTTCAATATTAATGATGATAAAACCGGCGTATAAAATAAAATGCAGGACCGCAACCAGTGGTTTCCTGAACATCTTTTTTTGCCCGAAAGCAATCAGCAACATGTTCCTCCAGCGTTCCGCTTTATTATCAGAATAGTCTTCATCACGACCCATCAATATATTGCGACGGATGTTCAATGCATTTTTTGTGAAAAGCCAGATTGCCGCAACTGCTACCAGGAAAAACAGACCCTGTTGTATATATTCCATTTGTTTTATATTCAGCTGTAAGTTAAGAATTTCCGGGTTGATTCCCGATCAACGGTAATCTTCATTAGTTTTACAAAAAATGAATTAATGGCTGACAAGAAATATATCCTCGACCAGGCAACAACAGAGAGGAAGTTAAAAAGAATGGCCTACGAGATCGTAGAAAACAATGTTGATGAAACAGAACTCATCCTGGCAGGCATTGAAGAAAACGGGGTTGTTATTGCCAGGCAGATTCAAAACATGTTATCCGGTATCAGCAACATTAAAACCAGTCTTATCAGCATTGCATTGGATAAGAAACATCCTACCGAAATCAAACTCTCCGAAAAAACAGATTTCAATAACAAAGCCATCATACTGATCGACGACGTTGCCAACAGTGGAAAAACACTGTTGTATGCGCTAAAACCATTTCTTGATTCCTATCCCAAAAAGATCCAGGTGCTTGTGTTAGTGGAACGTACACACAAGGCTTTTTCTGTGAGACCCGACTATGTTGGTTTGTCGCTGTCTACCACGATCCAGGAACATATCTTCGTGGAAGTAGCCGGCAGTGAAGTGATGGGTGCGTGGATGGAATGATGTTGGTGCAGCATTTATCGGACCAATTTCCGCCAGGTTATGAAACTACTATCCGCGATCTGCTTCAGCTTTTTACTTGCCTCTACCGTTTTGGGCCAGTCGTTACCTGCGCTCAAGGTGGGTCCTGATAACCGATCGCTGGTCACAGAAAACAACAAAGCGTTTTTCTGGCTGGCAGATACCGGCTGGGAGCTATTTCACCGGCTCACAAAACAGGAGGCAGATACCTACCTCAAAACACGGGCGGCCCAGGGGTTCACGGTTGTCCAGGCCGTTGTTCTGGCAGAACTCGATGGTCTTCATAAACCTAACGCCGAGGGACACCTGCCGTTTACAGACGGTGATCCCGACAAACCCAATGAGGCTTATTTTAAACATGTTGACTGGGTTATTTCCAAAGCTGCATCCTATAAATTGTATGTTGCACTGTTACCTACCTGGGGCGACAAGTTATTTAAGGCGAGCTGGGGTAAGGGACCCGAAATTTTTAATGAAGCCACTGCTGCTTCTTATGGAAGCTGGATAGGCAAGCGGTATAAAAATTACAGCAATATTATCTGGGTGATTGGCGGCGATCGCACCCCGCGTAACGACAGTGATGTAGCGGTCTGGCGCACCATGGCTACCGCTATTAACAGAAGCGCAGGTGGAAATCATAAAACACTGATGACTTTTCACCCGCAGCCAAGTGAAACATCTTCATCATCGCCATGGTTCCATAAAGAACCGTGGCTGGACTTTAATATGCTTCAGACCGGACATTGCCGTGACGTGGATGTCTGGAACAAGGTGCAGGGTGATTATGCTTTGTCACCCATAAAACCGGTATTGAACGGTGAACCGGTTTATGAAGCGCACCCGGTTTGTTTCAATGCAAAGGATTTTGGTTATACTGATGCCTATGACGTCAGGAAAGCAGCCTACCTGTCTGTGTTTGCGGGTAGCTTTGGCTTCAGTTATGGTTGTCATGCTGTCTGGCAGTTTTTTGCTCCCGGACGGGAACCGGTCAATGCGCCGTTGAAACCCTGGAATGAATCTCTGCAGCTCCCCGGGGCCAATCAGATGCGGTATTTGCGGCAATTGATGACAGAGTTCCCGATCATCGGCCTGGTACCTGATCAGACAATGATAGTAGATCCCCGTGATAGTACTGAGCGGATCCAGGCAATACGAGGAAAGAACTTCCTTCTTGTTTATTCTGCTGCTGGCAAAGCTTTCAAACTAAAACCTGGAAAAATTACCGGCACTTCGTTGCAAGGTTACTGGTATGATCCCCGCACCGGCAGTAAACAACCGGTAGCTGCAGTTTCAAATAAAGATGAGCTTGAATACCGGCCGCCGACCGAGGGCAGGGACAATGACTGGGTGCTGGTTCTGAAAGGAAACTAGAACATGAGTGCATGCAGCCGGAACTTACCTGTACTGTTATATTCCAGTGTGGGCGCCGGGATCTTCACTGCGTTCAAAACAAAAAACACCGATCTCAAAAATCTGCTGCCTGTTTTTATTTTGGTAAGATCTATATCAGGGGAAAGATAAAATCTTCTCACACGCCTGATATCACTACGATCAAAAAAATTGCCCTGTTTATCCGTCCAGGTGTTTCCATGGCCCCCATATAAACCGTCGCTGCTGAACCCGATCGCTATATTCAACCATGAAGGAGTCTTTGGAAAAAGATGGTGCAGCCCGGTGGTGAGCCAATAGCGCTGGCTGTTATAATCTTTTAAGATCTGTTCCGGGATAGTGGTGCCAAACAGTTGATCGCGCCGGGGTTTAAGGTCAGCCGGATAGTTATAGGGTTTATAGCCCATCTTTACCTGGATGATCTGGCTTTTAAAAAGAAGTTCCTGGGCTATGTATCCACCCGAACCAATCAGGTTTGCTTCCATGTCACCTACACTAAAGCCCCATTCTTCGGAAAATCCATCGAGAATTTCAATAATACTTTGAAACGCAAAAGCGCTGCCTCCTCCCAGCCACGCAGCTTTTCTATCCTCAATGCCGGCCCATTTCCAGGTTTCAGCGGAAAGACGGCTAAGCTGGTAGGCTGTCCAGACATGCCCCATTTTATCGATCTGGTTCCATTCCTTCCGATCGTCAAAAAAATGAAATGAACTTTTGGGATAATCTTTATACCAGGCGTTGTTCAACGCTACAAAAGTTCCCGCCCAGACAGCGGCATGCGTTCCCGCAACTAACCATAACCGTGAATTTTTTTTCCCGTTTATAGCATACTTGTTTACCAGGTTTGGCAAAGTATCTTCGTGAGTTAATGATGAGTCAGGCCGGTAAAAGGTTTGATGATTGAGTGGTTGTGCATTTGTTATAAGCACCGGGAAAAGCGCTGAAAACAACACGAATGCCTGAACACCTTTAATCAAATAAAGCCGCAGCGTTTCAAGGCGGAAGAAAGACGATATCAATACCACAAACCGTTTCAGAATTTTGCTCAAATTACAACATCTGGAACTGAATTTGTTAGTCTTAGCAATCTTACCGAAATTAGATACCCGTTCACAAAGAATAAATAAAACACATGGATAACGCGATCAAAGACAAAGTAAACGTATGGCTGAATGGAAATTTCGATCCCGAAACACGGGAAGAAATCAAACGACTGGAAAAGGAAAATGAGACTGAACTAACAGATGCATTTTATAGAAATTTAGAGTTTGGTACCGGTGGTCTGAGAGGTATAATGGGTGTGGGCACCAATCGCATGAATAAATATACCGTGGGTATGTCTACCCAGGGTTACGCCAATTATCTTAAAAAAACATATCCCGGTGGCGAAATCCGCATAGCCATAGCACATGACTCACGTAATAACGGACGTTTCTTTGCTGAGATCGTAGCCAATGTAATGGCGGCAAACGGGATCCGCGTTTTTCTGTTTGAATCACTTCGTCCGACTCCTGAGTTGTCGTTTGCTATCCGTCACCTTGGCTGCCAGGGTGGGGTGGTATGTACAGCTTCTCACAATCCCAAAGAGTATAATGGCTATAAAGCGTATTGGAGCGATGGCGGCCAGTTGGTGCCACCTCATGATAAAAATGTCATTACCGAGGTAGATAAGATCACATCTGTAGATGATGTTAAATGGGAAGGCGCACCTCAGAATATCACTATCATCGGAAAAGAAGTTGATGATGTATATGTTGAGATGGTGAAAGGACTTTCGGTATACCCCGAAGTAATACAAAGACAAAAAGATCTCAAAATCGTATATACCTCCATACATGGAACCGGCATTAAACTGGTTCCCCAGGTACTGTCGGCTTTCGGTTTTACCAATGTAACCATTGTGGATGAACAGGCCGAACCCGATGGTAATTTTCCGACCGTTGTTTCGCCGAATCCTGAAGAAAGTGAAGCCATGAGTATCGGTCTGAACAAAGCCCGTGAAATTGATGCTGACATTTTGTTAGGAACAGATCCTGACGCTGACCGCGTTGGTATAGCAATAAAAGATAAGACTGGCAACTGGATGCTGCTGAATGGTAATCAAACAGCAGTGCTTGCCTTTAACTATATGATCGAGGCCCGTAAGGCAAAAGGACTTGCGCGCAAAAATGATATGGTGGTAAAAACAATTGTAACCACAGATATGATCGATGAGTTTGCAAAAGCAAATGATATCAAATGTTACAATGTATTAACCGGTTTTAAATGGATAGCAGAACTGATCCGTGAAAAAGAAGGCAGTGAAAATTATGTAATCGGCGGTGAAGAAAGTTATGGTTTGATGATTGGCGACCAGTTGAGAGACAAAGATGCCGTATCTGCCGTTGCCCTGCTTTCGGAGATGGCTGCTTATGAAAAAGACAAAGGCAGAACCTTGTTTGAAAAGTTGGTTGAGCTATATGTTCAATATGGTTTTTATAAAGAACATCTTATTTCGATCACTAAAAAAGGAATGAACGGGCAACAGGAAATTGCGCGTATGATGGAAACATACCGATCCAATCCGCCGCAGGAGATCAATGGATCGGCAGTGGTACAGTTGCTGGATTATGAAACCGGTAAGGGCAGAAATCTGCAGACCGGATCTGAATGGAAGATTGATCTGCCAAAATCAAATGTATTGCAGTTCATCCTGGCTGATGGCAGCAAGATTTCTGCAAGACCATCGGGCACTGAGCCAAAAATCAAGTTTTATTTCAGTGTCAATACAAAGTTGTCATCTGCGGAAGAGTTTGAAATCGTCAAAAATCAACTTGACGAAAGAATTGCAGGTATTCAGAAAGCATTTATGTGATAACCGGAACGAACTGCAAACCGGCTTAACCCGATGGTTATGCCTGGCTGAATAACTTGTTTAGCTGGTAACTATCCCGGACGAAGCAGAAGTTAAAGTTGTAAGAAGATGGATTGGCTGAATGTTTTATAGTAAGTTGACTTCCTGAATAAAAAAATCCCCGAAGGATGAATTTCATCTTCCGGGGATTTTCTTT
>JAEZGI010000065.1 GCA_023416995.1 Bacteroidota bacterium
GGCCCATTACAATGATGGCACCAATAATCACAACGCCATGTATCGCATTGGCACCACTCATCAGGGGTGTATGTAATACACTTGGCACATGACCAATTACCTCGATACCAACAAAGATCATCAACGCCACGATGTAAATCATTTGCTCATTGCCAACTATCCAACTGAACACTGCATCCATAAAGTAAGATTTACGCGGTATAACCCGCCTGGTTAAATAAGTTAATCAGTTGTATTTAACAATGTTTTTATCCGTTCATGTAATACAACGCCATTGTGCGTAATACAACAACCCAGAACCAGGTCATCTTCAAAATTGATATTAAGCGTTGCTTCCCGGGTGATAATTAACTGAAGAAAGTTGAAAATATTTTTACCATATAATTTGCTGGCATCGGAAGATAGTTCTGATGCAAGTGCTGAGTTACCAATAATAGAAACACCATTGTAAATCACCGTCTGTTTATTCACCGTCAATTCACTGTTACCACCGGTCGCGGCAGCCAGATCAATGATCACGGAACCTTTTCGCATGCTTTGAATCATCGGTTCTGTGATAAGTATGGGTGCTTTCTTTCCTGGTATCTGTGCAGTGCTGATCACGATATCTGCCTTTGCAATGCTTTCAGCAATCTTATCTTTCTGCCTTTGCATAAACCCGGCAGTTTGTTCTACCGCGTAACCACCTGCACTTGTGGCGTCAGCGGCTCCTTCTACCTCAATAAATTTTGCACCGAGACTCATCACCTCTTCTTTTACGGCCGGTCTTGTATCAAAAACTTCTACTACTGCACCCAGGCGTTTGGCGGTGGCAATAGCCTGTAATCCGGCCACGCCCGCACCTAAAATCAACACCTTAGCCGGAGGGATACTTCCTGCTGCTGTCATTAACATCGGGAAATAACGTCCATAGGTATTCGCAGCTGTTAACACTGCTTTGTATCCTGCTATGTTTGCCTGTGAACTGAGTACATCCATACTTTGCGCGCGGGTGGTGCGCGGTAACATATCGAGACTGAAACTGGTTATATTATTTTCTGCCCATGCCTTCGCAAGCTGCGGTTGAAACAATGGCTGGTAAACACCAAGTATAATTTTGGAACGAAAAAAGTCCAGTTCGTTGGTTGAAGGAGGATGTATTGCGAGTATGATATCGGCCGCAGCAATTACCTGTTCCCTGCTGGTAACAAACGCACCTGCCAGTGCATAATCGCCGTCTGCAGCAAAAGCCCTTTCGCCGGCGCCGGTTTCAACAGTTACCTGCACACCTTTTTTAACAATTGCTGCAGCCAACTCTGGCAGAACTGAAACCCTTGATTCTTCGGAAGGTTCCCTGAGTACGCCGATATTCATAGACTTAATGGATGTTGATGCCATTAAGGTAGCAAATATTATCTGTAGTGTGTAGTGGGGTCAGAATCTTATCGCAAAGTGTTGCGGTACCCGGAACTCCTTTCTGAAAAAAAGCACACCTATAAAAAACAGGTCGATGGACAGGGTGACCCGTGGATGACTACGGCACTCTCTCCATGCGCGCTCCATTTCTGCGCTCCAGTGAATGTCGTCCAGTACAACGACCGTATATTCATGAAGATGCGGCAACATCAAATCCAGGTAGCGCATCGTTGGTTCGTAACGGTGATTGCCATCCATAAATACAAAATCAAGCTTATTAGTCCGTGTCAGAAGACCGGGCAACATTTCATCAAAACTTCCCGTTACCTGCGTTATGTTTTTGAGCTTCAATTCTTCAAATACCTGCGTTGCAACTTCTGCCACTGCGGGTGCACCCTCCACAGTGATAACATTAGCGTCCTTAGCTGCTGAAGCAAGATAAGCAGTGGTGATACCAAGTGAGGTGCCCAGTTCAAGAATGGTTGATGGCCGGTATGCCTTTATCATCCGGTATAATAGCGATGCATATTTTGGTGATTTCAGTGCTGCTGATGCTATGCTACTGACGCGACGTTCTTTATGGTTTCCATTAACCGAGCCGGCGCCAAAATCAGTTACCTGCAATAACTTCTGATCTTCGAGTAAGCGGCTGCGATGTAATTCTATTTGTTTGTAATCTCCATAATCTGAAGTGTCACGCAATACAAATTTGATAAAGTCAAAAACAAAGGGCGAATGAACACCGTGACCACGCGAATTCGCTGCGCCGAGATACCAGGCAATATATTTTGCTGCTAATACAGATCGGGAATACATGGTTACTTGGTACGGTTAGATTCCCAGACCTCTATCGTAAATGGGTAAGCGTGTTTTTCATCCTTTGGAAAATCCACAGCATATTGAAGTTTCCATGAAGCATCGAGCTTTGGGAAATAAGTGTCGCCTTCAAGGTTTGCGTGTACCCGGGTAAGATGAATCTTATGAGCATGGTTGATGGCCTGGGCGTAAATCTCACCACCGCCAAGCACAAACACTTCACGCGTATCTGCAGCTTCTGCCGCTTTATAAGCGGCCGCAAGGTCATTAACTACTACAACTCCTTCCGGTTGCCAGTCTTTCTTGCGGGTGATGACTATGTTGTACCGTCCGTTCAGCGGTTTTCCAAGAGATTCGAATGTTTTCCTTCCCATCACCACCGGCATGGCCCAGGTTACATTTTTAAAGTATTTCAAATCCTGAGGCAGGTGCCAGAGCAACTGGTTGTTCTTTCCTATAACATTGTTATCTGATGCGGCTACAACTAGGCTGATAATCATTCCATGCTAATTAAATGAACGAATAGTTTATACTGCCACTGGCGCTTTGATTGCCGGATGCGATTGATAGTTTTCAAGCGTGAAATCGCTGAACGTAAAATCTTCGAGTTTGCGGATCTGGGGATTAAGCTTCATTAAGGGCAAAGGAAAGGGTGAACGGGTAAGTTGCAGCTTTGCCTGTTCGATATGGTTATTATACAAATGCACGTCACCGAATGTGTGCACAAAATCGCCTGGCAGCATATCGCATACCTGTGCGATCATCATGGTAAGCAAAGCATAAGATGCTATATTGAAGGGTACACCCAGGAATACATCGGCTGAACGCTGGTACAACTGGCAACTTAACCGCGGTTTATCCCCTTCAGAAGTTGCAGGTGTTACATAGAACTGGAACATAGTGTGACAGGGCATTAGGGCCATCTGGTTCAGTTCTGCCACGTTCCAAGCGCTCACGATGATGCGGCGGCTGTCCGGATTCGTTTTAAGCTGATGAATAACTTCTTTCACCTGGTCATAAACCTTGCCGTCTGCACCTTGCCAGCTTCGCCATTGTTTTCCATACACAGGTCCAAGGTCACCATTTTCATCGGCCCATTCATTCCAGATGCTCACACCATTTTCGCGGAGATAAGCAATATTCGTTTCTCCCTTCAGGAACCAAAGCAGTTCGTGAATGATACTTTTGAGATGAAGTTTTTTCGTAGTTATCAGGGGGAAACCTTTTTCAAGGTCAAACCGCAGTTGATGTCCGAATACGGAGATCGTTCCCGTGCCGGTGCGGTCAGTTTTTGCCGCGCCTTTATTAATGATGTGTTCAACCAGGTCAAGATACTGTTGCATGGACGCAATTTAAAACAAGCAGCCTGAATTGGCAGACACCCTTTTTGGTTGGGGATAAGTTATTTGGATTCCAGCACCGGTGTTTTAGATTCCTGGGTCCGTGGGGCAGGATCGGTGTTTATATCTCCCGAAAGCAGCTTTAAGCTTTGTGTATGCTGGGCCTGGAGTTGTTGAAGACTTGCCTCCAGCCGTTGTATCGTGGTTTGTTGCAGTTCTTTTTCAATTTTTAGCTGCGAACACAAAGCTTCGGAGTCATCGAGCAGCAGCCTGGTATGTGAAAACGCAGCAGACATCTTTTCAAGACTCTCACCTTGTTCCCGGAACTGGTGTTCCAGCTCATGGTACGATTTGATCCGTGACTCAAGTTGCTGCTGCAAAAACTGCACATGGGTCTTTTGCTCCGCCACCAGGTCCTGTAACCAGGCGGCATCTTTCACATCAGCCGGTTGTTCCTGAAGCGGCTCAATGGCAGCCAGTGGAGGCGCGACGGCTATCTCTCCCGGATCTTTTGCAAAAGTGAGTGCCTGTTGCAGGTCACGAATACGGCGTTTATAGTGATGTACCTCCTTCTGAAGTTTGGCAACCAATGAAATATCCACCTCAGCAACTGGCGGCACTTCCGGGTGCTCGTCGCTGATCAGGGCATTTTTCTTCTTCTGCCTGTAATGCAGAATCGTTGTTACCACCAGTGAAACCAGCACCAGGGGCACAGCGATCCATAACACTATTTTGAGAAATAAGGCGAATTCATGAAAAGATGCCAGCAATATTACCATCGATATTGTTGTTTAAGGTAGTCTGTTAGGGGGTACAAAATAGGAACCAAATTGCAGCCGCTGGTCCTTCCGGCGCAATTTTAAGTAAATGTTTGCAGCTATGCAAGCATCACTTTGCCAATGATGGCCGGCTCCAGACTTCATGAATGGGTTCTCCCCTGGAACTCAACCCCTTATGTATCCATTTCCCGCTCTCAACCGCACCGTCAAAAGTAAGCGAGGCCCCAACCCTGCTGCTATCGCGAGAGAAAAACTCGATGTGTTCAGTGTATTTTCCATTTGCAAAGGTGTATTTCCCACCCCCGGTGCCGGAAAACTCTTTGGTTTCCGTGTTAATTGCGGCCCATTGAAAACGGGTGCCCGAAAGAATTTTTATGGTTTTCCTCGCGCCGGGACGCATTTCGTTCATTTTTCCGTTCTGAACGCGGCCGGTGATCTGCCAATTTCCGGCAAGGGCGCCCTTGCCCTCATCCAGTCTTGCCCAGGTGGTTGAGTTTCCACCCATGCCGGTGGTAAGCACCCCGTTTTTGATGGAATAAGGATAACTCGCTTTCGTACCCACCTCATCTTTGTTGGGAGTACTGAATTCGAAATTAATGTTCAGCTTGTCGCCGGTGGCTTCGCAGGTACCACCACGTGTGGCTATAAATTGTTTTCTGTCGAATGAGTAAGATGTGTGGGTTACATACCCATCTACAAAAATAAGAACCTGTTCACCGGTTTGGCCGGTAGATAACCAGGCCCCGGTAAGTGCAGCCGGCAATTCAGCCTGGCGGGCCGTAAAGCTGTTTCCGAACAACAGGATGGATGCGAACACAGCAAGTGTGCTTAAAGATCTTTTTGTTGGCATAACAATCGTTTTGAGTAACCGAAAGTTCAAAGATAGGGAAATCCCCCTGCTGGGACGGCGATAGGTATGATAGAAAAAATGTGGAAGAATGTGGACCGCACTGGATTCGAACCAGTGACCCCTACTCTGTCAAAGTAATGCTCTAAACCAACTGAGCTAGCGGTCCTTTATGGCAGGCGGCAAATATAAAAGATTATGGTGAAAGGAATTATCTGCGCGACTGTCTTCTTTTTAATTCTTTCCTGATAAGTCCAAGTTCTCTTCCGGTTTGGCCCGAGACGGAACTATTCTCCTGTGCCCGACGCATGAGGTAGGGTATCACATCATTTATGGGGCCGAAAGGCAGGTACTTGCTTACATGACAACCGGCACGCGCTAGATTGAAAGTGATATTATCACTCATCCCATACAACTGCGAGAAATGAATATGGTCATGATTCACCGGAATGCCTTTGTTAACCAGCAGATTCACTGCATGCATGTTGCTGTACTCATTATGCGATGCGATGATCAGCGCAAGTTTGTCTATGTTGTTGATGCAATATTCAACCGCCTCATTGTAATCACTATCGGTTGCAGTTTTATCAGGTTGTATCGGTGATGGGTAACCGAAATCATCGGCGCGGCGTCGTTCCTTCTCCATATAGGCACCGCGAACCAGCTTAAGACCAGGAACAAATCCAGCCTCCACTGCTTTTTCAACAGATGCTTTCATAAAGGCGAGCCGGTCGTGCCGGTAAAGTTGAATTGTATTGTAAACGATCACATTTTCGCGGTTGAACCTGGCCATCATCTGCATGGTAAGTGCATCCACCGGATCCTGTATCCATGATTCTTCTGCATCTACCAGCACACCAACTTTGCCGGCGGCCGCTGCTGATATTATCTTTTCCATACGGGCCACTACCCGCTCCCATTCTGCCAGTTCAGCTGCATCCAGCACCCCGGTATGCACCGTGCCTTCGAAACCACTTTTTTCAGTAGCTGCGGCATCGAGTTTTTCCAGCAGGCTGAAGCGCGCGAAGCCGGTAACCTTGATACTCATAAAGGGAATATTAGGTTGGGTTGCTGCATATTGAATAACCCGGATAAACTCATCACAGGCATGATCAAAACTGGCTTCACCTTCCTTTCCCTCTACTCCATAATCAAGTATCACCTGAACGCCATACTCTCCGAGTTTGTCTGCCACTGTTGCGGTGTCTGCTAGCGTTTCCCCACCAACAAACTGCCGGAATATTGTATTGCGGATCAATCCTTTTACGGGGAGACCAATCTTTATGGCCAAAGGTGTAAGGCGGGTTCCCAGCTTAACCAGGGGACCTATGCCCATAGAAGAAAAAAGGAAGGAGGCTTTTTTTAATTCTTTATCGCTTTTGTAAGCAAACGCGTACTCGGTATTATCGAATGAAATTTTCGGGTGAGCCTCCATACTGGTTAATAGATTGAGCCGCAAAAGTAAGTCAGAATTATCATGATTTGTGGATTTATACAAAGGGAACTATACCTTCGCAGCCATGAAGATTACCCATACCGAGATATTCAAATTCAGCATCCGGATGCATCCCTTCACGATTGCCACAGGCACTATGCATTTTGCACAAAACCTGTTCATCCGTGTACATACGGATGAAGGAATCTATGGTGTTGGCGAATGTTCGGCTTTCCCGATGATCGTAGGGGAAACCCAGGCTACCTGTTTTGAAATGGCAAGAGATTTTGCCGGTATCTGGAAAGGGAAAAATGCCCTCGATATTGAAGAACGTATGGCTGAATTACACCTGGCCACAGCCTTCAATGCTACTGCGAAAAGTGCTTTTGATATGGCGCTTTATGATCTTGCTGCAAAACGGGCCAACCTGCCCTTGTACAGTTATCTTGGTGGCAACAGCGAAAAAAAACTGGAAACAGACATCACGGTTGGCATCGGATCCCCGGCAGTAATGGCACAACAGGCCGCGGCATTTATTCGCGATGGTTTTAGAATCATCAAGGTAAAACTCGGTAAAGATGCTGCAACCGATATAGAAAGAATAAGACAGATCCGTTCTGCCATACCCGACGAGATTGTGTTGCGACTGGACGCGAACCAGGGTTGGAGTTTTGAAGATGCCGCAGCCGTCCTGACCGCACTCAGCGACGCTAATGTCGCTTTTTGCGAGCAGCCCATGCGCAGCTGGAACGACCATCTGCTACCTGAACTCCGCAAACGTTCACCAATACCGATAATGGCTGATGAAAGCGTTTTCAATCACCATGATGCGACCCGCCTTATACGCGAAGGCGCGTGCGATTATGTAAACATCAAATTGGCAAAGTCCGGCGGTATCCTGGAAGCCTTGAAGATCAACGCCATCTGCGGGGAAAATAACATTCCCTGTATGATGGGTGGTATGCTTGAAAGCCGGGTGGCGCTTTCTGCTTTTGCACATCTTGCACTTGCCTGTGATAACATCATTTTTAATGATATGGATACCTGTATGCTTGGTCACCTCGAAGATCCTGTTACCGGTGGCGTAAAATATAATGGCTATTATGTAGAAGTGCCGGCCACTCCCGGCATCGGTGCTGATGCCAGTGAAGACTTTTTAGAAACCCTTGAAAAAATTACAGTTTAATGCAGACAAAAACTCCGAACGATTCTAAAGTGATAATGACCGAACTGGTGCTCCCGAACGATACCAATACGTTTGGCAACCTGATGGGTGGCCGGTTAATGTATTGGATGGATATAGCAGCAGCACTCGCCGCCATGAAACATGCAGGGGCACCTGTAGTAACGGCTTCTGTTGATAACATCTCTTTTGAAAATCCTATCAGACTTGGAAACGTGGTTCATATTGAGGCCCGGGTTTCAAGGGCATTCACCACTTCTATGGAGGTGTACATTAAGGTTTGGGGTGAAGATGCCATTCAACAAAGCAAATACAAAAGCAACGAAGCCTATTACACCTTTGTATCATTAGGTGATAATGGTAAACCAATTCCGGTGAATCAGCTTGCTCCTGAAAGCGAAGAAGACATCAAACTGTTTGATGGGGCGTTGCGACGCCGTCAACTCCGTCTTATTCTGGGTGGTAAAATGAAACCAGATGATGCTACTGAACTAAAGGCACTGTTTTCTAAATACTCTTAAACAATTTGCTTATAACTTGTCCCGGTATCACTACCGGGATTTTTCAGCTGGCATTCGCGTTTCCCGGATCTTTCACGGGCATAAAACGTTTGCTTTGTTCAATTGCATCCATGATTTGTTCGAGGATCTCTTCCGACGAAGCATTGTAATCCAGGTTCATCGGTGGTTTGAAATGTACGGAGAGTCGCACACCTTTCTTTTTTAATTGAAGACCGGTTTTATTAAACGCGTCTGAGAAGCCATTGATCACCACAGGTATAACCACGGGTTTGGAAGTACGAATGATCAGGGCTGTACCCTTTCTTCCTGGTGCAAACGGTTTGGTGGTACCCTGGGGGAAGGTAATGATCCAGTTATCTTTTAAAGCGCGTGTGATTTTCCTGGTGTCAGATGGGTCGAGTCCTTTGCGTTTTACAGTGGCTTCGGGGTTCCAGGTACGACGCACCATCAAAGCTCCCGCCAGGGAAAAGAATTTTGTAACGAAGTTGGATTTCATAGTCTCCTCAGCGGCGACAAAGTACACCCTTGTGTAGGGATTCAACAGATAATACGGTATGCCCAGTTTGTTTTTCTTGCGCCATTTTACAGCACAGAAAATATGAAGAAAGCAAATCACATCAGCGAAATACGTTTGGTGATTGCTTACAAACAATACATTATTTCTTGGTAAATCTTTGAAATGCTCGGTGCCTGTAATCTCAAGTTTGTTGATGATATTCAGACCCGGGTAGGAAATACTTCCAACTATTGCGTATATGATTTTTCTGACAAGATTGATGCTGCGAAGCCTTTCCCACCAAGGGCCCATGCGAGTTACTTTAACTTCAACTGAAAAAAAAATCTGAACGTTTGTGTAAACGATAAAATTAGTGCATCTGGTTGTAAAATAGACGTTATGAAAAGAATTATTTTAAGCCTGGCGACACTTTTGACGATCACAATTGCCACTGCTCAGCAACCTGTTCCGAAAACATTTCCTAAGACCATCCAGGTTACCGGCACAGCCGAAATGGAAATTGCTCCCGACGAAATTCATGTAGCCGTTACATTAAAAGAATATGAGAAAAAAGGCAAAAACAAGATTACGATTGATGCGATTCGTAGCAGCTTTTTACAAAATGTACGCAAAGCCGGTATCCCCGATTCCGCCATTAAAATCATTAGTTATGCTGGTACCAGTGGGGTACATTGGTGGAAGAAAAAACCAGTAGACGAAACCATGCTTGCTTCAATCGTTTATGAAATCATATTCTCTGAACCCAGGCAAGTCGAAGCTTTCATTGGTCTTTTGGACGAAGATGCAACCGATAATTTTGCGGTAACAGAGGTTACACACAGCAAACTGAACACCATGCAGCAACAACTGCGCATGAAAGCCACCATGGCGGCCAAAGAAAAAGCCGGTTACCTGGCAGCAGCGGTGGGCGAAAAAATTGGTGCTGCAATAACCATTTCTGAAACCCCGGTGATGGAACCATTTTATATGAAAACAATGGCAGCAAACACGATGAATCGTTTTGCAGAAAATGTAGGTGAAGCTGTTCCTGAGTTTAAGAAGATTAAGTTAAGAAGCGAGATGAACCTGGTGTTCGAGTTGCTGTAAGCGGCAGCTTTAGCGAGCTTGTCTTAACTTTGCCGGATGCAATTAAACTCAGTAATATTTGACATGGATGGTTTGCTGATCGACTCTGAACCTTTTTGGGAAGAGGCCGGTGCGGAAACCCTGGCACAATACGATATAAAGCTCACACCCGAACAATATCATACTTCCACAGGGCTTCGAACACGTGAATGGGTTGAATGGTGGTTCAATGGATTTGATATTGACAGCCAGTTTACACCCGATGCGGAACGGATGGTGATTTCAAGAGCGATCGATAAGATCCGTAATCATGCGCAACCCATGCCTGGCGTTCCATACATTCTTGATTTTTTTAAGAAAAAAAATTTCAGGATAGGGCTGGCATCCTCATCACCACTTGCTATGATTGATGTGGTGGTGGAAAAGTTAGGTATCGCAGATTATGTAGAGGCGATCACTTCTGCGGAACACATGCCAAAAGGTAAACCACATCCCATGGTGTACCTTGAATGTGCCGAAAAGATGAACGTATTGCCAATGCAGTGTTTATGTTTTGAAGATTCTTTTAACGGTCTTATTGCAGCAAAGGCCGCAAGAATGAAATGTGTGGCCATACCAGATAAAAATTTTCGTGACCAGTTGCGGTGGAACGCAGCCGATCTGGTTCTGCCAAATCTGGAAGCATTCGGGGAACGCGAGTTGGCAATGCTGGGTGGATAAAAATATAAGGGCTCCCCGGGGAGCCCTTTTTGCGCGGGATCTTGTAAGTGTTGCAGCGCCGGTGATCAGTATACCGGGTGATTACGATACCCGGTACAAGCGATTTCGAAAATTATTGTTGAATGATTAACCTGGTTGTTGTAGTCTTTCCATTAAGCGTTACACGCACATGGTAAACCGCAGCAACCAGTTGTTTAACAGCCTGCAGTACAACCGGATTGTCGCCTTTCATCACCTGAACCCGTTCTGTTGAAACCGTTGTACCGTATGTATTCAGGATCGCAACTGAAGCAGTACCGCTTTCATCAGTTCTGATATTAAGTACTGCATAAGTAGTGGCAGGATTTGGATAGACACTTAAGGCCGCTGCCTGTGTGTTTGCCTTTCTTACTACTATCGTTTTGCTATACGTGTACTTACCGTCAGCATCAACCAGCCTGAGCCTGTAATAGGTTGTGGGTTGATCATTGACAGCAAGCTGGTATTCATAATAATTATTCTGCGAGCCACCTTTCCCGTATACCTTACCTGCAGATTTGAAATTGTTTCCATCATATGAAAACTGCACATCAAAGTATCCGAAAGAATGTTCATTTGCGGTTGTCCATTGCAGTGAGTTGCCGCCATGATTTGAAGCAGCAAATGATACCAGTTTAACGGGCAATATCAGAAAGGTGGTATTTATTACACCACTGTTGTTGGAACCTGCTCCGGAAGCAGCTCTTGACCCTCCTGTTGAATTGTAACCACCAACACCATTAGATGTTGCGACAGTTGTGTAGCTGCTGCTGGGTACCAAACTGGTGAAAATAACGGCACCCTGACCGCCACCGCCACCACCTCCATGACTCGCAGGGTCGCCAACATTACCTCCTGCCCCACCATTCGCCTGGATGCGTAATGGATTCCAAAAACCAGATGACCATGTAAATACTTCTGCGAGTACGGTACCACCAGCACCGCCGCCACCTGCACCATCATTACCTACATTGTTGCCGGCCTGTCCATTCGCACTGATAGTTTTTGTTCCCACTCCAACAGTCTGCACTTCATTAGCTTTTATCAGCACGATACCGCCACCATTACCACCCTTTGTGTCAGCGCTGTTATTTGCTTCACCGGATCCACCACCGCCTCCCATGAAAAATCTTAGTCCGTTGATATGTGTGTTTAAACCAACGCCACCAATTCCACCGCTGGACGTTGTGCAACCGTAGCCCGCACCACCTTCACCTCCGCCAGCATAATTGGAGCCACCACCACCACCACCGTTGTGTCCATTGCCACCGCCGCCGCCGTTAATCAATTTACCCCTGGCTGCTGCATAGTTATTGTTTGTAACCTTGTAAATACTTTCACCTTTGTTTCCATTTAGCGCATTTGTAGCTGCATGATAAGTTGTGTTTTGACAAGGCGCATCTGTACTATTTGATATATCCCTTGCTCCCCCGCGAAAACCCAATCCATCGGCAGTGATATTGTGTCCAAGCAACAACTTGCCGGTAACATTAAAGGCAACGACACCCCCGATGTTTCCATTCCATGCTACTGCGTTAATGTCTGAAGTTGTTGTATAATTTGGAGAGCCCAATGTTGGGAAGGTAATAATCTGAACACTGGAGTTCGCACCGAGATTGTAGGTGTTCCCAAGTGGGGCAGTTAAAGTAATGACGTTTACAATACCCGCAACCCGGGCTACCAAACCAATGATTGCGAACTCGTAACGACCAGCCCTTTCTATGTGTGAGAGATTACCGAAACTGCTGTTGTTACCGGTATTGGAACCAATAACATTATCCTGCATTTGCATAACAATCACACGGTCGCCGATATTGAACTGATCATACGTTTCATTAGGATTGCTAATGGTTAGAACCGGACCTACTATCGTGGTAACTTTCGCATACCCGTTTACCTGTGCCTGTGTTGCAGAGAGCAACATTGAGAAAGAAAATAGTGTAAATAGTTTTTTCATGAGGTTGGATTTGACACAGTTGGTACCCAAGGAAAGTACCAATTTGTTATGCACCTGATAATCAACTACTCATGAAATTCCCACCTATGTTGTTTTTCCCAAATATGGAATTTTATTCCGTTTCTGATAAAAAAATAAGTGTTTACACTTGTTCAACCTAAGTGGATTTTAGAGGGTCGTTAAAAAGAAAAGGGTCATCATTGCTGATGACCCTTTATCCTATCAAAGAATGTAATTATTCTTTTTCTGCACTCTCACCACCCTGTTGCTCTTCTTCCTTCAATTTGGCTTTGATTTCTGCAAGTGCACCGAGATCACCAAGTGTGGTTTTTTCAACCTTACCCTGGATAGATTTAACGGCTTTCTTGGTTTTGTCAGCCTCACTTCTGGCTTCTTTACGTGCTGCTTCTTTCTCTTCTACTTTTGATTGCTCCCAGATACGTGTGTGTGACACAACGATGCGTTTTTCATTGCGATCAAATTCGATCACCATGAACTGGTTGGTTTCATCAGCTCCGAGTGTTTTGCCTTCTTCAGTTTGCAGATGACGGTTAGGCGCGAACCCTTCCAGGCCATATTGCAGTTGAACAATGGCTCCCTTGTCATCCTTACGAATGATGGTTCCTTCATGAACAGTACCTACAGCGAATGTATCCTGCAGGGTGTTCCAGGGATCTTCTTCCAGTTGTTTGTGTCCTAACTGAAGTTTGCGGTTTTCCTTGTCGATTCCAAGAATAACAACTTCAATGTTTTCACCAACCTTAGTGTATTCAGATGGGTGATTGAAACGTTTCAACCAGCTAAGATCACTGATGTGAATCATGCCGCCGATGCCGGGTGACAATTCGACAAACACACCATAAGGAGTGATGTTTTTAACGAGTCCTTTATGACGGCTGCTTTCTGGGAATTTATTTTCGATTGTGCTCCATGGATCTTCGCTCATTTGTTTAATAGACAAACTCATCTTGCGGTTATCTTTATCAAGCGTAACAATCTTCGCTTCATGCTCGTCGCCTAATTTGAAGAATTCCTTCGCATTGATTGGAGTGTTGGCCCAGGTAATTTCACTTACGTGAACAAGACCTTCTACACCAGGCATAATTTCAAGGAATGCACCGTAGTCTTCGATGTTCACAACCTTACCTTTCACCACTGAACCTTCGTTGATGTTTTCACCAAGAACATCCCATGGATGTGGAGTAAGTTGTTTCAGACCAAGACTGATACGTTTCTTCTCATCATCGAAATCAAGTACAACAACTTTCAGTTTCTGATCAAGTTTAAGTACTTCACTTGGATGGCTGATACGACCCCAACTGATATCTGTGATATACAACAAACCGTCGAGTCCGCCAAGGTCCATAAACGCACCGAAATCAGTGATATTCTTGATAGTTCCTTCGAGAACCTGACCTCTTTCAAGTTTGCTCATGATCTCTGCACGTTGTGCTTCGATGTCGCTTTCGATAAGTGCCTTGTGTGATACAACAGCGTTCTTGATTGCTTCGTTGATCTTCACAACCTTAAACTCCATTGTTTTTCCGACGAACTGATCGTAATCAGTTACAGGCTTAACATCGATCTGTGAACCTGGAAGGAACGTTTCCATTCCAAACACGTCAACGATAAGACCACCTTTGGTTTTAGAAGTAACAGTACCTGTGATAACTTCACCGGTTTTGTGTACTTCAACGATGCGTTCCCATGCACGGGTAACGCGTGCTTGTTTACGGCTCAGGTTAAGATGACCTTCCCTGTCTTCTTTTTCAACAACCATTACTTCCACTTCATCGCCGATTTTCAGCGTAGGAAGATCACGGAACTCGTTGAAAGAAACAAGTCCATCACTCTTGAAACCGATATTGATTACAACATCTGTTTTAGTAAGAGCAACTACAGTACCTTTCACTAATTCGCCATCACTAACTGCTTTGAAAGTACTTTCATAAACTGAATCGTACTTGTCTTTTTCGGCTTGTGTGTAAGCAGCAACGTTTCTTTTGTCGATGCTCCAGTCGAAATCGTCATGCGCAGTTTGCGCTGGTACATTACCGTTTGCTTTTTCAGCATCGGCCCCAACAGGTGCATTTGTTGTCGCTGTAGCTTCTGCTTGTTGGTCAGCAGTTGGCTCCTGTGATTCAGCGTTTTGGTTAACAATATTGTTTTCCGACATAATAAATAACCCGAATGGTTTTAATTTCGGGGGTGCAAAGATACCCAAAAAGCCGTAAAAGGGAACGATTTCGCCTTGTTTTTTCCGACGGCTTTACGTTGGCCTCAAGCCCTTCCGGCAACGGTTTTTCCGGCAATAGGCTCGCTGGTCAGGCGTGTCGATTCCCGGCCCTAAGATCTCCCGGCTATGGATTTCCCGGCAATGAACCAGGCATGCTGACTCCTGACCCTAAGATCTGCTGGCGATGGTTTTCCCGGCAATGAACCCACTTGTCCAGGCATGTTGAAAATTGAATCCCCCGGTTACGCCATCAACGTTCATGATCTCACCCGCAAAAAAGATGTTTGGTTGTAACCTGCTCTCCATTGTATTGGCATCGATCTCACTGGTATGGATGCCTCCGGCAGTAACAAATTCGTCTTTGAAAGTGGTTTTGCCTTTTACTGCAAATTCCTGGTTAACCAGATTGTTGATCAGCGCGTTTAACCTGGCGTTGGGTAAATCGGCCCATCTCCACTCAGAGTTTATATCACTGATTTTCAATAAATATTCCCATAGCCGGCCTGGCAGGTTATATGCATTCCGATTATAAATTTTTTGTGTGGGCGAGGACTGTCGCATTCCCTGCATTTGTTGTCTGAGGGCGGTTTCAGGTTGACCAGGCACCCAATTCACGTTTACCTGGAAATCATAATTCGCAGCGGCAAGATCCCGCGCTCCCCAGGCACTTAATTTTAAAACGGCTGGGCCACTTAATCCCCAGTGCGTAATCAATAAAGGTCCTGTCTCCTGTAGTTTGAATTGTTTGATCTTCAAGTTCGCCTGTTCGACACTTACGCCCATTAGTTCGGTAATTGGATTACCCGGCATGTTAAAAGTGAAGAGTGAAGGCACCGGCACCTCGATCTTATGCCCTAATTTCTTTAACCAGTCAAACGAACTTTCTTTAGGGAACCCGCCACAGGCAATACAGACATAATCGGCCCTCACCTCACCGCTGGCCGCCAGTGTGAGCAGCCATTGATCACCCTCACGGCTTATGGAACGGACATCGCGGTTCAACTGTAAAGTGACACCTGACATCGAAACCTCCCGCATCAGGCAGTCAATGATCGTTTCCGAACTATTTGTTACAGGAAACATCCTGCCATCGGCTTCTTCTTTCAAGGATACGCCCCTTTCAGAAAACCATTTGATGGTGTCGGTCGTAAAAAACTGGTGAAAAGTTTTTTTCACAAAGTTTCCTCCGCGCGGATACCGCTTTGCCATTTCCGGGATGGAAAAACAGGCATGGGTTACATTGCAACGACCGCCGCCGGAAATACGCACCTTCGCCAGGACCTTGCTGTTCTTCTCAAGAATCACGACGTTAAGCGATGGATTAAGACGCTTAGCTGTCGCCGCACAAAAAAATCCTGCGGCCCCGCCTCCAATGATAACCAGTGTTTTTGCCATAATCGCCGATATACGGACGCAAAACTAAAAGCTATTCCGCTACCACAAACGATTAATTAAGGAACGGCGTTCATATGATCACTCCCGGAAACTCCAGGGCGACGATCCACCACATATCGGCATTGTAAATAAAATCAAATCGCCCTTCACCGGTTACTTCAACACAATCACCATTGGCCAGCTTGCCCATATACTTCACCCCGAACCGTACCATAGCCGCGTCATAATTGACCACTAACTGCCGGACGTTGAATTCAATCAGACTCCTGGTTGTAAAGACGCGGCAACAGTCTTTTATCCTGATTATTGCCTCTGCAGCTCCCATCAGGTGCCCGTTACGATCTATCACAAACCGATGTAAACCCGCCTGCGGAACTTCGGTTAACAAACCCATCAGGTAATTCACAAACAACGAAGCTGCTTCCCTTACATCATTTTCGTGGTTCGGGTGAAAGTCTTCATAACAGAAATGCATATAATATTCCGGCTTACCCGGATACTGAATCTCCAGCAAAAAGAACTCTTCGGTGATAAAGCGATATATCTTCCTGTCCGAATACTCGTAAATGATGTCAAGGACGATCTTATGTGCCCACAACAAGGCCCGGAGTTTCTCCAGCTGTTCAGCCAGTTTTTCATCGGTGAGTATTGAAGCATCGGGAAACTGGGTGCCTTTGATGATATCTGCAATCTTCACCCTTGGTTGTCTTTCGGCAAACTGCTTCTCAAACGCATATACGGATCGAAGGAAATGGTTCTCAACCTCGGGTGACGCACGGTTTTGAGGCAAAAAAATCTGAGCACCAAATTCAGCGTTCAGCTTCATCATCAGTATTTCATTTTCAATGATCACTGATTCGTCAGGTGGCTGATTGAACAAACCGCCCTCTTCGTTCCCTGGTAGATTGTCAAGGTTCATTTTTACATGATTTACCTCAAATTAAAAAGCGAAAGCCCTTCTGAGAAGGGCTTTACACAGTAAATTCATGTATTTTGTACAATGTTACACGATCAATAATAACTTGCGTCGAGGTTGGCATTTGCTTTTTCTGCAGCTTCAAGTGCTTCAAACGATGACAGGATATCGGCTTTGCCTTTCCCAACACAAATGGTATGTTCATAGTGCGCCGCGGGCTTACCATCTTTGGTACGCACTGTCCAGCCATCATCATCGTACCATACCTCTTTTACCCCGAGATTCACCATCGGTTCGATCGCGATAACGATCCCTTCTTTTAGTTTGGCGCCACTTCCTCTTTTACCATAATTCGGCACCTGAGGATCTTCATGAAGATGTCTGCCAAGACCGTGACCCACCAGTTCGCGCACAACACCGTATTTGTGTTGTCGTTCGCAGAAATCCTGCACAGCATGAGAGATATCACCTACACGATTACCCGCAATGGCTTTTTCGATACCCAGGTAAAGCGACTTTTTGGTAATCTTCATCAATTGTAACGCTTCAGCAGAGGCGCCTGCCAGCGCGAATGTATATGCGCTGTCGCCATGGTAGTTGTTTTTATAAACACCCACATCAACCGAAACAATATCACCTTCTTTTAATGGCGTTTTGTTGGGAAAACCGTGGACCACCGCGTCATTTACAGATATACAGGTAGCGAAAGGATATCCCTTGTAATTTTTAAATGAAGGAACTGCCGCATTATCCATAATGAACTGCTCCACCACCTGGTCAATATCGTGGGTTGAAACACCAGGTTTGATCATCTTTGCTGCTTCCGCAAGACCCAATGCCACCAGGGTGGCACTGTGCCGCATGATCTCAACTTCTTCTTTTGTTTTGTAATGAACCATTTTGATCTCCTTCTAAAAATCAAAATTCACCACCCTGAATCAGTCCTCTTATTGAACTGAAGCTGGATGGTGAATTCTGATCTGAATATTATTATAAAATAAACCGTGTTACATTGAAACCGGGGAAGAACTAGTCTGTCTGCCCTGGATACGGCCTGTTTTCATCAATCCATCGTATTGACGCATCAGTAACTGTGTTTCGATTTGTTGAAGCGTATCGAGAACAACACCAACCATAATCAGCAAAGAGGTACCTCCGAAAAAGCTCGAAAACCCTGGCTGTACGCCCAAACGTTGTGCAAAACCCGGCAGGATACCAACAACCGCAAGCAAAATAGCACCTGGCAGTGTGATTTTATCCATTACCGCACCGATATAGTCTGCTGTAGGCAATCCGGGTTTCACACCGGGAATAAACCCATTGTTTCTTTTCAGATCATCTGCAATTTGTTTTGGATTGAAGATGAGCGCTGTGTAAAGAAAGGTGAAACCGATAACCATGATGGCGTAGATCAGCATATACCAGAAGTTGCTGTGATCACTGAAGATCCGTGCAAGTCCCTGGGTAGTTTCGAAGTTAGACAGCAAGGTGGGAAGGAACATGATCGCCTGGGCGAAGATGATCGGCATTACACCTGAGCTGTTTACTTTCATTGGAAGGAATTGGCGCGCACCAACAAACTGTTTGCTGCCAACGATCTGTTTTGCATATTGAACCGGGATCTTGCGAACACCCTGGATGAGAACGATCAATCCCATGATGATTGCAATAAGAACCGCAATTTCTATAACAAATAACAATAAACCCAGACCGCCTGTAGGTATCTGCGCCTGCCATTCCTGCCAGATGGACTGCGGAAGACGGGCAAGGATACCGACCATGATGATAACTGAAGCACCGTTACCAAGGCCCTTATCAGTAATCTTTTCACCCAGCCACATTACAAACAGGGTACCTGCTGTAAGTACGATGGTGGTAGATAACCAGAAATAATCAGAATAGGATGGAATAATTGCTTTAGCATAACCGGGGCTGTTCAGGTAAGCAACATAAGCACTTGCCTGTAAAGCTGCAACGGCAACAGTAAGATAACGTGTGTACTGGCTGATTTTTTTACGACCACTATCCCCTTCCTTTTGCAATTTCTGGAAAGGCGGGTAAAGGATCGTCATCAACTGCATAAAGATCGAAGCGGAGATATAAGGCATGATACCAAGTGCCAGGATGGAAGCCTGTGAGAAGGCACCACCTGCAAAGGCGTCAATCAAACCAAGTATACCACCCTTGTTGGCAGCAGCTGCATCAATCTGGCTGGGGTCGATTCCGGGTAAAACAATATGCGTACCTAACCGGTAGATGGCAACCAGTGTCAGCGTCACAAGTATCTTACTCCTCAACTCGTCAATGCTCCAGATATTCTTAAGTGTCTGTATGAATTTTTTCACTGATCTAAGTTATGTAAATTACTTTACTAAAAAATGCAAGGCCGGAAACCGGCCTGCTTTAAAACCGGGTTTCGATCCGTACAACGGATCAGCATTACAGGTTATTTTGCAGCCCCGATAATTTCAACGGAACCTCCGGCTGCTTCGATAGCAGACTTGGCTTTTTCACTGATAGCATTCACTTTGAAAGTGATTTTGCTTTTCAGTTCCCCGTTACCGAGTATCTTAACTTTATCAGTTCTTCCAACAAGTCCGTTTACATAAAGATTTTCCATGCTGAATTCTTCGATGCCATATTTTTCAGCAAGCTGGGAAACCTGTCCAAGATTGAACACCTTGTATTCTACACGATGTGGGTTTTTGAAACCGCGTTTTGGCAAACGACGTTGAATAGGCATCTGACCACCTTCGAACGCCATTTTGCTTGAGTAGCCGGCACGTGACTGACCACCTTTGTTACCTTTTGTAGATGTACCACCCTTACCGGATGCTTCACCACGACCAATTCTTTTCTCTTTGTGCGTTGCGCCTTTTGCGGGCCTGATTTCGTGTAATTTCATGATTTTGATTTTTACTCAACGGGGAATCTCCCCTCGCTTGATTAATAATTGTTACTAACAGAAAATACCAGTCTCTCAACTGGTAGTTTCAATATCGTGTTCAGGAAGGATGAAATTTAGCCTGGATTAGATTTCTTCTACCTTAACCAGGTGAGTCACCTTGCGGATCATACCCAAAACCTGAGGAGTGGCTTCAACTTCCTTTGTAGCATTCAGTTTGTTTAATCCGAGTGCCTGCAGGGTAAGTTTCTGACGTTCAGATCTGTCAATACCACTTTTTACCTGTGTGATCTTTACTTTTTTCATTTCTAACCAGTTTATCTTGAAAGAATATCCCGCAGGGATTATCCGTTAAAAACTTTTTTCAGATTCAGATTCCTGTGTTTAGCCACATGAATTGGTTCGCGCAACAGAGCAAGTGCTTTGTAAGTTGCCTTTACCACGTTGTGTGGATTGGCAGAACCAAGTGATTTGGCCAACACGTCTTTAAGGCCAGCGCTTTCAAGAACCGCGCGCATACTTCCCCCGGCGATTACACCGGTACCAGTTGCGGCTGGTTTTATCAATACCTTGGCAGCGCCTTCCTTAGCGAGCTGATCGTGAGGGATAGTTCCGTGCATAATAGGAACCTTGATCAGGTTCTTTTTAGCGTCTTCGATTCCTTTGGTAATTGCTTCCTGTACTTCTTTCGCTTTACCCAGGCCATGACCTACCACACCAGCTTCGTTACCAACAACAACCAAAGCGGAGAAACTGAAAGCACGACCACCTTTTGTAGTTTTAACCACACGGTTGATTGCAACCACCTTTTCTTTCAACTCCAGATCACCCGCTTTAATTCTGTTTAAATTAACCTTTGCCATTTATTTTAATTTCAGATTTGAAATAGAATAGTACTTAATTGTTTTTTCGGCTTAGAATTTAAGTCCACCTTCACGTGCACCTTCAGCCACCGATCTTACGCGACCATGATACAGGTTTCCGCCACGATCAAATGTGCAGGTAGTGATACCCAGTTCAGTTGCTTTACGGGCGATTGCAGCACCTACCAGTTTGGATTTCTCCACCTTGGTTACTTTCTGAGCCGCGATATCTTTCTCCTTGCTGGAGGCAGAAGCCAGTGTTTTTCCCTCAACATCATCAATCAGCTGGGCGTAGATATCCGTATTGCTTCTGAAAATTGACAGGCGTGGGTTTTGAGCGGTACCGGAAATCTTTTTACGGATGCGGTAGCGGATCTTTTGCCTTTTTAAAAGTTTAGTAGTTGACATTGTTCTGTATTTTATGATCTCACGATTCTGCCGGGAGATACCAGTAATTTGAAAATAGAAACTCTTGCGCCGGATTATTTACCAGCAGCTTTACCAGCCTTACGACGGATAACTTCTCCGATGTATTTAACACCTTTTCCTTTGTATGGCTCAGGCTTACGCAGTCCACGGATCTTGGCAGCAACCTGACCAACAAGTTGTTTGTCGATGCTCTCCAGGTAAATCTTTGGGTTCTCCCCCTTTGCCTGTTCAGTTTTTACTGTCAGTTCTTTGGGAACCTCAAAAATGATGTTGTGAGAATAACCCAGTGACAGGTCAAGCAGGTTTCCTGTGCTTGAAGCTTTGTAACCAACACCCACCAGTTCAAGATTCTTTTTGTAACCTTCGGTTACACCTTTCACCATGTTGGCAACAAGTGAACGATACAAACCATGCATTGCGCGGTGACGAATCTGGTCAGTAGGACGGCTTACCAGCACCTCGTTGTCTTTCACTTCGATCTTGATATCCCTGTCTACCGCTTGTTTCAATTCGCCCTTTGGACCTTTTACAGTAAGAACATTATCTGCACCAACTGTTAAAGTAACTCCGGCTGGCAATGTAACAGGTTGTTTACCTATACGAGACATAATTTGAAAAATTATAAGTTTATAAATCTGTTTGCGGCTGAGCGTGTTCAGCTCCGTATAGAGAGCTTAATTGTCAATCAACCGATATATTTTGATATTAGTAGATATAACATAAAACCTCACCACCCACGTTCTGGCTTTTTGCCTGTTTGTCGGTCATTACTCCTTTTGAAGTACTGATGATGGCAACACCAAGACCATTCTTCACACGTTTGAATTCGGCCGGGCTTGAATACTGGCGAAGACCCGGACGGCTTACTCTTTCAAGTGCCCTGATAGCCGGTTCCTTGCTTTGTGGATCGTATTTCAATGCGATCTTGATTACTCCCTGTTTGCTGTCATCTTCAAATTTGTACTTCAGGATATAACCCTGGTCGTACAAAATTTCGGTAATCCTCTTTTTCAGGTTTGATGCAGGAATCTCAACGATTCTGTGTCCTGCAAGTTGTGCGTTACGTACCCTGGTCAGGAAGTCTGCTATAGGATCAGTTACCATATTAAACTAAGTTGAATTATTATTTATTAATTGTTTTCAGTTTGGAGGTTTCGGGTGATAGCCCTTTTGAAGAAACATCCACTTAAAAATTCTTTTCTACCAAGCCGTTCAGACTTATTGCTGATTTACGTACCGTTCGCCAGTTATAATTCTGACAGGCGGCAGTTTTACCAACTCGCTTTACGGATGCCTGGTATTTTACCATTCAGAGCCATGTCACGGAAAGTAACACGCGACATACCGAAATAACGGATATAACCGCGGGGACGACCTGTTAACTGACAGCGGTTTTTCAAACGCACCGGAGAAGCATTCTTCGGCAGTTCATCAAGCGCTTTGTAATCACCTGCAGCTTTAAGGGCCGCACGTTTTTCAGCAAACTGTGCCACAAGGCGCTCTCTTTTTCTCTGTCTGGCTTTAACTGATTCCTTTGCCATATTACTTGTTTATATAATTTATTAAATTGCTTCTTCCCCTTTCTTAGCGTTCTTAAACGGCATACCCATTTCTTTCAGCAGCTCGTAAGCTTCTTCATTAGTCTGGGCAGTAGTTACGAAAGTAATATCAAGACCAGTGATCCTGTTTACCTTGTCGATATCAATTTCAGGGAAAATGATTTGTTCTGTAACACCCAGGGTGTAGTTTCCACGGCCATCAAATGATTTCTCATTAATACCCTTGAAGTCACGTACACGTGGCAGAGCGGTAGCGATTAACCTGTCAAGAAACTCATACATCTTCACACCGCGCAGGGTAACCCTTGCGCCGATTGGCATTGCCTTTCTGAGTTTGAAGTTAGAGATATCTTTTTTAGAAAGGGTAGCAACTGCTTTCTGACCGGTGATGGTTGTTAACTCATCAACTGCAATATCAACCAGTTTCTTGTCAGTAACTGCTCCGTTAACCCCACGGTTAAGACAGATCTTTTCAAGTCTTGGCACCTGCATAACACTTTTATAACTGAAGCGTTTCATCAGTGCAGGTACAACATCTTTTTTGTACTTGTCTGCTAGCCTGGGAGTATAGTTTGTTGTGCTCATGATTATAATTATTTAATAACCTCACCGGATTTTTTTGCGATGCGTACCAGTTTACCGTTCTCACGGGTACGTTTTACTTTAGATGGAGCATTGCTCTTCGCATCCCATAACATTACGTTAGAGATGTGGATAGGCAATTCCTTCTTTACAATACCACCTTTAGTATCACGGGCGGAGGGTTTTGTGTGTTTGGTTACCACGTGAACACCTTCTACAAGTACCTTCTCAGTGTCAGGATAAACTTCCAGCACTTTGCGGGGTTTGTAGACGATCTTGCCACTGTCATCTTTCCTTGCGCGGGAAGCACCGGAAATAACAACAACCATGTCACCCTTTTTGATATTAAACTTGGCTTTGAATCTTGTACTCATTGTTATATAATTTGTCTCTTAATGAGAAATTGATATTCTGTTTGATGGCCGGGTAATGTATTACCTTACCTGCTGCTTAAAGAACTTCCGGGGCCAGGGAGATAATTTTCATATATCCCTTGTCACGCAATTCGCGGGCAACTGGTCCGAAGATACGAGTACCACGGGGTTCGTCAGATGCATTCAAAAGAACTACAGCGTTATCATCGAAACGGATATAAGATCCGTCTTTGCGACGCAGTTTGTTTTTTGTGCGAACGATAACCGCTTTTACTACGGTTCCTTTTTTAATACCGCCGGCAGGGATCGCGTCCTTCACAGTAACGACAATCTTGTCTCCGATTTTAGCATAATCCTGGCCGCTATTTCCCAATACACGGATACATAACACTTCCTTGGCGCCACTATTATCAGCTACATTTAATCTGCTTTCTTGCTGAATCATCTTTTTAAGATTTGAGATTTGATATCTAAGATTAAAGACTTGATTGAAGGATCCGGATGAAATCAGCCGGTTCCAGAAGTCCAGAACCTAAAATGTTATTTCGCTTTTTCCACTACTTCCACAAGTCTCCAACGTTTGGTCTTACTCAGTGGACGGCTTTCCATGATCTTAACAAGATCACCGATGGTACACTCATTTTTTTCATCATGAGCATGGAACTTGGTAGTCTTTTTTACGAACTTACCATAGATAGGGTGTTTTACCCTTCTTTCAACAGCCACGGTGATTGTTTTAGCCATCTTGTTGCTGGTAACCACACCGATCCTGATTTTACGCAAATTTCTTTCTTCAGCGCTTGTTGTATTTTCAGCCATTGTTATATTTTGAAAAATTTGAAAATTTGAAAATTTGAAAATGACAGCTATCTGATTGTTTAAGCTTTCATCCTTTGTTTGTTGCTTCCGGATGGAACCTCCTGATAACTGCCCCTTCGTTGTTTATCCGGTTTTAGCCGCGAAGGTTTCAAATTATCAGATTTATTTATTTTGATGCGAGGTCCTTCTTCTTTCTGAGTTCCGTTTTCAGACGGGCAAGATCTTTCCGAAGATCACGGATACTCATCGGGTTCTCCAGCGGAGAAATGGCATGAGCAAACTCCAGCTTTTTCAGGCGCAACTCATCTTCCTGTATTCTTGCCTGCAGATCTTTTTCATTAACATCTTTCAGGCTATTTACGAATTCGATTCTCTTTGACATCTTTTGCTATTTGAAAATTTTGACAATTATTGACTGCTACCGGACTCACTCACATCTCATTGTCACCCGGCTTCATTACTTACGCCTGGTAATCGCGGCGGGTGATGAATTTTGTTTTAATCGGCAGTTTCTGAGCAGCAAGATGGAAAGCTTCTTTCGCAACAGTTTCAGATACACCATCACACTCAAACAAAATACGACCTGGCTCAACTACAGCAGCCCAGAATTCAGGGTTACCTTTACCCTTACCCATTCTCACCTCAAGTGGCTTACGGGTAACTGGCTTGTCGGGGAATACACGGATCCAAACGTTTCCTTCCCGTTTCATAGCACGGGTCATAGCCTGGCGAGCCGCTTCAATCTGGCGGTTGGTCAACCAAATAGGTTCCATAGCTTTCAGTGCGAACGAACCGAATGATATAGAATATCCGCGTTTTGCAACTTCCCGGATCCGCCCCTTCTGCGCTTTCCTATGTTTGGTTCTTTTTGGCTGTAACATCTATCTAAAATTTGAAAATTTGAAAATTGGGTAATTTGTTTTTCTATCTTCTTCCACCACCGCCGGCAGGACCTCTTCTGTCGCCACCGCCTCTGCGGTCACCACCAGGACCACCGCCGCCTCTGCGATCACCACCTCTGCGATCACCGCCACCACGTTGATCTCTCATATCATCACCCGGACGATCTCTTCTGTCACTTACATCACTCTTACCACCAACAAAGTTTGGATTCAAATCGCGCTGACCAAGTACTTCACCTTTACAGATCCATACTTTAATACCGATCTTACCATAAACAGTAAGTGCAAATACGTTTGCATAATCAATATCCATACGCAGTGTATGCAACGGCGTACGACCTTGTTTGATCTCTTCTGAACGCGCAATTTCTGCACCGCCCAAACGACCACCAACCTTGATCTTGATTCCTTCAGCACCCATACGAAGCGCAGAAGCAATTGCCATCTTGATAGCTCTTTTATAATTGATACGGTTTTCGATCTGACGGGCGATTGTATCTCCTACGATCATCGCATCCAGTTCAGGACGACGAATCTCAAGGATATTAATCTGAACATCATCCTTACCGGTCAGTTTCTTCAACTCTTCTTTAATACGGTCAACTTCGCCACCACCTTTACCGATGATGATACCAGGCTTAGATGTATGAATGGTTATGATCAGTTTATTAAGCGTACGCTCAATAACGATCTTTGAGATACCACCTTTGTTGATACGGGCATTCAGATAAGTTCTGATTCTGTTATCCTCTATCAACTTGGTAGAAAAATCTCTTCTGTTACCATACCAGTTAGATTCCCAACCGCGAATGATCCCTAACCTGGCACCAATAGGATTTGTTTTCTGACCCATTTATTATGATTTAGAAAAATTAATTATTTAGTTGCTTTTTTGTCTACGATGATCGTAACATGGTTACTGCGCTTACGCATCCGGTATGCCCGACCCTGTGGTGCAGGTAACATTCTTTTCAATGTTCTTGCGCCATCTACGAAAATTGTTTTTACCACCAGGTTAGCATCTTCCGCACTTTCGTTCTCGTTCTTCTGCTTCCAGTTGTTGATGGCACTCAACAATAATTTCTGCAAAGGTGTGGCAGAATGCTGTGGATGATATTCCAGAAACGCCAACGCCTTCTCGACTTCTTTACCACGGATCTCATCAGCCAGCAAACGCATTCTGCGTGGTGATGTGGGATAATTTTTGAGTTTAGCTACTGCTTCCATTTTTATTATTTTTCTTCGTCAGCCGATGCCTTGGCGAGGCTGATTCGACTAAGCAACTTTTAGTTATGCAACTTTTTTACTTTGTGTGTGATGAGATCGCTTACCCGGTTGCCCGGTACCCGAAATCATTACGCCACCTTCTTACTTGAGTGACCCTTGAAGTTCCTGGTAGGTGCAAATTCACCGAGTTTGTGACCAACCATAAATTCAGTCACATAGACAGGGATGAATTTATTACCGTTGTGAACAGCAAAAGTATGTCCAACGAAGTCCGGAGTTATGGTAGAACGACGGCTCCATGTTTTAATCACACTTCTCTTGCTTTTACCTTCGTTGATTGCCAAAACTTTTTCTTCAAGTCCGGCAGCTACATAAGGGCCTTTTTTAATTGAACGAGCCATGGTAATTTGAAAATTTGAATTTGAGAATAAATTACTGTGCTAATTTTTTACCTTTTTTGGTCTGGATGATCAGCTTGTCGCTGCCTTTTCCTCTCTGGCGTGTTTTCAGACCTTTAGCGTACTTACCGGTCCTTGAACGTGGATGACCACCTGAAGCCTTACCTTCACCACCACCCATCGGGTGATCTACAGGGTTCATCGCTACACCACGGGTTCTTGGCTTAATACCTTTCCAACGGTTACGACCGGCTTTACCCATTGTTTCCAGGCTATGATCACCATTACTTACGATACCAACGGTAGCATAACAGTTAATCAGCACTTTTCTCAATTCACCGGAAGGCATTTTCAATACAGCGTATCTTTCTTCCTTGTTGGTCAACTGTGCAGATGAACCAGCACTGCGAACCAGCTTTCCACCCTGGCCTGGTTGCATCTCAATGTTATGGATGTTAGTACCAAGTGGAATATTTTTCATCAACAGCGCATTACCAACTTCAGGAGCTACTTCGTTACCAGAGATAACTGAACCACCAACCTGTAAGCCTTGTGGCGCGAGGATATATCTTTTCTCACCATCAGCATAATGCAACAAAGCAATAAATGCGGTACGGTTCGGATCGTATTCAATAGTTGCAACAGTTGCAGGGATATTCTTCTTGTCTCTTTTGAAATCAACAATACGATACATCTTCTTGTGACCACCGCCTCTGTAGCGCATAGATCTGCGTCCCTGAACGTTTCTACCACCGGTTGATTTTGTACTTTCCAACAAGCTCTTTTCCGGAGTGTCGGAAGTTATCTCGGCGTATGCATTACCAATTCTCCAGCGTGTTCCTGCGGTAATCGGTTTGTATTTTCTAAGTGCCATGTTTAATTACTTATACAGTTTTTAAAATCTTTGTCAATGCTTTGCGGTGATTGACTCACCATTCTTATCAGTAGTTCGCGTAAATCAGATGTTGGCGTACAAATCAATTGTTTCACCTTCAGCCACTTTCACATAAGCCTTTTTGTAAGCTGGCTTACGACCAGAGATCACACCGGCTTTTGTAAAACGTGATTTCGCTTTACCAGGAACAACCACTGTGTTAACCTCAGTAACAGTAACACCATAAAAATCTTCGATAGCTTTTTTTACTTCGAGTTTATTGGCTTTACGTGCCACGCGGAAAGCGTAGGTACGGCTGCTGTCAGTAAGCTTATTACTTTTTTCGGTCACTATTGGTTTTATCAGAACTTCTGCGAGTCTCATATAACACTCAATTTGAAAATTTATAATGCGTCCCTTCGAAAGGGTACTATTTATGCTTCTACAGCTGCCTCGTCTTCAGCAAACACTTTGGCAGTGCTTTCTGTAAGAACCAATACGTCTGCGTTAACGATGTCGTAAGTGCTCATATCTGCCAGCAACGAACCTTTAACCTTGGGAATGTTACGCACACTCAGGAACAGGTTTTCGTTATCTTCAGGATAGATGAACAACAACTTTTTGGAGTTGATCTTAAGACCACCCAGTATCTGGGTAAGTTGTTTTGTTTTTGGAGCCTCAAGGTTGATATCCTCAACGATCATGATCCCGTTTTCTTTAGCCTTGTAAGTAAGTGCACTCATTTTAGCGAGATCCTTTACTTTACGGTTAAGCTTGATATCATAATCACGTGGTTTTGGCCCGAAGATACTACCACCACCCTTGTTCAAAGGGCTACGGAGATTACCTTTACGTGCACCACCTGTACCTTTCTGACGGTGAAGTTTTTTGCTGGAACCTTTTACTTCAAGACGGGTCTTTACTTTATGTGTTCCCTGGCGCTGTGCAGCAAGATGTTGCTTTACAGCCAGATAAATGACGTGATCATTCGGCTCAATTGCGAAGATCTCATCCGGTAACTCGATCGAGCGACCCGACTTTTCACCTTTTATATTTAAAACGTCTACTTGCATTGTATCCTTATTTCTGAATTAAGACAATTGAACCATTATGACCAGGAACCGAACCGGTAACCAGGAGGTAATTTTTCTCGGTAAAGACTTTCACTACTTTCAAACCTTTCACCTTAACGCGATCACCGCCCATACGACCGGCCATGCGCATACCTTTGAAAACGCGTGAAGCATCAGAAGAGTTACCGATAGAACCCGGTGCTCTCTGACGATCGTGCTGACCGTGAGACTGCTCACCAACACCATGGAATCCATGACGTCTTACAACACCCTGGAAACCCTTTCCTTTGGTAGTACCCACGATTTCCACTTTATCTCCCTCTGCGAAAATGTCTACAGTGACAGTATCACCGAGCGCTTTCTCAAGAGAGTAATCGCGAAATTCTTTTACAAACTTTTTTGCTGCTGTATTGGCTTTAGCGAAGTGATTTTTTTCGGCAGAAATGGTGTGTTTTTCATTCTTGTCGCCGAAAGCTAACTGGATAGCATTGTATCCGTCGGAGTCTTTTGTCTTTACCTGGGTAACCACATTTGGTCCCGCTTCAATGATGGTGCAGGGGGTCTGCTTACCATCGGGGCCGAAGATGCTGGTCATCCCAATTTTTTTGCCAATAATTCCTTTCATTGTTAGTACAATTTGTGCCTTCGAAAGGTTGAAGAGACATTCGCAAAATGATTGCTGACAATCATTGGCAACTTCAATCCCCGTTTGCCGCCGACCTTTTCCGTTTTTCCCACTTGTGGGAGAGGAAGTACCGACGGTAAACTAACCTCGAAGGGCTAGTTCATATTTTAATGTTGTTTTACCAGGTTACTGCTTTCAGAAACCTCTTTACCCAGCGCTGTTTTAGGATCGCTCCGTTTACAGATAGGTTTGAAAGAACTTATATAAAAAACCCTCCGCAATCGAAACCGGGAAGGGTTATTCATTTGTTATCAGGCTTTTATTTCAACATCAACTCCACTTGGCAGATCCAGCTTACTAAGCGCATCTACTGTACGTGAAGAAGAAGTGTAAATGTCCAGCAAACGCTTATGCGTAGCCAACTGGAACTGCTCACGGCTTTTCTTGTTCACGTGCGGTGAACGAAGTACCGTAAAAATTTTCTTGCGTGTAGGTAAAGGAATCGGTCCTGTTACTACTGCGCCTGTTGTGCGCACTGTTTTTACGATCTTCTCAGCAGATTTATCTACCAGGTTGTGATCGTAAGACTGTAATTTTATTCTGATTCTCTGGGACATATGCCTAAATCCAATTTTTAATTGGGAGTGCAAAGGTAACGGGTGTTTTGTTATCGGCAAAAGATTTCCTTCAGTTTTTTACGAAAAACCTTAAAAAATCTTCCATTTGCCATTTTTCCGGGATAAGATCTCCCCCGTCAACCACCCCTCCTCACCTTCCACCGGGCGCACAATGAGTACGCAGGTAGTTTGTGAACAGGGTAGATAGGTGCCGGCCGGTGCCCTCTCCTTCCGAAATTCCATGTGTACGGTTCGGATACGCCATCAACTGGAACTGCCGGTTATGCCTGACCAGTTCATTAATCAGCATCTCAGCATTGTTCCAGTGCACATTGTCGTCACCCGTACCATGGATGTACAAAAGATTGCCCTTCAGATTCTTTGCGTAGGTAACAGGCGAACCTTTTACAAAATCTTCCGCGTTCTCCTGCGGCAAACCCATGTATCTTTCCTGGTAAATATTATCATAAGTACGCTGGTTAGCAACGGCTGCCACCGAGATCCCGGTTTTATAGATCTCCGGGTATTGAAACATAAGATTTAAGGTTGCAGAGCCACCGCCGCTCCAGCCCCAGACAGCAATCCGGCTGGAATCAACAAAGGGCCACTTGAGGATCTCGCGCGCTGCAGCAGCCTGGTCAGCAATATTCACCAGCCCGATCTTGCGATAAACCGATTTGCGCCACTCGCGGCCCTTGGGCACCGGGGTACCCCGGTTATCGATACTCATGTAAATATATCCGTCGGCCTGCATATCACCGGCATAAAGAAAATTGCGACCCACGCCAAAACGATCTTTTACATTAGCACCGGCAGGTTCGGTGTACACGTAAAACACAACGGGGTATTTTTTAGAAGGATCAAAGTTTTTAGGTTTCGCCATCCAGCCGTCCATCTCGATGCCTTCCGCAGTTTTTACCTTGAAAAATGAAACCGATGCACCTGAACTGTCAGCCGCCTTTACCGCCGCATCTATCTTGCTTTCGCCGATTAAAGCTTTATGATCCGATAATGAAATGAATTCCCGGCCGCCATTTGTATAATAATTGCTGAATGAATGCATGGCAAATTTCGCTCCCGGGGCGATATCATAACTGTGCGTGCCCCGCTGATGGGCAGGTGAAACACGTTGCGGGTTCGATTTGCCGTCAAGTTTTGAACGGTACAGATAACTTTGAGTGGCATTATCAGGTGAGGCCATATAATATACATAACCCGCCTTCTCGTCAATCGCCACCAGGTCAATTACGTCAAAATCGCCCTTTGTAACAAGCGTTGACTTTTTGCCATCACGCGAAATCCTGTACAGATGGCGCCAGCCGTCTTTTTCGGAGGTCCACAAAAACTCCTTTCCGCCCGACAGCCAGTCCCAGCCACCATTGGTTGAATTACCATCTACTGAGCTTTGAATGTCAATCCACGCGGCGTCATTTTCTTTATAAATAATGGTTGGTTTCCCCGTGCGGATATCCGAAAGAATGAGCTGCAGCTCATTTTGCTTACGGTTAAGATGCTGAACAAGCAGTTCATTGCTATTTCCTGCCCAGTCCATAGCGGGCACATACGATCCAAGAACCGGATTCGTGGGCAGCTCCATCCAGTTTACTGAACCTGAGGCCAGTTCGATAACGCCGATCCTGAACGGGGACGGTGGTTCGCCCGAAATAGGATATTCAACAGGTACAACGAAGGGATACAAGGAGTCGGTGTTATTCACCATCAGGTAGTCCTTGGTATTGCGTGCATCGATCTGCCAGAACGAGATGCGACGACTGTCCGGACTCCAGCGGAAACCATCCCTGGCGTTAAATTCCTCTTCGTACACCCAATCAAATGTTCCGTTGATCAGTTTGCGATTACCGTCAGCGGTCAGTTGGCGGATCTTGCCATTCTCCAACTCTTCAACATAGATATTATAGTTGCTGACATAGGCTACCATTTTTCCATCAGGCGAAAATTTGGCAAACATCAGGGATGCAGCGGGAAGGTTTTTGCCGAGCTTATGCAGTTGTTTTGTAGAAGTATTCAGCACCCAGTAATCACCCCGGGTATTATAACGCCACACCTTCCGGGTATTTGTAAACAGCAAAAGTTTCGACCTGTCTTCTGAATAGGTGAACGATGCGGGTACCAGGCTGGCAGTGCTGTCGGTCGGGGTCAGACTTTTCTTATCAAAAAGAACCGTTTTTACCTGGGCGGGCAATGTTATCTGAACGATTTCACCAGACTGAATGGTATAGTACCCCGTGCCGTCAGGCGTCCAGTTGAGTCCACCCTGGGCAGCGACATTGTGGATGTTAAGAATAGATACAAATAATAAGAAGGAGAGGCGAAACTTCATTTTCATATATTGACTGTTAGAGGCGGCAAATTTATGGCAATGCAGCAGTTCTACCATAAAAAGCCGCACCGCCTGTTAATACCTGCCCCGCACACGGTGCCACTTACCCGGCACCCATACATATCCCCTGCGCGTGTGTTGCCAATATCCTTTCGACCACCTGTGTCCGCGTTTGGGCACCACCCAGTAACCTTCCTGCCAGACATAATTTCGGCCACGGGGCACCCAGTTCCCTTCGATCCAGACATGACGTGGTGATGGTGGAAGAACGTGGACCCTGACCTGCGGCGCTGCAGGACGAACTCTAACAAAAACCTGGGCACCTGCGGTCCAGGAGAAACCAACTATCATAGC
>JAEZGI010000066.1 GCA_023416995.1 Bacteroidota bacterium
TGAGGTGTGTCGATTAATCCGGACAGTGTAGTTGATAAGCGTTAATAATATTGTTTTGTTCTAATCAACTTCCAGACATGCTTGGATGCAATGCCTTAACAAACCTAATCAAAAAGATTCATGGGCGATAGCCCATTCCTTTTCTTCTTTCTTTTTTTGGTTCTTTTTTTCTTTATAAAATGGTTTACTGATTCGGTTGAAATGCGTGTCTTTACTGCATTGTATCGATTTCAATTTTTGTTATTAATAGATAATTCTTTTACTTTTGACGTGCCGGAAAGAAGCGGAATCAGGCTCTGCAGAGGTGCAACCTGCCAGGAATATTTCCGGACATCGGGGCATATCAAGTTCTTTGATAATTTCTTTGTTGTTCATCCGGAGGTCCATGACCACCTTAAATTAACGGGTTTTAATCCATGGGTTAGTATGCTGTTAATAATCATGATTGGCGTTTTTTATATGCATTGGGTGACAAGTACCCAAGTGAGGAGTGAAGTCTTTCAGTGTTATAGTACATCTCTCTGAATTCAAAAATTTCGGTTCTGCCATCTTCAGTATTTTGAAAAACGCCTCCTTCCAATAGCTCGGCTTTGAATCTGCTGAAGAAGGATTCCATATGGGCGTTATCATACGCATTCTTTGCATCACTCATACTCTGTTCAATCCCATTTTTTGTAAGGATAGCTCTAAACCTGGTAGAAGCATATTGACCTCCCTTATCACTGTGTGCCAGCAGGCCGGGCTTTATCTTTCGACTTTTCAAGGCCTTTAGCAAAGACACACTGACAAGCGACTCTCTCATGTGATCCTGCAAATCCCAGCCGACAATTCTTCTGGAATACAGGTCCATCCAGGTGCTCAAGTAATTAAACTTGCCATCTGCCATCGGAATATATGTGATGTCACCTACCCATACTTCGTTTATAGAAGACGGGAAGGGTCTTGTTTTCAAGAGATTGGGGCTGATTTTTAAAGTATGACCACTATTAGTTGTTTTAGGCACAAATGATCTGGGTTGAATAGCCTTTAAGCCATTGCGCGAAAGCAGCTTCCTGACCTTATACAGGCTTATAGGGACGTTTTGATTGCCAAGCTCAGCTGCAACCCTTCGGGATCCATAACGGCGTTTATGACGATGGAAAAGATTCACTACGCGATTTTCCAGCGTAATGTTTTTCGCAGTTACCTGATATGTCTGACCCGAGCGCCAATCATAATAACAACTGCGACTAACCTCCAACACGCTGCAAAGCAATTGAACAGAATATTGACCCGTCATCGAATGAATAAATTTATACACCGTTTTCAGGTCCCACGGCTGAAGATGGCCAATGCTTTTTTTAAAATATCACGTTCCTGCTCTGTACGGCGCAGTTCAGCTTTCAAGCGATCTACCTCCGCATTTGAATTTGAGCCCGTAAGGTTTGAACCCGAGCTGGGTGAAGCAATGTTTGATAACTTGATCCAACGATAAATTAAATTTGTTCCGATACCCAAGGCCTGAGAAACTTCGGCAGCGGAACGTCCGGATGAAATCATCTTCAGAACATCTTCTTTGAATGATGCGTCATACTTTCTACGAGATCTTTTCGTGTTTTTGCCAGTCATTGTTTTGCAAATTTAAGCAACTTAACTGTCCGGATAAATTAGTACATCTCAAGTTCGACTGAGTAGCACTTGGCGGACAATCGAGTATCCACTTCTTAAGGGGAAAAATTCTATAATATTTCATAATGTGTTTATACCATGATAACGAAAGGAAAAATTGCCATTTACAGGCATTATAGAGGCGATATTGACGGATGGGCTCGGGCAGGGACTGTTGAACAAAAGGCAATTATGACAGATAAGGATTGGCTTGTAATAGAAAGTTGTGTTCAAGATATTAAACTGGCAAAGAATGGCCTTGCATCAAAAAGTTATGTTGCTCTTATATATGACCGCTTACATGAAATTTGTGATAGCCAAGAAACGATTGATGAGCTTAAAGCAATCGCTTAGCCACTTGTTAAAACCGGTTCACAAACATTTTTCACCTTTAATTTCTGTAATTATCAATTATCGCAATTTAAAAATTATTCATCTGGGCGCTTTATTTTCTGTAATAATCAATGGCTTTTTGAGGAACTCCTGAGTGTGTCAATTAGATAATCTTTCGGCTAGTTATTATCCGTTTGGGCTGACTATGACGGTGACTAGTTCGAAGGCGGAGGCAAAGCGCGAGAATGACAGCAAATTCAACGGAATAGAGCACACGACCGATCTAGATCTCAGCCAGTACGACGCGTTTTTTAGAACTATGGACCCGCAAACGGGCAGATGGTGATAATTGATCAAAAGCCCACGGATAAAGAGAACCTTTATGCAGCGATGGCCAATAATCCGATTCGGTATCCGGATTTTCTCGGAGACTCACTACTAAACTAGTTTCTGATAAGTGTATATACTGGTACATGGTACCCCCTGTTCTGAATTATGATACCCCCTCATTCTGGAAGATGGCCCCCAGTACAAGCCAGGCCGCTATGGCTTTGACAATGCAAAAAAAGTTGGGTAGCTGAGGCTTTAGTAAAAATGCCGAGGTTTTACAACTGTCATTCCGGCGCATGGTGGTTTTTCATCACTTTTGGTGCAAGTACGCTCAATAAGTACCATGCTAAGTCCAAAAAAAAGGCTCCATCTTGATGAAACCTTTTTGTGATGTGGGAGTTGACGGGTTCGAACCGCCGACCCTCTGCTTGTAAGGCAGATGCTCTGAACCAGCTGAGCTAAACTCCCAATAATATGTTAGAACTAAGAAATTTTGCCCGCCGACTCTCCCGTTTTGTAAAACGGGATGCTCTGAACCAGCTGAGCTAAACTCCCTATTTTTTAGAACTATGAATTAGAACTACCGACTCTCCCTTTTTGTAAAACGGGATGCTCTGAACCAGCTGAGCTAAACTCCCTTTTTCCGTTTGGGATTGCAAAGATAGGGGAATGAATATCTTACGCAAATTTTTTTCTTATTTTTTTCTTGAAAAACTGATCGATCAATCACTGCGAGATAAATCACAACTTCCACTCAACAATCTTATTCACCCACTCAGCCTTTCTCGGAACAGTCACCTTGATATAATTATCAGTATAACCTTCCATCATCGCGTCGTTGCTATGTTTTTCAAACAACACTTTGCGGGTTTCGCCCGAATGCTGGGCGTTGAAGTACTGTTGCTTCATGTACGAAAGATTGCGCAAAGCTTTATTACGTTCGTTACGTATATGCATCGGAACAACCGGTTCTATTTCTAAAGCTTTTGTGTTAGCGCGCTCGGAATATGTAAACACATGCAAATAGGAAACATCCAGGGCATGTAAAAAGTCATAAGTCTCACGGAACTCAACATCCGTTTCGCCGGGGAAACCAACGATCACATCCACGCCAATCGCGCAATGCGGCATCAGGGTTTTGATCAATGCCACACGATCGGCATACAACTCGCGCTGGTAACGGCGACGCATCAGACGCAATATGGTATTACTGCCGCTCTGAAGCGGAATATGAAAATGCGGCATGAACTTATCGCTGTTGGCAACAAATTCAATGATGTCATTGGTAAGCAAATTAGGCTCAATAGAAGAGATCCGGTAACGCGCAATGCCATCAATCTTATCCAACTCCTGCACGAGGTCAAAAAAGCTTTCTGCGCTCTTTTTATTGCCATCAGGGCCCTTGCCGAAGTCGCCCAGGTTTACACCCGTTAACACGATCTCCTGCACACCGGTGCCCGCAAGTTGGCGCACGTTTGATACGACATTTTCAACAACGTCACTGCGGCTTTTCCCCCGCGCCATCGGAATCGTACAAAAGGAACAGGAATAATCACAACCATCCTGCACCTTCAGAAAAGTGCGGGTGCGGTCATTCATCGAAAATGATGCATTAAAACCAGTAACCTCACCGATATCACAACTGCAGATCTTTGCCGAATCACCCTTTGATAAATCCTTCAGGTGCTGGCCAATATTAAACTTTTCCGCCGCCCCAAGAACCAGGTCAACCCCGGGGATCGTCGCGATTTCAGCAGGCTTCAGCTGAGCGTAGCAACCAGTGATCACCACAAAACTTTCCGGTGCCTGCCGCTGAATCTTCCGAACCAGGTAGCGGCATTCCTTATCAGCGTTTTCAGTAACGGAACAGGTGTTGATCACGTACACATCGGCAGGTTCGGTAAACTCACGTTTCTCAAAACCTTCCGCTTCCAGTAAACGCGATAGCGAAGAAGTCTCTGAAAAATTCAGTTTACAACCCAAAGTATGAAACGCAACAGTTCTTTTCGCCGACATAAGGGCGCAAAGTTACTATAAATCGGCAAACGGGGTAGTGCCCAATTGGGCGATTGAATATCTTGCATCCCTATGAGACAACGTAGAAGGACCGTTTTCCTGGTATTGTTAGTGTCGATCACAACGCTGGTGCTTGTGCAACGGAACCAGCAAGCAGGGAACGTTGACGCTGCGGGATCGATACCCGCAAAAGAAAAAACGGGCCAAAATGCAGCTTCAGAACCCGCAAAATTCAACTCAGCTGATAAACAAGGAGGGGTCGAATTCAACCGCAAACTCGACAAAATCATCTATTCCCGCCACGGACGGTGCCGGATGGATTGCCGCAACATCGACGAATACGAAATCAAAGAAATCCGCGACAAAGGAAAAATCAACTGGGAAAAGTCGGACCTCAAAGCCAAAGGCGATCCGCGTTTCGCACTCGAAGGCATCACCCGCGATAAGCAACTGGTTCGGGTGGTATTCGCACAAACCGACGATGCACTGGTACTGGTAACATGCATCGATCTGAATACCGACTGGACCTGTCATTGTAACTAAACCGCCAATTAGTTTTTCCCGCTCCAAAATGATATTTTTCCTTTTCAAGTGCGTGAATTGATCAAGATATTTGTTTCGGCGGCCAGGTATTTGTATGCGGCTTATGCGCTGGTCATCTTCCTGGCAACCATGTTTATTATTGTGCCCTTTGTGGTGATTGCTTCCTTTTTCGGACGCGTTCGCGGGGGTAACGCGATCTACCGGATCTGCACATTCTGGGCCGATACCTGGTTTTTCCTGATCGGTATCCGGCATCGTAATTACTACGAGGTGCCGCACGATAAATCGAAACAATACATCTTTGTTGCTAACCACATCTCGTATATCGATGCACCAATACTTGCCAAAGCTCTGCGTCAGCATGTTCGGGTCCTGGGCAAGGTCGAAACTTCAAAAGTGCCGGTGTTTGGGTATATCTACCGGAAAGCGGTGGTTACGGTAGATCGCAGCCACGCTGCTGCGCGTGCCAATAGTGTCCGTATCCTAAAATCTGTGCTTAAGAAAGACATTTCTATTTTTATCTTTCCTGAAGGCACCTTTAATGAAACCCATGCGCCGCTTAAATCCTTTTTTGACGGTGCTTTCCGACTGGCTATCGAAATGCAGACACCCATCAAACCGATCATTTTTCTTGACGCATACGATCGCATGTGCTATAAGCAGGTACTCCATCTCACACCGGGCAGGTCAAGGGCGATATTTATGAAAGAGATTTCAACTACAGGTCTCACAATAGCAGATCTTCAACAACTCAAGGCAAAGGTTTATGTTGCGATGGAAGCAAAACTGATTGAGCACAATGCGTCCTGGATCCGGCCGCAAAACACGATCAATAACCCGTAATTAACGGGTAGTTTCAAAACCTTCCGCTGTATATTGCGGGTTGCACCGAATGGCAGAACATGTTTGCAGAAATAATTATCCCTCTCGCTCTCCCAAAAAATTACACCTGGTCCGTTCCGCCCGGGCTGGAATCCCAGGTATTGCCCGGATGCAGGGTAGAAGTGGTGTTGGGGAAGAACAAAAAATACGCAGGTGTCGTAAAAAGGGTACATCATGATCAACCGCCTTTTGAGGCGAAGGATCTGCTGAATGTGCTCGATGCTGAGCCGATCGTTTTTCCGGAACAGTTACAACTGTGGGAATGGATCGCGCGATACTATATGTGCAGTGAAGGCGAGGTAATGGCTGCCGCACTACCAGCACATTTTAAATTAAGCAGCGAAACGATTCTCGTGTTTAATGAAGAACATGGGGAAGATTTTTCAATGCTGGAAGAAGAAGAATTTATCGTGGCGCAGGCACTAGCGGTGAAGAAGGAACTTAAGGTGACCGAAGTACAGGAGCTACTGGAATCACCACGCGTTTACCCGGTCATCAAAAAGCTCATAGACACCCGGTGTTGTTTTGTATGGGAATCACTCAAAGAAACGTACACGCCGCGCAAAGAAACCTATGTGTTGCTGAACCCGGTGTATGATAATGAAGATAAACTGGCAGATCTGCTCAACAACTGGACAAAAGCTCCAAAACAAATGGAGCTGCTGTTGGCTTACCTGCATCTCAGTAAAACTACCGGGGAGGTCACGAAACAGGGTCTGCTTAAAAAAAGTAATGCGTCTGACGCACAGTTGAAAGGTTTGGTGGAGAAGGATATTTTATGGCTCGAAAAACGACAGGTTGATCGCATCCGTTACCTGCCGCGGGATATCAAAATTGATTTTGAACTTACACCAAAACAACTGGTGGCGCTTGCAGCAGTGAACAATAGTTTTGAGGAGAAGTCTGTCTGCCTGTTGCATGGTGTTACCTCAAGCGGGAAAACGCTCGTGTATATCCGCCTGATAGAACAGTTTATCCGCCAGGGTAAGCAAGTGCTATACCTGTTGCCGGAGATCGCTTTGACTTCACAAATCATCCGCCGTTTACAAAAACATTTTGGCGGATATATCGGTATCTATCATAGCAAGTTCAACCAAAATGAACGGGTTGAAATCTGGAACAAAGTAAAAAACGGTGAACTCAAGGTAGTACTCGCCGCAAGGTCCGGATTGTTCTTGCCATTTACAGATCTTGGTCTCGTGATCGTTGATGAAGAACACGATACCTCTTACAAACAACAGGACCCGGCGCCGAGATACAATGCACGCGATGCGGCAATTTTTTATGCGTCGCTTTTTAAAGCTAAAGTGTTGCTCGGAAGCGCCACGCCTTCTGTTGAAACGTATTATAACGCGCAAAACGGAAAATATGGTTTTGCCGTGCTTGATGAACGATTCGGTGGGGTTCAGCTACCCTCCATAGAACTGATTGATATCAAAAAGCAGTTCAAAACCGGGAATGAAAAGATCATGGTCAGCCAGCCAATGCAAACCGCGATCGAAGCATCGATAGAAAAAGGGAAACAGGTTATTCTCTTCCAGAACCGCCGCGGTTATTCACCTTACCAGGTTTGTCGTGCGTGCGGATGGATACCGCATTGCCGGTATTGTGATGTTAGTCTAACCTTCCATAAAAACACGAACAAATTACATTGTCATTATTGCGGCACAGTATATCCCACTGTTCATCGCTGCGAAGCATGCGGAAGCGACCAGTTCATGCAACAGAATTTTGGTACAGAAAAGATTGAAGAAAGACTTGAAGAATTAATACCCAAAGCCAGGATCGCAAGAATGGATATTGATTCCGTTCGTGGCAAACAAGCGCATGACAACCTGATCCAGCAATTCGAACAACACCGTATAGATGTGCTGATCGGCACACAGATGGTAGTTAAAGGACTTGATTTTGAAAACGTAAATCTTGTCGGCATCCTTGATGCAGACAGTCTCCTCAGCTTTGCTGATTTCCGGGTGAATGAAAGGGCTTTTCAATTGATGGAGCAGGTGAGTGGCAGGGCGGGACGCAAAGATGGTGAAGGCAAGGTAATGATCCAGGTGGCGCAGGTCACACATCCTGTATTGGGTTATCTCGCAGCACATAACTATGAGCTGTTCTATAAAAACGAGATTGAAGCCCGCAAACAATTCGGTTATCCACCATTTTCACGCACCATACAACTTACTTTTAAACATCGTGTTAAAGATGTGGTGGCAGGAGCAGCAAACGCATTTGCGCTGGCGCTTAAAGCTGAGTTCGGGAGGTATATGATGGGGCCCGCCGAGCCTGTTGTTAATCGTGTGCGTAACCAGTTCCTGATGGAGCTGTTATTGAAGTTGCCAAAAGATACAACGCTCACTAACCGCTGCAAGGCGCTGATACATGATCAGATTGCGGTGCTGCATAATGATAAAAATTTCCGCGCTGTTGTGATTATACCGGATGTGGACGCGGTTTAGGGCGTACGTTCGGAGGGTTTGCGGCTGGTGCGGGATTGCCGGCGGCGCTGCTGATTCCGCGTGATACTCTGACGTTACGTTATATCCGGGCTGCGGAATCAAAGGCGCCGCCGGTAACCCAGCACCTTTGCAAACAACCTCACTGCCTTGGGGGATTAATGTAAGAGGCTGAGAAAATTCACTTCAAAATTGATGCAGCATTGTTTTTTGTGGTGACTCGTTTAACAAGTTCTCTATGTTCATTTGCTGGGGCAATATCCTGATGACCTCAATGTCATTTTGGCCTTTTACGTGTCGGTAAATACAATGTGAGATTTCATTCTGGAGGTGCGGTAATTAGTATGCACATGGCTAAATCTGAACGCCTATTCTGTTCCAAAGATTTTGCCGTTGAATGTGTGGGTGCAACAGGTGCAAGAGGGTTTCATGTCAAGGGCTTTAAGGTCCGGGTTTACCAACTGTAAGATACCTTCATCATCTACAAATAAGCCGGAAAAATAGGCTGATTCGCCCAAGCGGACGATATCTTTTTTCTCATGCTCATGAAGGGCGACTAACCGGAATATCGGTTCCTGTTTGTCAAGACGTGATACCGCTTCGCTGAACACCTCATCCCAGTTGCAACCGACTTTCGCCAATAAAAACTTCGCGAGGGGAGTATAATCAAGACCTCTTTGTTTGGTGCCAAACATAGTTCCCTTAACCTGTTGTAAAGTTTCCCTTGTTGCCTTCCTGGTATCTTTGAAATCACCGCCAAACAGATGATGAACGCCGTGCGCCTTAGTGTTTACTTTTCTATATAGTTTGGGTTTTTCGCGATTCATTGTTTTAAGCTATTTTTAATTAAAACAATCGCCGTCCGCCAAAAGAACTCAATGTGCCTGCAAAAGTTCCTTACGACTTCTTCTCCAATACCAGTGCAATCTTATTAAAATCCGCGGCAGTATTGATAACTTTTTTAAAAGCCTCATACTGATCTTTTGGATAAAAGGTTTTGCGGTAGTCTTCCATGATGTGGATCGACAATATGTTTTTATCAACGGTGTATTTGGATACAAAGCCCATAGTGGGTTCTCCGTTTTCGCTGACTACATGGTTCAGACTTAAATCCGAAGCATTCACTACCGTGTACCCATCAGGGATTTCAAAACGAATGGTGCGTTCCAGCACATGGGGATACTCTAACTGCATCGGCAGCTTTCTTTCTTTTTCCTGGTACATCTCGGCTTGCGCACCAATCAGCAAACCTATTTTCAAGAGCAACTTATTTCCGGCTTTTTCAATCAGTTCGCTGGCCCTGACACTCGCCTGCAATACAAACGGTTTGTTATCGGGATAACTTTCGAAATCCTGGTTTTCTACTTTACTGGTTAGAATATGTTCTGTATTGGTTGCAAACTTAACAAGGCTCTTGACCATCTCACGTTGCTGATCAGCCGAACTAAAGTTATATGATGCGCGATACACTGATGCTGAATACCCATTATAACTTTGTTTTACATCGATCTCTGCAGAATCGTGCTGTTTATTCAACCTGACCACCGCATCAATATTGCTCGCACTTTGTGAATAATGATGCAGGGCGATCGGACGAATCTCTGCAACAGCCGTGGTAAAGTTCCCGATCGTAGTTGTCTTACAAAACAATCCATCTGTGCCGCCCCAGGTAGGATATATCCAGGGATAACGCATCTCAATCAGGGTAGGAGCCAGGTATGCTTTTTCACCCGGGAAATACAAAACAGGGTTTTCTGTGTTATCCCAGTTTTCAAATGACCTGTCAACCTCAAATTCGGTTCTGTCGCCAGTTAACACAAACTGAAACGGTACATTCAGCGATTTGTACAGGGCGGCATATAACCGGATGATCCCAAAATGGCTAGCCAGTTTATTACGAATAATTTTTTCAAGATTTGCTGCGTCTTCGGTCCCGATATCCTTGCGCACTGCGATATTCCTTTTCAGATAATGTTCAACTGCCAGAATCTTTTCTTTATCGGTGGCAAGTTTATCCCACTTGTTTTTGGTCGCCATTTCAGCGGCTCTTTTTGACTCTTTATCTGTTACGGTCGTATAGTTTTGATACAATCTCGTTGCCAGTTCGTTCCAGGTAAACAAACGGTCATTTTGTTTACGGGCGTTATTATAGGAAAGTTTATACTCCACCCGCTGCAAATTAGCGGTCTGGTAGCTGTATTTTTCCTGCTCAATTCCGGGTAATGACTGCTGTCTGATCAGGATCATTTTTTTGCCATTCAGAACGGTATCTTTCTTTGAAGGCGTGCCATTATAGTTTTTTGTTTCAAAAGTGAGCCGTTCAGGAGATACTATTTCAACCTGGGCATCTACCACAGGGAAAGCCCCCTGGATCAGCTCGCGCCCAAAATAAGACGGGCTTCTTTTGTAAGTATAATAAAATTCGATCTCGCACCCTTTTTCAAGCCCTTCTAATGCAAAGATTTTATAGTTGGTGCCGTCATCATCTTTCTGATCACGGATATTGTTTTTATCAATTTCAATCACCTTTCCGTTGGGTAAAATGGTGCGTGCCCGTATATCAGCGATTTCGGATTTGTCGGTTACACTGAGATATACCTTGTTAAATGATTCGATCCCCGTATCGTCATTTACGCGGACAATCCGATGCAAAGTTCTGTAAATATTGAGGTCGCCCGCCTTGTCATCTATATATTCCACCCGGCGTTTGTCAAGCAGAATTACAGCGGATTCTTTATCGTATCGCTGATCGAGCTGATGAATTACCGGTTTATCGGACCATTGCTCTTTTTCAAAATCAGGCTGCTGCGCAGCAACTGTAAATGCACCGACAAGCGCTGATGTTAAGAGAAAAAATGATTTCATGGAGGAGGTTTAGGGATCGTTTAAATTAAGCTTTGAATGTTTATTAAAAGGCGGTTAGCCGTTCTTTTTTCGCGGCTTAGACAGCTTTTTTGTTACTGCAGCATCAGCAACGAATGGTTGAATACAAACTACTTTACCTGGCGTTGGAACGAATGATTGTTTGGCCCGTGACGCGGGCATAATAACAACAGCTTTGTTTTTGTCGAAGGTTGGTAGGGACGGTTGTTTTGACATATGGATCTTTGGGTGAACAATAGGGTTTGGATTATATTTTAGTAAGATTGATAGACTCTTTATACAAAGGAAAAAGTGACTCCAGAACCTTGTTCCATTCCTGGAACTGATCAGGTTTTAACAGGAGGTGCTCATTGGTAAAACTTTGGGTAAGAATGATGGAATCACCTTTTTGTTCATACTTTATATCAAAACCCCAGATCTTGTTATAAAAAGATTTTGATTCAGGCAGATAAGCCACTTTATAGCCTGCCGGGATCTTTAACACTGTAACATAGTTGCGGATAGAATGGAAATCTAATTCGATCGGCATCTTTCGTTTGGGAAAATCAATCTCCTGACCGAGATAGTGTTTAAACAAATTCAGGTTGATAAAAATATCATTGCCTGCTTTACGTGCATAATCGGGCAGGAGAAATTCTCCCTTCAGCGAAATCCTGCTGTAATCATGTTTTTGAGGAGCATCGAACTTCAACAGGTTAAATTTATTTGATCCCCTGCTAAACATTGAACGCATCATGCGTTCACGATTGTTTTCAAGTGTATAATTTAATGAAGCATTAAGTGCCATGGCATAATAACCACGATGATCCTGGTGAATCCGACCATGCAAACCTTCAGCGGCTATTTCCAGGAAAGTTGAATCAGTTAATGTGTTCACTGATTTATCAGGTATTGGCACGGTGAGCACCTTGTAATTTTTTTCATCAATGGATAACAGCGCCTCTTTACCCTGTATTCCCTGCGAAGGAGTGCCAAACACGCAGGTAGCATCGGTTCCATCCAAAAATATATATTTACCATCGAGCAGGATGGTACAAATCATATGATTGTCCACAATTGGCGTGGGTACTTCTTCATAGCGGTAAGGCAGATGTCTTGTTCCTATCCAGGTGTAATAAGCGGGTACCCCTGCCGTGTTTAACATCAGCGTAAGGATACTTGCCATGTCTTTACAATCGCCAAAACGACGGGTGCATACCAGGTTTGCATCACGTGGAATAAAACCTTCCATGCCTTCTTCAAAGGCAACGTATTTTATGTTATCCTGTACCCAGCGATAAATGTTTCTTGCTTTTTGCTCCTGTGAAGTCACATTTTTTGTAAGCGAATCAACCAATTGGGTGAGTACCGGTTTGGTTTCTTTGTTAAGATCTTTTATGAAGCCATAGTTTAACCGATAGAGATCATCGAGGTTGCCCAGATAACGTACGGTTTCGCCTTTCTCATTTTTATAATCTTCAATAAAAAATATAACATGCAGTGCAAACCAGGCATGTGCCGGTGCATCCGCGTACCTGCGTTCTTCCGGCAGATCCGTAGCTGTAAAAGTATAGATTCGATCGCCGCGTTTGGTTTCCTCTTTGAATATCACCTTCTCTTTTGCATCGCCGCGAATGATATATCTTATATTCATGTCTTTCGGAAAAGTGATCTTCAACTCGCTGTTAAGAACCGGAACTCCACGGCTAAAGTAAAATGGCGAAAGCAGATGTGCATCCTTGTGTTTGAGGTTTAGCTCAAGCGTTCCAACTGCGCCAGGTGCGATGGCCGGAAAATCAAACGCCGTTTCTTTGACATCATCATAAAAAATTCCGCTTGTTTTGCTGTGTGATGTTTTGAAATCGGTAACCTTAATCCGTTTACTCTCTGCCGTCTTTGTGAACGCCTGGTAACCCTGCAGTTGGTGAAAACTGCTATGGGTGAAGCTGTAACGGCTCATATAAGCCGATGCGTTGTTAGACAGGTATAGGATCTGCTCCAGGTCCTTGCTTTCAACCGCAGGTTGTCCATCAACTACAGCGATCTTGTAGTGATGGGAATTTGTCAATACTACCGCTTCCTGCCCAGGGTATTTTGATTTGATTTCTTCAATCTTTTGTGCGAATACAACAATATTGCTGCATAGCATCAACATTAATAAGCTGAGTGTTTTCATTTGTAGGAGATCAATAAACCATAATAGTAATACGCGTGCCGGATAAGCTTTCCATTCTCGTCATAGTAGCGCTGATGTCCATGATAGTCGCCGTCATAAAAATGCAGATCTTCTACAAGAACACCTTTATCGTTAAATTCCCGAAAAATGCCGTGGGGATTGTCGCTACTGTATGTACCGCTGGTCCGTATTTTTCCATTTGCATGATAAAGGGTGAGTGGCCCCTCTGTTTCACCGTAAATATCCATGCTTTCCATCCAGGTACCACCAGCGAAGTGATACAACAAGTCTTTACCATGCTGCTTTCCGTCGATCAATTCAAAACTTGCAGATGGCTTACCATTACTATAGAAAGTGTTGATTTTCGCTGTCCCTGAAACGATTGGCTTCTCGGGAAGTAGTTTGCCGGACTGGTCCAGCCAGCTATAGGCAACCGGTTCATTTGCTTCATACCGCATCTGGTAAACAAGGTTGCCGGCCTCATCAAATTTTTTCTTCCAGCCATGTCGTTCACCGGCAACATACTCATAGCTTACATCTACAGAGCCATTACTATTGAAATATGTTTTTGTTCCTTCAAGGCCTTCGGCTCCGTAAAATTCCCGGCAGTTCAGTCTCCCTTCGTCAGTATAATATTTCCACTCGCCGGTTTTGGCCCCCAGGCTATAATTTCCTTCCGACATCAGTTTTCCATCCGGGTAATATTGTTTCACGGGCCCGTCTAACTCGTCATTTTTATAATTCTCCGTAAGACTTTTCTGCCCGTTCCCATAATAATATTGCTTTGGACCAACAAAGTTGCCATTCTCAATTTTTGCTTCGATATAGGGTTTGCCGTTCAGATGTGACAGCTTGAATGGGCCACTCAGTTTGGGGAGTTCTATGCGATGGAAAAACCGACCGCTGGTATCGTATTGAGTGTAATCAACCATCCATCCAAGATGATGATACTGTTCGTTGCGGATCTGGCCGGTGGGATAATATTCCTCTTTATATCCCTGCAGGTTGCCCTCAATGTAATGAGCTTTTGTTTTCAGCTTGCCATGACTATCATAATAAAACCAATCGCCGGTTATATCGCCCGCCTTGTACCAGCCTTCACTGGCAAGCTTGCCATTAAGGTGATAGCCCTGGTAATACCCGTCACGCGTGCCGTTATCATAAGCATATTCATAATCCTTTTTCCCATTCAGAAAATAGCCGGTGTATTTGCCATGTAGTTCACCATCTTTGAAGTTGGAAACGGTCCGAACAGCACCGTTTGGATAATAAGCGGTTTCCGTGCCGGTTTGTAAACCCTTTTCGTCATAAAACTTTTCAATTGTTTTAGTTCCATAAGGGCTGTAAATCGTTAATTGTAATTTATTATTTTTTGCTACGGATGTTCCAAGTTCTTTTCCGGAAGCATCGAGGAAGCGGGCGGACCTGATATTATTTTTATCAAATACATAGATGGCCCATGGCTTGCCATTTTTCTCAAAGTACACAACTTCACCCGACGCAGTTCCTTTCGTGTAATTGGTTTTAAAACGAACCTTACCATTATCATGATAGGCGACATACTCACCCTCGTTAACACCTGCAACATAAGTTTCGGTGGAAGACAACTGTCCGTTTTCATGGTAACGTTTCCAGAAACCATCGAGATTGTCTGCCTTGTAACTGCCCTCAAATGATTTTTTACCGTTCTCGTGATACCCGGTACAAGGACCCTCCAGTTTGTCATTCACATAAACCGCTTCGGTTTCAGGTTTGCCGTTCCGGTAAAATGCGCTCAGCTTTCCTTCCATCACACCATTTGCATACTGTAACCGTTGTTTGAGTTCACCAGAAGTATAATATGTGATCACTTCTCCATGAAGCTTATCCGCTTTGTAGGGCAATACTTTTAATAAGGCTCCTGAATAGACAAAGGTTTTAAATTCGCCTTCCCGTAAACCATTTTTGTAAGTGCCCGATTCGGATATATTTCCGTTCTGAAAATAATCTACACTCAGACCATCCAGCTCGCCATCTTTCAAGATCTCAGTGGATTTCAGGGTGCCATCGAAATAATAGTAACTCCACAGCCCCTGTTTTTTTCCCTGTGCATTGAATTCGCCTTTGGCAGTTATATTTCCACTGCTGAAGGTATAGATCCATGGGCCAGTTTCAGTGTTATCTTTTTTGATACCGTGACCAACCAGGTCGCCATCCGGCACATACCTTATGGCTGTAGTATTTCTTTTTGAATAATTCGGCTCGCGGGTTTCCCTAATCTCGTTAGTGTATACAACAAGGTCCGCTACCAGCTTTTCAATTTCTTTTTTGTGACCTTTAACGTATTTCTGTATCTCAGCAAGATCAACGCCGGAAAAGATATAGTAAACAAAGGTTTCAAAGCTTTTATTCTTTATCAATGAAGCGTAAAGCGGAACATAATATTGCATCCAGAAATCTTTATCATTCTGGTCATACACCAGCTTCTCGCAGATAACCTGCAACTGGCGGGAAATCGGATCGTCGAGCTTAATAAGCGGTTTATAATTTTTGTTCAATGCGATCTTAGCAGCAACGATGGTTTCAACTTCTGCAATGTTTTCCGGTGGCTCGGCCGTACGCTTGCGGAGGTATTGCATGATATCCTCGTCAGCAGAAGCTATAGCGCTCAAAAGTTTTATAGCCTGTGCTTGTTGCGGGCCACCAGGATTGATTAACATGTAAGTAGCAAATCCCAGGAAGCCATCAACGGGCCTGCCTTTTAACAACGCAATCTGCGCCAGCCGGAAATGGGCATTGGCATGATATGGATTGATGAGTATTACTTTTTGCAGCAACGGTATGGCGCGGTCATAATCGTCTGAACGAAGATGGGTCACTGCTTCATTGAAGTATAAAGCCACAAAGTCAGGATATTTTTTCTGTGCGCTGTCAAAGACACGTAGCGCGCGTTGTTTATCACCGCTGTGATCGAGACTCACTGCTAATTGCGTATAGAGGTCAGGTTCACGGTGACGTTCTCTTTTCTGTTTTAGTCCTTCTTCGCAAAAGCGGATGGCTTCCACAAACTGGCTGTCTGCATGCAGACTGAGCGCGGCTTCATACAAGGCATACACATAGTTGGTATCGTTGCGGGAAATCTGTTTGTAAAGACCGAGGGCGTCTTTGTATTTGCCTTCATCGTGGAGTTTGATGGCATCGGCGATGAGGAGTCCTGAATTGATAAGGGGCTTTTCCTGCGCTTTTGCTGTAAAGGACAGGGCACAGGCAAGGATAAGGACCGGGGTTAGTCGCTTCATAAACGGCAGTTAGGTTTGGTATTAACGGGTCAGGGTTGAAAACTATTATTGCCGACGGGTATTAAAGTATTCGGCATTCCGGATTTGGGAATAGTCGTTTTGTTTAACGTCTGTGGGCGGGTGCCAAAGTAATACATATATTGAATTTTTAAAAGCAATTTTTGGGCGTTCGTTCGGTGGGTTTGCGGCTGGCGATGGGTTGCCGGCGGCGCTGCTGATTCCGCGTGATACTTTGACGTTACGTTTTATCCGGGCCGCGGAATCAAAGGCGCCGCCGGCAACCCATCTTCGGCCAAATAACCTCACTGCCTTAGTGAAATATGCCATTATCAAAACAAAAAGCACCAGTAAAATAAACGCGGGCTAGCAAATGGGATTTTTAAAATTTCCTGGTAAAAATAAAGCTTGCTTTCCACCCTCCCCGCAATTGTAGGCGGGCATTGCGCACCCTGGCCACGAATGTCCCCGCATTCATTGTCGCATGGGGCTTATCGTTCCTGCTTTAGCAATTACTTTACATACCTGCCCATACATTTGAAAATTTGCTGACAATCGCCTCAAGCTATATTTGTTGATTTAATTGCGGCCTGGCATTTCTGGCCCTAATGTTATGCAATGATGGCGCGTGCCTAAACAACCTATAATCTATGATTTTGCTGGTCAAATTATATCCCCCTCACAGTGAGGTTGTTTGTGGGCCCGATGGTGGGGTCGGGGGCGCCTTTGATTCCGCGCCCCGATTTTAACGTAACTCATGAACGTAAGGTGGAATCAGCAGCGCCCCCGACC
>JAEZGI010000034.1 GCA_023416995.1 Bacteroidota bacterium
TCGCCGTCGATTTACTGACAGGCAGCATTTACAGGCTCACACCAAAAGACATCTATCCAACTTTGACGGCAAAAGATGCGCTGGCTGGCACTGATGCAGTTGTTATCAATGCAACGTTGCAACCATCCAGGGAATGGGCGCTGATTGGAGTGATGAAGAAGATGCCAGATTAACGTTCCTGAGCACGGGCTGGTGGCGAGGACGATTATCTTTTACACTTTTCATTATACACTCAGGTTGTTTTGTCCCACAAATGTTTGTCCCACAAAAAGAGGAGAGTACCAATGCAGATAATAGCAATAAAATCTATAAGCGCATAGTGTAGAACGGTTTCAGCGCTTTTCTGCATGCCGCCTTAAAACGAGAAAACCCGCCAAACAGCGGGTTTCTAAAAAATGTGCGGAAGAGGAGATTCGAACTCCCACGCCAGTTACGGCGCTACCACCTCAAAGTAGTGCGTCTACCAATTTCGCCACCTCCGCAGCCTTAAAATTGAAGTGGGTGCAAAAGTAATAGATTTCAACTTATACGGGAAATAGAATCTTACAAATATTTTAGACAGTGGAATACCCCCGACAAAGCATCACCAAACGCGGAATTTAAAGCTGCGAACCACTGTAAACAACAAAAACCACCACCCTAAGTCGCCACCCAGGCCAGCACGATATCGCCAAAGATCTTAGCCGTCACCTTTAGCTCCACATGCGTGTCTTTCAAAAACGTAAATGGCAGCTCGATCCATTCGTCTGACCGGAACGAAACCGGACCGCTTAACCGCATGTGTTCACTAAAATCAACCTGTCCAAGGCCATACCATTTATACAAAGCTTCTTTTGCGCTCCATAATATCGTGGTGAGCTGCAGGTGCAATTGTGTCAAAGACTCCCACTCTGAAAGAAACACCTGCTCGCTTTCATTTACAAATTTGTGCACGATATTATAGATCCGCGGCATCACGAGTTCTATATCGATACCCACCCTGTTTGAATTACTTGCGATCACAGCAGCATATTCCCCACAATGAGAAATTGAAAAATGATATTTTTCATCCGCCAGATATGGCTTCCGCGTATCCGCAATTATAATCGACGACAAAGGAAAATCCGGAAAAAGGTGTGGCAGCAAAAACCGGCCGGCCAGGTGCTGCAATCGCTTTGCTGGGTGCGATACATCCCGTTTAACCGGTACATGTGCAGCGAAAAAGGACTCGTCCTCTGTTATCTGCCAGATGCCTAATCGGGTGGTCGCGTTAATATTATGTTGATAAAATAATCCCATTTTAAATAACTAAGCCGCATCTTGCAGAAAACAATTTTAACCAATTTAAGTACCATCACCAACTTTTAACGCTGATGATTTTAAGTGACTCCAGAATACTCGAAGAGATAGAAAAAGGAACAATAAAAATTGAACCCTATGACCGCACCTGCCTCGGTAGTAATTCGTATGATGTTCACCTGGGCAAATGGCTGGCCAAATACAACGATGAAGTACTTGATGCGAAAAAACATAACCAGATAACTCATTTCGAAATACCTGATGAAGGTTTCATTCTCCAGCCACATGTGTTTTATCTGGGAGTAACCGAAGAATATACCGAAACGCATGCACACGTGCCTTTTCTTGAAGGTAAATCATCGACCGGTCGGCTGGGGATCGATATCCATGCTACAGCAGGTAAAGGTGATGTAGGGTTTTGTGGCAACTGGACGCTTGAAATTTCAGTGAAGCAACCGGTTAGAGTTTATAAAGGCATGCCCGTTGGACAACTTATTTACTTCCCCGTAGATGGTGAAATAATAATTAGTTACAACAATAAAAAAGACGCTAAATACAGCGGCCAGCCTAATCGCCCGGTGGAGAGCATGATGTGGAAGAATAAGTTTTAGATCGCTTCTTTGCCATACTTTTTATAATAAGCAATGAGCCAGCTGATCACCTCGCTGTAACTCAGTTTACCTGAAGGCTGCTCGTTTGCACGGAGGTATTGACCGTAAACAATATCAACAAGTTTTTCTACGGGGTTGGCATGTCGTTTCCAGAAGTCACGCAACTCGTGATAATCTTTTTTAAAAGCGGGTGATAGCCTGTTGTCGTACGACTTAAGCAGGTTGCTGTCGAGATTATATATATACCGGCGTGCATACAGGTACATATCAAAATACACAGAATATTTAAACGCAGGATCGGGTGAAGCGCGTGCAGATAGAAACCCTGCAAAATTTGCTTCGCTTTCCTTCGCATAACCAAGCTGGTGGCCGATCTCATGACAGGTTGTAAATGGCAGGGCAAAAACGGGCACGGTTGTGTTTACCTGTGCCTCTCCCGAAAAAGGGTTGTAATAACCCGTGAACCCAAGATAATTACCTAGATAACTAAACATCGAAGGTTTAACAGAAGCATACCGGTAAGTGAACTGGGGTTGATAATTTGCAAGTGAATCATATGCCTCAACTGAGCCTAAAAACAAGTTCCGTTTCTCTGCAAGATACTTCCTGTTGATACGTGCGACGGTATCAAGTTCATTGATCTTTACTACCAGTTGGTCAACCACTGCAAGCAAGTCATCTTTATTATCCATCTCAACCTTTAACTCCAACTGGTCGGCTATACCTATCCTGTTATAATTCAACCCCCATAAAACATTAAATACAACGTAAACGGTTAATGCAAAAAAGGCGAGTTGTCTTAAACCGTTTAGCCAGAAATACCGATCTGCATTGCGTTTCGCGATTACCCGAAAAAAGCGGAACAATTTCCATGATAACCACAATGCCACGGCAGAATATAAGAGATCACCCGCACTGAAGGGTATCCAACCAAAAATTATACGCAGAAATGCAGTGATGTATGGATAGAGCCATCCGGAATAATATTCTTCAACTGCAGCAGGAAATAATGAAAACAATTTTATGCCTGCGAATAATCCCACCAAAACGATCCACCAGTACTTTTTTGAAGCCATGCAGGTCTAAAAATAGTAAAATCTTTCCTTTATATTGCCGGCATGAAAGCCGACATCGAATTCAATAAGAATGAAGACGGAATGAAAACCTCACTGGCGAAATTGCGCCAGCGATTACAGGAAGTGAGCATGGGTGGTGGAAAAAAAGCAATTGCCAAACAACATGAAAAAAATAAATTAACCGCACGTGAACGAGTTGCGTATCTCTGCGATAATGACAAACCTTTTATCGAGATAGGTGCGTTTGCAGGATATGAAATGTATGAAGAACAAGGCGGTTGTCCCTCCGGCGGAACGGTTGCAGGTATTGGATACATCAATGGCCGTCAGGCCGTGATACTTGCCAATGATCAGACAGTGAAGGCTGGTGCCTGGTTTCCCATCACAGGTAAAAAGAACCTTCGGATGCAGGAGATCGCCATGGAGAATCATCTGCCGGTGGTTTACCTGGTCGACAGTGCAGGGGTCTATCTCCCCATGCAGGATGAGATATTCCCGGATAAAGAACATTTTGGCCGCATCTTCCGGAACAATGCACGCATGAGCGCTATGGGCATCACGCAGATAGCAGCGGTGATGGGACCCTGTGTTGCCGGCGGTGCTTATCTGCCGATTATGAGTGATGAAACGCTGATGGTTGAAGGCAACGGCTCAATTTATCTTGCGGGTCCATATCTTGTTAAGGCAGCTATAGGTGAAGATGCAGACAGTGAAACGCTTGGCGGTGCAGATACCCATACGGCGATTTCAGGCATTGCAGATTATAAGTTTAGTACCGAACAGGAATGTCTTGATCATGTAAAAAAGATCTTTTCTAAAATGGGGGCTCCTGCAAGTGCTGGTTTTGATCGGATCAAATCCACATCGCCTGCGTTGCCCGCCGAAGACATATACGGATTGTTTCCGCAGGATGCCACCAGGCCGTATGATATGCTTGATATCATTTTGCGCATAACCGATGCCGATAGTTTCGATGAGTTTAAAAAAGATTACGGCAAAACGATTATCTGTGGTTATGGCCGGGTTGATGGATGGGCAGTTGGCATCGTGGCCAATCAAAGAAAAATGGTTAAGAGTCGCAAAGGTGAAATGCAGATGGGCGGAGTGATTTATAATGACAGTGCAGATAAGGCTGCGCGGTTTATAATGAACTGCAACCAGAAAAAAATTCCTTTGGTATTTTTGCAGGATGTCACCGGCTTTATGGTTGGGTCACGCAGCGAACACGCTGGTATCATCAAGGATGGTGCAAAGATGGTGAATGCCGTGGCCAATTCCATAGTGCCGAAAATCACTATTATTATTGGGAACTCTTATGGTGCCGGTAATTATGCGATGTGTGGGAAAGCTTATGATCCCCGGTTTATATTTGCGTGGCCGGGTGCGAAGATCGCAGTAATGGGTGGTGAACAGGCTGCAAAAACGCTGTTACAGATACAGGTGGCGGGAATGAAATCGAAAGGCATGGAAGTGACTGAAGCAGAGGAGAAAAAAATATTAGAGGATATCAAAAACATGTACGAAAGACAGAACTCTCCATATTACGCGGCTGCAAGACTTTGGATCGATGGAATCATAGACCCTTTGGATACAAGACGCGTCATTTCTGAATCACTGCATGCAGCGAGCCACAGCCCCGTATCAGAAACTTTTAAAACAGGTGTGTTCCAGGTATAACACGGGATTTTTATGACGAACGAGTTGATTATATATACCGATGGGTCATCCCGCGGTAACCCCGGCCCTGGTGGTTATGGTGCCATATTGAACTGGAACGGGAAGATGAAAGAGTTATCAAAAGGTTTTCGCCGGACTACCAACAACCGCATGGAACTGATGGCAGTTATTGCGGCCCTCGAAGCGCTTACTAAAGACGGAATCAACATCGTTATTTATTCCGACAGTCAATATGTAGTAAAGGCAGTAAAAGAAGGATGGCTGAAAAAATGGATCGCTACCGATTTCCGCGGCGGCAAAAAAAATGCGGATCTGTGGCGCAGGTTTTACGAGCTGTCTAAGAAAAATAATATCAGGTTTGAATGGGTTCGTGGACATGCTGATAACCCATATAACAACCGTTGCGATGTGCTGGCAACAACCGCTGCCGATGGCCGCAACTTAATTCCTGACATCGGTTTTGAATCAGGCATGAACTAAGCCCGGACGCGGCCGTCCATCTCACTGGTTTGGGTATCTCCTAACTTTGTTGCGTTTAACGTTCCTCGGCTTGCCCGAGGGCAGGGATTTTTAGCACAAACATAATAGCATTACTTTTATTGCACCCGCACAAGTGCTCAATGAAGCCACATGGCCCCGCTTTGTCAAACATTGTTAAGGCCAGTATTTATTTCTTGTCAACTTGTCCATGTCCAACTTCATCAATAAATCCAGTTTACTTAAGTTCTGAAAGTATCAGCTTTTTTTGTTTGAAAGTATTCCTCATTGCTTTGTCCCTAACCATCGGGTCGTCACTGTTTATCAGGGCAAAATATTCTACCGGGACAACCTGCCACGACAAACCATATTTGTCTTTGCACCAACCACAAGCACTTTCCTGTCCTCCGTTTGCTGTCAAAGCGTTCCAATAATAATCTACTTCTTCCTGGTCTTTGCAGTTGATAACGAATGATACAGATTCATTAAATCGGAAGAAAGGTCCAGCTGCCAGAATATTAAATTCCATTTCATGAATTTCAATAATTGCGGTTTCAAAGTCTCCTCCGCCTGCTTCTGGCGGATTTTTATATTGGCGGTGGTCCTTAAGTTTACCGTCTTTGAAAATAGAAAGATAATAATCTGCTACAGCTTTAGCATCTGTTGTTTCAACCCAAAGTGAGGGTGTTATTTTTTGTGCTATCATATTTTAATCATTTTGCTGGTGTCTTTTA
>JAEZGI010000041.1 GCA_023416995.1 Bacteroidota bacterium
ATATTTTGATCAGCTACCCAACGTTTGAATCCATCTATGTCCGCCGGATAAGAACCAGTGGCAGTATTGTTTTCTTCAAACTCCTGGCTCAGTGCCAGAATCTGTTGGAGAAGTTTATAATTCATAATGTCCTTGCTATTTAGTATGTAACTAAACTAATAACTGTTAGTTGAAGCGATTTGTTCGCTTTGGGAGTAAATATTTTTTAAAAGGAAGTGTGTAAATATACCAACTAAGCCTCCCGGCCCCCCAACACCGGATAATCCATTCGTAACGCGCTTTGTAAGGATGATTGCGGGGTCATTATTACCAAGCGTTATCGACAGATCTTCGTTCGTTATCCTCTTTGTAAGGATATTTGCGGGGTCATTATTACCATGCGTTATCGACAGATTGCCGTTCGTTATCCTTTTTGTAAGGATGATTGCCGGGTCTTTATTCCATGCATTATCGACAGATTGCCATTTCAGCAACGGGAATGCAGAACTTTGAGACCAGCAAAGAGAAAAATGCGCTTTGATACTGATATTCAGTAATTTGCCTTTTTCAGTTACGACTGAATGGGGAACTATTATTTATACAACTGCTATTCAAACGATGAAATTCAAAAGTCTTATTGCGGCATTATTATTAACTACTTTATCCGCCAGTTCGCAGGGTAAAATCAATCCTGACTCTATCCGGAATAAAATGGAGTGGTTCGCGGATGCCAAACTCGGCATCTTCATACATTATGGCATTTACGCAGTAAAGGGCGTCGATGAAAGCTGGGGCTTTTACAATAAAAAGATCAGTCATACAGACTACATGAAACAAATGAGTGGGTTCACCGCTTCTAAGTACAAGCCGGAGGAGTGGGCCGCACTGATAAAAGAAAGTGGTGCGCGTTATGCCGTGATCACTACCAAACATCATGATGGTGTGGCGCTATGGCCAACAAAACAGGATCACTACAGCGTAGTAAAAAACACTCCCGCCAAACGCGATCTGCTTACACCGTTTTACAAGGCATTAGACAAACAAGGCATCAAACGTGGCGCATATTTTTCGGTTATTGATTGGAGTCATAATGACTACCCGGGCTTTATGAAAGATAGCAGCCGTTACAAAATATCCGATGAGCCGCAGCGCTGGCAACGCTTTCTGCGTTTCTACCAGGCACAGATAGACGAAGTAAACACGGCCTTCAAACCAGATCTCTGGTGGTTCGATGGCGATTGGGAGCATAGCGCGGAAGAATGGCAGGCCGAAACAGTCAGACAAAAAATTCTCAGTAAAAATCCCGGGGCGATTATCAACGGAAGATTACAGGGTTATGGTGACTACGAAACGCCTGAGCAAAATTTTCCGGTTACCCGACCAAAATTTAACTGGTGGGAGCTGTGTATGACCATCAACAATAACTGGGGTTATCAACCAACGGACACTGCCTGGAAAACTCCCTATGAAGTGATCACGATATTTGCGGATGCGGTTAGTAACGGGGGCAACCTTTTGCTGAATATTGGTCCCAAAGAAAACGGAGAGATTCCGGAAGAACAGGTCCATGTGTTAAAAGAACTGGGACAATGGAACAAAAAACACGGGGAAGCCATTTTTGGTTCGCTTGCCGGTCTGCCCCAGGGTCATTTCTACGGACCTACAACTTTATCCCGTGATTCATCCGTAATCTATCTTTTCCTTCCTGCAGCAAGCGTTGGTAACATCATGCTCAAGGGGCTCAGCAGTGAAATCAAAGATGTCCAGGTGCTGGGCACCGATACGTTTATCAAACCAAAAATTGTTGGTAAGATATCCTGGAGCGCTGTGCCGGGCCTGGTTTACATAGATGTGCCTGAATCGGCGAGGGATAAGTATATGACCGTGGTTAGGGTAAAGCTTGATGGTCCGGTTAAGTTGTACAGGGGCCACGGTGGTTTGTAAAAGCCCCGAAATTGCCTCGGTAACATTGCTGAGTTACTTTGTGGACAGTCTGTCAGACGTATAACATTTATTACCTCAATACCTGCTATGAAGTTTCGTTTGTTAACTGCATTTATAATGCTGATAAGTATACAGACAAGGGCGCAACAACGTCCGAATATTCTCATTATAGTATCGGATGATCATGCTTACCAGGCCATCAGTGCATACGGCAGCAGGTTTACGCAAACACCGGCAATAGACCGGATTGCGCGGGAAGGCGCCATATTCAACAAGGCCTATGTAACCAATTCTATTTGTGGCCCCAGCAGGGCGGTGATATTGACCGGCAAATACAGTCACAAAAACGGGTTTAAAGACAATGAAAACTCTCGTTTTGACGGATCACAAAACACCTTCATCAAAGAGTTGACCAAAACGGGTTACCAGACTGCCTGGATAGGGAAATGGCACCTGGAATCACAACCACAGGGTTTTAGTTATTGGCAGGTTGTTCCGGGTCAGGGATCATATTATAATCCCGATTTTATAATGATGGACAGCAGCCGGAAAAGGATCGATGGTTATGTGACCAATGTGATTGAGGACCTCGCTGAAGAATGGCTGGATCAACGCGACACTTCGAAACCGTTTTGTCTCGTGATCGGGCATAAAGCTACACACAGAACCTGGTTGCCTGATACAGCGGATATGGGAAGATTTGATAAGGTAAAGTTTCCCCTGCCAGCTAATTTTTATGACGAATACGTTAACCGCCAGGCCGCTGCAGTACAGGATATGACCATTGCCGGCACAATGCTCCTGGGCTATGATCTTAAGATGTTTGAGAGCAAGACCATGGCAGATAAAGAGGGTAGTATAAAACGAATGAATGATGCTCAACGGGCGAAATTTGATCGGTATTACGGGAAAATATATAACGACTTCAAACAACGGCAGCTCAGCGGAAACGCGTTAACCGAATGGAAGTATCAGCGTTATATGCGTGACTATCTGAGTACCGCTGCTTCTCTTGACCGAAACATAGGAAGAGCATTGAATTATCTTGATCAGCATCAGCTTACAGATAATACGATCGTAATCTATCTTTCTGACCAGGGATTTTACCTGGGCGAACATGGCTGGTTTGACAAACGGTTTATGTATGAAGAATCTTTCCGAACTCCAATGGTGATGCGTTACCCGGGCAGGATAAAACCCGGCACCAGGGTTTCAGATTATGTGATGAATACTGACCTCGCGCCGACACTCCTGGAAGCAGCGGGGGTGACAGTTCCAAAAGATATGCAGGGAGAATCCGTTTTGCCGCTTTTTAACACAGATAAGCCTACTGGAAGGGATGCGATGTATTACCATTATTATGAAAACGGAGAGCACGCAGTTTCGCCTCATTTTGGTGTTCAGACGAAACGGTATAAACTCATTCGATTTTACAAGCGGGTCGACGGTTGGGAACTGTATGATCTTCAGAAAGACAAGGGCGAAATGAACAATATTTATGGGAAAAAAGGAACGGAACAGATCACTTCCGGGTTAATGAGCCGTTTAAATACGCTGATCGATTTTTACGGGGATGAGGAGGCACGAGCCATCCTCCGGAAAGCCCCCGGTAAAGGCACTTCAGGCCAATAATGGGGAAAAAAACGGTGTATAGTTTTTTTGGCAATATGGGGTTTGGTGTTATCTTGTGTCCTGCCAGAACAACCAAACCTTATCATGAGAAATACTGAAACACCCTACTTTTATAGCAGGCTGTCTATCCTTTTTTTTACCACCTTGCTTTCTTCCATTTTTGGATGTTTTATGTACATCCACAATCTTAAAGCAGCCGAAAGACAAAAAGCAATAGTACCTGCATTTATATTATCCCTTTTATGGATTGTTGCGTGGTTTCGATTTTTTGAATCACTCAATATCACGAACTGGCAGATAATACTTTTTCTTCCAAACTTTACAGCCGGCTTGCTCTTCTCCACCGTATTCTGGGAGTTACATTTCAGACAGGTTGGTCCTTACCGGAAACGATCTCTTTGGATCCCGATGGTAATCGGATGTATCGCTTACGGCACTTATTTCATGGTTGCAGAAATTTTGAAAGACTAGCTGAATCATGGCTTTGTTTTTTGAACCGTTTTAATCCGGGTTTAATGCCGGCTGCTTATCTGAAATTATTGTTAATACACTGTTCTCATGGCAGTAAAGCACTGCTAAACATCCGAACTTTCTGGTACAATAAAAGATTTGCCATGAAAAGATTTTTTACCCTTCCATTAATCTTTGCGGTTATAATTTTTTGTGGTTGCAGCAAAGATTTTCTAAAACGTTATGACAAACGTATTGTTGGAACCTGGCGCATCTCGGATGTGGATCGTTTTGGTATCGGTGGCAACAGCGACAATCTCAGTTTTCATGATGGTAACTTCAATTTTCGCGATGATGGTTCACTTACTTTTACCGATGGTCAAAACAATGTCTTTGAAGGTACCTGGGACATTGTAAAGAAAACGATCAACGAAGAAACGGTTCGAAGCCTGCATGTTACAGCCGTCAATTACGCGAACCAGGAAGTGTTGTCGGAATATTATGACGACATGAATTTTTTAAGTACCAATCATTTCAAGGCGAACATACTTCGCAGAACCCATCGTTACGTGACCCATTTCAGGCGATGATTTGTCGTTTTTCCGACTGTATTAAGGAACTTGCAGGTTATGCCGAAGTTGTTATTGTATGGATTTGTATTAAACCTTCTTACCCTGTTGTTACCAGGTGGCGCTAATGCGCAGAAATCAACACCGCTGGTATCCACCGTTGATATCGACAATTTCTGGCTCGCTTATGATAAGGCTATGACTACTGCCGATTCAGGCGAACAGCTACAATTTATTCAATCACTTTATATTGATAAAGGCACGCGTGGTCTGAAAGCCTTTATGAGTGCCCGGAATTTTGACGCGGCCAGACTCACGCAATTAATAAGAAATTATCCCAGGTTCTGGCGATCTATCCGGCCCCGTACATTGTCGCTCAAGCAACATACAAAAGAGATTGAAACCAGTATCAGTAAGCTGGAGACTTTGTATCCGGCATTGAAACCGGCTACCATGTATTTTGCAATAGGAGGTTTAAACTCGGGCGGAACAACCACCGGCGACATGGTACTGATTGGTGCTGAAATAGCCTCGGGAAATGCCTCGACTGATCTTTCTGAATTTAAAGACAACTGGTTAAAAGATGTATTCAGACTTCACCAGGCCAACAATATTGTTTCTCTTAATATTCATGAGTATGTACATACGCAGCAGATCGGCGAACCGGACAACCTGCTTGGCCAGGCCATTAAAGAAGGGGCGTGTGATTTTATAACAGAACTGGTGATGGGTAAAACACTGGTAAACGCTTACCTGGAATATGGAAGAAAACACGAAAGCAGTTTGAAGACAGCTTTCCTGGATGATATGTTTACGACAGCTTATGCGCGCTGGATGTACAACGGCTCTGACGCTGCTACCGTTGCAGATGTAGGTTACTATATGGGATATGCTATTTGTAAATCATTTTACAATACCATGGGTGATAAACAGCGGGCCGTGGCTGAAATCATCGAACTGAACTATGACGATCCGTTGGCAGTTGAAGACTTTCTCGAAAAATCCGCCTTCTATAACATGCCGGTCGATAAAAAACAACTTCTGGCGAAGGCAGAAAAAAAACGTCCTGTTGTTCTTGGATTAGAGCCTTTCAAAAATGGCGACATGGCAGTGGATCCCGCATTGCGGGAACTCACCATTCGGTTTTCTGTGCCTATGAACAAACAAAATTATTCGATCAGTTTTACAGAAAAGGGTAAGGAATATTCTCCTATCGTAGGCATTGGCGGTTATACATCCGACGGCACCGGGTTCAAACTACTGATAGACCTCGAACCGGGGCGCGACTATGAATTTGTAATAACAGACCGCAGTTTCCAATCTGCAGATGGATATCCGCTGGTACCTGTTACAGTGCGTTTCAGAACCAGGTAGATCCTTCTGCATCTTTACCTCTGTTGGGCGTGATGTGCGGCCCATACGTGTGCCGATGCTGTTGCGTGAGAAGCGTGGTGGTATAATTATTGAAATTTTCCCACGAAATCCACCTGTTTGGTGGGATCTGCGAATACACTAAAAATATCCTTATGTCACAATCGAAGAATAATCAATATGCACTTATAACAGGTGCCACAGTGGGAATTGGCTATGAGTTGGCAAAACTCTTTGCGCAGGACGGTTATAATATAATTGCGGTGGCACGGAACGAGGCAGATCTTAAAAGGGTCGCCGTTGAGTTCAGCGCTTCCTATGGAGTTCAGGTCGAAATCTTTCCTAAGGACCTTTTTGGAGAAAATGCCGCCAGCGAACTTTACCAGGAGGTAAAACGAAAAGGATTACATGTTGAAGTGCTCGTGAACGATGCGGGCCAGGGAGTGTATGGATTATTTGATGAAACTGACATAGACGCCCAGATCCGGATCGTTCACCTGAACATCGTGTCTCTGACCAGGCTCACATACTATTTCCTGAAGGAAATGAAAGCCCGTAACAGTGGAAAAATCCTCCAGCTTGCCTCTATAGTTTCAGAGATTCCTTCTCCATACCAGGCAGTTTACGGGGGAACAAAAGCATTTGTGCTTTCATTTACAGAAGCACTTATCAGCGAACTGAAAGACACCAACGTAACTGTTACTGCTTTGCAGCCAGGCGCAACAGATACAGACTTTTTCCGCAAGATGGGAGGAGAACACTCAAAGATTGCGCAGGATAAAGATTCGCTTGCTGATCCCGCAAAAGTGGCGAAAGACGGCT
>JAEZGI010000074.1 GCA_023416995.1 Bacteroidota bacterium
GATCATTTCTGTATAAAGCTGGCTTACTTGCCGGCGCATTTTCTTCCGATAGTCTTTTCAATCAACTGCACGCTGAAACCCTTAGCAAGGCCGCAGCCAACACAAGTGCTGACCCTATGATCGCAGCAGCCGATGAAGACTACTGGAGCATCATCCAGCAGGCATTCACCGTAAACCCAAACATCATCAATTTCAACAACGGCGGGGTCAGCCCATCGCCAAAAGTGGTGCAGGATGCCGTAGACCGTTACAACAAGCTTTCAAACGAAGCTCCCTCCTACTATATGTGGCGCATACTCGACCAGGGCAGGGAACCGCTTCGTGAAAAACTGGCCAAACTGGCCGGCTGCGATCCCAACGAAATCGCCATCAACCGAAACGCAACAGAAGCACTTAATACTGTCATCTATGGCCTCGATCTGGCGAAGGGCGATGAAGTAATCGGAACAAAACAGGATTACCCAAACATGATCCAGGCCTGGCGGCAAAGGGCAATGCGCGAAGGCATCAAATACACACAGCTTAATTTCGAGTTCCCGATCGAAGACGATAACATCATCGTCAAAGCTTTTGAACAAGCCATAACTCCACGAACAAAACTGTTACATATCACGCATGTCATCAACTGGGTAGGACAAATCATGCCAGTACAAAAAATAGCGCGAATGGCGCGTGCAAAAGGCATTGAAGTATTGGTAGATGGCGCCCATAGTTTTGGGTTGATGGATTTTAAAATTCCCGATCTGGAATGTGATTATTTTGGCACCAGTCTACATAAGTTTTTAAGCGCACCTATTGGTAGCGGTATGTTATGGATCAGAAAAGAAAAGATAGAAAAGATCTGGCCACTCCTATGTAATGATAAGCCACGCAGCAATGATATCAGGAAATTTGAAACGCTTGGCACCCGTAGCTTCCCTATTGAACAAGCCATCGGCGAAGCGATAAACTTTCACAACGGCATAGGCGCAAAAAGAAAGGAAGAGCGCATCCGGTATCTCAAAAATTACTGGGCGTCGCGGGCCAAAGAAATTCCCGGTGTCAGGATCCATACTTCGCTGCAATCAGCTTATTCATGTGCCATATGCGGAGTGTCTGTCGAGGGAATGACCATCGCTGAACTTGACAGCGCCTTGTTTAATAAATACAAGATTCATTGCACAGGTATCGTTTGGGAGAACATCCAGGTGGTAAGAATAACGCCGCATGTTTACACCTCCATCCGCGATGTACAAAAATTGGTAAAAGCACTTACAGAAATAGCGGCTACCCGAAAGAAAGCTTAGTGAAGTCAGGTGCTTCATCCGGATAGCCGCTATAGATATAAAGTTTTATTTCGCTTTTTTAACTGAACCTGCCCCGCTCACATTCTGATTTACATCAGTCGCATTGCCTTTGTATTCAACTGACCCGGCACCACTAACACTCGCGTCAAGTTTCATACTCGCGTAAACATCTGCATCGCCGGCCCCGGAAATATCAACTTTTACATTTTCAGCAAGCAGATCAAAACAGGAGGCTGATGCTGCACCGGATAGATCACACGAAAAATCGCGGGTTTTGCCGGCCAGTTTAACCGAACCGCTTCCTGATATGTCAGCGCTCACTTCAGGAGCATCCACTTCCATTTTGATATTACCCGCACCACTAACCTGCAGGCGCAAACGGTCATTACTTGAAACCGGCGTTTCACCAATGATATCGCAGGCGCCGGAAACATCAATCTTTGTGTAACGTGGCGAGGTAACATACACACGGAGGTCTTTTGTTGGTTTCAAATTGTAACCGCGCCGGCTTCTAACTTCTATCTTACGTCCGCGTTGTTTTACTTCGATGTATTGCAGAAGATTGTCATCCCCTTCAATTTTTACCGGTTTCAGATCTCCCTGTGACACATAAACGTCAATTGCGCCGTGTACTTCCACCTCATCAAAAGCTTCGACAGTTTTTTCGCTGGTAGTTATGTTCCCATTACCTTTTACCCGTTTACCATTACCCCAGCGACATGCGGTGGTCAATATAATAACAGGAAGAAGAAGGATAAGTAATTTTCTCATGATGTTTGTTTTTGGTGCGCAAATATTCGTAAAAAAAAGAGATAATAAGTATTTGACGCAGAACCTGCCAAAAGGTTACCGATCCTCCATAAATATCCCCCACATGTACAGATCCCTAGAAATCTAGCAGGGATTTTTTACCTTCGCGCTACCATGACGGAAAAGATTATAATTCTCGACTTCGGTTCACAGTACACACAATTGATAGCCAGGGCCGTTCGCGAGGCCAACATCTACTGCGAAATCACCCCTTTTCATAAACCAATCGTTTTTGATTCCTCTGTAAAAGGAGTTATTTTATCTGGTTCACCATTCTCAGTGAATGACACCAACGCACCCAACGTAGACATTGCCGGTATGACAGAAAAGTTGCCGGTACTTGGGGTTTGCTATGGTGCACAACTGGCCGCCAAACAATTTGGTGGCAAAGTCGAAAAAAGTAACAAACGCGAGTACGGCCGCGCTTACCTGCATGCAATCAATGATAATCTCCTGCTGAAAGGAATCAACCCCACCAGCCAGGTCTGGATGAGTCATGCTGATACCATTCTTGAATTACCTGAAGATTTTGAACTGCTGGGTACCACCGAAAGTATTCCCATTGCTGCCTTCCGACGCAAAAGTGACCAGGTATTATACGGGGTTCAATTTCACCCGGAAGTGTATCATTCTATTGAAGGTAAAAAAATCATCAAAAATTTCCTCGTAGATATTTGCGGTTGCAAACAGGACTGGACACCCGCTCATTTTATAACCGATACCGTTGCTGCGTTGAAACAGCAGATCGGCGATCGCAAAGTGATCATGGCATTGAGCGGCGGTGTAGACTCTACCGTAGCCGCTACATTGATACATCGCGCCATCGATGAAAATCTTTCGGGAATTTTTGTTGACAACGGGGTTCTGCGTAAAGGTGAGTTTGAACAGGTGCTGAAGACCTATAACGAAATCGGGCTTAACGTAAGGGGCATTGATGCAAAACAACGGTTTTATGATAAACTGGCCGGGAAAACTGATCCCGAGGCCAAAAGAAAAGTGATCGGGGGTTTGTTCATCGACGTGTTCCAGGACGAATCGAAACATATTGAAGGCATTGAATTGCTTGGACAGGGTACCATCTATCCTGATGTGATAGAAAGCGTTTCTGTGCACGGCCCTTCGGTGACCATCAAGTCGCATCATAATGTCGGCGGTTTGCCGGACATTATGCATCTTGAACTGGTTGAACCATTGCGTTACCTGTTCAAAGACGAGGTACGCAAGGTTGGTCGTGAACTGGGCATCCCCGATGATCTGCTCAATCGCCACCCCTTCCCCGGCCCCGGCCTTGCGATCAGGATCCTTGGAGAGATAACTCCTGAAAAAGTAGAATTACTACAGGAAGCAGATCATCGTTATACCCAGGCATTGAAGGAACATAAATTATACGACCAGGTCTGGCAGGCAGGTGCCATCCTGTTACCTGTAAAAAGTGTGGGTGTAATGGGTGATGAAAGAACTTATGAGTTCACCGTTGCCCTGCGTGCCGTTACTTCGGTAGATGGTATGACCGCAGACTGGGCGCATCTCCCCTATGATTTTCTTGCACATGTATCGAACGATATCATCAATAATGTTAAGGGCATTAACAGGGTAGTTTATGATATTAGTAGCAAACCGCCTGCAACCATTGAATGGGAGTAACCGTTTTGTAGCAGGACAAACGCCTTTTATCAAACAACGATTTCTATGAGCCGATTGTATCATTTTTTGCTGCCTGCTTTACTGGTTGTGTTATTCAGCAAGGTAAATGCTCAGGTTGATAGTGTCGGGCAGCAACCTGACTCTGCAGCGCCCCGGCACAAGATCGCTGTATTTGCTCCGCTTTATCTTGACTCAGCATTTGATGCAACCGGCAATTACAGGTACGGTAAAACGCTTCCAAAGTTTTTTACACAAGGAATAGAGTTTTACCAGGGTGTGCAGTTGGCGATTGACTCATTAAACAAAGAAGGTGTTGAACTGGATGTTGCCATCTTCGACACAAGATCTGCCAAACAAACCCTCGCCACAATGATTGCCTCCAAAGATTTTGAGGGCACGGATGTTATCATAGGACATGTAAACATGGCTGACGCACAGTTGCTGGCACATACCGCAAAAAATCTTGGTGTTCCCTTTGTTAATGCAAACTTTCCAAACGAAGCGGGAGTAACCGATAACCGGCAATACATTATCCTGAACTCTACGCTGTTCACGCATTGCGAAGCTTTGTATAAGTTCATGCAAAAAAATTATGCGCTTTCGCCCATCACCGTGTTCAGAAAAAAAGGCGCGCAGGAAGACAGGTTAAATACTTATCTCAAAACCATTGAATCTTCAACAGCTTCTGTTCCGCTGAAACTTAAATATGTAACACTCAGCGACAATTTTACGCAACAGGAACTGGCTACTCATCTTGATCCGGACAAAACGAATATTGCATTTGGGGCAAGTCTTGATGTTTCGTTTGCTTCAAAACTTGCACAGCAGCTTGCGGCTTTAAACAGTTCAAACGTTGCAAGTATACTTGTTGGGATGCCAAACTGGGATGCCATCAATTTTAGCGGCACTCCCTTCCGCGGTCTTGACATCGTTTATAGTACCCCGTTTTATATAGAACCATCCGACAGTGTTGCTGCTGCTATCAACTCAAACTACCAGGCCACTTATTCATTTAAACCCGGCGAGATGGTTTTCCGTGGTTATGAATCGGTCTATCATTTTGCGCATTTGTTAACGCAGGATGATAACCCCATCCAGGAAAAGCTAACTTCTGTCAGACACCGGGTTTTCTACGACTTCAACATTCAACCCGTTATCAGCAAGAAAACCGGCAAGGCCGATTATTACGAAAACAAGAAACTATATTTTGTAAAAAAGACTGATGGTGAGATCAGGGCGGTGTATTGATAGCGGGCGGCATGTAAGTCTTCGATTGTTAAGCTAATTCCATTGTTAAGCTAGTTCAGGACCGCAAATTGGTGCACAAATTTGCGCTGTTTTTTTCTCAGCGTTTTATCAGTTGCAATTTTAAACTGTTTTTCCTTCTCAACAAGCCGTAGCCAGTAATGAGCGGGGATGATGTTATTTGAATGAAGTTCAAGCCTGATTGCTATGTAGTCTGGTGGTGTCCTGTGCATATTGATTAGTTGGCTTAGCATCGTCTCGTCAACGCTGATATCCTTCGCAAAAACCTTTCTTTTGATTTGCAAAATATCAATATAACGTTTAAGAAAATAGCCGAAGTGCCTTTTTGGATCGTACTCTTTGCTGTCAATATAATCCTCTATCTGGAATTTTAACTGAAGGAGCTGTATGGTTACTCTGTCGCTCGCGGTCATTTCCTGCTGGGTCTTAACCCGGGCAGCTTTTAACTGTTCAGCAGCTTCCTTTTTTTCTTTTGCTGTGAGTGTTATGGGAAATACTACCGCTTCCGCCAATTCTTCCCGAGTATATATCTTCTTAGCGTTCATTATTAAACTCTTTAAGTAATTTATTCAGCACCTTTCCCTCAAGATATAATTGTCGGCCGCCATTCAGCATGGAATACTTTTGCATGTAGTGAATGACCAGTTCAGTTTTGGGGATAAGCGAAACGCATGCTTGAGCATCATATTTGACAACAGCGACTCTACAGGCAAAAGCAATCAGACAGCCTGCAATTCCATCGTACACTTTCTTTTGTCCGACATTCTCGATAGAACTCGCAAGTAATTTTATTTCAATTCTTTTTTCAGCCTCCACATCTATCAGACCCATAACACCCAGTATCTCGTCTTCACCTTCAACCGATAATTTATATATCGTTGTTTTGCCTTTGAAAGATTTCCAGGTAAAGAAATATTTTTTCTTTGTCGAAACCTTAAAGTCCTCATTATCTGCTAACCTGATAATAACCGGTTTTCTTAGCCCACTGGCTACCTCGATTATTTTCATCTTACAAAGTTAATTAAAGTTTACAAATTATGTAAAGATTACTGAACTGGGCAGTCAAACGCATTTGACGTCCCCAGCCTGTAAAATGCAAGAAAGTTCGCGAGTGAGGATAGAGAAACAAGGTGAAAAACACTAAACTTTCGCGGTGTAAACTTATCAATATAAATTACGAATGTCAAAGTGCGAAAGACCTGGGTATCCGTCTGCGGAATAATTATTGATAAGGATACCGTACTTCAGTAACTATTATGGCGCTTATCGAATTTACAAACAAAGGATTGTACTGTCCGCCGGGCGATTTTTATATCGATCCCTGGGCGGCTGTTGATAAGGCTGTAATCACACACGCCCATAGCGATCACGCACGATGGGGTTCAAAATATTATCTCTGTCATCACCACAGCAAACCCTTGTTATATCTACGCCTGGGTGATGTATTTGTTGAAAGCATTGAATGGGAAGAAACAGTCTTTATAAACGGCGTCACCGTTTCGTTACATCCTGCCGGCCATATGATCGGCTCTTCACAGGTGCGCGTTGAACACCAGGGGGAAGTTTGGGTAGTTAGCGGCGATTATAAATTAGAGGATGACGGACTCAGCGGAAAATTTGAACCGGTAACCTGTCACACTTTCATCACTGAATCTACCTTTGGATTACCTATCTATCGCTGGAAACCTCAGCATGTGATCTTCCAGAACATACAGGACTGGATAAGAAATAACCATGCTGCCGGAAAGACTTCCGTTTTACTGGCTTATAGTCTTGGTAAAGCACAACGACTATTACAATGTGTGCCGGAAGCATGCAGCGATATCTATGTTCATGGCGCCATCTGGAACGCGCATATTGCCTTACAACAGGCGGGCTGGGCATTGCCCGATGTGAAACGTGTAACGCCGGAACTTGCCAAAGAAAGCTATACCGGAAAAGTAATCATAGCGCCCCCAAGTGCAGATGGCACGCCATGGATGCGCAAATTCAAACCCCATGCTGTTGGTGTTTGCAGCGGGTGGATGCAGGTGAGAGGAAATGTAAGAAGAAGAAATGCCGACGCGGGTTTTGCTTTAAGTGATCATGCAGATTGGGAAGGATTGCTTGAAGCCATCAAAGCCACCGGCGCTGAAAAGGTTTATGTAACACATGGGTTCCAGTCTGTATTAAGTCGCTACCTGAATGAAACTGGTATTGAAGCGGCAGAAGTGAAAACAGAATTTGGTAAAGAAGATGACGAAAACATCCCCGCTGCAGAAGAGCCAGTAGCAGATACAACAACAGCAACAAGTGAAACCCAAGAAGAATAACTATGCGATTATTTGCTGACCTGGTCGTTACCCTTGGTTCATCAACAAAAACGAACGAAAAGCTGGAAGCTTTGTCGGAGTATTTCGCCCAGGCACATCCGAAAGATAAGGTTTGGGTAATCGCAATCTTCAGTGGCCGCAGACCAAAGAGGGCCGTCAACTCTACACAACTTTTTACCTGGTGCAATGAACTTGTTGGATTACCGGTTTGGCTGATGGAAGAAAGTTATCATACCGTTGGTGACCTTGGCGAAACCATCGCGTTACTGTTGCCTGAAGCCGAAGTCTCTGAAGCTTCCCATCCACTTCATTACTATCTTGAACAACTTACGCTGATTGAAAAAGAATCAGAAGCGATCCGCAAAGATTTTATCATCACTGCCTGGAACAGCATGACACAAGCTGAGCGTTTTGTATTCAACAAATTAATCACCGGCAGTTTTCGTATCGGCGTTTCACAAAAGATGATGGTGAATGCACTATCAAAAACGGTAAAGTTACCGGCATCGGTTATCGCCCACCGCATCAGTGGTAACTGGAACCCACTATCAACTACCATGGAGGACCTGTTAAGTGAAAACGCGGTGAACGTTGATCACTCCAAGCCTTATCCTTTTTATCTTGCTTATGCACTTGAAGAAGATCCTTCAGTGCTGGGTGAACCAGATAAGTGGCAAGCTGAATGGAAATGGGACGGTATCCGGGGACAAATCATCAAACGAAACAATGAACTGTTCGTATGGAGCAGGGGTGAAGAATTGATGACCGATAAGTTTCCCGAATATGACACGTTGCGTGATCTTTTACCGGAAGGCGTGGTACTGGACGGTGAAATTATTCCGAGCCAGGACAAAAAGCCTTTACCCTTTGCTTTGCTGCAAACAAGGATCGGAAGAAAAAATCTCACCAAAAAACAATTACAGGAAACACCGATCACCTTTTTTGTGTATGATCTGATTGAATACAATGGGCATGATCTGAGAGAAAGCACACTGGTAGAGCGCCGTGCTTTACTTGAACAAATAGTGAGGACAGTAAATCACCCTGCGCTTATTTTATCTGAAGTCATTGATTTCAAATCATGGCAGGAACTAACGGAGATCCGTAAGCGATCGCGTGCGATGGGCAGTGAGGGTCTGATGTTAAAACGCAAATCATCTCCTTACCAGGTGGGCAGGAAACGGGGTGACTGGTGGAAATGGAAAATTGATCCGCTGGTGATTGATTGCGTAATGATCTATGCACAGAAGGGCCACGGCCGCCGCAGTAACCTCTACACCGATTATACTTTTGCCGTTAAAGATGGCGACAAGCTAGTGTCGTTCACAAAAGCCTATTCCGGCTTAACAGATAAAGAGTTTGCCCAGGTAGATGCGTTTGTTAAAAATAACTCAATAGAAAAGTTCGGACCGGTGCGAACCGTGAAACCGGAACTTGTTTTTGAGATCGCTTTTGAAGGTATAGCTGCCAGTAACCGGCATAAATCCGGCGTGGCACTGCGTTTCCCTCGCATAAACCGGTGGCGGAAAGACAAAAAGCCCGATGAGATCAATACCATCGACGACCTGCAGGAAATGCTGAAAGTTTATGGCAAAGCCGGTCTTGGGGGTGTGCCTTCCGAAGATTAACTTTACTATCCTGAAAATAGTGGTAATGAAAAAAGTTGTGGTTATTGGTTTGATGATTGTCTGCTGTTTTGCTTTCACAGGTATTTCCGATCTGATTGATGTTGACCCCGTTCCGATCCCCCCAAGTACTCAGCGCCTTGGTGGTGATCCGCAAAAAGGATTCGACTATCTCACCACCGGCGATTATGTAAAAGGTGGCATTCCCTATAACTTCTTTTTGATGGGGATGGGAAAACAAAACACAAACTACCTGAAACGCACCGGAAGGAACGAAAAGCTTTCCCACGAATACACTGCGGTAGAATCAAAAGGTGAAATACTTGTTGCGCCGAATTGCATGCAATGTCATGCACAGGTATTTGGTGACTCGCTGATCATGGGCATGGGCAATACTTTTATCAGTTTTGCAGAAGATCGCAAAATGGAAAAAAACCTGCGCAATGCCGAAAATCTCATGAAACTGACGGCGCCAAAAAAATATGCAGCAGCCGAACCGTTTATCGAAGTGGCCCGCACTATAGGACCTTATCTACGTACGGATGTACAGGGTGTTAATGCAGCGGACCGGCTGGCAGCAGTTCTGGTCGCGCACCGTGATCCGGTAACCTTTAAATGGAACAAAAAGGCATCACTTGATATTCCTGATGTCGTAATACCAACAGATGTGCCGGCATGGTGGTTACTGAAAAAGAAAAACGCCATGTTCTATAACGGCTTTGGCCGGGGTGATTTTGGTCGCTTCCTGATGGCTTCCAACCTGCTTACCGTAAACGACACTTCAGAATCGAGGGAAGTAGATGCACACATGCCGGATGTACTGGCCTATATTTATTCTCTTGAGGCGCCTAAGTTTACCAAACCTATTAACCAGGAACTGGCAAAAAAAGGAGAGGAAATTTTCACGGTTAATTGCTCAAAATGTCATGGGGGGAGAGATAGTTTTCCAAACCTGTTGATACCCGGTCCGGTTATTCGGACCGACTCACTGCTATATACAAGTAATTACAGTGCACCACAGTTTGTTGAATGGTTCAATAAAAGCTGGTTCACGACCGGTGATCATCCTGCGCGACTGGAACCTTTCAATGGCTATATCGCGCCACCGCTGGACGGTATCTGGGCCACCGCACCTTATCTTCACAATGGTTCCGTGCCAACCCTCGAAGCCTTGCTTGATAGCAGGAAACGTCCCAAATACTGGTCACGTGATTTTGACAAGCCGGTCTATGATTACACAAGGCTTGGATGGGTATATAAAACGCATCCGCAGGCAGGCACGCCGAACAGCTACAACACTGATCTGCCAGGTTATAGCAATGCGGGGCATTATTTTGGAGATCGTTTAACCGACGGCGAACGTACCGCGGTATTGGAGTACCTGAAAACCTTATAACAGGTTAATCAAATCATAGGAGAATTTTTGGAATTAACTTCAACAATAGGATATAGCGTAATCAACGATTGGCTCCACTCAAAAGGGTATCATCCTTTTGCTTTCCAGGAAGAAGCCTGGCAAAGAGTTTTGGAAAGACGTTCAGGACTTGTTAACGCTCCAACAGGATGCGGTAAAACGTTTTCCGTTTTTCTTGGTGCATTGATCGATTTTATTAATCACTACCCGGATAAATACCAAAAGAAATCAAAAAACGGCTTACAACTGCTGTGGGTAACACCGTTGCGTGCATTGGCCAAAGATATTGGACGTGCCATGGAAGAAGTGATTTTTGAGTTGGGTATGAACTGGAAGGTTGGAATCCGGAACGGTGACACGACCATGAGCGAGCGACAAAAACAAAAACGGCAGATGCCGGAAGTGCTGATCATTACACCGGAAAGTCTGCATTTATTGCTCGCGCAAAAAGATTACGCATCAGTTTTCGAACCACTTAAAATCATCGCCGTTGATGAATGGCACGAATTGCTCGGCAGCAAGAGGGGTGTGCAGGTAGAGTTGGCTGTGTCCCGCATCATCGGTCTTCGTGCTAAACAACGTGAACTTGATCCGCAACGAACAATACCAGCCGTAATAGGTATCAGTGCCACCATCGGTAATTTGGAGGAAGCAAAACAGGTATTGATCTCTTCTGTATTGAAACAATCTCAAACTGATACCAGCTTTATTGTAAAAGCAAACATTGATAAGCCCATCGATGTTGAATCGATACTGCCGGATGAGATTGAAAAATATCCCTGGGCAGGGCATCTTGGTATTAAACTGGCAGAAAAGGTTTTACCGATCCTTGAAAAAAGTACCACCACGCTCATTTTTATCAACACCCGTGGAATGAGCGAAATCTGGTACCAGAAATTACTGACCATCAACCCCGATCTTGCGGGGGCGATTGCCTTACATCATGGTTCTATTGATGGCGACCTGCGTATGTGGGTGGAAGAAAATCTGCATACCGGAAAATTGAAGGCCGTGGTTTGTACAGCCAGTCTTGATCTTGGCGTCGATTTTCGGCCAGTCGAGACCGTTATACAGGTTGGCTCACCCAAAGGCGTTGCACGATTTTTACAACGCGCCGGGCGCAGTGGCCACCAACCCGGGCAGGTGAGTAAAATATATTTTCTACCCACCCATTCTCTTGAACTCGTTGAAGCCGCTGCTTTGAAAGAAGCGATGAAACTCAACTTCATTGAAAGCCGCCAGCCAATGATGTTGTGCTTTGATGTGTTGACCCAATACCTCGGCACACTGGCCGTGTCTGATGGTTTCCGTCCCGAAGAAATATACCCGGAAGTAAAATCGACCTATTGCTTTGCAGATATGACCGAAGCTGAGTTTCAGGAGATACTTCATTTTCTTACGGAAGGTGGTAATGCATTACAGCAATATGATGAATATAAGAAGGTTGAGGTAACCGACGGACTATACAAGATCAACAATCGTCGCGTAGCGATGCGCCACCGGATGCACATTGGCACTATTGTTAGTGACGCCATGATCAAAGTGAAATTTTTAAGTGGCGGGTTTGTTGGTGTGATAGAAGAGTATTTTATATCAAGACTGAATCCCGGCGATGTATTTACACTCGCGGGAAGAAATCTTGAATTTGTCGGCATCAAGGAGATGACCGCGGTGGTAAAAAAATCCTCTGCAAAAAAATCTATTGTTCCCAGTTGGAACGGTGGGCGAATGCCCTTGTCTGCCAACCTGGGTTTGATGTTGCGGCGAAAATTCAACCAGGCCGTGGGCACCGTGATCGACAAAGATCTCGGGTACCCGACGGATATAGAACTACGTGCCTTACAACCTTTGTTTGAACTGCAGGAAGAGCTGTCACATATCCCCAGAGAAAATGAATTGCTGATTGAACATATAGAAACCCGCGACGGCTATCATTTGTTTGTATACCCTTTTGAAGGAAGACTGGTACACGAAGCTATGGCTGCCATACTTGCTTATCGCATCAGTCGTATAACACCAATCACCTTTTCATTCGCCATGAATGATTACGGTTTCGAATTGCTAAGCGATCAACCCATACCTGTTGATGATACAAACGTTTATGATTTGTTCAGCCCCGAAGATCTTTTTGCCGACATACAACGAAGTGTAAATGCCGCCGAGATGGCGCGCAGAAAGTTCAGGGATGTGGCAGTAATTGGCGGGCTCATCTTCCAGGGCTTTCCCGGCGAGCAAAAAAAAGCCAGGCACCTGCAGAGCTCCGCTTCATTACTCTTCAACGTGTTTGCCGAATACGATCGTAACAACCTGCTGTTACGTCAATCTTACAATGAAGTAATGGAGCAGCAAATGGAAGAACAACGTTTGCGTGATATGCTGGAAAGAATTCAGCACTCGCAGATTGTGATCAAAGTGCCCTCGCGGCTCACCCCGTTTTGTTTCCCGTTGAAAGTTGATAGCCTGCGGGAAAACATGTCTTCTGAAAAACTGGAGGACCGGGTGCGGAAGATGAAGCTTCAGTTGGAAAAGCTTTGAGAAAATTCCCCTAAAAAATTTAGCATTGTTTATATTTGCAGCCATTATGCAGGCGCCTACTTTACATGTGTTACAGGATCAGCGATTATGGCTTTCGCACGAGAGAGGAATTTATTGGGAAGAAGAAAAGGCACTGATACTCTCCGATCTTCATTTTGGTAAAACCGGGCATTTCAGAAAGTCTGGCATACCGGTTCCGCAACATGTGTATAAACATGATCTGCAACGCCTGGTGACTATGATCCAGTTTTTTCAGCCGAGAAAATTGATTGTTGTCGGCGATTTGTTTCACAGCCGGGAAAATAAAGAACTTGAATTGTTTCTGCGCTGGCGGCAGGACTTCCCTTCACTTACCATTGAACTGGTGATGGGTAACCATGACATTCTTCACAAAAGCTGGTACCAGCAGGCGGCCATCACGATCTCGCCAAAGGCTCTTCAAATCAAAGATTTTCATTTCCGGCATGATCTTGCAGTTTCATCAGTGAACCCTCACGAATACACTTATCTTTTTTCGGGACATATTCATCCAGGCATAACCGTACGCGGATTAGGTAAACAAACCCTGCGGTTTCCCTGTTTCTACTTCACTGAAAAGTATTGTGTGCTTCCGGCTTTCAGCAAATTCACAGGAACCTTCCTGATTGACCCTGCTGCCAACGATCATGTGTATGCCATCGTTGACAACAGGTTGATGTCGATGAATAATTAGCACACTGCTGCGAACCGGATTCGGTTGATAGCATGGATAAAATTTAGCTGGGAATGAATGAGCGAACTTTGAAAATTGCCTGGGATCCGATTTATGCGCATCCGCTGCCGGAAGGACACCGGTTCCCGATGTTGAAATATGAATTGATTCCCGGACAACTATTATATGAGGGTACAATAGCACCTCACAACCTGTTTTCACCGGCCGTCTGTCCAGATGAACTTATTCTCGGCACACATACTTCGGACTATCTCAGAAAACTGCATGCGCAACAATTGTCGGATAAGGAACAGCGTCGCATCGGGTTTCCACAATCCCCACAATTAACCAGGCGCGAGTTAATGATCACTCAAGGCACTATTGACTGTTGTCAGTATGCCATTGAAAATGATATTGCATTGAATGTTGCTGGTGGCACGCATCATGCTTTTGCGGATCATGGTGAAGGATTTTGTCTTCTCAACGATTTTGCAGTTGCTGCAAATTATGTTGTGAATACAGGGCTTGCCCAGCAGGTATTGATTATTGATCTCGATGTGCACCAGGGTAACGGTACTGCATCGATCTTTAGCGACCGTAACGATGTGTTCACCTTCAGCATGCACGGTCGTCATAACTATCCCTTTCACAAAGAAACCAGTGATTTCGATCTGCCGCTGGAAGACGGTACAGATGACATTACCTACCTCTCTCTGTTGGATGGCGCTTTAAAACAACTGGAAAAGCTGGTTCAACCAGACTTCGTGTTTTATTTATCAGGGGTTGATATACTTGAAACCGACAAATTCGGTAAACTGAAAGTGAGCGTACGAGGTTGCAGACAACGCGATGAGTTAGTGTTCAAATGGGTGCGCGCGAATCAAGTGCCCTGCGTGGTGGCGATGGGCGGCGGTTACAGTGCCGATGTAAAAATTATTACAGAGGCACATTGCAATACGTTCCGGTCAGCCAGGTCAATCTTTGAACTTTGGTAAAATCTTAAAAAGCTGATTAATTCATCTTCTTTTTGAGTTGACTAACCTGGTCCTGCAGGTTGTTCACGATACCTGCAAGCTGGTTCACATCCCATCGTTGTGCCTGGTTCGCTTTGCTCATTACCAATGTTGCTTTCCATATCTCAATGATGTTTTCTGCATCTACATTATATGGTTGATACGCCGGGTTGTCAGATATGAGGGTTAATTTATTTTTGGTGCGGTTGCTCTTCATCACCCTTTTATAAACAATTCCTTCATTGCGGGAGATGATAATATAAGTATTACTGGCTCTCACATCATCAAAATTTTCCACCTTCTCCCCCACGATCACCGAGCCGCTGGGTGTGGGCAGCATAGAATCTCCTACGATCTCAAATGCGCGGTAGCTACCGGGCGCCAGCATGGGTAACGTAAAAGTATTTAATTCATCAATGAATTCAGGATCAGCAAAACCCGCCAGGTATCCGGCCGCAGCTTTCATGGGCACAAACGTGATCTCAGCATCACCGGAAACCAGTTTCTGCGCACGACGTTTTGAAAGATAGCTGCCTTTGGTATCGGAAAGATCTTTCAACAATAACTCATCGAGTGTAAGTTTGAATTGTTCACTGACAACTTCAAGCACATCTATTCGTGGTTCGGCCCGCTCTTCTTCGTACGCTCCTAATAATGAACGTTTGATTCTTAACTTATTAGCGAACTCCTCCTGGGTCATCCCCCGAAGTTTACGGAGATACTTCAAGTTTTTTCCGGCCAATGACATAGACTAATAATTTTAGGCAAATTACTAATTTCTTTAACATCACGCTTATTCGGACAAAAATTTTCCGCTATTTTCTTAAAAATCAAGCGTTTCTATGAGCCGATTTGCGCTGCAGCTGCGGTTAAGAAAGCTGTAATATCTGGCAGAAAGCACCAACTTATTATTACCTTTGCTTCCCTGTCAAAATGACCCTTCACCACGGTGTAGCATTGTTTTTGACTTGATAATTAACTTAGTTATCGGCCGCGGCCGGTCAATCACCAATACACGATAATATATGTTAGGTTTCATTTCGAAAATGTTCGGAGGAAGTAAATCGGAGAAAGATATCAAAACCATTTCTCCGATAGTGGGTGAAGTCAATCGCCATTTTGAATCATATCAGTCCCTCACACATGATCAACTGCGCGCAAAAACAGTTGAGTTCCGTCAACGCATCCAGGCCCATGTACAGGAAATAGACGACCAGGTAAAATCTTTAACCACTCAGGCGGAAGAACTACCTACAACTGAAATCAGTGAAAAAGATAACATCTATCAGCAGGTAGATGCACTTAAAAAAGACAGGGATAAAAAACTCGAAGAAATATTAAAAGAAATTCTTCCCGAAGCTTTTGCAGTGATCAAGGAAACGGCAAGAAGGTTCAAAGACAATACCGAACTGGTTAGTACTGCCACTGAGCTTGACCGTGAGTTAAGCGTGAAAAAGGATTATATAAGGATCGAAGGCGACAAAGCCATTTTTAAAAACAGTTGGACCGCAGGGGGTAACCTCATCACCTGGAACATGGTACATTATGATGTGCAGTTGATTGGTGGTACTGTGCTGCACCAGGGTAAGATCGCCGAAATGGCAACAGGTGAAGGTAAAACGCTGGTGTCTACATTGCCGGCTTATCTTAATGCACTTGCGGGCCAGGGGGTGCACATTGTTACGGTGAACGACTACCTCGCAAAACGTGACTCTGAGTGGAACGGCACCATCTTCGAATGGCTCGGTCTTACGGTAGATTGTATCGATCGTCACCAGCCAAACAGTAACGACAGACGTAAAGCTTACCAGGCTGATATCACATACGGAACGAACAATGAATTTGGTTTCGATTATCTCCGTGATAACATGGTGCATTCACCAGATGAAATGGTTCAACGCAAGCACCTTTTTGCCATGGTGGATGAGGTGGATAGTGTATTGATCGATGATGCACGTACACCTTTGATCATTTCGGGCCCCGTTCCGAAAGGAGATGAACAACAATATCATATCCTTAAATCGCGCGTTCAACAATTGTTTGAAATGCAGCGCCAGGTTGTGAATAAAAACCTGATCGAAGCACGCCGGCTTTTTGCAGATGGACAGGATGATCCTAAAACCGGCGGGCTTGCATTGATGCGTGCTTATCGCGGCTTGCCAAAGAACAGCGCGCTGATCAAGTTTTTGAGTGAACCTGGTGTGAAAGTAAAGTTGCAGAAAACGGAGAACTATTACCTCGCTGATCAGCAACGTGAAATGCCAAAAGTAGATGCTGAACTTTTCTTTCACATTGATGAAAAAAACAACTCTGTTGATCTTACCGATAAAGGTTTACAGGCAATTACCAAAGCAGGCGAAGATCCTGAATTTTTTGTGATGCCTGATATTGGCGTTCAACTGGCAGAGATAGAAAAACAGGCGGTTAGTGCGGAAGAAAAACTTCCGATGAAAGAAGCGATACTGAATGACTATTCTGTAAAAGCAGAACGTATTCACACGGTTCAGCAATTATTGAAAGCCTATACCTTATTCGACAAAGATGTTGAATACGTTGTGATGGATGGACAGGTTAAGATCGTTGACGAACAAACCGGTCGTATTCTTGATGGCCGTCGTTACAGCGATGGTTTGCACCAGGCGATTGAAGCAAAAGAAAATGTAAAGATCGAAGCCGCCACACAAACCTATGCTACGATCACTTTGCAGAACTACTTCCGGATGTATCACAAACTGGCGGGTATGACTGGTACTGCGATTACAGAAGCAGGTGAGTTCTGGGATATTTATAAACTGGATGTTGTTACCGTTCCCACGAATGTAAAAGCCATCCGGATCGACAGCGAGGATCTTGTTTACAAAACAAAAAGAGAGAAATACAAATACGTTATTGAAGAGATCGAAAGACTTCGCAATGCGGGCCGGCCGGTGCTGGTGGGTACCACATCGGTTGAAGTGAGTGAATTGCTGAGCAAGATGCTGCAGGGTAAAAAGATCCCTCACAATGTATTGAACGCAAAACAACACGCCCGTGAAGCACAGGTGGTTGCTGAGGCTGGTTTAGCCGGTGCTATAACCATTGCTACCAACATGGCTGGTCGTGGTACGGATATCAAACTCGGACCTGGTGTGAAAGAAGCTGGTGGTCTTGCGATCATTGGTACTGAACGTCACGAGAGCCGTCGTGTAGACAGACAGTTGCGTGGTCGTGCCGGTCGCCAGGGTGATCCGGGTACCACTCAGTTTTATGTTTCACTGGAAGATGAACTGATGCGTTTGTTTGGTAGTGATCGTATTGCTTCAATCATGGACCGCTTTGGTTACAAAGAAGGTGAGGTGATTCAGCATAGCATGGTTACCAAGAGCATTGAACGTGCACAACGCAAGGTGGAAGAAAACAACTTTGGTATCCGTAAACGTTTGCTGGAGTATGATGACGTGATGAACAAACAAAGGAATGTGGTTTACAAGAAACGTAATCACGCTTTGTTTGGTGAAAGATTAGCGCTCGATCTTGACAATGCTTTCTATGTTGTTGCCGAAGGATTGGTTAGTTCGTTCCAGGAGTTAAGCGACTATGAAGGTTTCAAGATGGCGGCTATCGTGAACTTTGGAATTGACAGCGCTATCAGCGAGCAGGAGTTTAGCAAAACGAGTGCCCGCGAACTGGCTGACAAACTGTACTTCGAGGCTACCGCACACTACCAGCAGAAAATGAAAAATCTGCACGCGCAGGCAATACCTGTGTTTAAGAACATAAGGCAAACACAGGGTCCAAATATCGAGAATGTAGTGGTACCATTTACTGACGGTAAGAAAGTAATACAGGTGCTTGCGAATCTGAATAAGACCATTGATTCCGAAGGTCGCGAACTGGTGAATTCGCTTGAGCGCCAGATAACCTTGGCTATCATTGATGATGCCTGGAAAGAGCATCTGCGTTCGATGGATGATTTGAAACAAAGTGTGCAGACCGCATATCTTGAACAGAAGGATCCGTTGGTAATTTATAAGATCACTGCTTTTGATTTGTTTAAGAGAATGGATAGTGAAACCAATCGTGAGATTGTAAGTTTCCTGTGTCATTCAGGCATACCGGTTGAGCAACAGGAGAACCCAACACAGATCCGCCAGGCACGCGAGCAGAAAACTGATATGAGTCGTATGTCGGCGAATAAAGAAGAAATTGATGCCCGTGGTGATGATTATGCAGCAAATGAAAATGATTATTTTGATCCTTCAACCCCAACAGTAAAACAAGAGCCGGTAAAAGTGGGACCAAAGATTGGAAGAAACGATCCATGTCCTTGCGGAAGTGGCAAGAAGTATAAAAATTGCCACGGGGCTTAGAAGAAACTAACAGCATAAAGCGTTTACGAAAGTAGACGCTTTTTTTTGGCGTTATTAATGCCGACGGACGAGCTTTCTTCTTTTATCTGAGCCTTAATCGCGTTTGCGAAATGAAAGCCCCATTTATATTTTCGAAAGTGTCTTTAGTTTTGTAAGAATACAAGGCATCACGCTGATCAGGCTACCGGCTTTGATCTTTCCCGTTGAGGGTTCTTAGTATATAGTTGTTTGCTTGAAGCGCCTGTTAACCAACATTTTTGAAACAATCACGGTTTAACAAACAGAACACTGCCGTAGTTGCTTCCGGCATTCATTTCTATTGTACATATCATATAGTCCAAAAAATTCGTAACCGAGTGGGTTAAGAAATTCCATTACATCCGGGAGGTAAGTGTTTCGTTGGTTATTTCGGTTGAAACCCACTTCACAATACACCAACTTTATAGCGCCCCGGGTCAGCAGTTCTTTGCAACCCTCTAATACTTCGAGTTCATAACCTTCCGTATCAATCTTGAGAATATCAATATAGTTAGGCAACGCTGAAGGAATCGCCTGTGTCTACATGGATCGTTTCCAACTGGCCACCGCTGTTCATTGAGACTGCGTTCAGTTCAACAGCGAATCTTTTCCTGAGAAAGTAGTTATTTCAAGATCTTTAACCTGCTCACCGAGTGCAGTATGGTAACAACTGACACCTGGAAGGTTGCTGACGTTCTGTTGCAATAGCTTGAAAGTTGATGCAACGGGCTCAAAGCTATAGATGTGTGCGTCGGGAAAAGCTTTCTTGAATCTTTTGGCGGTCTGTCCGACGTTTGCTCCAACGTCAAAAATGACGCGAACCGGCAGGCGGATCTTGGTTTTAAGGTCTGGTATCAGATCAGTTCCAATGGGAAGTTTGTTCAGTTTGTACATCCAATATCCGGACAAACGAATTGCAGTAGTTCTAAGGCTCATGCGTAACCATAATAATTTTCGTTGAGGCGTGCAAGTGGTGATGGTTGCTTTTGCGGGAGAAATGGGCGTGAGCGCAGAAAAGCCTTATGGTGTGCAGTAGAACGATAAAATTTTCATCGCATGATGGGCAGTGACTGCGATAACGCATAGTTTCGAAAAACGAGCAAAGTAGTTAACGCCTGTTTTATTATATTGTATCAACTTATTAAGTTTTAACGGAGGGTCGGATTAATAAAGGACAGTGATTTTCCATTCAATTTGCCCTCGTTCTTTTTAGCGCATTCGGTAAAAGCTGATAAACCAATCACTAATGTAAAGCTGGTGTATTTGTCTGAAATTATTTGTAACTGGTGACCGTCGAACTCGAAGTTCGCTCGGTACTAAATATGGGGAAGCCTACCCCACAACTGTATAAAGGATCAAGACCGCATCGCCGATAGTTGATATAAATACAAAAAACAAATTACTAACTAGACGTTTACATCTCGGGTGAATACGTATAATTCTATTCTCCGCTTTAGCTCCAACTCAAGTGATGCTAATTGAATAGCCCACTCTCAAATCTTCAATGATAACTTCAACCATATCCTTTATATCCGCTTTGAAGTCTTGGATAATTGCTGGATCATTAAATAGATGCTGTATGTTATATTCCTTTAAATACAGGATTTTACCATGTCCTTTTATAGCAGAAAGTTCTACATTGAGAGTACTCTGACTTTTGTCGTTCCTAAAAATGAGACCGAAGACTATTCCATAGTTATCTTCGTTCCGATATGCATTGATTACTATCTCAGTTAGATTTTGTTGACTGAAATTAGACTCGTCAACGGTTTCAATCATACTGACCATCGGATCTAATTTAAGTAAATCACTTTTCAACTGTTGTATTTCACTTTGATAACAAAAGAATAATTTCCGTTGGGCTTCCATTTTTTTATTTTTTATTTAATCGGAGCAGAGACTTTTATTTCACCAATTCTTGCGGCTTTAGCCATTGTCGTATAAGGATGTACACCTTCACTAGTACTTTGTCTTGATGACGCCCAATCTTTCAATTCAACCTGTGTTCTTGGACGAATACCCACATGTCCGTCGTTAGTTATATTTAAAATGAAACCCATATCCTCGAGTGCTTTTGCGCTTATAACCTGAACTTTACCGCCTATCCCTTGCGTTGCTTTTAGCGGATCAGTGAATGCCGAAAGACCGCTCTTCGCACCTGTTCCATCATCTTTTCCAGGCCTTGGAGTGAAGTTCAGGTCAGTAAATCCGCCTGCACGATATATTAATTGTTCGTTATTTGAATTTCCCTGTTCTGAATTAAAATCATTTATAGATGCTGAAGCAGCACTCTTAATCAATGGAATTTTTGATTCACTCATTCGCAGAACTGCTCTGTCGACCCATGTTGGCGTCTCCTTCGGCTTTTCTGATTTTAACAATGATACTTGCCACGATCCATTTGGTCCATGTACTGTCATGCTAATCCCATCAGGATTAATAGTCGCTCCTGCGTTGGGTGGAATCAGGTCTTTTAGTTCTTTCTGACTAACCAAGTGCGCTTGAGGTGCGTATGCACCTGAATTGATTGGGCCGTTCCCTACTAATTGAGTGGGATTTATGATATTGCCATTACGATCAACTTCGAGCTTGCTCAGCTCCCTAGGCTGAGCTAATCTAGGCAATACCGGCTTCGGTGCCGCTTGAGCAGTTTGACGCGGCTGTTCCATGCCATCAAGATCGATGTAATTAATCGGATCACCCTCGGCATAACTGTAAGGACTATTCCACGGATAGGATTTGCTCAACGGATCCACACTTAAAAACTTACCCAACCTCGGATCATAGACCCGCATTCCGTAATCCTGCTGCGCACCGATTCCCTTCAGTAGGTTATCGTTTTCCTTACCATTGAACCCAAATTTGTGTACCGCAAAACTTGAACGGGTATGTGTCCGGCTGATCATCCCGAACGGGTAATACTCACTCGCCGTGATGATGTCAGGCTTATAGTATTCTATCAAAGAACTGTTAGATGCGTAAGGTACACCAATTTTTTTATCGGAAATTGTCGAGAGTACGTTGCCCAGGTGGTTCGATAATTCATACTGACGTATTCCGCGACCAAACACCATTCTTTCCGGTGTTACGAGCAATGCCGGGCCCGCGTTAGACCGATCTATATCGACTCCGGTTGATGTGACAACTCCTAACCGGTTGCTGCCATAGATATGACGCTCTGTTTGAGCCAGCGTCATATCGGCTATGTTCGACTGTGTACCGGTGGTAGAATAAACACTTAAGATGTTGCCTTGAGCATCTCTTACATACCAGGTGTAGATCGCTTTGCCATCATGCATTATCCTTGTGCCGATCCGGTTACCTTGTGCATCGTAGGTGTATCGCTGGGTTTGTGCTCTTGGGCCCCAACCTGAATTTCGGGTCTGCTCCTTCAACTTTCCATACACGCTCCATTTCATGACATGAATGCGCTGCGTTTCATCGTAAGTCAGGTTGCCTATAGCATCATAAAAATAATTGCTGGCATCTGTCTGGCCGTTCAGGTCATCGGCCATATTATACTTAGGAGTCCAATTCGTTAAAGGCACAACATCCCTGATGTGCTTCAGTTTGTTTGAACCAGGATAATACGTGTAGGTTAGGCTATCCATGGCTACGTTAGAGCCAAAGGGACTGTTCCTGAGATACCGCACGATATTGCCATTCGGATCATAGGCCACGCGCTCCTTTAAGTAATCAGTTGACGTTAACGTCCAGGTGTTAGTCGACGAATTCAAGCCAGTATAGGCATCCTGTCCGGTTAAACGATTGAGCTGGTCATACCTGTAATTGTAGAGATATGGAGTGGTTGATCCGACAGCTAGCGACGCATCCTCAAACCGCCGGATATAATTGCTCATGCTGCTGATATTGCCATTGTACAATGGCCGGTGATCAGAGCCAAGCGGGCCTTGCACCGCAGCAAATGGATTTACGTTCTGTCCTATAGCCGTGTATTCGTTTCCAAAATAATGCAGGGTTAAGCCGATAGCATCCTGTGCAGTATATTGCTGCAGACCGCCCGTAAGTCCATCTTCTCCTATATCATGCTGAGAGGTGCCTGTGGTGCTATTGATCCCTTTCAGCCATCCTTGTAGCGTGTATGCATAGTCGATGCCCTGCACCTTCGTGTGTCCGAGTTCTGTTCTGGCAAGCGGACCATGCCTGTAATATTCATAGCTCGCCTCTCTCTCCCACTGGTATCCATCGAGACTCGTCTGCACTTGTGTTAGCCTGTTCTCAGCATCATAAGTATAACGGTGGATAAACTGATCACTAAAGCCGGGTTGATAATGGACCGAGTTCACTTTACCACTGATCAGGTCGTAGTTATATACGATCTTTTTAAAGCGGTTACCATTCATGTTCATGATATTCGGCCGGGTGGAGCTCTGCCCAAAATCCTGCAGAAGCGTATCCACGTTACCATGGATATCATAACTATAAAAAGTTGCCTGGTTGTATGACTCATCGGTCATCGTATCCGAAAAGCTTGTATAGCTGACACGCGTGCGCAGGTTTTTCTGTTGAACGATTTGCGCATCGATGTTATTTGCAAATCCAGCGTACGGCTCATCGTATACGGTTTTAGTGACCTGGCCCCTGTTAAGCGCAAGACCGCTGAACCATGTCGTCAGACCGGATTCGTTTCTTGTGAAAGTATGGGT
>JAEZGI010000002.1 GCA_023416995.1 Bacteroidota bacterium
CGGGAATCACAAAGTTTAAATGTGCAACGATTGCTGAAGCCGAGATGCTTGCTGCTGCCGGAGCGAGGGATGTGCTGCTGGCTTATCAGCCAACAAATGTCAAGGCGCAAAGATTGTTGTCGCTTGCCAGTGCCTATCCATCTGTGGTCTTCGGATACCTGGTAGATAGCCAGGAATCAGCCCAGGCGCTGTCGGGACTGTTAAACACATCAAATCTTAAATGCTGGATAGATGTAAACGTCGGCATGCACCGCACAGGGGTCGCAACAAAAGGAGTTATTGAGTTATATGAATTTTTAAAGAAAAAGCCCGGCATGGAGCCAGCAGGTCTTCATGCCTACGACGGGCACCTGCATATATCAGATGTTGAAGAACGTTTCAGGATAGCAGAGGGAATACTCGACGAGGTGCGCAGCATCCGCAATCTTATAGAAAAGACTTATGGCAGTAAACCTGCCCTGGTTATGGGTGGTACACCCGGCTTTCCATTTTATGCAAAACAACCTGATCTCGATGCCAGCCCGGGAACATTTGTTTTCTGGGATGCAGGTTATGCAAAGATGTTTCCCGATATGAAATTCGCCATTGCTGCTGTGATTGTAACGCGGGTAATTTCCATTGTGAGTCCTAAGCTGATCTGTCTTGACCTGGGACATAAATCCGTTGCTGCAGAAGGGCCATTGCCAAGGGTTCAGTTTCCTGATCAGTCTTCAGCAAAGGTTATCAGCCAAAGCGAAGAACATATGGTGGTTGAGCTGCCTGACACCTCGCAAATACATGTTGGCGATGTATGGACCGCTGTTCCGAATCATATCTGCCCTACCATTGCATTATACGAATCAGTAAATGTTGTTGAGCATGACAACATCATTGGCCAATGGCGCGTGATTTCGAGGGATAGAAAAATCACCTATTAGATTAGTCAAAACCTAATTGCTGGAACAACCGAAGTCCTAGTGCAACCTGGTTTTTACCGGGTTTGAGCTCGCCTCCTGCATATTCTCAATTGCAGCAACAGACTCTTTCCTGTCAAGTAACAGGTCCTCCAGTGCGGCGGCTCCGCCAGAAGTAAAAGTGTAATTGAAAACGTCGAATAACGATTTGCACGTTACCGAAGAACGAAGGTTGCAATCACCAATGGTTTGTTCATTGAAACGCATCAGCGAAAATCTGCGTTTCTGATCAAAATATAGCGTTAATCTTTCTCCGATCTTAATTCCTGCCCCGGCTGATCGGGTTTGAACATTGTTCCGAACACACGATCCCATAACGTGGTGCTCACCCCGAAACCGTAATCATCACTTTTATAATGATGCAGATGATGATTGCGCCATAAAGGTTTCATCCATTTAAATGGCGGTTTGAATGCGTGGATGGCATAATGCATACTGCCGTATAGCAGGTATCCAAAAACAAATCCTCCAAAAAAAGCAAATACAAATGACTCACCATTTGCTATATAGCCAACCAGGTACATGATTGAAAATATAGTTGAAGCGAGAATCAGACTAGGCAAAGGAGGCATAAACAGACGCTCCTTATCACGTGGATATTCATGATGATTGCCATGAATCAGGTAAACAAATTTTACTGCACGTTCATTTTCTGCCATGTAATGGAATACAAAGCGGTGCATGATGTATTCAAAAAAGGTCCATAGAAACATACCTGCAATAAAAGTAATCCCAATGGCAAGCGGTGTTAAATTCAGTTGAGCATAGCTATAATACAGGAAGTAAAGAATAACGGGGATGTACATACCCCAGATAAGCAACGGATGGCTTTTTGTAAAGAACTCTAGTGCCGGGTGAGTGAAAAGTCTTGCCTGGCCCTTGTTGTGAATTTTTGCAAATTTCATAGCACGAAATTTTAGTTTTTCGACAAGATGTGTATCATCGTCAACGCCGATCGCTGACTTACATCAGGTTGTAAACCTTAAACTTCATCAATGAATGTGCCATCTTAACCATAATGGCCGTAAGCCTTGCAGGCTGTAACATCTGCAAAAATAAAACATCTGATTCCATTGCGGTGTTGTAGACACTCAACCACAACACGGGTAAACGCTATTCTGATTTAAGCGTAGTAACAGGGTTGGTTAACGCCGATTTGAGAGATTGATAACTAACGGTTAATAATGCTATTAAGATAGCACCTAAGCCCGCCCCAACAAATATCCAGATAGATAACGCAGGTCTGTAGGTGAAATTCTGCAACCATCTGTCGGCACAAATCCAGGCAATGGGCGTTGCAAGTAACAGCGCCAGTAATACCAACTTTACGAAATCCTGCGACAACAATCGCCATACACTCAATACAGAAGCGCCAAGTACTTTGCGAACACCGATTTCCTTATTTCGTTGTTGCGCAACGAATGAGGCCATACCAAACAAACCAAGACAACTGATGAAAATTGCCAGTGCCGCAAAAAAGCCCGCCAGTGTACCCACACGCTGTTCATCGCCAAATTTTTCATTATAGGCATCATTTACAAATCGGTATCCGAAGTTGTGATCTGGAAAATACCGTTTGAATAATTTTTCCATGTGTTGTGTAGCCGCCTGGATCGAAGCGCGTGGATGCAAACGTACAAGTAAAACATCACCGGGATATTCATTTACAACGTAAACGGAGGCCCTTACATTGGCGTAGGGTGATTCTGCAATCACATCCCGAACAACGCCCAGCACGTTCATCGGTGTGCCATCCCAGGTAATGGTCTTGCCCACAGCATCAAGGCCAAAACCCATAAAACGTGCAGCGGTTTCATTGATGATAAGGGCAGAAGAGTCAGATTTTATATTTGGATCAAACGCTCGTCCCGCAACCATTTCCCAACCTATCGTTTGTCCATAACCGTGTGAAACACGTGTAACCGGGAACTCCACTCCCGCGTTCGGATCCTTGCCTTCCCAGTTAAACCCTGATGAAGTGGAATTGATATCCGTAGCGGGAGCATTTGCTTCGGCCATTTCAATGATGTGCCCTGCGTTCAACAGTTCCTGTCTCATTACAGCAAAACCATTTTTAAGTCCACCATCAGGAATACCAATCGAAATGAGCCCATCACGATTATAACCCACCGGCCGGTTTTTCGCATAACGGATTTGTTCAAATACCACTATTGTACAGATGATAAGAACGATCGATACCGTAAACTGCAGTACTACAAGCACCTGTCGCGGCAGGGCCGCAAGTTTACCTTGTTTGAAACTTCCTTTGAGTACCTTGATAGGTTTGAACGAAGACAGGTACAACGCAGGGTATAAGCCTGCTATCACTGCCGCACACAAACAAAAAGACAAAGCTGCTATCCAGAACATTGGCATGGTCCATGGGATTACCATTTCTTTACCGGCTACCTGGTTAAATGCCGGCAGAGCGAATTGAACAAGGATCATTGAAATAACCCAGGCAATCAACACAAACAATCCTGATTCAAAAAAGAATTGTGCTATCAGTTGCGATCGCACGCTGCCAATTGTTTTGCGAATGCCCACTTCTTTTGCCCTTTTATCGCTTCTCGCTGTACTAAGATTCATAAAATTTATACAGGCAAGTATCAGCACAAAAACACCAATTGTAAGGAATAACCAGACGTACTGAATACGTCCGCCGGTATTAACCCCATTGGTGAATTCATCATACAGGTGCCACCTCGTCATCTGGTGCAGGTGCAAACGGGGTTTTCCTAATTTCAGTTTCGCATTAACATTGCGGTAGCGTACATCAGCTATTGCTGCAGAAGCTTCCGCAATATCTATATTATCCCTGAGCCGTACATAGGTGGTGAAGGCGTTGGGTCTCCAGGGATCTTCGTTGAACTTAATCCACGGAGTATTTTCAAAATATAATTCCCATGGCGCTATAAAATCAAGATCGCCAAAAGATGAGTTTTTGGGAAGATCCCTGTAAACACCCGCAACCTGGACATCATGTTGACGATCCAGCTTTATGACCTTTCCAACGGCTTCGGTGCTACCAAACATTGCCTTAGCGGCACGTTCTGCAATGATCACTGAACGAGGATCCTTTAAGGCGGTGCGGCTTCCCTCTAACATTTCGAGATCAAGCATTGCAGGTGCATCAGGCTCCATAAAAACACCGATCTCGCTGAATCTTTTATTCCCAAAATCAAACACATGGTCCCAGGTAGCGGACGCAAGCACCACATGTTCAAACCGATCGCCATAATCCTTCCTGAGTGCCGTTGCTAAAGGATAAGGTGTGAGACCATTGGTTTGAATATTACCGTTTGTTTCTTTTGATTGCATTACGCGTGCTATTCGCTGATGAGCGGGAAACGAAGTGTCAAACGACAGCTCATCCCATACCCACAAACCGATAAGAAGCGCAACGCTCATACCGATAGCGAGCCCGGATATATTAAGCAGGGAAAAAGTTTTGTTCTTGATCAGACTGCGCCAGGCAACTAAAAGATTACTCCTGAACATACTGTTAGGTTTACTCAACCCGAACAGTTACCGGACCAAAAATATAAACCACTGAAAATGAAAACAATAGTCTTTTCGGCCAAATAATCAATTGTTCGTAAACGAACACTTTTTGTTCGGTATCGGTTAAGTCGCAACAGTTACTGATGGCTGGTGCAACACCGGGAAGTTTATTGAATTTGCAACAAAACAAAGTTTATGCGCCTTTGTATGTAGTTCAATCGCAAGTTCGCGCTGTTGCTCGTTTGAAATCATGACCGCAGGATATAAAATCACCTCCGTGAATCTTCCGCCACCATCAGGTGTTTCTTTCATGGTGCCCACGGCACTGTCGTTATAATCCATAACACGGACGCCTGCTTCTGCACATAAATGCAGGTACCATAACATATGACAGGAGGACAAAGAGGCTACGAGCAGTTCTTCAGGATTATAGCGGGTTGCATCACCCCTGAAGGCGGGATCAGATGACCCGGCAAGTTCTGGTTTTCCGGTTACACTGATTATATGTGCACGGTCGTAATCACGATAACCTGAGGTACCGGTTCCCCGGTTACCCGTCCATGTTAGTTGAACAGAGTAGTTGTGTTCGCCATTCATAAACTGAAAAATTTTTATGAAGCTATATTACTCCACTTGATCTGCAGGCAAAAATATGATGAACGTAGTGCCTTCGTCGGGTTTACTTCTCACCGTTATGTGACCGTTGTGATTGTCCACTATTTTTTTGCAAAGCGCGAGACCGATCCCTGTTCCCGGATATGCTTCTTTACTATGAAGCCTTTGAAACACCGAAAAGATGTTTTTCTCATATTCCTGTGAAAAGCCGATTCCATTATCCTGGATAATGATTTCAGCATATACCTTATCACGGTCGGCTTCCGCGAAAGCAGTTATTTCCGCGCCGCGAACCAACGAGGCAGCAATTGCTATAACCGGCGGCCGCTCACAAAATTTCAGAGAATTACTAACCAGGTTTGCAAACAACTGGTTCAGTTGCAGTTTATTCCCGGTCACAGCAGGAAGAGCTGAACATGTAACCACCGCTTGTTTTTCAGCAATTACCAATTCAAGATCGGTAACTACGGTGTCGATGATTTCTGCAAGCTGAACCGGCTGCATTTGATCGCGGCTGTTAGCGAGACGGCTGTAATTCAATACACCATTAATAAGATCCGACATCCTGGAAGCGGAAGAAATGATCTTAACAATTGTTTTTTGAGTTAACTCTTTATCATCTAATCTTGATGAAAGCTGCGATGAGAATATCTGGATTTTGCGCAGCGGTTCCTGGAGATCATGTGATGCAACATAGGCAAACTGTTCAAGATCACGATTTGAGTTTTCAAGCGACAGATTCAACTGTTTTAATTTTTCATTTGCCTGAACAATGGAGGTAATATCATGGGCAACTACAAGAATGCTGTACACTTCTCCATCCGCATCACGCAATGGAATAAAAAACATTTCAAGAATAACATTGGTGAGCGGTGACTCAAAATAGGGATTATGCACCAGTTCACCAGATAGTGACCGCTGGATATCAGTCAACATTCTGCCTTTGCCGACACTTGGGAACACCTCGTGCACCCGTTTCCCTATTACATCTTCGAGCCTCAGACGATAGATTTTGCGACTATATTCGTTCATGATCACATAACGGTATGACGAATCAATCACAACAATTACATCTACCGATGAATCGATTACCCGCTCAAATAAATCTGTCTGGCGGCGTAACTCTATATTTGCTTTTTCCAGTTCTTCGGTGCGTTCTGCTACCTTCACTTCAAGATGATGGGAGAAAGACATAATCTCAGCATTCTGCCGCTCAATCTCATCGAGCATTGTATTAAAACCATCGGTTAGAAGTCCCAGTTCATCATCATCATATTTTCTTGCCCTGATGGAATAGTCTTTATCATGTGAGATGGTACTGGCGGTTTTTGAAAGTGCCGTAATGGGGTCCGAAACACTTTGTTGCAATCGTCTCGACAAGAGATATGCCACTGCGATCGCCAGTGAAAAAATCAGGATACCCAAAATTGCATAACGGAAAAATGTCGCAAAGTTTGCTTCAAGATCCGATCGAAGGTATAAGGTGCCAACCCAGATATCATCCTGCACCACTTTTTGGAAGCCCTGGAGCTGGCTGCCTTTGAACCTGTATTCCAGTACGCCGGGTGCAAAAGGCAGATCATATGAAGCGATAGTATCGGGATATTTCGCAAACACTTTACCGCTAGTATCATAAAGACATGCTGCAACAATATGTTTCTCCCCACGCAGTGCAAGTAATGTTTCGGTGGCATCCTTCTGGTCCTGGAAAGCCAGCGCGGCGGTACTGTTTGCGGCTATTATAGAACCGATAACCCGAAGTTGATCCCTGGCCGAGCTTTTAAAAACATAAAACTGGTAAGTAACAAAAGCCGTGCAGGCCAGGAACACCACTACACCACTGGTCAGCAGCACAATGCGCATGATCTTTTGTTGTATGTTCCTTTTTATTGTCTGCATACTTAGGGCTGTTCTTCTTTGAGTTCAGCGATCTTTAAAAGTTTTGAACTGATATTAAGGGTTGAAGCCTTTGCGGCTGTCGAATTTATAATGACTTTGATCCGGTTATCTTCTGTGGCAAACATGATAATGCCACCCTCCTCATCGAAATTTTTGCGATCACTCACCGTAAGGATTGGTTTACCCCGAAGCTGTTCACATAGTTTTTTGACATCGGCTTGCGTTTTGCCTGACACAAAAACAATGTGGCAATTGCCAGACTGAGACAAATTGTTGAACCGCCTGATCTGGATGGGTCGACCTTTTACCGTTTCGCCGTTCATGATTGCTTCCAGCCGCGATCCAAAAGGATCCGCGCCGATTACGCCAATTACAAATGGCGAGCGGGGTTCTGCAAAGGCAGAATCGGGCCATTCAATAAAACGCGTAAAGTTATAAACGAAGGCGGCTTTGATATTATACTCTCCGGATCTGATCTGTTGCGCAGACGTGATCCCCGCGGATAAAATGATCAGCAGGAAGCTAAGTACCATCACCGTGCAGCAGTACCTGTTATGAGCGGTATGTGGAAACGTCTTCATCAAAACCGGAGGGACACTTTAGCATACAAACTACGAGGCACTTTCAGATCGCCAAATTCTATTTGTTGTTTTCGAAAAAGATTCTGGCCAACCAACGATAATTCAAAACAACGAATGTGGTAAGAAACTCTGGTATCAAGTGCAAAATATGAGGGAACCTTGAGCGTTACCAGTGTAGCAGGGATTTGGTCCACATAACGGGCCACCAGGTCAAGGTTCAAACCCAAAGGAAGATTTGCCATAGAATGAATCATTGCCTGGTGTTTGGCATCATTGGCCTGGTAAGCAGGGTCCAGAATGGCAGGAGTTTTCTGCCGCAGTTTTTTGTCAAAATAATTGTATCCCGCCCGAATCCGCCACGAATTTGTCACCTGGTAGCTGCCAGAAATTTCTGCTCCCCATGAACGCGCAGCCGTACCGTTTCTGATAAATATATCGGTCGATCCGGGTTCTGCCTCGAGACTGTATATGTCATCATAAACGTTATAGAAGGTTGCAACCGAGATAGCGGCTCCGGTTCCGGGCCGCACGCGGTAGCCAAGCTCGTAGGCAAGCACTTTTTCAGAAACGAAATCGGGACCACCCACGATGTTGAAGGCACCAGGTTGCCTTACCGCTGGTGAATAGTAATCAACATCTACCCTGCTTGGGGTTCTTACGGCCCTGCTGACGGAAGCCCAGTAACTACTACGGTTACCTGCAGTAAAGCTTAATCTCGCCCCCGGCTGAAATTCTGAACCGGTATAAACGTTGTTGATAAACTTGATGCCGGGAGTGAATGTCAAGCGGTCATGTAACCTGATCTCATCATTGATGAAAGCAGTGATAAGGTCCAGATTTTTGCGTTCGGGAAGAATAGCGACGTCCGTGCCCTTCGATACAAAATGGTCCTTTACCCTTCGATAACCAACACCCCAAACCAGCCCATGTTTTTTTCCTAAAGCAAAACGATGCTGAAAATCCAGGTCAACGGTTCCCATCTCATCCTGATTTTTTCCTGTCGCGTCTCTTTTGAAATATCGGTCATAATAAGACTGTAATACAACGCCTGACCTGTCGCTGAGCTTTCTTTGCCATTTTGCCAATAGGTTTTGTCCATTGAAATCGGATGCGGTTCCAACGGTATTCACTTCGCCACCGTAAACATTGCCTCTTACATGCAACCGGTCCCTGCGCGAGTCGTCAAAGTCTACCTGGAACCCTCCCTGGGTAAAATTCCAGTCATCGTGAAATTCATCACCAGACGGTGTTTTAAAAGAAGCACGGTCAAAGTGCTGTCCAAAGATTTTGTAGTGCGTTTTTCCACCGATACGTCCACCCCAACGGAGATCTGCCTGGTGTTTCAGCATGTTACCTGCTGTAACTGATGCATAGAGTCCAGTGGTTTCGCTGGTATTTTTTGTAATGATATTAATAACACCGTTTACCGCATTCGAACCCCATAAGGCACCACCGGGACCACTTACCACTTCTATCTTTTCGATATCTTCAAGCAGTACATTCTGGATGTCCCAGAAAACACCGCCAAACAGTGGGGTGAAAACGGTGCGTCCATCTATCATTACAAGTAACTTGTTCGCAAAAATGGTATTGAAACCACGCGAGCCAATGATCCATGCATTTGAGCGGAACTGGGCTACCTGCACATTAGTTACCAGGCGAAGCGCCTCAGCAATATTCGTTGCACCGGAACGCCTGATTTCTTCGCCTGTGATCACCTGTACGGATGAAGACGCGTCAGACAATTTTTGCGGTGTGCGGTTTACAAGAGATACTTCTACATTGAGCAGTTCTTCGACATCAAGGGCTTTAAGATCCTTTGCAGAAGCAGTAGCATGTTGCGCCAGGCCAAATGCAGGAACAAGAACCGAAAGCAGGGAAACAGTTAGTATATAAAGGAGTTGATTCGATGGTAAAGTTTTAGATCCCATGGATAATGGTTTAGCGGATGTATTTCAGAGAGAACGGGGTCTCAAATGTATGCAAAACAATCAGATAGCCAAAAAGCTCGCCCCGCAAAAACCGTTTCGGCCTGCGGTACTCAAAAAATGGTACAAGTGGTTTCCCGGTTGTGTACAGATGGGTTATCTTTCATGTAATGAAGTGTCCATGATAAGATCACCCTATTTTCAGAAGAGTTTGCTTATTCAGATGGAATTGTTGCATTGTGACAATGACGATCAGGATAATGTATTACGCATTTATGCCGACGGGCAGGTGGGAGTTGTTTTTTATACCGGCGATCAACGGGTGACATTTAACGGACGGGTCTGCGCCCCTCTGTTTGCTTATGGACAAACGCTGAAACCACTTGAGATAAGATCCGGGGGAAAGTTTTCATTACTTGTTGCTTATTTGCAACCAATCGCATTGCATGCATATTTTGCGTTGAAGGCATCTGAACTGACAGATAATTGCCTGGATTTTAAACACATCGACCGGCATTTAACGACTAGGTTAATTGTAGCCGATAGCTGGCAAAAACGCCAGGAACTGCTCACAAATTACCTGCTAAACATAGATAGTGAAGGTTACTATAAAACTGATACCCGTATTCATGAAGCTGCCGCAGAAATTATAACCCGTTCCGGAAGTGTTAGACCCGGCGAGCTGTATCGTCGTTTAAGCATGACCGAAAGAACGTTTGAACGTCAGTTCCTGAAACATGTTGGTATCACATCAGCCGCTTATTGCAGGGTTTGCCGGTTTAAATCTGCATTACAATTGTTACACAACCCCGGCGCCGTTGATCTGCCGGGTGTGGCTTATCATAGCGGATATGCAGATCAATCTCATTTTATCCGAAACTTTAAAGAGTTTACTGCTGTTACTCCTACGCAGTTTCTTTCAAAACGGGCAAATGCAGCCCTTTATGGTTTGTAAACATACTGCCAAAGGTTATTTTGTCGGTTTCGTTCTATTCAACCTTATATGAGGGATATAGCTTTGTAAAAAAAAAGCTATGAACATATTGATTTTTGGATCTAACGGAACTGTAGGAAAACAACTTTTATTACAGGCCCTTGCACAGGGTTATAATGTCCGTGCATTTGTGCGGGATGCAGGTAAGCTCGCTGATTTGCAGCACAACAAACTTGAAGTATTTACCGGTGATGTGTTTTCATTGGATGCTGTAACAAGCTCCATGAAAAACATAGATGCAGTATTGTGTGCCCTGGGTGATGGTCGTATTGGCCGGGTGCGCGCGGAAGGAACAAAAAATATCATTAAAGCAATGCAACAACAACAAGTATCTCGTTTAATATGTCAGACTACTCTTGGTTGCGGTGACAGCCGGGATACATTAAACTTCTTCTGGAAACATATCATGTTTGGCTGGTTCCTGAAAAAAGCATTTCTGGATCATGAATTACAGGAGAGATATGTGTTTGAAAGCGATCTTGACTGGACGATAGTTCGCCCCGGTGCATTTACAAAAGGTAAATTTACCGGCATGTACCATCATGGCTTTGATGGTTCAACAAAAGGGCTGGCATTAAAGATTTCGCCTGCGGATGTTGCCTCTTTTATGTTGAAGCAACTATCTTCAAAACAATATCTGCACAAATGTCCCGGATTATCCTATTAACCTACTAGGGACCATATAACTGGTTATTATACTGTGATCAAAACTGCTCTTCACATAAAGCTGCGTTCACTGAAGCCCCGGCAAGATTACCTGAGGCAACTGCTGTAGCAACCGACCGCATAGGATTCGAATTATCACCACATGCATAAACACCGGGTACGGTGGTGAGGCCCCTGGCACTTATTCTGAGATAGCCATGTTCGTCGGTTTCACAACCGAGCGAGGCAGCGATGTTACCGGGCTGTACAAACGCAGGTCTTGTATAAATAACATCCAGGGAACGTTCAGTGGAGTCGCTGAACCTTATACCGGTAAGATTTCCATGCTCATGAAGTATGTTCTGTAAAGGACGCGGGTCGACTGAAATATTCCGGTTGTTTAGTTTTTCAAGTTGCGTTTCTGTAAATTCAGACGGACCATTGGTAAAGATGGTGAGTTGGTTTGTGAGATTGCTGATCAACATTGCATAGTGCATAGCGGCATCACCGTTAGCCAATATCCCTGTGTTTTTATCGCGCAACTCGTAGCCATGACAATAGGGACAGTGAACTGCGGTGATGCCCCAACACTCCTGCAATCCGGGTATCGGTGGTAACAGGTCGGTTATCCCTGTTGCGAGGACAATCTTTTTACTGCTGAGGTTCCCGCCATTACGGATGTTTATGTTAAACCCGCCGGTTGTCTGCGTCACGGCTTCTACTTCGCCGTTGAGGAATGAAACGGTGGGATATTGACTAACCTGGTCCTTACCAAGCAGTGCAATCTCTGCAGGAGTTTTTCCGTCCTGTGTAAGGAAATTATGGGAATGGGGTGTTTGCCTGTTACAGGGTTTGCCTGCATCGAT
>JAEZGI010000022.1 GCA_023416995.1 Bacteroidota bacterium
TATCAACAGTTTATGAATGATATAACCATGTTAGACAGTTCATACAACAAGTTACAAAAAGAACTTCCCGCAAATCCTAACAGAGAACAACTACTGGAAGCAATGATTCAGAATCTTCAGCTGCAGACGGAACTTCTGAACCAACAACTCCGCGTGATTAAACAAATAAAACAATCAAAAACATCAAAAAATGAAAGCAATTCTACGATATAACCTTGTGCTCATACTTGCCCTATGGTGTGTGACCACTACTGCAAATGAGTTACCCCTTGTTGAAAAAACCAAGACCTATAACAAGACCTACGCCTTAAACAGTAACGATAAGGTTAAACTGGAAAACAAGTTTGGAGAACTGGTCATCAGCACCTGGAACAAAAATGAAATTAGTGTTGAAGTCACAATGACGGCCAAAGGCAACACAGAAGAACGCGCTGCTACTATTCTTGACCGGCTCAGGATCGAAGATGGAAAAAACAGCAATGGCGTCTGGTTTCGCACCGAGATCCAGAACAACGACAGGCGAAATAAAAACACCAACTATAATAATGAAGGTTTCAGCATCAACTACAAGGTGCAGATGCCGGCGGGCGCGGTGCTCGACGCTTTTAATGAATTTGGAAGCACCAATATTGGAAATTACGATGGTTCATTAAGACTCAGTTCAAAATTTGGAGATTTGAAAACAGGAAAGATCAGTAATGCAAGAAAGGTGAGTGTAGAGTTCGGCACCGCCCATATACAAAGTGTAAGCAACGGCGAACTTGAAATCAAATTCTCACGCGCACTGATTGACAACATAGATGGTTCGGTAAAGGCTAATTTTGAACATTGCAGTGGAGTGAAACTCAACATCGATAACGGGCTTAAAGAGCTGCAGGTTAGAAATGAATTTACTAACCTGTTTCTAAACCTTAACAAAAATCTGTCTGCCAATTTTAATATCTATACAAATTTTGGTGAGTTAAGAAACCGCTCCGACTTTGAATTGCTTACTGAAAAGGAAGATGAGGAGCGAGGTCCAAAATTTGACAAAACCTGGCTCGGTAAATCAGGAAAAGGAACAACAGGGCTTCGTATCAAGGCCAATTTCAGTAATGTAACGCTGGGGCACGGACTCACAATGGACCTGAAAGAACCCAACAAATCAGACAGAAAAAAAACGACATCAATCTGAGATAATTAGTAAAAAAAACTCCGGGAACAATCCCGGAGTTTTTTTTAGTGATATGCCTGTTTATTTAAAGGGTACTATTGTATGTGCATATCCTGAATCTCTTCTCATTGTATCCTGTGGTAATGGCTTCCGGTTGGTTGTATCTCTTTTTCTTCCCGGAATGGTATCCTGGAAATTTTCAGAAATTACAGTGCTCTCCGGTTGTACATAACCGTTATTTTCGCCTGAAGCAGATGTATACATTCCAAATGAGGCTATCGCAACTCCACATACTATTAATAACTTTTTCATAATCTGAAGGTTTTTTAGTGTTTGAATCGTGTTTGGATAGTAGTCGCAATTACCATACTAAGCAACGAATTAACAGTCCTTCGTTATGTTATTTGTTGATTATCAAGATAGTACGACCAGTCGCCTTAATCGACCCTGCTGTGGATTTGTGGAATCGCAGCCCCCTTGATGCTATCATGGGGATTACAACTTGTTAATTAACGGACATAATCTTTCATCTCTTCCTGGTATTCGATAGCAACTTCCTGCGCGCGTTTGGCGAAGTCGGTTGAAGATGAAGCATAAATTATCGCCCTGCTTGAATTTACCAGTAAACCGGTCTCTGCATTGGAGGCATGTGTCGAGATATCTGCAAGACTACCTCCCTGTGCGCCTACCCCCGGCACCAGGAAAAAATGAGCAGGAACAAGATCCCGTATACGACCAAACATTTCGGTTTGAGTGGCACCAACTACAAACATCAGCTTTTCAGAATCACCCCAATTAACTGCTGTACGCATCACCCGTTCAAACAAAAACTCATCATCGTATTTCAATAATTCAAAATCACGGGCGCCGGAGTTGGAAGTGAGGCCCAATAGTATGGTCCATTTGTCTTTATAAGCCAGAAACGGTTTTACACTGTCTGCTCCCATATACGGCGCCACAGTTATTGCATCAAAAGCCAGGGTTTCAAAAAACGCTTTGGCGTATTGGGTCGCCGTGTTACCTATATCCCCCCTTTTGGCATCTGCTATCTTAAAGTGCCCGGAAGGAATATAGTTCACCGTTTTTTCGAGCGATTGCCATCCACGCAAACCATTCGCTTCATAAAAAGCCGTATTGATTTTATAACTCACACAAAAATCAGCGGTGGCATCTATTATCTGTTTGTTGAATTCAAAAACGGGGTCCGCTGACGACAATAAATGAGGAGGTATCTTGGATTCATCGGTATCAAGACCTACACAGAGGTAAGATTTTTTTGACCTGATCTGATCGACGAGTTGAGCCTTTGTCATACCGCAAATATAGGCATGTTAAGATAAGGTTGCGGTTCGTCCCCCATCAACCGCAATGCTGGTACCGGTAATATAGGACGCAAGCGGGGATGCCAGGAAAAGCGCAAGCGCTGCCAGTTCTGCCGCGGCCCCAAAGCGGCGAAGCGGAATTTCATTTTTCAGATTGTTCGCGATAACATCGGTCGACAGGCCGCTGTTTTTTGACATGGTTTCCAGCAACGCATGTAATCTTGCGGTTTCTGTAAGCCCGGGCAGAATATTATTTACGGTAATGTTGAATTGTCCTACTTCGTTTGACCAGGTCTTCGCCCAACCAGCGACTGCTGCACGGATCGTGTTCGAAACACCAAGGTTATTCAATGGTTGTTTTACGGAAGTTGAAACCACATTTATTATTCTTCCGTAATTATTTCGTTGCATACCTGCCAGCAACGTCTGTGCAAGTACCTGGTTGTTTACGATATGTTGTTCAAACCCCCTGGTAAACGCTTCGGTTTCTGCAGAAGTGATCGGACCGGGCTTTGGACCACCTGAGTTATTAACCAGGATATGTACATCTGTTATAGCGGCAATCTCTTTTGCAACACTGCTTACCGCTTCCTTATCGGTAAAATCCGCGACAAAAAAACGGTGTTTCTGACCATCTGGTTGCGCGAGACTGTCTGTAACCCTGCTCAATGAAGCTTCTGATCGCGAAACAAGAAAACAGGTAGCACCTGCCGCTGCAAATGCCTCTGCTATAGCTAATCCTATTCCCTGTGTACTACCACAAACAACTGCAGTTTTTCCGGATAATGTGATTTCCATTTGAGCAACAATTATAGTTCAGTGAATAAATCGGGGTAATCGGTGATGATACCATCGATACCCAGGTTCTTTAATCTTACAATCAGATCTTTTTCATTTGCGGTCCAGGGAATGATTTTCATATTCATCTGATGACACTTCTCAACAAGTTTTTTATTAACGAGTCGTGTATGCGGGCTGTATATATCGGGTACAAATCCCAGGTCCTGCACGTGCTGATCAACGGTTTTATCGTTTTGTACCAAAGCCGACAACCTGATGCCGGGATGCTTTTCATGTAACTGCTTTAGTGTACGAAAATCAAATGACTGGATCGTTGTCCGGGCCCCGATCTTCTTTTCATTTATAACCTGCATCAGCAATTCAACAAATTCACCCGGTGCAGGATGCAAAACCCCATCTCCCTTCTCACTGCATTTTGTTTCTATATTGTAATAAACAGGTGGAAGTTTTTTCAATTTGATATAAGCCTCCACGCTGTCGATCAATTCAGACAACAATGGTTTTGTGACAGCTATTTTTTGCTGACGGGGAAAGGCCTCCAGGGGTTTGAGACCCACATCAAATTGCTGCGTTTGTTCATAGGTCATTTGATAGATAGCAAAGGAATCTTTGTTAGCCCTTGTTATCTCCCGACCGTTTTTCGGGGTAGTAATAAGCGGATTAAAATGTGCATCATGTGAAAGCAATACCTTTTTGTCGGAAGTGATAACCACATCCATTTCAAGCGTTGTTACCCCGAGATCAATGGCCCTGATCATTGCGGGGATTGTATTTTCGGGCATCAATCCACGGCTTCCACGGTGTCCCTGTTTGTCGAATTCAACTGATTGTGCCGGGGCGTCATCACCACATGCGGATACCAGGACTGCCATCAAAGTGCAATAAAAAGCGAGAAGTTTCATACGGTCAATGTTAGCGAAAAATCGTTCACCGCTGGCTGTTCTTTTATGAACATTTCATCAATAATCCGCAGCGGTATTATCACCCGGGGAATTCCGAACTATGTCGCACCTGCATTTCGGCTGCTATTTGCCGGGCGTGCGCATCACCATTTTGCAGATGCTCTATGATTGAATTATAACTTTTTTCGTCCCTGTTCTGGCTCAGCTTAAACACATGTTGCAGATCGGTAATATCGATCCTGAAACCAACAATTGCTTTGGTAAGGCGGTCCACATATTCCTGGGGCAGGTGTTCAAACAATGAAGGGGACCGGGGATCATTTTCAAAATGAAAAGTGGTTTCGCGCAAGATTTCGATAAGCTCGTCGTGTCCAAGAAAACTTACCCTGCCACGCGCATGTACCGACATATAGTTCCAGGTTGAACCTACCTGTTTGTCGGTGTACCAACTCGCGCTTACATAACTATGTGGTCCATTAAACACGGCAAGCGCATTTGCATTTTCAAGTAAGGCCTTGTAGTGGTCAGTACCTTTCATTAAATGACCCAACAGGTATCCACCACCATTACCATCGGGTTTCAGCAGTACTGGAACATGTGTTGCAACCGGTAACCCCGCAGTGGTTGCACAGCATAACAATACAAAAGGATTGGCCTCCATAAAGGACCAGATTTTTTGAGGATCCTTTTCTTTGTATTCGGGCAGGTTATACATATGGTATTATGCTTTTGCTTAATTGAATTCCACTTCTGTTACCCGCAGATTGGCATTGCGCATCGAAATGCTGCGGGTAGCATTGGCAGCAAATTCAAGGTAAGCGTTGCGTGCAGGTTGTTCGGAAGCCATGATCGGTATTCCGCTGTCACCACCTTCCCTGATATCCTGCTCCAGCGGGATCTGGCCCAGGAAAGGAATTTCATACTCTTCAGCTAACTTTTTGCCACCTTCGCGTCCAAAAACATAATGTCGTATATCCGTGCCCGGTAGTGTGAAGTAACTCATGTTTTCAACCAGGCCGATGATAGGAACCTTTACCTGCATCTGGGGAAACATGGCAATTGCCTTTTTAGCATCAACCAATGCAACATCCTGTGGTGTGGTCACCACTATGGCACCGGTAACCGGCACCATTTGCATGAGGGTCAGGTGAATGTCGCCTGTGCCTGGCGGCATATCTATAACGAGATAATCCAGTTCGCCCCAATGCACATCGGTTACAAATTGTTTGATTGCACTGCTTGCCATCGGTCCGCGCCACACCACTGCGTTTTTCTCGTCGACCAGTAAACCGATACTCATCAGTTTGATACCATATTTTTCAAGCGGAACAATCATTCCTTTGCCACCGTTATCCATCATCATGGGTCTTTCGCCGCGCACACCAAACATGATCGGTACACTGGGTCCATATATATCAGCATCCATGAGACCCACCTTGGCACCACCCTGTGAAAGAGCGATGGCCAGGTTAGACGCAACAGTGCTTTTGCCAACTCCGCCTTTGCCACTCACCACCGCGATGATGTTGCGTACCTCAGGCAGAACAGCCTGCGCGTCATGACGGTTAGTAGTGGTATTGCTGCTGAAGTTCACCAGCACCACAGCATCTTTATTTACGAGTTCGCGGATAGATTTCACGCAATTGTTCCGCATCAGATCTTTTAAAGGACAAGCCGGGGTTGTCAGCACAAGGGTAAAGGATACATCATTGCCATTAATGACAATATCTTTCACCATATTAAGAGAGATAATATCGCTTCCTAGATCGGGTTCCTGCACGTTTTTCAAGGCCTCTGTAATCTGGTCAATGGTCATGGAGAAAAAATTTTTTAGAAGAATTCGGTTGCAAAATTAACCATTAGCAAGTGTATTTTGTTTAACAATTTGTTTATGACCGTTCAACCAATGCTTACAAATTTTCATATCAGCGTAATAGATTAACTGCCAGCCGGATTGATGTGTTAAAATTTGATTTATCCGGTAACATTTTGGTAAAATAACGTAGGTTTGAAACCAATGAAACGAATTTTACTTTTTGTTTTTATACTTTTCATAGGTGTTCCCGTAGCCGTTAATGCCCAGTTTGAAAAACTGAAGGATTCGGTCGTACAACTCTTTGGTGTTGTTATGACCGCCGACAGTCTCCAGGGTATACCTTACGTAAGTGTTGTGATCCAGGGACAGAATCGGGGTACACAAACCAATGACGATGGAGTATTTTCAATCGTTGTGCTAAAAGGTGATGTGATTGAATTCAGTTCAATCGGATACAAGTCTAAACTGGTAACCATCCCCCGCGATATTGAAGGCAATCAGCAAAGTATGATTCAGCTTATGGTTACGGATACCATGTATCTTCCTGCCACTATTATCAGGCCGAGGCCCACGCGCGAACAGTTTGAACGCGATTTTGTGAATGTACAGGTACCTGACGATATGCTGGAAATAGCTCGAAAAAATGCCGACGAATCTAAACGCAGGGTGCTCTCTAAAGGATTACCTGCCGATGGCCGTGAAGCAACTGGCATGATGCTTCGAAATACCGCTCAGCGTGCCTATTACTCCGGCCAGGCACCGCCTCAGAATATCTTTAACCCTTTTGCATGGAACGAGTTTATCAAGGCATGGAAAAGAGGCGACTACAAATCAAAAAAATAGCCTGCTCATAGCAAAACTGTCATTAATGCAAAACATTTCTGTTATTGGTGCGGGAACGATGGGTAACGGTATTGCGCACGTGTTTGCGCAGTCGGGTTATCGCGTGAGTCTGGTTGATCTGAACAAACAACAACTTGAAAATGCGCTTGCTGTTATCAGCAGAAACCTGGACAGGCAAATATCAAAAGGGGTAATCGCCGATTCTGCCAAAGCCGCTACTCTTGCAAACATTACGACATTCAACAGCATCCCCGACGGCGTTGCAGCTGCGGATCTTGTAGTTGAAGCCGCCTCGGAAAATGTTGCACTTAAGCTCGAGATCTTTCGCCAGTTAGATGCGTCTTCGCCCGCTGCTGCTATCCTGGCAACAAATACCTCATCGATCTCTATTACGCAAATAGCTGCTGTTACCAGCCGGCCCGCCCAGGTAATTGGTATGCACTTTATGAACCCGGTGCCGGTTATGAAACTGGTTGAGGTGATTAACGGTTACGCCACCTCACGTGAAACTACTGAAGCAGTTACAGCTATCAGTGTCAGGCTCGGTAAGACTGTCAGTGTTGTAAATGACTATCCCGGCTTTATCGCTAACAGGATCCTGATGCCGATGATCAATGAGGCCATTTACTCGCTTTTTGAAGGTGTTGCCGGTGTGCAGGAGATTGACACGGTTATGAAACTTGGTATGTCTCATCCGATGGGGCCATTGCAGCTCGCGGACTTTATAGGTCTGGATGTGTGTCTTTCGATTTTACAGGTACTTCAACAAGGATTTGGCAACCCAAAATATGCGCCATGCCCGCTTCTTATAAACATGGTGAACGCCGGTTACCTGGGTGTTAAGTCTGGTGAAGGATTTTATCGTTATAAGAGCGATAGCAAAGAGTTAATTGTCAGTGATCGTTTTTTAAACACCTGATAGAACAGAACGTCTTGCCGATCCATGTATGCCATCGTTTTCCTAAACTCCTGATTTAACGGGATGCGTTTCCAAACCCTGAATGTCCGACAGGTCATTTAAAGTGATCCCCGATATCTTCAGCGGCACTGCGATTACCATCTCGCAAAACAATTGCATCTCCTGTGATACGACCCGCGCGTTTCTTTGTTTTACTACGCGCATAATTTCATTCATTCTTGTATAATCAAAATGCAGCCTGTAATAGGTTTCTATGTCTTTCCGAACTACCGGCGTTACCTGCAAAGCCATGCTAGCGGCCATCTTATAAGCATTGATGAGTCCTGGCACACCAAGTAAACTTCCCCCAAAATACCTGGTTACGATTACAAGCGTATTTGTAAGATCCTTACTGTCTATCTGACCCAGGATGGGTTTACCGGCGGTTCCGGCGGGTTCTCCGTCGTCACTGACGCGAAACGTTAATTTGTCTGCACCGATACGATAGGCAAAACAGTGATGCGTCGCTTTAGGATGAGTTTTGCGGATCTCTTCAAGACAGCGTTTGAAGTCGTCGGTGCTGGTAACGGGGAAAGCATTTGCGATGAATTTGCTGCCACGGTCCTTGTATTCAGCAGACGATGGCTGGGCAATAGTATTATACGATTCAGCAATACTCATAATTGTGCAAAGAGTTTAGTTGGTAGGGATTCGCAGGGTTTTTGAACCAGCGTACCAGGTCGTGTTTCAACGTGATTTGGTTTAACAGGACGGGATCCTTTAGAACCGGCGCGCTAACGCCTGTCCCTGCGAACAATTGTTGGTTGGTAATCACACGCGCTTCATCCCAGCATCCTGCATCAATAAAAGATTGAAGCAGTTGTTGCCCGCCTTCAATCAAAACCGAGTTGATACCAAGCGCAGCAATGGATTGTATGATAGCAATAACACCGGTATTGTAATCACCTTTTATATAACGAACAGGGCCGTCCGGATTTTCCCTGGTCTCATTCAGAACGATGGTTTGAACAGAACCATCAAAAAGCTTCAACGAGCCGGGTAACCGGAGCTTTCGGTCAATCACTATTCTTACCGGGTTGGTGCCCTTCCAATGTCGCACGTTAAGCTGAGGATCATCGGCCATCGCGGTTCCGGTACCGACCATGATAGCCATTTCTTCGCTGCGCCAGCGATGGACCAATCGTTGTGTGAGATCATTACTTATCATCAACCGACCGGAAGTGCTTCCTATGAACCGGTCCGCAGTTTCGGCCCACTTCAATACGATATAGGGTCGTTTGTTTATATGATAAGTGAAGAAGCGACGGTTAAGCACTTTGCACAAGTCTTCCCGAACACCGGTTTCAACATGAACACCGGCCGCTTGTAATTTTCCAATGCCTTTACCATCTACTTCGGCATAAGGGTCACGTGCACCTATTATGACCTTACCTATGCGTTTGCTGATGATCAGATCCGCGCAAGGTGGCGTTTTCCCAAAATGGGCACAAGGCTCCAGTGACACATACATTGTCGCATCGGGAATAAGCGTTTCGTCGTCCGGAGAAACCGAGCGCAAACAATTCACTTCAGCATGCGCCTCACCATAACGTTCGTGAAAACCTTCGCCGATGATCCGATCGTTATGCACCAACACCGCGCCTACCAGTGGGTTTGACCCCGTATTGCCGGCAGCCTGCAAAGCCAGGTGTACACAACGCTCCATGTATTTCTCCGAATCCACATTCATATCAATCGTCAAAAATAATTCATTTTGACCACTACCTTTGTGTTTACATGAATCTACAGGAAGCCGGTACATCGCTGCGACAATCTCTCACAACTATATACGAACCACGTGAGGCCTCGAACATTGCCGATTGGGTGATGGAAAAATTAACCGGTCTCAACAAACTTGACCGGCTTATAAAAAAATCACAGCCGCTGGATGACATGCAATTGGGCTTATTCAATGAATATGTTTCGGCCTTATTGGATCATAAACCGGTGCAATATGTTCTGGGAGAAGCTCCTTTTTACCGGGTAAATTTTTATGTAAATAAACACGTATTAATTCCCAGACCCGAAACAGAGGAACTGGTTGAATGGATGCTCCATACTACAAAAGAAAATGCTTCGGTGCTTGATATCGGCACAGGGAGTGGTTGCATTGCGATCAGTATCAAACTAAACAAACCTTCATGCGAAGTAAGTGCGTGTGATATCAGTGAAGCGGCCCTGGAAATTGCCCGTACCAATATGAACAGTTTGAAAGCACCGGTAACACTGGTGCGATGCAATATCCTTGATGAATCGGAATATGGAACGTTGGGCGACTATGATGTGATCATAAGCAATCCGCCATATATTCCCGAATCAGACAAAGATTCGATGCATTCAAATGTATTATTACACGAACCGCATCTTGCTTTGTTCACCGGTGATGATGCTTTTGTATTTTATCGTGCTATAACAAAATTTGCGCAAACACATCTTACAGTAAATGGCAGTATCTTTTTTGAGATCCACGAAACAGGTGACAAAGAGGTAATAGATATCCTGCACGAAGCGGGATTTAACCACACTGAACTCAAACATGACCTTTATGGCAAGGCACGTATGATCAGGGCGACAAGATAAAACGAAGCTGAATTGCCATTGGCTTATTGTACGCCGGTTTTGTCGACCATGAGTACAGTTCTTGCGCCAAGTTCACGTGCAACGCGCATTACTGCGACAACCTCTTCAACAGGTACCGTTTTATCGGCATTGATAGCAATGGTGGCATTGGAAGAATCCTTTGCGATAAGTGGCTGCAGTGTAGCACGAAGATTTTCCGAAGCCACCACTTTACCGTTTACAATGAACTGATCTTTTGTATCAATGTTGACCACCACATTCTGCTTGGCTTTTGTATCACCTTTTGCTTTTGGTGTTGACAGCTTGATCACGTTCGGATTGGCCAGTGTAGCGGCTATCAGAAAGAACATTAAAAGTATAAACAGAATATCATTCAGTGGCCCCGTATGGACCTCAGCATGCGATCTTAATCTTTTCCTGATATTCATAGAAATGCTTCGGAGTTAAATAATGTTAACGGGTAGGTTCCTGCAATATGTCAGCAAACTCGGCACTTGCCGCTTCCATACGGTTAGCTGTCTTATCAATCTGGGTATTCAGATAGTTATGTGCTATGTAAGCAAGCAAGCCTATGATAAGACCCACTGCCGAAGTAATAAGTTTGGTGTAAATACCATCGGCCATTGACTGGATCGTGAATTCGCCGGTGGATGCCAGGCGGAAAAACAACTGGAACATTCCGAAGATCGTTCCAAGGAACCCGAACATGGGTGCGATCCCTGCTATCAATGAAAGTATGTTGAGGTTTTTTTCAAGTTTATACATCTCGAGTTTACCTACATTTTCCATACTGCTTTCGATGGCATCAATTGGTTTACCGATACGCTGAATACCTTTATCAATGATCCGCGCAACTGGATTATTGGTATTCCTTGCAAGAGATCTTGCGGCTGTCAGATTACCGGTAACAATATTATCGCGGATAATATTCATGAAGTTTCCCTCAAGTTTTGAGGCTTTCTGGATGTAAAGCAATCTTTCAAAAAATACGAAGACGGCAATCACAAACAGGATTACCAGCGGAATCATCAGTACCCCTCCTTTGGCAAGCATATCCATTATACTGATTTCAGGAGCTGTTGCAGCGGGCAGGTTTTGCGCAGCGTTATTTAAAGTATCAATCTGTAGGAAAAACCAATTCATCCGTAGGTTGTTTTAATGCTGTAAATGTAAACAAATGTGTGCCTAAAACGATTTTCGCTGCGCGATATTTCTTAAAGCTTTGTTACTATTGGCAGCGGGAAAGTTCAATTAGCTTTAATTTTACACATCATGATGAAAGGATATGACCTGGTAATAATAGGCGGCGGTCCTATTGGTATCGCTTGCGGGCTGGCGGCCAGGCAGCATAATATCAGTTATGTAATACTCGAAAAAGGATGCCTTGTCAATTCACTGTTCAACTACCCGGTAAACATGACGTTTTTCTCCACCTCGGAAAAACTTGAGATCGGCAATATTCCTTTTGTTTCAAATAACATCAAACCCACCCGGCCCGAAGCATTGGAATATTACCGCCGTGTGGCCACTTCGAATGAACTAAACATTCACCTGCAGGAGCAGGTAAACGAGGTGGCTCAAACAGGAGCTGGTTTTGCGGTCACTACCTCCCGGGGTCATATATACGAATCCACTTACGTAGTGATAGCTACGGGTTTTTTTGATGTACCGGTACTGATGGACGTACCTGGTGAAGATTTATCGAAAGTGACGCATTACTATAAGGACCCTCATTTTTATGCCATGCAGAATGTACTGGTAGTTGGTGCAAGTAACTCTGCTGTTGATGCGGCACTTGAAACGTATCGCAAAGGTGCAAATGTTACCATGGTAGTGAAAGGCGATGAAATCAGTCACCGGGTAAAATACTGGGTCCGGCCCGACATACTTAACCGCATTAAAGAAGGCAGTATAAAGGCTTACTTTAATTCAAAGATTGCAGGCATTACACCCGAAGCCGTGGAAATCGCAACACCAGACGGAACAGTAACGGTCCAGAATGACTATGTGATCGCGATGACCGGCTATAAACCGAACTTTGATTTGCTTCGCCAGGCAGGTGTAATTCTTTCTGACGACGACAAGGTTTGCCCTACCTATCATCGTGAAACCATGGAGAGTAATATACCTGGTCTTTATCTTGCCGGCGTTGTGTGTGGTGGCATGAATACACATGAATGGTTCATCGAAAACTCCCGCGAACATGCTGTACGCATCATAGCCGACATCGCCGGTAAGTGATCACGATTTTTCTTCCCAGATACCTGCTAGGTGAACAATGCTTTTTACACTTTTCTGCATATCCTGCACGCTTACATATTCATGTTTACCATGAAATGCCATTTCACCCGTGAAAATGTTAGGACAGGGTAAACCCATATGCGAAAGACGCGAGCCGTCTGTGCCGCCCCTGGCACTGTGTCTTAGAACATGAACGCCGGCCCGGCGGATAGCTTCTACCGCATATTCAGAAATTAAAGGATGTTGGTCAATCACATCTTTCATGTTGCGATACTGTTCTTCAACACTGGCCTCGTAACGTGCCCCGGGATAGGTTTCCAGCGCATCCTCGGCTTTCTGTTTTACATAGTCCACGTAAGCGTTCACCTTGTGCGTGTAAAAATCGCGTAAGATCAATTGAACCGTTGCCTGTTCAACATTACCTTCGATACTTACAGGATGAACAAAACCATATCTCCCATCAGTGGTTTCCGGAGAAAATTCATCTTTTGGGAATTGCTCCAGGAAATGAGCCGCTACTTTCATGGCATTGATCATCTTCCCTTTGGCATAACCAGGATGTGCACTTACACCGTAAAATGTGAGCTTCATGCTATTGGCAGAAAAGGTTTCATCTTCATATGAACCCAGCTCACTTCCATCTAATGTATATCCAAAATCAGCCCCGAGTTTTTCAATGTTTACCTTGTCAACACCGTGACCAATTTCTTCATCGGGCGTAAATAATATTTTGATAGTGCCATGTAAAAACGAAGGATTGTTCATTACATAATTAGCCATATCCATAATTACTGCAACACCCGCCTTATCATCTGCACCAAGCAAGGTTAACCCGGACGCAGTTATGATATCATCTCCTTTTTTTTGAAGCAGGTATGGATGTGCATCCGTACTTATCACCTGCGAGGGATCGTCGGGCAATACAATATCACTGCCATCATAATTATGGTGAACTATTGGTTTCACATTGGCGCCACTGCAATCCGGTGCAGTATCAACATGAGCACAAAAACAGATTACAGGTACTTGTTTTGTTGTGTTTGAAGGTATTGTTGCATAAACATACCCGTATTCATCAAGATGGGCATCAGCGATGCCTAACTGGTGCAATTCGCTTACGAGCAACCGGCTCAGATCTTTTTGTTTTTCTGTAGATGGCTGAGTAGCTGAAGCAGGATCGCTTTGAGTGTCTATCTGCACATATCTCAGAAATCGCTCCGCAACCGTGTATTCATAATTTTCAAACATGTAATCCTTATTTTTGGCAAGATAAAACATCTATATCCATTGTGCCCTGCTAAAATGCCGCTTATTCGTGCTGGCTGGATGCGCACATTATTATTTTTTGCTGCCTTCCTGCTGATCTATCTGCTGACGGACCTTGTGTATACCAGGTTGTATATCTCGACCGATTTGCCGCTGCTGTATGCCGGTGCAATGGTGTTTGCTGTCGCTGCAGTAATTACGGTTCCGCCATTTGTGCTGTTTGTTGATGCGCGATCGGTGCGATCCATCGGATTTGATTATACGGGTCGCCGACGAGATGCAATCACCGGTGCTTTGTTATCACTGGTTCTGCTGGCGGTCACTTCAGTGATCCTCCTGTTAAACAACAATCTCCGTGTGCGTGATGGTTTCATCTCACCCGGAGGTTTGTTTGCCGGTTTTGGGATCATGTGTCTCGTTGCCGTTGCTGAAGAAATGGTATTTCGTGGTTACATTCTCGGCAACCTGATGTTATCATTCAATAAGGGATTGGCACTGTTTATCTCTGCCATGTTGTTTTCGTTTTTACATACCAGTAATCCAGGCATTTCCGCTGTTGCAGTGTTGAATGTATTTCTTGCAGGTTTGCTGTTGGGTCTAAACTATATCTACACCAGGAACCTCTGGTTCAGCATTTGTTTTCATCTGCTCTGGAACTTCGTGCAGGGACCCATACTGGGGTTTAATGTAAGTGGCTTACAACATGAAAGTCTTCTTCACGTAACGCTTACCGGAAACAAATTGCTGACCGGTGATCCCTTTGGCCTTGAGGGTTCCCTTTTGTTAACCGTGCTGCTGGCCTGCACTGTTTTATTATTGAACCGTTATTATCAACGAAAGCAGCACTCCTGAAAATAAAAAACCCGGTCAGTTTTGCTGACCGGGATAACTAATGTATTGTAGCATTAAGGCATGATGATGCGGGAAGGTGCTGCCCCGATTTCTACCAGTTCAAGATCAAAGATCAGGTCCTCTCCTGCCAGCGGATGATTTGCATCCAGCACAACAGATTCAGCACCGATTTCTGTGATCACAACCGGAATAACCTGGCCACTGCCGTTGGTCATGTTCAATTGCATACCAACTTCCGGTTTCATATCTTCCGGGAAGTTTGCAATCGGAAATTCAACAACCATACTGTCGTCTTTCGGACCGTATGCATCGTTTACGGGTATATTGATTGTTTTCTTTTCACCTACTGTCATTCCGGTAACACCATCGTCAAATCCTTTGATTACATTTCCGGAACCAACTTCGAATTCCAGGGGTTCACGACCTTCTGAACTGTCAAAGGTTGTTCCGTCGGTGAGGCGACCATGATAATGTACTTTCACCTTATCACCTTGTTTTACTTGTTGCATGTTATAAATTTTGCTGTTAATTAGATCAGACATCAAAGAATGAGCCGACTTATACCGGCAAAGTAAAAGGAATAATTGCCTGCTGCCAATTAATTATTTGCCATAATTCAGCCTCCTGTAATCCATTGATTTAAGTAAAGCTCCAATCCAAACAGGAAAGCTTTTCCACAGATTTTTGGCGCTATTGGGCGTAACTTCGCCACCAGTTATAAATTTTTAACATTTGTTCTGTTATGCGAATAGTTTTTATGGGCACCCCTGAGTTTGCAGTTGCTTCGCTTCGTGCTATACTTGCAGCTTCCTTCGATGTGGCAGGTGTAGTTACAGCGCCTGATAAACCGGCCGGACGTGGCTTAAAGCTATCAGAAAGTGCCGTTAAGACCTTTGCCAAAACACATGGACTTAATATACTTCAACCCGAGAAATTAAAGAACCCTGAGTTTATCTCCGCGCTGCAAGCGCTGAAAGCAGATGTACAGGTTGTGGTTGCATTTCGTATGTTGCCCGAAGTGGTGTGGAACATGCCCCCGGAAGGCACCATCAATCTGCATGGTTCATTATTGCCCAATTATCGTGGCGCTGCACCCATCAACTGGGCCGTCATCAACGGAGAAAAAGAAACCGGGGTCACTACATTTCGTCTTAAACACGAAATTGACACAGGCAATATATTGTTGCAGAAATCATTTCCCATCGCACCTGATGAAACAGCAGGTGAAGTGCACGATCGTATGAAGCTTATTGGCGCGGATCTGCTTGTAGAAACGCTCAAGGGAATAGAAGCCGGCACACTAAAGGGTGTTCCTCAGCAATATTCAGAAGATATACCTCACGCACCCAAAATATTTACCGAAACCTGTCGTATAAACTGGCTGGAACCCATCGAACGTGTTTATAACCTCGTACGTGGCTTATCTCCTTACCCCGGAGCATTTACATCTTTCGAGGGCAAAACCTTAAAAATTACGCGTGCCGAAAAGTCTCCGGAAACATTTGGTCCTGAACCAGGCGCATTCCGAAGCGATGGAAAAAATTATCTGCAGTTCTCCGCAATTGATGGATCGTTGAACATAACAGAACTACAGCTCGAAGGAAAAAAGAAAATGTCCGTAGTGGATTTTCTTCGCGGCTATCGTTTTACGACGAAGCATTAAAACTTCACGTCCACATAAAACTTACTGATAGAAACGCCAAGTTCTGAAGCAGCAGCATCACTCAATCGCAAAGTGAGACCAGCGCTTTCACGCATCTCAGGCAGTTGACCAAGCACCTTTGCGTATATAGATTTGTTTGTAGAAGAAAATGTTACTTTAATGATTGTGCCGATCGGTACATTATTCATCAACGCATAATATTTGCCATCTTCCCACCCACTGGTGCTTTTAAAGGTGGCCGCATTTCCTGTTACAGTTTTGCCTGAGTTATCATACTGTGAGCGAAAAAAACCACCTTTATAATCAGCAGGAGCCCCGGTATTTTTAACCTGTTCTACACGGGTTGCAGGTTCTTCCTTTGTAACCACGGGTTCTTCTTTTGTAACAGCCGGAGCCTGGGTTTTAACAACTGCATCGTCTTTTTTAACAACAGCCTGGTCGTTGTTTGCTACTGTTGTTGTCACGGATTTTTCCTGCGGGATATTTTTTGAATCGGTTGCGTTGCCTGCAACGGTACCGGTACCATGTGCAGCAATGGCTGACTGACCTTCTTTTACTTTCAGATAACCAACAATCAGTTTCATACCATTATTCAACTGATCAGACTGTAAAGCGTTCCATTTTTTAAGGTTATCCATTGAAACCTTGTTATGATTCACACTGACGCGATACATCCCTTCTTTCTCCTGTACCAGGTGGTAAACAGGTACAAAGGTTTCATCTGTCGCTTTGGTTCCGTTCTGCGAAAAATTACCGGACGTGAGTGGCACACGGATTTGCTGACCGATGCTTAAAGGTTTATCAAGTGATGTTTTATTATATGGTGCCAGTTCCCTCGGGCTGAGGTTATACAAGCGACCGATGCTATACCAGTTTTCCTTCGCCTCTACGGTATGGAGCAGGTATAAATCAGGAGAGGTTCCCTGCACTATCAAACTGGTTTGAGCACTCAACCACTGACCCGCTACCAACAACAAAAAAAGCAATTTGATTCTCACCATATATCTGAAATTTCTGAGCACGTGCAAAGATGTGGATTTTTTTATTTGATTTCGCTTTTCAATATCCGCCATTCCTTTGGATAATAGTTGTTCACCCTGTTACCTAAAGCTTTAACCCAGCCAAGCCGCAGCCCTTCATACAATATCAATCGCCATCCTCTGATTGATGTATCCATTTTAACTTCTTCTCGCCGCAAATATTGTAATGCATCAGGCAGATTTAACGATATGCCAACAATCTTGCTACTGACGATTTTACTTAGCGCAAGACTATGGTCAGGCACCAACTCTTTACCGGCGATCTTACCGACTCCAACACCCGCCTTGCGGATATATAAATGATGCGCGGCTATCATGAGGTCGTCCGACAAAGCAGCGGGAAAGGCAATGATCTGTTCACCTGTTTTCCAAAGCGAAACAACCAGGTTATCTTCCAGCCACGGCAACACGATTGCCAATTCGTCTTTACCCAGCTTTTGTATGGCCGTTTTTTTAGGCGATTTTAATTTTTGTGCCCCACCGCTATTCTTCCTGAAACAACTCAGATAAAATCCTTCGCCTTTGACCCTGTTGGGATAAAAGCGATAACCCTGTGCCTGGTGCACCGGTGAATAAGATGGAACTATGCCCCAGTCGCTATCCAGCAACAATGGCATGTTCTGAAAATCAAACTCACTCAACAGCCAATCGGTAATTTCTTCATCTTCTTCATAGGAATATGAACAGGTAGAATATATCAAAATGCCATCCTGCTTCAAAGCAGGATAAATATCTGCAAGAATCCGTTGCTGACGTTGAGAACATAGATGAACATTCTGCGGACTCCATTCATCAATGGCATCCGGATCGCGTCGGAACAAACCTGAACCTGAGCATGGTGCATCCACAACAATCACATCAAAATAATTTTCCATTGCAGTAAACGCAGCAGGATCACTATTTGAAACAATCACATTATCGCTTCCCCATTTAGTAAGATTCTCTTCAAGCACATTGGCACGCGACCGAATCACGTCATTACTTATCAAAAGACTGTCTTCCGAAATTAAGGATTGTATCAGGGTACTTTTACCACCGGGCGCACCACAAAGATCAAGCACCCGCAACTGGCGGCCCAGATCAACAGTTTGACGCAGCGCCTGTTCCAGAAACATCGACGATGCTTCCTGCACGTAATAGGCGCCTGCATGTAATAAAGGATCAAACGTGAAAAATGGTCGCTCAGCGAGATATCGTCCTTGTGTTGACCATGGTACACGTGAGTTTCCATTATCTACCGGTTGACGATCAGGCGAAATTTTTAGTGGATTATAACGTATGCTGGTAACCTGTTCTCCGTTTTTATGAACCGCTTCAAATTGTTTGCGGTCAAAACCCGGTACCTTCTCAAGGCTTTTCAATAATTGGTCTGGCAGGGACATTTGCAAATTTACGGAACCCGCCTCCAACAACAGCAGATTTTAGCAAACCGTGTGGAGCCCGGCTATTCATCATGAATTGTGTGATTTTGCCGCATAATATGACTGGTGAAATCTACGAGTTACAAACTTTTAATTTCAGCAATGAGATCCTGCAACACTTTTTTTGCATCACCAAATAACATGGATGTTTTTGGTTGGAAGAACAAATCGTTTTCGATGCCCGCGTAGCCTGGCTTCATGCTTCTTTTGTTAACGATGACGAGTTTTGCCAGTTCAACATCAAGAATCGGCATACCATATATGGGTGATGAAGTATCAGTTTTTGCTGCAGGATTAACCACGTCGTTGGCACCAAGAACAAGTACCACATCGGTTGATGGAAACTCCTCATTTGCCTGCTCCATCTCCTGTAACTTTTCGTAACTCACATCCGATTCCGCAAGCAATACATTCATATGTCCGGGCATTCTTCCGGCAACAGGATGAATAGCATAAGTAACGGTGACACCTTTTTCTGTTAGTATCTTTTCCAGGTCATGACATACGTGCTGAGCCTGTGCAACAGCAAGTCCATAACCAGGAACGATGATTACCTTACCAGCATAACTCATAACTACTGCCGCATCACTTATACTGATCTCTTTATAATTGCCCTGTTGTTTTTGTCCTGCCGCCGCGCCTTTTGCACCGCCCCCAAATGATCCGATCAGAACATTCAGCAGCGATCGGTTCATCGCTTTGCACATAAGTATGGTTAGCAATGTACCTGCGGCACCAACCAGGATACCACCTGTAAGCATCACTTTGTTGTCGTATAGAAAACCGCCACATGCCGCCGCTACACCCGTAAACGAATTAAGCAATGAGATCACTACCGGCATATCAGCGCCACCAATAGGCAGCACAAACATAACACCGTACACCAGCGAAAGCACCACTATTGAATAAAACAGGATATACGGCCAGGAAGTGATCTTTAGTTGAAGATTATTAGCAAACACCGGCGCTGCTTCATAAGCATCATTGATATGTAATAATAATATCAATGTACCTAGTATGATCAAACCAAACACAACAAGATTTGCGATATGCTGACCCGGGAAAGTAAAGTCTTTGATCCTGCCATTTAGTTTGCCCCAGGCGATCATACTGCCTGCAAATGAAACCGCACCAATGATAAGCCCGGCACATATGATCAATAATTTTGAAACGGCTATACCATTTTCAAAAGAAAACTCAACCAATTCACGTCCGGGTGAAAATACCACTGACGCACCTGTAACAGGCTGTGCCAGCAGATGATTAAATTCGACTATCGAAATCAGCGCAGCGCAGGCACCACCCATTCCATTGAAAAGGCTGACCATCTCAGGCATAGCTGTCATCTGCACTTTGCGCGCCGCGCGTGTACCTACCAGGCCACCAATTAACAAGCCGGCAAAGATCCAACCGTAGTTACCCAAACGCCGGCCATTATCTTCATACAGGAAAATGGTGCCGATTATTGCAATGGCCATTCCTGCCGCAGCGATCAGGTTGCCCTTACGCGCGCTGGCAGGATTCGATAACATCTTTAAGCCGATAATAAACGTAAGTGAAGCAATGATATAAATGAGGGTCAGCATATGCGGTGCGGTATAAGTAATATCTTATTTCTTTTTCCTGAACATTTCCAACATCCTGTCCGTCACCACGAATCCGCCAACAACGTTTAACGTTCCCAGGATCACAGCGATAAATCCAAGTATTAAAGCCACCAGGTTATCTGGTTCAGCCTGGCCCATTACAATGATGGCACCAATAATCACAACGCCATGTATCGCATTGGCACCACTCATCAGGGGTGTATGTAATACACTTGGCACATGACCAATTACCTCGATACCAACAAAGATCATCAACGC
>JAEZGI010000078.1 GCA_023416995.1 Bacteroidota bacterium
GCGCTTGGCGATACTATGTATAATTCCAGTCTTGGTGTAATTCGTGAAAACGGTGAAACCATACCACTTGATGAATATCCCGCCCTAAAAACTATTCGCACCGGAAAGGCAGTGAAGAACTTTACAATGGGCATACACACCCGTGGTCGTGGGCTGGTCTGGGTTAGCGTTAACACAGAACCAGTTTATTATTCATCTGAATCTGAGAGCCCGGACGCTGTGGTAACATCTGTTGTTGATCTTACTGACAAAAAGCGTCATGAAGAGCATTTAAACTTAAATCAGCAACAATTACAGGAATATTCGGACCGAATTTCAGGTATCCTTGACAGTATCACAGATGGTTTCATAGCGGTTGATGCAACACTCACTATTACCTTATGGAACAAGGTGCTTGAACGCATCACAGGAATCACTTCCGGGAATGCTGTCGGCCGGACATTACGTGAACTTGATTCGCCAGTGATTGGTGAGAAATTGTTTAAAGTATACGAGACCGCAATCAGAAACCATACTACCGTCAATCTTGAATATTATACTTCTGATCGTAAGTTATGGCTCGAAACCAACGCATTTCCGTATCGCGGTGGTTTATTTATATACTTCAAGGATATTTCACAGCGGAAGCGCCAGGAACAGTTATTAGAGCTGGAGAAAGGCGTGCTTGAACACAATGCTACCCAGGTGGGCTTTGTCCAAAAAACGATCGATTACCTGCTGCGCGGGCTCGAGGGAATTTTTCCCGGTATGTTGCTTTCTGTGCTGACCCTTGATGAACACACCAACCAGATGAGGCACATGTCTGCCCCGAGTTTACCGCAGTCGTACATTAAAGAAATAGATGGTTTGAAGATTGGGCCCACGACAGGATCGTGCGGCACAGCCATGTACACAAAAAGTAAGGTAATTGTTACCGATATTTCTACCGATCCACTTTGGGCCGATTTCAGAGAGGTAGCCGCTGCTCATAATCTGAATGCCTGCTGGTCGTTCCCTATCAAGACCGCACAAAATGAAGTGCTTGCTACCATCGCCACCTATTACCGGCATACTGCCAGCCCAAATAATTTACAGTTAGAAGTTTTGGACCGCGTTCAGAACCTCCTGAAGATCATCCTTGAAAATAGCAGGGCCGATGCAAGGATCCGTTTGATTAATGAACGTTATCTGCTTGCTACAAGAGCAACAAACGATGCGATATGGGATTGGGATCTTGAAACAAATAATCTTTATCGTAGTGATGGTTATGCAAACCTGTTTGGTTATCCCACCGGTAACATAGTCGAGCCAATACATACCTGGTCGGACAAAATACATCCAGAGGATCGTGATCGTGTTATGACTCAGCTCCAACATTTTCTTGAAACTGAAGGTAGCAGCAACTGGGAAGACGAATATCGCTTTCAACGTGCTGATGGCAAATATGTGCAGGTTTATGACAGGGGGTTCCTGATATTTAACAGGAATGGAAAGATTAGCCGGATGGTAGGGTCCATGCAGGATGTAACCGAAAAACGACAACTTGAAAAAAAATTACTAAAGCAGGAGCTCGATAAACAAAAGCTGGTTGCACAGGCAGTTGTCGATGCGCAGGAAAAAGAAAGAGCAGAGATCGGTAAAGAGCTGCATGATAATGTGAACCAGATTTTATCAACCGCCAAACTGTACATGGAACTGGCCCGCAGCGATGAAAAAGAAAGATTAAACCTCATCAAACGGAGCGCCGAAAGCGTGCGTGATGCCATCAATGAAATCAGGAGCATTTCGCGATCACTTGTTCCGCCAAGTATTGGCGACCTCGGTATCATCGCATCAGTGCAGGACCTTATGGAAGATGTGCGGGCTACAAAAAAACTAAAAGCTGAGTTTTATTTCTCAAAAGATATAGAAGAGGTGATCAATGAGAAACAGCAACTGATGTTGTTTCGCATCATCCAGGAACAGGTGAACAATGTGCTGAAACATGCCGACGCCACTATTCTTACCATCGAATTGATGGTTGAAGGAGGCATCGCTGATCTTACCATCAGTGACAACGGTAAAGGTTTTGATCCAAATAATAACAAACACAAAAGAGGCGTTGGCTTAAAAAACATTGCCAGCCGTACTCAACTATTTAATGGTGAAGTAAAACTGCTGACCGAGCCGGGTAAAGGCTGTACACTACACATCTTAATTCCCGTAACAAACTAGTAAAACCCTTTATATGGAAAAAATAAGTGTTCTGATTGCTGATGATCATAAACTGATCAGAGAAACCTGGAGTTACATTTTAAATAATGATAGCAGGTTTGAAGTGGTAGCTGAGTGTGGAGATTCAGAGCAGGCAGTAGAAATGTCAAAGCTCAAACGTCCGCACATAGTCCTGATGGATATAAATATGTTGCCGATTTCGGGCTTCGAAGCCACCGAGCGCATCCGGAAGGTTTCCCCCCTTTCAAAAGTGATTGGTGTGTCCATGCACTCCCAACCCGCTTACGCCAAAAAGATGTTACAGATCGGCGCCCGCGGTTATGTAACCAAGAACTCTTCGAAGGAAGAAATGATCCAGGCTATCCTTGATGTTCATAGCGGTAGCAGGTATGTGTGCGACGAGATAAAAAACAATATTTCTGACCAGGTGCTGGAGGAAAATAATGACGGCCCCAATGTAAACGCACTGACCGAAAGAGAAATCCAGATCATCAATCTTATCAAAGAAGGCCAGTCTTCAAAGGAAATCGCCGCGGCGCTTGCAATTTCGTTGAAAACCGTTGAGGTACACCGCCACAACATTCTCAAAAAGCTAAAATTGAAGAATTCAGCTTCACTGGTGAATTTCATGAATAATTCAGCTACTTATATTTAAGGTTGAAGGGGGAAAGCGGAATGTTAAGAGAATCAATATTCAATATTGAATCTGAAATATTCGATTAACTTTGCGCTTTCCATTACAATCAGGTTTCCATGAGTGACGAAATAAAACATGAATGCGGGTTGGCATTCATCCGTTTACGTAAGCCATTTTCTTATTATCAACAGCAGTACGGAACGGTTATGTGGGGCATCAATAAGCTCTACCTTCTCATGGAAAAACAGCATAATCGTGGCCAGGATGGTGCCGGGGTTGCTGCCGTAAAACTGAATGTCGAACCTGGTTATCCGTTTCTCCAGCGCATCCGAAGCAGCGCCAACCAGCCGATCGTTGATATTTTCACCCAGATCAATCAGGAGGTGCTTGAACTGGAGAAATACCAGTCCGATATCACCCGTCACGCGGGTCTGATGAAGGGCCATATCGCTTTTCTTGGTGAACTACTGTTGGGACATCTTCGTTATGGAACCCAGGGCAAAAACAAGGTTGAATTCTGCCATCCTTTTATAAAACGTCATACTATACCAGCCCGGAACCTTGCGCTTGCAGGAAACTTTAACCTCGTCAACACTGATGAGCTATTCGGGCTGATAAATGTTGACCCCGGCGAATTTCAAAAACAAAGCGATCTGGCAGCGATGATGGAGGTGATTCATCACTTTCTGGTCACTGCCGATGAAGAAACCCCGGGCAACCTGGATCTTTTAAAAGTCTTACAAAAATCAGTACCCCTGTTCGATGGCGGCTTTACCGTTGGTGGATTGCTGGGAAACGGCGACTCATTCGTTTTCCGGGATCCCAATGGGATACGTCCCGCTTATTATTATGTTTCAGATGATGTAGTGGTTGCCGCCTCAGAACGCGCCGCAATTCGCACCGTTTTCAACGTAGGCGAAAATGAAGTAAAAGAACTGATGCCCGGGGCTGGGCTCATTGTCAAAACCGATGGCTCTTATTCCATTGAACAGGTAATCGCACCCCGGGAACGTCGCGCCTGTAGTTTTGAAAGAATCTATTTCTCCCGTGGCAGCGATGAAAAAATATATCGCGAAAGAAGCAAACTGGGAAATCTGCTAACCGAACAGGTACTTACAGCAATCAACCAGGATGTAAAAAATACCATCTTCTCCTTTATTCCCAACACCGCTGAGATTGCATTTTACGGTATGTGGAAGGGCATGGATGACTATCTCAAAAAAATAAAACTTCAGCGTATTTTATCCTGGGGCAATAACATCGATCCCGAAAAGCTGGAGGAGATGATCAGCCGGAAAATCAGGATAGAAAAGATCGCTATCAAAGACGTCAAAATGCGTACGTTCATTACGGAAGATGTAAGTCGTAATGAGATGGTTCAGCACGTTTATGATATCACTTACGGAACTGTTAATAAAGGCGTCGATACAATTGTAGTGATTGATGATTCGATCGTTCGGGGTACCACATTAAAACAAAGTATTATCCGGATGCTGGCACGTCTTGAGCCAAAAAAGATAATCGTTGTTTCGTCTGCGCCGCAGATCCGCTATCCCGACTGCTACGGTATCGACATGAGCAAACTCGGTGATTTTATCGCCTTCCGCGCAGCCATGGAATTATGGAAAGAACAGGGCAAGGAAGACTGTTTGCAGGAGCTCTACGAAAAATGTAAAGAGCTGAACCGACTGGGTGAGCTGCACACAGAAAACGTGGTAAGACAGGTCTACAAACCCTTCACTCCGGAAGATATTTCAAACAAAATTGCAGAACTCATTACCCCTAAAGATCTGGATATACCTGTGCAGGTAATTTATCAAACTATTGAATCGCTGCACGAAGCCTGTCCCACCAATACGGGCGATTGGTACTTTACGGGCAATTATCCCACACCTGGTGGTAACCGGGTAGTCAACAAAGCTTTCATGAACTTTATGGAGGGAAAAAATATACGTGGCTACTAGTACCGCCTCTAAGGGTTAACGCTTACCACTACATAGAATGTTTACCCCTCCTTCGTAGTTTTACGGTATAGCCTGTGTACGGTTTGTTAAAACTATGCACTAAATTTACTGTATATCAAAAATTACATGTAGGTAGACTTGGGCGCCGGATTGCTTGCCATTTTCTCCGTTCCTTCGGGAACAGCGAAAACGGTATCGCCGGCATAATGAAAACATTTGCTATGGCTAAAATTTCCGTTTTAATCGTTGACGATCACACGCTGATCCGCGAAACATGGTCCTTTCTTTTAGGTAGAAACGAAAACTTCGAAGTGATCTCTGAGGTGGGTGATGGGCAAACTGCTATTGAAATCGCCAGGGATAAAAGACCAAACATAGTTCTCCTCGATATAAATATGAGTCCGCTTAACGGCTTTGATGTGCTGAAAATGATCAGGAAATTATCTCCGGGCTCGAAGGTGATAGGTGTCTCGATGCATTCGCAACCAGCATATGCCAAAAAAATGTTGAGACTTGGTGCGAGGGGATATGTCACTAAAAATTCACCACGACAAGAAATGCTGGATGCCATTGGCGAAGTAAATAAAGGCAATATTTATATCTGTCAGGAAGTGAAAAATATTCTGAGTGATCAGATGTTGGGTGACGAAGATACAACGGCAGGGCTCAATCAGTTGTCAGAAAGAGAAATGGAGGTGATCAACCAGATTCGTGATGGTTTATCTTCCAAAGAGATTGCAGACAAACTAGGGATCTCTATTAAAACAGTAGAGGTTCACCGTCATAATATTTTGAAGAAGCTGAAAGTGAAGAACACTGCTTCACTTATAAATTATATTAACGCAAGCGGTCTGTAATGTGCTGTGCTTCATCGTGTCGTGGCGCGTTCGCTTGATCATCATCAATTAAAAGCGGTACGCAGCAGATTGGCAGGGGGTTTGTAATTCATTCTACACCGACCGTTTTAGCGCCTTTGAAAAACCACTCCTTCGTATCGCAGATAATTCTGCATCCTTTAATTGAAACTTTTTACCTTAGGGAACAATTTTTTTGTTCCCCTTTTTTTTATTGGTATGAAAAAGCTTCTGATAATCCGGCATGCAAAAAGCAGCTGGCAAGATTTTACTGTTCCGGATTTGGATCGTCCGCTGAATGACCGTGGCAAAAGAGATGCGCCCATAATGGCGGAACGAATTGCATCAAGAAAAATTCATCCGGATTTTATTCTGACCTCTCCGGCAAAACGTGCGCGAAAAACCGCCGAATTATTTTTGCGTACTCTGGATGTGCCTGAAGAGAATATAACGGAAATGCCCACACTATACGAAGCTGGTGTCGGAGCTTTTTATGATGCGGTGGCAGGCAGCCCTGTTTCCGCAACAACGATTATGCTGTTTTCTCACAATCCGGGTATTACGGCATTTGTTAATGAACTCACCGATGTTAAGATTGATGATATGCCTACCTGTGCCGTATATGCCATTAGTTGCAACATCGCAGAGTGGAGTGAATTCAGGAGTGCGCCTAAAGAGTTCCTTTTCTTCGATTATCCTAAAGCCTGAGGCTCTAATGTTTCAAGCAGCTCGTAAATAGCTTCCTTAAACAGATCCATATTAGCCGTGGGCACCGATACCTGCTTCAGTTTGCTTATGGCTTCGGCCAGGTCAAGAGAGTCCTGGTGCGCAATGACAGCTTTCTTTGCGGTACCCAGGTAGTCAGCTAAATATTCCTGCTCGCCCTGGCCAGGAGTAGGGATAAACACCGCTTTTTTCTGCATTTTCACCAGGTCCATTACCGAAGTATATCCTGGTCTGCATATTACCACTGTTGCCCCGCAAATGAGTCTGTTCAATTCCGCTGTGTCTGCCAGATCAACTACACGAATGCCAGGGTTTCCTGTGATTGCCTTAGATCGCTTGGTGGTGCCGCGAACAAGCACTATGGGGCGGTTCAGAGCGGTTAACTGAGGCATGAGTCTCGATTCCAGCACCGTACGTTGCGGTTCGGGGCCGGACAATACAACAAGCACATGGCCATTTACTGCAGGTATATCACAAGGTTGGAGTCTTGAAACCGGTCCGATGTAACGGACGGGCAAAAAGCTGTTTTTTGGAAGCTGTGACAATTTACCGGCAAGGCTCCGTACTCCCTGGCTATCAGGCACCCAGACCTGGGTGAACTTTTTGACCATCAAATGTGTTATTTTCTTAATAACCAGGTCCGCAGTGGGGCCAAAACCAGTCTGAATATTGAGCTGGTGGGTGATGAAGATGCTTGGAATTTTGGCGGAATAAAAACCATACCGGTTATCAGAGATGATGAGATCTGGATTTTTCCGGAGGATAATACTTTTGAGTGCCAGATTTTCACGCTTGATTGCGATCAAAATCTTTGGAACTTGAAGCAACAGCCTAAATAGTGTACCCGAGCGGTGCAAGCCATACCGAAGATTATACCCGCTAAGTGGTATATATTCCAGGTGCGGGAATTCCGGGTAAAGGACTTGTTTCTGTGTTGAATTGCAAGCGATTACAATTTCAACATTTTGTGCAAGCAGTTCGGAAATGATCGGAATGCACCGTGTGGTGTGCCCGAGGCCCCAATCGAGGGGAGAAATCAAGGCTAGGTGTTTTTTTGTAGCGACGGGATATTTTGCAGTTTTAACCAAATCCGGATAATAAATTATTATTAAATTAGTTTAATTTAGAACGACTATCATTTTATGAAGAGAGGTATTAATCTGATAATAGTAACACTTGTCATAAGCATCCTGGGTATTAGCTGTAGCGCGAGCAAAGCTGCTGGTGGAAGCTCAAAGAAATGTGGTTGTGGTTTAAATAAAGGCTTTGTTGGTTATTGAAAATCCTAATAAGAAATGAAAACGCCAAATCGAGATTTGCTTGTCCTGGTTAAGGACGAATTCTTAAACAACGATGAAATGGAGTTCGAACTCGAACAGCTTAACCAACTGTTACTGAGTTTTGAAACCATGGATAAATTTTGTGTTGCCCACGAAATTTTTGACATGAACAGATTTAAAATCGTTCATGATTCAAAGGTTATCCAACGCATCATCAAACAAAAGGATTTAAAACCCTTTGAGTTTATTTGTAATAAGAATTAGTCCAAACCAAATCCTCACGTTGTAATTAGCTGTTAGTCGTTACACGGAGCTGCCATTTACACTTTGCCTGTTATGGTCAACAATTTTTTCCGTTGACCGGGCCATGTTTACATTGCATGCTACTCTGCACGATATTCCAGCCACTGTTTGCATTGTAATAGTTCTGCAACCGGTAATCTATCTCCATCTTATTTATTGTTCCTTCATTGCATAACTTAAACGCATAAGTGAAGCCTTCAACTGTGCAATCATCTGTGGGATTTCCTCTTTTTTGCAGGTGCCAACACTAAGCCGGTACCAGGGTGAATCATGGGGTGCACCAAACGCATAAAAAGGAACTACTGCAATCCTGGCATCATCTAATATAAAAGCAGTAACGTCACCCTGCGTGTTCAACTTTTTGCCGGTCCCTGTAGTGCGGCCAACCAGATCGAGTTTGATGGT
>JAEZGI010000042.1 GCA_023416995.1 Bacteroidota bacterium
ATGCAGTAACCTGTGCCTGTACATCCTGTACCAACCGTAGCTGGGTGTACAATTTCAGTTTGATCGTGTTTGCAGCTTTTATCCATTTTGCAGTGTTACCCTTGAAGATATAATCATCAGCAGCAGGTTTAGATGGATTTACTGCAGGGTTGTTGATGTCTGCGATAGCTTCGTCTAACATGGCGAGAAGCTGAGGATAGATATCCGATCCCTTGTCAAACTTAGGCTGTGTAACACCACCTTCAAAGCTGTCAAACTCAGAAAATGGAACATCACCCCAAACATCAACCATCATACTGAAAGTATAAGCTTTCAGGATCTTTGCGATACCTACGTACACAAAACGATTTTCTGCGGTACCGCGGGTAATGATCACATTCAGATTGGAAATAGCTGCGTACAGGCCACCCCATCCAGAAGAGCCCGCGCCGTAACGATCCGCTCCTACACGGCCCGTTATCTGGTGGGTATAAACCGCCATTGTATTACCAAGTCCAGAACCTAAAGCAAGGTTGTTTGAGATATTGCGCTCAGCCGCACTCAATACCATCGACAATTGTACAGATGATGGAGTAGGGCTGTTCACATTTTTATTAACGTCAAGAAATTTTTTGCATCCTGTCCCTGCAACCGTCAGCACTGCTACGGAAGCCAGGGAATATATTAATGATCGTCTTCTCATGTTTGAAATTTTGCGATTGATGTTAGAAGGTTACATTTAAGTTAACGCCAAACCTTTTTGTACTTGGCGCACCACCGGTTTCAACACCCTGGGTTCCGCTGCCAACAACTGAGTTGATGTCTGGATCAAAGTTGGTGTACTTCGGAACGTTTGGAGCCAGGAACCAAAGGTTACGGCCGGTTAAGGTTACGCTCACAGCAGATAATTTCATTCTGCTCACCAACTTGGTTGGTAAACTGTATCCAAAAGCAATCTCCCTCAACCTGTATACTGTACCATCAAAAACGGAGTATTCAAATGCACCATTCGTTGCGAAACTTGCACCAGTTCCTGCAGTGAAGAACAAGTCATTTGTAGTAACCCGTGTTTGGTTTGGTATCATTTTTCCACCATCCAGCATAGGTGTATAACGGTTAAGACCATCAGCACCTGTGACTGGTGTAGGGTTTCCGTAAACACCGGTGATAACTGCATTTTTCTCCCTGTTCTCAGTATCCCTGGTAACACCGCGACCCAACATACCGTTGATTGACTCAGAATAGAAGTCACCTCCAACAGTAGCGTCAACAAGAATGTTCAGATGAAATCCTTTGTAGGTAAAAGTGTTGGTTAAACCCAGTTTGAAATCAGCGTTAGGATTTCCAACCATTCCCTGGTTGGGATCCAGGTAAGGCATACCCGAGGTAGGATTGATCAACAATTGACCATCTTCGGTACGAGCCGAATAGGAACCCCGCAGGTAACCATAGGGAAAACCGGCCTCGATCCAGTTATAACCACCTAAAATGTCTCTTGTAAGACCCTCAACAAGTTTTTCAACTGTGTTGTTGTTTTTGGTGAAGATTCCACGAATATCCCAGCGGAAATTTTTTGATGATACCGGACTAACATCCAATCCAATTTCCCAACCTGTATTACGGATTTCACCAAGGTTGGTATAGAAAGAGCTATAACCTGTGGTTTGTGGTAAGCCGATGGCATAGATCAGATCAGTAGAACGTTTATCATACCAGGTAACTTCTAATCCTAAACGTTGGTTGAAGAACCGCAGATCAGATCCGATTTCAATTTCTGAAGTGAACTCAGGAGTCAACTCAGGATCATAGGTTGATCCACCGCGTGTAGCAAGTGGTTGACCAAGGAAGCCCGCAGCGCTTAATCCAAAAATTGGTTCGCCGTTGTGTGGTGCCGCATCGTTACCTACGCGTGCATAACCTGCACGGATCTTACCATAGTCAAGCCAGTTTGATTTGAGTTTAAATGCATCGGACCAAACAAGTGAACCCGTAATGCCCGGATAGAAATATTGTGCATTTTTATATGGAAGTGTTGAGGTCAGATCAGTCCTTCCGGTCAGGGTCACAAACGCAAAGTTGCGGTAACCCAGTGAAGCATCCCCAAAGAAACCTACCAATCTTCTTTTCGTACGTGTATCACCGCTAAAAGTTTGCCGACGTGTGTTGGTAAGATTGAAAAGACCCGGAATTACAAAATCCACTCCATACACTTGCTGGTTACGTGAGTTTCTTTCGTTGACATCGCCACCGATGTTAACATCCAGTGTGAAATCATTCGAAATTTTGGGGCTGAATACGGCGACAAGTTTACCTTGAATTTCCTGTTGCCTGTTAACAACCTCGGTAATAGTTCCCAATGCATTATCCGCACTACCAAGTGATGACTTATCGATGATCTGATCTCTGAACAGTGCGTAACTATTCACACCCGCGTTGAAATCAACCCTAATCCAATTGTTGAACTTATAAGAAGCTCTGACGTTTGCAACCAAACGATCATCAATTGAAGTGATCACGTTATGTTTCGCGCCCCATACCGGGTTTGTATATTGGCCGTCATTGAAACCAATTTGTTGCCCGGCGCGGTTTTCAGAAGGCCATCCAACAATATCCCAGTTACGGGCCATAGTATAAGTACGACCCCACTGAGAAAGGAAGTTTTGTGCAGCGCCAATGAAACCACCGATCTGTTTGGAACGTGCATAAGACATGTTAGCGCCTATGGTCAGTTTACCAATTGCGGTTTGTCCACCAACACTGATGTTATTCTTCTGATAACTTGAATTTGTGATATAACCGTTCTGATCGGTTCTTGACAACGTAACATTGAAAAGTGAATTTCCTTCACCACCATTTAAACCAACGGAATGCTCCATAAGGTTACCGGTGTTGAACAATGCAGATACGTTATTAGGAACTGCTTTATAAGCAAGACGGCCATTAGGAAATAATTCCGGATAGGAATTGTACATGGTTGCCCATGTAGTTGCCGGGATAGAATCAATACCTGAAGCTGAAGTTCCGATTACATTACCACCTGCATCATAAATAACGCCTTTGCCGAAACGTGCTCCCCATGAACCATTGGAGGATTGTGTTCTAAAGTTTGCACCAGCGCCGTACAAATTCTGGAACTCAGGAATATCAGCAATTTTTTCAATGCTGTATCCACCCCTGTAAGTTACGTTTAACGATTTAGCACCTTTACGTGGGTTACCGGATTTTGTAGTAATTAACAGAACTCCATTCGCAGCACGGGATCCATAAAGAGAAGCCGCAGCAGCACCTTTCAGTACGTTGATTGACTCAATGTCATTTGGATCTATGTTGTTTAGACCCGAACCATAAGTACCACCACCGCTAAAGGGGTTTGAAGTATTTACCAGAGGATTGCTGTACGGTACACCATCCACGACGATCAATGGTTCACCACCACTAAATGAAGAAACCCCGCGAATCTGAATCCGCGAAGCAGCACCCGGCGCACCCTGACCAGCGCGAATATCAACGCCCGGTACCTTACCCGCAAGTGCATTTAAGATGTTTGGCTCAGACTTCTGAACCAATGTGCCCGGATCAACCTTAGACACGGCATATCCAAGGGCACGCTCTGAACGTTTGATACCCATCGCGGTTACTACCACCTCAGATAAATCCGCTTTGCTTTCACTAAGCGTAACATCAATAGTACTTGCAGTACCGAGGGTCACCTCTTTTGTTGTAAAGCCTACTCCTGACAGGACCAGTACGTCCCCTTTTGCAGCAGTAATTTTAAAATTGCCCTCTGCATCGGATGTGGTACCTGTGTTTGACTTGCCTTTAATGACAATTGATACAAACGGGACCGGATTTCCGTTGTCGTCTTTAATCCGTCCCGTAATGGTCGGGACCTGCGACTGAACGGCAATTGCGAGGCATAGGAATGCCAGCAAGAAACTGGTAAACTTTTTTCTCATGTGTTAGTTTTGGTTAATAGTTTGTTAACTGTTGGACTAAATGAATGTAAAAACTTTTATCAAGAAAACTTCAATTCATTAAACAAGACAAGAAAAAAAATTTTATGCCTATATAGTGCGCTTATATTCAGAAGGTTACATGTGAGTATTAATCATTACTTTTCGACTTGTTTTTATGTGTATGACGGCGATCAGCAACCGAAGTCGAACAGCACCGGAACATTTGCAAAACTTTCACCTATCAGATTCTGTCTGATTGTGTGCCTGAAAACGATGCAAAAGATGGCTATCAGCAAACATTGTTTAAATTATAATGCGTGCTAGGGTACCTGCAAAAAAAATCGTGCGTACCCCCAAAAGGCATACGCACGATACTATCTATAAAAAAGAGAATTAATTACCGTATTCGCTCAGGAATTTGATCCGCATGATCTTTAACTGCTCCCAATTGAAATTACTGTCTTTCAACTCCTCCAAAGCAATTTGCAAACTGGAGGTTTCGCAACTTTTAAAGTATTCAATGATCTCATCCTGCTCGTATTCATCCAACAACTCATCAATTGCATAATCAAGATTCAAACGGGTTCCACTCGCAGCAATGGTTTCCATGTTTTCAAGTAACACATCCAAACGCAGATCTTTATTTTTCGCAATAGTTTCAAGCGGAATCTTTTTGTCGACCTGTTGAATAATGTACACCTTGTTCAGACTTTTGTTAGCCACATTTTTCATGATGAAGTCATCAGGCTTTACAATGTTATTGTCTGCAACATACTTTTCAATCAGTTCAACAAAGGGTTTACCATATCGGATTGATTTACCCTTGCTGACCCCCTGGCATTTTTCAAGATCCACCAAAGTGGTCGGATACAAAGTGGCCATATCCTGTAGAGAAGTTTCAAGGAAGATCACAAAAGGTGGCAGTTTTTTTCGTTTTGCTTCTTTCTGCCGAAGATCTTTCAGCATCTCGAATAACTTCTCATCAGTCGCGCCCCCTGTATTACTTTCAGCCGGCGCTTCTTCGTCGTCAGCATTGGCTTCTTCAAACAGATTATTAAGCACAATCTTAAACGACTTCGGCTTCTTCATGAAGTCGGTGCCCTTCTTTGTCAGTTTTAGAACACCGTAATCTTCGATGTCTTTGCTTAACATGTCTTCGAGCAACAATTGACGGATCAATGAGTTCCAGTAATGATCTTCTTTGTCTTTGCCGGATCCAAATTCTGCAAGTTTGTCGTGACGATACATCGCAATATTTGGCGTGAGATGACCACGCAATACATGCACGGCATAAACTGTGGCAAAACCCTCATCCAGCGCCTTTACCGTTTTCAGAACTTTGACGGCATCTTCTTTCGCTTCTACTCTTTCTTTAGGATGCAGACAGTTGTCACAGCTTCCGCAGTTTGGCGTGTCATAATCTTCCCCGAAATAACTCATCAACACTTTGCGCCGGCAAACCCCGGTTTCCGCAAAAGCTACGGTTTCACTGATCAGTTGCGCTCCAACTTCCCGCTCGCTTAATGGCTTATCGCGCATCAGGTGTTCGAGCTTTGAAACGTCTTTATGAGAGTAGTATAAAATACATTTTCCTTCCAGTCCATCGCGACCCGCGCGACCAGTTTCCTGGTAATAGTTTTCAATACTCTTTGGAATGTTGTAGTGAATCACAAACCTGATATCCGGTTTGTCGATACCCATCCCAAATGCAATGGTTGCAACAATAACCTGCACATCTTCATTCAGAAAAAGATCCTGTCTTGCTGCACGAAGTTTGCCATCAAGCCCGGCATGATAAGCAACAGCTTTGATGCCATTTGCTTCAAGCGTACCGGCAAGTTCTTCTGTTGTTTTGCGGTTTAAGGTATAAATGATGCCGCTGCTTCCTTTCATGCCTTTGATGAAACGAACAATGCTTTCGTCGGTTTGATTTTTCCTGATCTTAGGTTGAATCTCGTAATAAAGATTCCCCCGGTTGAACGAAGAGATAAAAATGTTCGGCTCACGTAAACACATGTTCTTGATGATATCACTCTGCACTTTGGGTGTTGCCGTTGCGGTAAGCGCGATCATCGGTACGTCTGCGTTTATCTGTTCCATCATTTCACGCAGCCGGCGGTATTCCGGTCTGAAATCATGTCCCCACTCAGAGATACAGTGAGCCTCATCAACAGCGAAGAATGAAATCTTCAGATCAGAAAAGAACTCAAGGTTTTCCTGTTTCGTTAGCGTTTCCGGTGCTACATAAAGCATTTTGGTGTGACCTTCCGTGAGGTCGGATTTCACAACCGCTATTTGTTTCTTGGTGAGTGTTGAGTTAAGAAAATGCGCTACATGGTCTTTTTCACTGAACCCGCGGATCAGGTCCACCTGGTTTTTCATCAGTGCAATCAGGGGGCTTACAATAATGGCGACACCTTCGCTCATGAGTGCCGGTAACTGGTAGCATAAACTTTTACCGCCACCGGTTGGCATAATCACAAAAGTATCCTTGCCACTTAACAAGCTTTTGACCGCTTGTTCCTGCGTGCCTTTGAATGCTTTAAATCCAAAATACTGATGAAGTGCGTCGTATAGGTAAGCGTCTGTTGATGGGATTGAATCGTTGGAACGGGCTGCCGTTGCCAGGGTTGTTTTCTTTGTACGGGTGCTTGCTTTTTTTGCAGTGGTTGTCATGATCTAATTAGTTGTCTTCACGAGATTCCCGGATTGGGTTTATCTCATCACAGTAGAAGATCGTATCAGTTTCTTTCACCTGTAATTGGTTCCTGAAGGGGTGGCGAATTTACTCTATTTTAGGGGTTATTACAATGGGATATGGCGTTCTTTTAACATTTATAACAAGAATATGACTAACTATTTTAACGAATACTTGTTTACGCTTAGTGGCCGCCAGAACACCCCCTCCCGCAGTTAACATTCGTGTAATCAAATTTCAGTAGGTTTGCGGCTCAAATCATGAAGAACGTTGATATAAAATCTGTCGGCACCCGCACAGTTCGCCTCGAAGCAGCAGCGATCAGCAATCTCGCCGACCAGATAGACGATCAGTTTGAAGCAGCGGTACAGGCAATCGCGTCAAATAAGGGGCGTTTGGTAGTAAGTGGTATCGGCAAAAGCGCCATAATCGCCCAAAAGCTGGTCGCCACCCTCAACTCAACTGGCACTCCGGCCATCTTTCTTCACGCCGCCGATGCCATTCATGGTGACCTGGGAATTGTTCAGCAACAGGACGTTGTAATGATAATCAGCAAAAGCGGCGAGTCGCCGGAAATAAAAGTGCTGATGCCCCTGCTCCGGAATTTTGGCAACAAACTCATCGCAATGGTGGGAAATGTTCATTCCTATCTTGCCCGGCAGGTGGATATCGTGCTTAACACCACCGTCTCCCAGGAGGCCTGCCCAAATAATCTAGCACCTACCAGCAGCACCACCGCTCAGCTCGTTATGGGCGACGCCATCGCCATTGTGCTTATGGAGCTAAAAGGTTTCGGGTCGGACGATTTTGCAAAATTTCATCCTGGCGGCACACTTGGCAAGAAATTGTACCTGCGGGTATCAGATTTGTATACGCAGAACGAAAAACCGAGCGTGGGGCCGGATGCGCCGCTGGCTGATGTGATCCGCGAGATTTCAAAAAAACGATTGGGCGCAACAGTGGTCACTGACGAACAGGACCAGGTTCTGGGTGTGGTTACTGACGGCGATTTACGGCGAATGCTGGAAAAAAGCATCTCCCTTGAAACTGCCACCGCCAGGGATATCATGACAGTGAGCCCAAAAACGATTGAATCAAACAGGCTGGCCGTTGATGCGCTTGACTTGCTCAGAAAACATGATATTACACAACTGATCGTAGTAGAAGATCAGCGGTATATTGGGATCATTCACCTGCACGACCTGATTCGTGAAGGTATCATTTGATCATCGTCATCCTTATTATAAACGAAATTCATTCACCCGAATAATACGACATGAATAAACATCACTACGTAGCAATCATGGCCGGTGGCATCGGCAGCCGCTTCTGGCCCATGAGCCGAACCAATTTCCCAAAACAGTTCCTCGACATTCTTAACACAGGCAAAACCCTGATCCAGTCAACGTTCGACAGATTTGCCGGCTTTGTTCCGGTTGAGAATATTTTTGTAATAACCTCGAACGAATATGTCAACATCGTTAAGAACCAATTGCCTGATCTGCCCCTTCAAAACATTTTAGGCGAACCCTCCCGTAAAAACACAGCTCCCTGTATAGCTTATATATCATTTAAACTGTTTCAGCTGGACCCTAAGGCCTCTCTTATCGTGGCGCCTGCGGATCATATTATTCTTGACCCGATCGCGTTCACCAAGGTTTCTCTTGAAGCACTAACCTTTGTAAATAAACACAATGCGTTTATTACGCTCGGCATTAAACCAACCTACGCTAACACCGGCTACGGATATATCCAGTATGAGCAACACGGGGTAACCGACAATGTCTATAAAGTAAAAACCTTCACCGAAAAACCCAATCTGGAACTGGCCAAAACTTTCATTGCCAGTGGTGAATTTCTATGGAACGCTGGCATATTTGTATGGCAGGTCAAAAACATACTAACCGCCTTTCAAAAATACCTGCCGGAAATGTATGAGGTTTTTGAAGCCGGGCAGGACAAATTCAACACTCCGGATGAAGCTGCGGCTTTAAATGAAATCTATCCGCAATGCCCAAGTCTTTCAATTGATTTTGGAATAATGGAGAAAGCAGACAATGTCTATATCATCCCTTCTTCTTTCGGCTGGAGCGACCTTGGAACCTGGAACAGTGCTTATGAAAACCTGGAAAAAGATTACCTCGCTAACGCAGTCGCGGGCGAAAATGTGATTGTTATTGATGCTACAAAATGTGTGGTGCATGCCCCCAATAATAAACTTGTAATGCTACAGGGCCTCGACGATTATATTGTTGTTGATACCGAAGACGTATTGCTTATCTGCAAAAAAGAAAAAGAACAGGAGATCAAAGAATACGTTGCGGAAGTAAAACGAAATAAAGGAGACAGGTTCTTGTAAGCTGAAGTACGTGGGTACGACCCGACCTTGCACATAACCCTGGTAAAAAGAGAAGCAAACCTTCCCCGTTTCGGTTACAATAACCTTTCATAAATTGCAACAGGCAGTTGTCCAAACCAACTGCCTGTTGCATTATGAATATACCCCTCGGCAACATCCTTTTTCTCGATATCGAAACCGTTCCCCAGCACCCTTCTCACAGTCAGTTAACTGAAGAATGGAAAGGGATGTGGCAAAAGAAAGCCGACATCCTGCTACGAAACAATGCCACTGATACTGCCGAAACAATTTATGAACGTGCCGGCATTTATGCAGAGTTTGGCAAAATCATTTGCATCAGCTGCGGCCTGATGCAATACAATGGTCGCGATAAAAAGTTTGTGATCAAGTCTTTTGCCGGCGACGATGAAAAAACAATTCTTATCAATTTTACTGAAATGCTGAACCGTTGGAGCCCCGGGCAGCAAAAATATTTCTGCGCCCACAACGGAAAAGAATTTGACTTCCCTTACATCTGCCGGCGAATGGTGATCAACTGTCTACCGCTGCCGCCCATGTTACAAATTGCGGGTAAAAAGCCCTGGGATGTTCCGCACATAGATACACTGGAGATGTGGAAGTTTGGTGATTTTAAAAGCTTCACTTCTTTGAGCCTGCTTGCGGGTGTGCTTGGAATACCAACTCCCAAAGATGATATCGATGGAAGTATGGTATCCGATGTATACTGGAAAGAAAGAAATCTTCCCCGCATAGTGCACTATTGTCAGAAAGATGTTGTTACCGTCGCGCAGGTTTACCTAAGATTAATTGGTGAATCATGTGTCGAGACAGATAACATCGAAATCAAGGAATGATTAAAATGCCTTCCTGGGTTGAACGTTATAACTGTCATCCTTGATCTCCTTTTCGATAACGGTACCATATTTTTTGGCGCCCTCTCTTATTTCGGAAGCTTTACCAATGAAAAGATATTGCAGTTTGTCTTTTGCGAAATACTTCGCAATGATTTCTTTTGCTTTGGCCGGTGTTACCAGTCGTACATTCTTTTCGAAATCGTTGATGTATGAAGCATCATATCCATAGATAAACATATCGTTCAACAGTTGCGATAACTGACCCGAGGTTTCATAACCGGGCGGAAACTGTCCGACCACATAGTTTCTCGCAGACTCCAATGTTTTATCGTCGATGCCCTGGTGTAATTTGTCCATCACCTCAATGGCCTTATCGATCGCCTGGTACGTAGTGTTGCTGGCTGTAAATGAACTTATATAAAAGGTTCCTGCGTATTTAAGCGCGTCGAACCGGCTACGGGCCCCATAAGTAAGACCTGAGTTCACACGCAGCTCATCATTGAGCCATGACGTGAAGCGATCTCCAAAAACAGTGTTTACCACTTCAATGGCCACACGGTCCTGGTTGTTACGTGCGATACCTTTTGAACCAATGAAGAAAGTGGTTTCCCTGGCATCGTCCTTATTGACCAGCAAAACGGTTGAAGAACCGGGCATACTGACCGCCTGCGATGCAGGGTTTGGCAATGTTCCTGCACCTTTTTTCCACTCGCCAAAAAGCCTTGTAATTTTAGCCTTCATATCTGAAGATTTGAAATCACCTACAACAGCCAGCACCGATCCATTCGGACGATAATATTGTGCATGGAACTTTTTCACATCATCAGCGGAAATTGCAGAGACCGTAGATATCAGACCGCCAGATGGATTTGCATATACATGATCTCCGTACATCAACGAATTCCAATAGTTGGTTATCACGGACCGTGGACTTTGACGGGCAACCTCGAGCGATGCCTTTGTACGTGTTTTCAATTTTTCAAATTCAGCGGCATCAAACAACGGGTTAACAACCACATCCTTCAGCAGATCAAAAACCATTGCTTCAGTCTGAGTCGAGAATCTGGCGCTGATACGAGTATATTCCTGGGTGGAGAAAGCATTTAAACTTGCACCGGCAAAATCAAGCTTCTCCTGAATCTGTTCTTTTGTATAGTTTTTTGAACCTGCCACCAGCGAGCCCGCAGTTAATTGTGAAAGACCGGCCTGGTTACCATCATAAATACTTGCAGCAGGAACCGAAAGCGAAACACTGATCAAAGGAACCTCTTTCTGCTCCATCAGGTAAACAGTAAGCCCATTCGATAATTTAAATACGGTAAACCTCGGTAGTTGAAATTGTTGCTGCGACATTGCACTTGTAGAAAAGGTAACAAGTGCCAGGATTGCGATTATATATTTCATAAATGTTTTAATAATTGTTGATGGTTCAATCTTCAATTTGCGGGCTCATAATTCCTATAGTACGATTTGACTTCTTCAGATACTTGTCAGCGACCCGCTTTATATCATCCACTGTTACTTTTTCATATGCTTTGGGAGCTTCGAACATCTTTTTGTAATCGCCAAAAAACAGTTCGTATGTTCCAAGATTGTTCGACTTTCCGTTGATGGTTTCGATCTGGCCGTAGAATGCGATCAGTTTTTGATTTTTTACTTTCTGTAATTCTTCCGCAGTTACTCCTTCTTTCCTGATTGTTTCAATCTGATTGGTGATCGTGGCTTCCAGGGCCTCGGGTGTTTTACCCCTTGCACCTGTTGCAGAAATCATGAACAGCGTGGGATCAAAACTGTTGGGCATATATGCAAACACATTGGTTGCCTCCTGCAGACTGTCCACCGCAGACTTATATAACCGGGATGATCTTCCATTTGTAAGGATAGCATTCAGCAAATCAAGCGCATAAAAATCTTCAGTGCCTGTTGCCGGAACATGATAACCCATCATAATATTAAAAGTGGGAACCGCTTTTTTCAGATAAACGCGACGTTCACCTTTTTGCTCCGGTTCAACAAGATTCATGGGTTTTGGAGGAGCATTTTTAGGAATGTTTCCAAGATATTTTTCAGCCATAGCCTTCACCTGCTCGAACTTGACCGCGCCCGACACCACAACCACACAGTTGTTTGGTGAATAATAGGTTTTAAAATAGTTCTCAAGATCATCTTTTGTCCAGCTTTTGATATCTTCAAAATATCCTATAACGGGCCACCTGTAAGAATGTGTAGTAAATGCTGTGGCATAAATGAGTTCAGACAAATCTGTGGTTGGATTATTTTCAAGACCGGTAGATTTTTCAGAGGTTACAACACCGCGCTCGCTTTCTACCATTTTTGAATCGATGGCAAGATCGCGGATCCTATCTCCTTCCAGGTCAAACATCGTTTCCATAGCAGAAGCAGGGAACCAGTCAGTATACACGGTTACGTTCTGTGTAGTATAAGCGTTATTTGCTCCGCCATTAAACTCCATAGTACGGTCAAACTCCTTCGGTCCATATTTTTTTGAACCATTAAACATCATATGCTCAAAAAAGTGCGAGAGACCTGTTATGCCTGGGTACTCATTCCGCGATCCAACTTTCCAGAATAAATACATGTTGGCATTAGGGATGGAAAAATCTTCCACCACTAAAAATTTCATGTCGTTTGCGAGCGTAAAGGTTTTGACATCGTCCGGTCCCAGCTGGCTGTAGCCAAAACTGCTGCTGGCCAACATCAACAGGGCCGAACACCATTTTTTAATCAACATATCCTCTTTTTATTTTTTTTCTCAATATAAACGAATTGGGTAGTGGTTGGTTACCGTCCAAATAATTGTAGCATATATACCCGATTACCCTGATGTTGTTCGAATCATTACTTTTAGGCAAAACTACATCGTTGATTATTCAGTCCAAACTTCCACAGGTTTCAACAACCATATTTACGGTTATGAGCAGTCTGGCTTCAGAACTTGGTGCCGTTAACCTCGGGCAGGGGTTTCCTGACTATGCAATGGATCCTGAACTCGCCCACTTAGTATCCACTGCAATGAAGGAAGATCATAACCAATATGCACCTATGCCGGGGTATATGCCGCTGCGTGAGGCAATTGCTGAAAAGTGTGCAGCTCTATATAATGCGGATATTGATCCTTCATCTGAAATCACAATAACGCCTGGTGGCACTTACGCCATTTATACGGCGCTTACTACTATACTACAACCTGGTGACGAAGTAATCGTACTTGAGCCTTCATACGACAGCTATGTTCCAAACATTGTTTTGAATGGTGCAAAACCGGTACTTGTAAGTCTTAAACTGCCAGACTACCGTGTTGATTGGGATGCGGTGCGACGGGCAGTTTCGCCGCGAACACGCGCTATAATGATTAACACGCCTCATAACCCTACCGGTAGTATTTTATATGAAGATGATATACCCCAGTTGCGGGAGATCGTAACAGGTAATGATATGTTTATCATCAGCGACGAAGTTTATGAACATCTGGTGTTTGATGGACAGCCTCATCTGAGTATGTTGCGTTATCCTGATCTGCGTGCACGCAGTTTTGTTTGCTTTTCTTTTGGTAAGGTTTATCATTGCACAGGCTGGAAACTGGGTTATTGTATTGCACCGCCCGCTTTTACGGCTGAGTTTCGCAAGGTGCACCAGTTTAACTGCTTTAGTTGTCACACACCTTCGCAGGTAGGTATCGCAGCCTTTTTAAAAAATGAAAAGGCATACCTTGAATTAGGCGGATTAATTCAACAAAAACGTGATTATTTCTTATCGCTCATGGCCTCCACCAGGTTTACAATGAAAAAGTCGAGCGGTAGTTATTTTGTTTGTGCCAGTTACGAAAAGATCAGTGATGAAGACGACCGGTCGTTTGCCATCCGGATAACAAGGGAACACGGAGTGGCTATGATTCCTGTATCAGCCTTTTACCAGGATGGACACGACGATCATGTGGTGCGCTTCTGTTTTGCTAAAAGAAAGGAGACGCTTGAGCAGGCAGTTGCGCGGCTTGCGTCTATATAAGTTTACACCTCTATACACATTATTCCTTTTGTATTTCATTAAATTTGAAGATTGATAACACATCAATTTTTTATTTAATGGTTAACGGCCAACGACTTGCCTGGATCTGTTTATTAATAGCATTTACCGCCTGTAACAATGATAACAGAAAGCCCGGTGGGGATCCGGGAAAACCCGATTCACTCGCTATTCGCGCTCAATACAATGAGTCGCCTGTGATCGACGCACAAACAGCCATATCCAAGATGGAGATTGAGGACGGACTGGAAGTTCAACTTGTGGCTTCCGAACCGTTGGTGATCGCACCTGTCGCGCTCACCTTCGATAAGAAGGGACGTATGTGGGTTGTTGAAATGACCGGCTATATGCCCGACACTCTGGGGACCGGCGAATCTGCAATGGATGGTAAGATCGTCATCCTTGAAGATACAAACGGAGATGGACGAATGGATCATCGTACGGTTTTTATGGATTCACTGGTGCTTCCCCGAAGTATTGCTTTAATTGAAAACGGCATCCTCATTGCCGAGCCGCCCAAACTTTGGTTTGTTGAAATCAATAACGACCGACCCGGAAAGAAAACCCTCGTCGATGATAAATACGCAGAAGGCGGGAACGTTGAGCATCAGCCCAACGGCCTGTTACGCGCAATGGATAACTGGATCTATAATGCTAAGTCGGCAAAACGTTATCGGAAGCGGGGAGATAAATGGCTGATAGAAGAAACCCATTTTCGCGGACAATGGGGTATAACGCAAGACGACGAAGGCAGACTCTTTTACAACAATAATTCTGAGAATTTCCTGGGCGATTATTTCAATCCCGGGCTGGGCTCCGGCAACAGCCATCAACAAAAAGTGGCTGGTTTTAACGAGAAGATCATCCGTGATAATCGTGTGTATCCCCTGCGGGCAACCCCGGGTGTTAACCGCGGCTATATGGAAGGTGTATTAAACGATAGTTTAAGACTCGTAAACTTCACTGCTGCCTGCGGACCACTCATTTATCGTGCAGATCTTCTTGGATCGTCTTACAAAGGAAATGGATTCGTTGCTGAGCCTGCCGGCAACCTTATAAAGCGAAATATTATTAATGAGAGCGGGTTGGCTGTAAAAGGAAAACAAGCTTACGAAAACAAAGAATTTCTTGCAAGTACAGACGAACGGTTCCGGCCCGTTAATCTATACACCGGTCTTGACGGCGCTATGTACGTACTCGACATGTATCGTGGTATCATTCAACACAAAACTTACCTGACTCCTTATCTTAAAAATGAAATTAAAGAACGTCAGCTAACCCTGCCGTTAAATTGCGGCCGGATATATCGGGTGGTTCCAAAAGGCAGAAAAGCGACAGCTGTTACAATCCCGGACGATTTGGCTGCGACTGTACAACTGCTTTCGCATGAAAACGGATCGGTTCGTGACCTTGCGCAGCAAACACTTGTGGACACAAAAAACCCGGCAACTATACCAGCTTTAAAAGCACTGATAAAAGACGGAACCAGCGCGATAACAGTTTCGCATGCTATCTGGACGCTTGAAGGAATCAATGCATTGACTTATGGTGATCTTGAACCGTTAATTCAACATCAAAATCAAAAGATAAGAACGCAGGCCCTGGCAGCATTACCTTCTGTTCTCAAAAACAAGATTGAGCCTGGGCTTGCCAGGCTCTTAAATAACCTGCTTACTGATTCGGCCGATGCATCGCGGGTTGCGATGCTCTTAGCCAACATAAAGGGTGCAAATGCAGCAACTTCAAAACAACTGCAGGCTTCGTTATTGAAACGATACCCGGGAAATATTTATATCGCGGATGCAATCATTAGCACATTGGAAAACCAGGAAGACGCACTATATAAACAGTTACTTGCCTCAAACGATACTGGCCTGGTTGTTTTCAAACGTGTCTCAAAGGTACGCGCAGATATGGTCAACAGGCAATATGCACGCAAAAATGAGGCGCTTGCTAAACAATATCCATTGGGCGCTAAGATTTTCAAAAACATTTGCCAGACCTGTCATGGTAGTGATGGCGGCGGGATCGCTTCATTAGCACCTCCCTTAAATAAATCGAACTGGGTTACGGGCAGCAAGGATAATCTTGGTCGCATTGTGTTGTACGGCCTTACCGGACCAATAGATGTTAACGGGAAATTATACAAAGCGCCGGAGATAAATGGCGATATGCCAGGCATTGCCAGCAACGATGAATTTAGTGATGAAGACATAACACAACTGATGAATTTTATCCGGAATGCATGGAGCAATAAAGGCTCTAATGTTTCAGTAGAAGATGTTCGAAGGATCCGGGCGCAAAATAAAGGAAGAGAAAAACCTTTTACCATGGAAGAATTAAAAGCTTTTAAATAGTTTCTGTGCCTGGGTCGCGAGACGTGGTTCCAATAGTAAAGCCTGCCTGCGTGAAATTTGTCTCATGTTAAACATGCGTGCTAGGATGTTCTAAGTTTAAAACTGACTCAAAAGATTTTGCGGCGCGCATGAGGTTAGATTTGGAGATTTTTAAAATGGCTGACTACTCACTCAAAATGGCCCTGAAATGGCTGATAACTCAGTCATGGCGTAGATGTCAGCCATTGGCGCTCTGTTTTGAATGTTCTAACGGTCAAATTTATCTTTAGTAAAGTTCAGGCCCCCGGACAGACACTTGACCCAGGCGCCGATATTAGTAATCGGCTACTATTAGATCAGGACGATTTTCATTCGCGATCAATACACTAGCATTTTAGGCAAAAGAATAAAATCGGCTATTATTAGATCAGGAAGATTTTCATTCTCGATCATTTCAGCAGCATTTTAGACAATAGAATAAAATCAGCTACTATTAGATCAGGACGATATTTTCATTCCGATCAATACACCAGCCAATAGAATAGCCTTCGGTCGCACATAATTGGAAATCCATTTTTTCAACGCATGCTAAGAATAAAAAAGGGCGAATTACTCCGCCCTTTTTTATTGTATCACGTAATCAACCTTATGCTGCTTTACGCAATCTTGATCCGATTACTTCTTCTATCTTAGGTGATATCGCCGAAATAGCAGCGCTTTTATCGATAGCAACGGCTCTATTCTGATGTTCATCAAATGCAAAAATATAAACCGGGCTATCGTTGATGCTTACACGAAAACGAGTTTCGTTATTATGGGTCTGAAACCGTGATGCTTTAACTGCCACAGGCTTTCCTTCTAACACAATATCAAATTTCTCCGTGGTTATTTTATCTGTTTTACTAATCATAACATCTCCTTTTTTGATTAACTAATTCACATGTATATTTTCAAACAACATGCCAAAGGGAAAGGATAGACCTGAGTTTTTAACACACTCAATCCTTTAGTTGTATAATTATTTCCCCGCATATTAGGCTGTCAAAATCCCGGAAAGAGAACTCTGGAAAATTCAGGCCTGAACGTGTCTATTTTTATGCTCAGATGGGGGTGAAAAACGTGGTATCATTATAGAACTCCTTTAACAAATTAGTGTGTTATGAGAGTTCTGTTACCTATGTTGACGGCGCTGATATTGTGCGCCCAGATAAGCTATGCCCAGAAAAAAGTTGTCGTAATAGACCTGGATTCCCGAAAGATGAACCAGGGCAATCCACTGCCTGCGCAAAGTTACTTCGATTTACAGGTGCCGGTGAATGATGAAGTTGGAATCATCCAGGTGGACATCCATCGCGGGCGAAGCAATAATAATCTTATTGAGCAGACATCCTGGTCCAGATCAATAAACTTCCGTTCGAACCTGGCCGAAATACCGGTTACCATTCAGCTAAAAAGCAATACAAGCTACACGTTTGATATCACAATCTTCTCGTTACTCACCGATTCTGAAAGTGCACATCTTCGTGGTATTGTTCATCAAAATATCAGCAATTACCTCAATGCGGCGTTTGAGGCTAACGATAAAGGGATTTCTGCCGCAAGAAAAACTGACCAGGTTCTTACTGACCTTAACAGCATCGTTTCAAGAAGCTTAAAAGATTTCCGTACGCTTAGAGATACAAGGTTCGAAGGTTTTTCTGATATCGTAAGACTCAAGCTGCAGCAAGTGAACAATGCACGTTTATCTAACGCCGAATTTAATGTAGAAAGATCTGCGGGAGACACCCTGGCGACCGAATCGTCTGTGAAAGCTGATTACGCCATTAAACTCATGAGTGAACTGCAATCAATCATCTTGTCTGAAATAGATAACTATCTCGCTGCCGACATGGTGAAATTGTATGATAAATTGGTTATCCGAAACCAGGTAACAGAAAGAACACAAACCGTTCTGCCACTATTTATAGGATATGGTGGCGTTTATCTGGGCGGCAATCTTGATGATCTTGATTATGATTCGCAGCCTTATGCAGGTTTATCTATTCCGTTTGGAAGAGGCAATGGTGCATGGTTTAGCAGGACAAGTTTTGTACTTGGGGTATTCCTCAAAAATTTCAAAGATGCAGACAATAACCTTATCACCGGCCCTGTGGTGGACCGGCCAGTGTTTGCAGGTCTGGGTTTCAGGATTTATGACTTTATACATTTCAACGCTGGTGTTGTTGCAACCTCGACGGAGAAACAAAACCTTTCGAATATCAAGACAGAAAACATAGGCCTGAAGCCGTTTGTTGGTATCAATGCCCAATTCAACCTGTGGCTTGGATTAAACAAGAAACAATAGGCATTTACCAAAAAGCATTGTGATGAAACAGATATATAAATGGTGTTGTGTGGCAGCGATTACATTGGTACTTAAGACACCGTATGCACAGGTCAACCCGCAATCTGGTTGGGAAATAGGTGCGGGAATCGGGTCCACTAATTATTATGGTGATGTGAGCCCCTATAGGATTCATCATTTGAAAGACATCTACCGGGTCTACAGATTTCTTGAGTTCAACCGACATTATGTGAACAGACCCTCGTTTAGTTTGCTGGCGCATAAAAAACTAAACAATACAGTCGGGATACTTCTGCAGGCAAATGCACTGCAGTTTTCGATGAGTGACCGATATAGGCGACCCAATGGCAACCTGAAAACCAACGCGCTCAACTTCGACCGCGCTTTGAACTTTCAGACGGATCTTTATGATCTGGGTTTTGCGGTGACCCTGAACTCAAACAACGGGTCCGTATTCAGGAGAGATGCGAAAATTTACCCTTCTGTGCATCTTGGCCTGGGTTTATCTGCCTTTTCAGTCAATGGCGACCTATACGACAAAAATGGAGCTCAGTATGATTACAGTATTTTAAGTGATATAAATGACCACCGTTATGAAACAGATCTTCGGGAGCTGAATACTGAAGACGGGAAAAAGTACAATAATATAGCCCCATATCTTAACCTTGGTATCGCGATCAATTTTAAGATCTCGGAGCATTTTCGCCTGGCACTTCAATCGGATATTAAATACTCGGGATCTGACTACCTGGATGATGTCAGCAAAACATATCGAAGCGATTATGCTACACCGGCTGCTGCCTATGCAGCGCGACCCGGTACAAATACAGTAAATCCGGTAACATTGCAGCGTGGCGATAACAATGGAGTTAACGACATCTACATCAACAACCGGTTGGTGATATTGTATTCTTTCAATAAAAAGAAAAACCAACCTGTCTTTAAAGCACCCGTTGTTTATACATTAAGACGATCAACTCAATATGTTGACAGCCTGAAGATAAAAGGGGCAGACACGGTGCCATCTAAGGTTGCCATACAAAGCTTCTCACCTCTGGCTCAACAAAAGATCATTGACTCTGTCCGTGATCATGATTCGCTGGCCAGATCCGCAAACACTTTTGATTCAGGTTTTCATAGAACCATTGTTGATACCGCTTTTCAAAAACACCTTGATAACCGCCTGCAGACAATACAGAGCGACATCCGGGAAATCAAAACTGTGCTGCGAAATCAAGCGCTTATACCGAGGTATCAGCAGCTTCGTTTCCAGGAAGATTCTATATCAAAATTGTCGGCGCGTTTGTTATCAAAGCCAAATGCTACCAGTTCCGACCGATTGCAGCAACGCATATACAACTTACAAAAAGACAGCCTGAGAAATGAGATGCGTACCATTATACTGATGTCGCAATATCCTGCTGAAAAGATTGATACAACACTTTTTCAACGGAACACAGATACTGCAGGTTTTGAAATTTTGCGGCCCCGTTTTGACTCAGTTACCAGGATTAAGACAATGCATGATTCTGTTGCGGGCGATAGCCAGACATTGACGCAAAAGGCAATAGACACGCTTAGCGCACAAGAAAAAATTGTGCTTAATGAAGCCCTGCAGGATAGCTTGCCTGATCAGGAAGAAATTGACAGTCTTCAATCGGTAGTTACTGCCAGCGATGCGAAGCTTCGTACGATGCAACAACAGCTTAAAGCCTCTCGCGATTCGGCAGCATTTTATCGCAGAACATTGTATACCCGCGATATCGATGAGCGTGATACGATCGTTGAAAAAAAGAAATGGTACGAGAGAATCATCCCGCGGAACACCCGGCAACGCGAAAAACAAACCAATACAGAAGAAGCGAGATTGCTGAGAAGCCGTGAAACTTACTACTCAAACCAGGCCAGCCGAATGGATCGTGAAATCTCTCAACTTGAACGCGCAAACCGGTTACTGCAAAATGATTTCGACCGGCTGAGGAGACGTCGTGACAATCGGATAGTTTCACCGCCCACAGTGGTGCTTCCTGCTCCGGCCAACAACAACAACCGCGACGAGATAAATAGACTTCGTGAAGAAATTTACCAACTACGTTCACAACTGCAGACAGCTGATACTTCAGTAAAAACCAACGATACATCAGTACAAAACGTGCTGCCCCCAACTCCGGCTACCGACTCAACATTCGCCCCGGCTAACATCGACAGTAGCGAACTTGCATCCCTCCGTGCGGATTTGGCCAGGATGCAAAGTGCAATTGATAGCATAAGACGAACACCAGTTGTTGAATCGAAACCTGCAGAGCCCGTATATGATGTAAAAAGTTTCCCGGTTATCAGTGTCTATTTCGGAATGAATGCAGCAACACTTCCATCTACTCAAACAGATAAACTTGCGCCAATGGCTGCGGTAGCTAAAAAAAATGGTGCCGCGATTATTGCACTTAAAGGCTTTGCCGATGCCGTTGGCAACGCAAAGGTCAACAAAGCGATAGCAACAAAAAGAATCGAATATGTAAAAAACCTGCTCATTACCGGGTTTGGTCTGGCAGCTTCTCAAATCATTACAGAGGAGCCCGAGATTCCGGTAGTTACGGGTACAAAACGTGCCAATCCCCTGGATCGCCGTGTTGACCTTCAGTTCAGGTAGCCGTCATGTATATGTCGCCATTACATGTAACCGTCTGTTGAAATAAGTATAAATTGCGCGTCTTTTTAAACGAAGATGACCCGAATGGCACAGGCGAAAAAAGAAATCAAATCAGTATTATTATTATCTCCCTATAAACTAACCCAGGATCATAAGGTTCTTGACATTTTGGTAATCGATAAATCTGCTTCAAAATCGCCATTTACCAACAAAACCATCAATAGTTCCGAACTAAAGACTTACTTCCCTCAAATGCCTAAACCATTTAAAGATGTTTTGAATTGGTTTAATGCAGATGGAATTGAGTTCACAAGGGAAGAAATCAAAAAGAAATATAGCAAACAAAAAGCAGGTATCGCCTTTAGCGATTATTATCGTGCCGGTATGATGCGTCATATGCTGGATCTTTTTGAACGGTTAAAACCATTTGCTCAAACCATTCAATGGTATCATAAAGTACCTGTTGATAATATCCGGTTTACCACCGGTGCCTGCAGTGTCAGTCGGTTTAAACCGTCTCTTCAGTTTGCATTGTCGGGCACGCCCGAAAATATCAGCCTTGAGACTTTCATCAATGTAAATGGAGCTTTGACACCCATTGGAGAGTTCAGGAGATATGAATTTTTATTGGAAAGTCGTAACGAATATTACCTGCTCAGTTATAGCGATACCCAGATATTAAACTGGCTGGAAGCTATTGATTTCAGCCAATACGCGCGGAACCCGCAGGCACTTGTTACAGATATCCTGAGCCGGCTGGAGGAATCATACCGGGTAGACAGGCAGGGGCTTATAGAGGTCGAGGCCGTTGATGTACTTCCGATCAACAGGGTTATGTTGAGCGAGATAAGTAATTCTTTCCTGATGATCACACCACAGTGGGTGTATGAAGGATTTATTCTGGAAGATAAGTGGATGCCCTCTCAAAAAATCACACGTAACGGTGTTGAGTATCTTATTAACAGAAACAAAGAGGCTGAAGATAAATTCCGAAATTTTCTTGAATCGTTACATCCTTCATTTTCCAAACAGCTTAACGGGTACTATTATCTCTCCTTTGCTGATGCGCAGAAGGGACAATGGTTTCCAAAAGCATATCATACAATGCTCGGAGAGAATATCGAAGTAACGGGGATGGATATGCTAAAACATTTCCGTTATTCCTCATTCTCGTTAGCAGCCGATGTTGAGTTTGTTTCAGAGGAGGCGCACCTGGTTATGCTGGAAATGAAACTCCGGTTTGGAAAAGAAGAAATTCCTTTACGTGAAATGCAGAAGATGTTGCTTGCCGGGCAGCGGGCAGTGTTATTAAAAGATGGATCGTTGGGATTATTGCCCGAAGAGTGGCTAACAAAATATGCTGGCATCATCAAGCTGGGAAAGATAAAAGGCAACACTTTGCAGGTTCCAAGATGGCTCGCTTTCAGTGATGAGGGCCGCACCGAATTAACTCCTGTTATCAAAGGAAGCTGGTTTTCAAAATGGCGCCAATGGCAGGAAAGTGATGCCGTAGTTTACCCTGCAGATCCTTTGATCAAAGCCTCGCTTCGTCCCTATCAGCAAAAAGGTTTTGAGTGGATGATGTTGCTGGCTGAAGCGGGGGCTGGCGCTTGTCTCGCAGATGATATGGGTCTTGGTAAAACACTGCAGTCAATTTGTTTTCTGAGTGCTCGTCTTGCGGAAAACGGAACTGCGCGACATCTGATTATTTGCCCGAGTTCATTGATGTTTAACTGGAAACAGGAGCTCGAAAAATTTGCACCCCATATCGTGACCAGGGTCCATCATGGTGCCACACGTTCTGCGGAAACTTTTAGCAATCCTGAAGTACAGGTGATCATCACCAGCTACGGTACCGTAAGAAGCGACTTTCAATTACTAGCTGTCATCAACTTCGAAACGATAATTTTAGATGAAAGTCACAACATAAAAAACCCTGCTGCACAAATCACCAGGCTTGTAAATCAATTGCAGGGAAACATCAGGATCGCCTTAAGTGGTACCCCGGTGATGAACAACACTTTTGATTTGTATGCGCAGCTTGACTTTTTGCTGCCCGGGATTTTTGGCACACGCGAATATTTCAAACGCGAATTTGCTGACCCGATTGACCGCGATAATGATCCGGAAAAAATCGCCGCTTTGCAAAAGCTTACGGCGCCATTCCTCCTCCGCCGCACAAAAGAGCAGGTAGCTCCTGATCTCCCTGAAAAAACTGAGATGGTGATGTGGTGTGAAATGAACCCTTATCAAAAGACGCTGTATGAAAGTATCCGCGATAGCATCAGCAGCAGTCTGTTTTTGAATATCAAAAAAGAGGGATTACAAAAAAACAAACTTGCAGTATTACAAGGCATCCTTAAACTTCGCCAGGTTTGCGATTCACCGCTTTTGTTGCCCTCAGACGAACAAACCTGTTCGGACTCTGTAAAAACAGACACTTTGATGGACGAGCTCACCTATAACCTGGGTTCGCACAAGGCCATTGTGTTTTCGCAGTTCACTGGTATGCTGGATTTGCTGGCCGGCGAATGCGTTAAACGCGGTATCAGTTACTTTCATTTTGACGGGCAGACTCCCCCGGAACAAAGAGCCAGGATGGTAAGCGCTTTCCAGTCTTCCGAAGACAATACACGTGTATTCCTGATAAGTTTGAAGGCAGGAAATGCCGGTTTAAATCTAACAGCGGCAGACTATGTATTTCTTTTTGATCCCTGGTGGAACACCGCGGTTCAACAACAGGCCATTGACCGTGCTCACAGGATAGGACAAACGAAGAAAGTGTTTGCCTACAAGATGGTTTGCAGGGACACTATTGAAGAAAAGATTATCCAGCTTCAACAGAGAAAAAAACAACTTGCAGAAGATCTTATCGGGGAAGAGGAAGGATTTGTTAAGTCTTTATCAGAAGATGATATCGCTTATCTGTTTAGTTAACATTCTGTCAAACGCTTAACTGAAGCGGGTTCTGGCCTTATCTGGCATAAAATTTTTGTCGTGCATTGAATGAAATGCCGAATTATACCGCCGTTTATCTTGTTAATGCTGCTGATTGCAGTGGGATGTCGAACTTCCTCCAGACCAGGATTGTTCTCACGCAAAACACCGCATGAGCAATATGGAAAAACTATAACAGACGCAGGTTTACAATCCACTGTGATAGGTCGCGCCTGGTTCGAAGCTGCCGAAACTGCTCTAAGCCGACCCGCAATTGTAATCAAACCACATAAGGAGACAGGCTATTTCTCAGCAGACAAACCCACTGCTGCTGGTTTACAATTCAATGCAGTAAGGGGAGAGAAAATACAAATCAATGTATCGAAGAAACCTTCGGGCGGATTCAAATTATACCTCGACCTGTGGGAGCAGGATACAACGCGGGGCTCGGTGCGGAAACTACTAGCTTCGTCAGATACAACCGGCGTCGCCATTGAACACGAAGTTGAAAAAACCGGCATTTACATCCTCCGATTACAACCTGAACTGTTGCGCGATTGCGAATACACGGTTGAAATAGGCGCTGTTGCGACATTAGCATTTCCTGTGAGGTCAAGAGAAAGAAGCCGGGTGCAGAGTTTCTGGGGTGCAGCAAGGGACGCCGGTGCACGCCGTCACGAAGGGATAGATATCTTCGCGGCCCGGGGTACTCCGGTGGTTGCTGCGGCTGATGGCAGGGTAACCCGGGTAAATCAGAATAACCTCGGTGGAAAGGTCGTCTGGATGCGTCCTGAGAAGAAAAATTACACCTTATATTATGCGCACCTCGACTCGCAGCTTGTAACGGATGGTCAACAGGTTCGGGTGGGTGACACCCTGGGCTTGATGGGTAATACTGGTAATGCCCGGACCACCCCGCCACATTTACATTTTGGTATTTATACATCGGGTGGGGCTATAGACCCATTCCCCTTCGTTAATCCCGAATACCCTTCGCCACCGGATATCCGGTCAGACGCAGGTAGTGTAGGTGATTTTGTACGGGTCACTGCTGGTTCCGCCTCGTTGAATCAATCGCCTGATGCAAAATCCCCCTCGGTTAAACTCGAGCGCAACACTTTGCTTCCAGTGGATGCCGCCACCGCGAACTGGTACAGGGTACGACTTCCGGATGGCAGGATGGGTTATGTCAACGCTGCAAACACCAGCAAGCTTGCAACTCTGCGAACAATTACCCAGGGAACGGAAGCCCGGTTACTAACGGCTCCGGATTCTGCGGCTCCGGCAAAAAAAATGGTTCCGGCCGGTTCTAAACTAAGCCTCCTGGCCCAATTCAACGATTTTCAATACGTTAGGGCTGATGATAACGTTGCCGGATGGTTGATGCCTCCACCGCGCTTTTGACTAAGTGAATCTATTCATCGAACCTGAAACATATGCTTAATACGCTGATTTAAATCGAAGTGGTGCCGAATTTCCCCGGTCATTTTTCGTTTTTCGCCTTTTTTATTCGCATCTTTGTACTCCTTGCCTGTATACAGGGCCCCGAAACTGCGAGAACTTTTTCATTCCTGTACAATTTCAAGATTAAAACAAGACTTATGTACACTCATATCTGGCTGAAATATCTGCCCATTATTAGAATTCTGATGAAAAAAGCTGCAGCAGCGGATCAAACCCTGGCTTTGAATCGCATTGATTTTGAACGAGCAGGAAGCGGAAGAAAAGCTGGCTACAAATTCAATATTGAATTTAATAACGGCCGTGTGGCAAACGTAATCAGTGTTTCTCCACTTGCTGTTGACCTTGCAGCTGTTATGCTTCAGGATCAGGCTATTAAAACACTGTTCACTACAGCAAACTATGAAGTAAGTCTTAACACGAAATTCCAATTAAGCATCAAAAATACCAGTCCCAAAGCGGAAGATACATCCGACAGCGAGGCTGTTGAAGCTCCAAAAGAGACTATCGATCACAACGCTTAGTGATCATTGCTGTTTAAGTTTTTTCCACGATACTTGTGATTCCTCAGGGTTTACACACCATTGGTGAGCCGGTCACCCGGTTCATCGTTCCCGGATACAAAGCTGGTAACCACTTTGTGTGCACTTACAACCGCTTTGCCCTATCTTTACGGTAGAACAGGTTTAGATCGTATTTATAGTTAATTAATTATCTCCCACATTGAATTTTAAAGAATTTGGTCTGCACGAATCCCTTGTTGAAGGGATAGAAGCAACAGGCTATGAAAATGCTACTCCCGTACAGGAAAAAGTGATTCCATTGATTTTAGAAGGTAAGGACCTGATTGCTTCTGCTCAGACAGGCACCGGCAAAACTGCGGCTTACCTGCTTCCTATCATCAACCTATTGTTGAAAACACATTCCGACGACCAGATCAACGCATTGGTTATTGTGCCTACCCGTGAACTGGCCATACAGATTGCTCAGAACCTCGAAGGTCTGTCATATTTTACCTCCATCAGTTCGATTGCCGTTTATGGCGGCGGTGATGGCTCTAACTTTTCTACTGAAAAGCAGGCGCTGTCGCGTGGTGCCGACATTGTTATTTGCACACCCGGCAGAATGATCAGCCATCTTAATATGGGATATGTCAAACTCAAAGGGTTGAAATATCTGGTACTCGATGAAGCCGATCGTATGCTCGACATGGGTTTCTATGACGATATCATGAAAATCATATCGTTCCTTCCACCACAACGTCAGAACCTGCTATTCTCCGCAACCATGCCAGAGAAGATCCGCGAGCTGGCCAGGAAAATATTACGTAACCCTGAAGAGATCAACATAGCTATCTCCAAACCACCGGCGAAAATTGTCCAGGAAGCTTTTGTGCTTTATGAAGCTCAAAAAATTCCGCTGATATCACAACTACTTCGCAGCCGCACGGAACAATCCGTGTTGATCTTCTGTTCCAAAAAACAATCGGTCAAGCAACTCAGCCGTGAGCTCAAACGTGCCCGGTTCAATATTGAAGAAATTCATTCTGACCTGACACAATCTGCACGCGAACAGGTAATGCTCGATTTCAGGAGCCGTCGGCTGAAAATTCTGGTCGCCACAGATATTATTTCCCGAGGTATCGACATCGACAATATCGATCTTGTAATCAATTTCGATGTTCCTAATGATGGCGAAGACTATATTCACCGCATTGGCCGAACCGCCAGGGCAGAGACCGATGGCACCGCGTACACCTTCGTGAGCGAAAAAGAACAAAACAAGTTTGCAATCATTGAAAACCTGCTCGGCACCCCGGTCAAAAAAGCAACGGTTCCTGAAAGTCTTGGACCAGTTCCTGCTTATCAACCGCGCAAGGCCAGCCGCAGTAAAGGAAGGTACAAACCACACTTCCGGAAAAAATGATGAAATAACGGTATCCGCCGGTTATTTTTCTGCAGTTGTTGCCGTCATCACAACATTGCTCTACAGGTTGTGATCAGGATCTTTATAGCCACATGAACAGTTCCGATAACATTCAGGAAGCCATTACGACCAATAGTACCAGAGCCACTGAACTGCAGGCTGTGCTTGAAAAATATTTTGGTTATCATGGTTTCCGTGGTCACCAGGAAGCGGTTATATCAGAATTGATAAACGGTTCTGACGTGCTTGTGTTGATGCCAACCGGTGGTGGAAAATCAATTTGCTACCAGCTTCCCGCTTTACTCATGCCCGGCACTGCCATAGTGGTTTCACCACTTATTGCATTGATGAAGGACCAGGTAGATGCTTTGCTTCAAAACGGAATTGATGCCGCTTGTCTGAATTCCGGACAACCGACCGGCGAACAACAGGATGTCATTCGCCGTCTGCGCGAAGGAAATCTGAAACTGTTATATGTTGCGCCGGAACGCTTGTTTGGTGAATCACAGTTGCTTTCTTCACTTAGTGAAGTTTCCATTAGCCTGTTTGCAATAGACGAAGCACATTGTATAAGTCAATGGGGCCACGACTTCCGGCCCGAGTATCTCGCGCTGGGACAATTAAAAACACTGTACCCTGAGGTCCCTGTTATCGCGCTCACGGCTACTGCTGATAATATTACAAGGAAAGACATAATTGAAAAACTGGGCCTCAGAAACTTTAAAACTTTTGAGAGTTCGTTCAACCGGCCCAATATAAGCTACCAGGTTTGGCCTAAAAAAGATCATCTCACACAACTTATTTCATACCTCGAAACCCGGAAGGATGATAGTGGCATCATTTACTGTTTTTCAAGAACCGCTACCGAGAAACTTGCTGCCGAGTTAAAAAACGCCGGCTTTTCGGCAGTAGCATATCACGCAGGTCTGGACCGGGGTGTTCGTGAAAAACGACAGGAAGAGTTTTTAAGAGATCAGATCAGGATAATGGTGGCCACGGTGGCTTTCGGAATGGGTATTAATAAAAGCAACGTCCGGTTTGTTATCCATGCAGATCTTCCACGCAATATTGAAGGGTATTACCAGGAAACAGGCCGCGCAGGTCGCGATGGTTTGCAAAGCGAAGCCATCCTTTTTTATAGCGCCGGAGATGTGTTCAAACTTAAGCGTTTTACGACCATCGAAGGTAACGAAGAACAGACCCGGATCATGCTCAAAAAGCTTGACCAGATGGCTACCTTTTGTGAGACAAGTTCCTGCCGGCGAAAATTTTTGCTTAACTATTTTGGTGAAAGCGCGCCACCTAACTGTAGCTCCTGCGATGTCTGCACCCGTGAGTATGCGAAATTTGATGCAACGGTGCAGGTACAAAAACTATTAAGCGCCGTAAGCCGACTGGGTGAGAACTACGGCATAAGTTATATCGTTGATTTTCTACGGGGAAGTAAGTCAGTAAAAGATGAACATCGCCAGATAAAAACCTTTGGCATTGGAACGGAGTGGACAAAAGATGAGTGGAAGATTTATCTAAAGCAATGTATCAACGGTGGCTTTGTGGATCAGACCACTGGAACCTTCCCGGTCCTTAGACTCAATCAACATAGTTATGCAGTTTTGAAAGGCAAATTGACGGTAGAACTATTGAAACCCTATGAACACAAAAAGCCGAAAATTACCGTCGAATATTCCCAGGAAAGCGAACTCTTCAAACAATGTAAAGTACTTCGAAAACAGCTTGCTGACCGGGAGCAGCTTCCACCATATATAATTTTTTCGGACCGAACGTTACAAAAACTGGTCGAGCTGCGGCCTGCAAACCTCGAACAGCTTGCACTCGTAGAAGGCTTTGGTGTGATTAAAATTCAGAAATACGGTCGTCAATTTCTGGATCTTATAAACTCACGGCCGACTGATCTTTCACCGGGTTATACATACCTGGTTGACGATGGTAACGGCCATTCAAAAAATCAAAGTTTTAACCACGGCAAAGCCGGAGAGACGAAGGACACAAAAACAACTTCTCTTGAAATGTTTTTGAATGGCAATACCATCGAAGAGATTTCAGTTGAGCGTAAGCTGGCACAAAGTACCGTTGAAGGACATCTCGCCTATTTTGTAAGAAGCGGAAAATTGCAACCTGAAGCATTGTTGCCTAAAGCGAAGATCTCTAACATTATGAGCGCTATCCGGGAAACCGGTAGCCAGGCTGCAACCCCCATCAGAGAAATGCTTGGCGAAGAATATTCATTCGCTGAAATCAGGGTGGTGTTAAATTATGTACAGTGGATGACAGAAAACGGACTTGAATATTAGCAAATCCTCCGGGATCAATTGATTATTTTTGGCTGGATGAATCAGTTCAAAACCGATCCTGAGAATACACTGTTTCAACTGGCCGCAAATTTTGTGAATCACACCAGTCGACCCTTGTTCCTGACAGGGAAAGCGGGCACAGGGAAAACGACATTCCTAAAATATATTAGGGAAACTACCCTAAAGCAAACGGTGGTTACTGCACCTACAGGTGTTGCCGCTATCAATGCCGGGGGGGTTACTTTACATTCTTTTTTCCAGCTCCCGTTTGGGCCGTTTATACCCGTTAGTTCAAATGCGGTTGGGAATGCCGGTGCTGGTATCACTGACCAGCACTCATTATTTAAAAACATCCGTTTCTTTTCTTCCAAACGGAAAATTTTGGAAGAAATGGAACTACTTATCATTGATGAGATCAGTATGGTTCGTGCCGACATGCTTGACGCGGTCGATCTCATCCTTCGTCAATTTCGGAGAAACCTGCACCAACCATTTGGCGGCGTACAGGTGCTGCTGATCGGGGACCTCTTTCAGCTACCGCCGGTGATCCCGCAGGATCAATGGGAGATACTGAAACATCATTATGAAAGTCCTTTCTTTTTTCATTCAAAAGTGATGAAACAGGATCCGCCCGTTTACATCGAACTCAAAAAAATCTATAGACAAAGTGACCAGGCTTTTATAGACATACTTAACCGGGTAAGACATAATTCACTTTCTGTAGAAGATTATGATACCCTTAATGCACTTTACGATCCGGCCCGGCAGTCAATGGATCAGGATCGGTTCATAACACTTACGAGTCATAATCATAAGGCTGATTCAATCAACGTATCAGCATTGCAGCGGCTCTCGGATCCATCATTCACTTTTGATGCAGCGATTGAAGGGGAATTTCCCGATAAGAATTTTCCTACTGATCCAAAACTCACGTTAAGGAAAGGCGCCCAGGTAATGTTTGTTAAAAATGAAACCGGCGAACTTAAACGCTACTTCAACGGCAAGCTTGCTGTGGTTACAAGTATCGATGCAAAAACGATCATTGTACAACTTGCAGAAAGTGGATTGAAGATGGAACTCGAGAAAGAAACCTGGACAAACATTCGCTATAGTTATAACCAGGAAACCGGTGAAATCGAGGAAGAGGAAATTGGTTCTTTCACTCAATATCCTGTGCGACTCGCGTGGGCGATAACTATCCACAAAAGCCAGGGTTTAACATTCGAGAAAGCGATTATCGATGCAGGTAATGCATTTGCACCCGGGCAGGTTTATGTTGCACTTAGCCGTTGTACAACTATGAAAGGGATCGTTCTCCATTCAAGGGTACATCCGGGAGCAATTCGTACTGATGAGGAAGTGATGCGGTTTGCAGCGCGTGAGGAAGATGAACAAAGACTATCAAACGCACTTCATAGTGCCCAGCACACCCAGGGTATTAACTCGCTGCACAAATATTTTGATTGCATAAAATTGATGGAAGCTTGTCAGCATTATCATAAAACAACAAGAAGTCGAAAGCATGCTGAAAAATTATCCAGTCTCGAACTCGGCAACAACCTGATAAGTGCTTCGGCATCGCTGCAGGCAGTGGCAGATAAGTTTTCAAGACAACTGATCTCTTTGGTAAGTCAATTCCGACAGGATGGCGATCTGACGCCACTGATTGACCGGGTTGGTTCAGGTATCAACTACTTTTCTGCTACTATCGAATCTACCATGTTGAACCCGGTAACCGAACACAATGCGAGGTTGCGTAAAAACAAAAAAACGGCAAAATATTGTAAAGAGATGGAGGCGCTGGAAGCACTGCTTCGCAAAAAGATAGCGTTAATGAATCATGCAGGCGAGTTGGTTAACAGGCTTGCAGGTGGCGTTCCGTTAGAAAACTAAAAAAAGGTGCCGGTATTCCCGTCCGACACCTTTACACACATAGTCTGAATCCTCTTTTAGTCAACCTCAACCTTCCTGTTTAAAAAGCCTGCCTTAATACTAAATCCTTCCTGTCCGTGAGAAATAAGGTTCAATGATCAATGGACAATTTGTTCTTATAAACTTATGTTCCGTTCTTAAGCTTTTTCAATGCGAATGATTGATCGTTCGCTTTTTTCGTAGTTAAACTGGTGTTTGTCATCGCTTTCAATCACAACATCGCCGATGTTTTTGATGTTAACTTTTGACTCTCCTTCGATACGGATATGCAGTTTGGCCATTGCTATTCTACCCCGGGAACTCAAATCAGATCCGCCTTTCAGTATTACCTTTTGCAATTGTTGAACAGGAACATAAATAACCGTTCTGTACTTTGCTGAACAACCCTTACTACCGGTTATCATCAATACACCGTTTTCAATCTTCAGATGAACCGCTTCAACCTGTTTTTCATCACCTGCGAGACCGATCGTTTTTGAATCGCCGGGTACAAGCACCACTTCAACATTTCCTTTGGCAGCAATAGCAGTAAAATTTTCATCTATGCTCCAGCTCCGTGACACTTCAGAACGACTTTTGTCATTTCCAAATGACGTAAGGGTTGCTGCTATCAGCGCCATTACGAGTAACAAATTTTTTTTCATTTTTGATAAGATTTATAACTGAATAGAAATTCATATTAACAGTACAAATTTGATTGCTTTTGCATTCAGGTACAATAGCATATCAATGTGAAATAAAACATGGCAAACCGGCTGTCACCAGATAAGTTGAATTAATGATTTCAGTTCGATACCAGATTTGCACAATTCAGACCCGGATAGCCACAGCTCCGCGCATCCAAAAACATAACCTGTACGGTTTTAGACCACATATATGTGTGATTTTATCAACGGACATGCTTAAATAACGTAGCGGAAAGGTATTTTTGGTTGATCACTATTTCACCTTGAGAAGAATTCTGTATATCGCGGCTGTATTGATTGTTGCCTGTAAACTTCATGCGCAGCCGCGTCAATATGCTTTCAATCGGTTATCGGTTAAAGAAGGTCTTGCATCCAACTTTGTTTACAGTATTTTCCAGGACAAGAAAGGGTTTATGTGGTTCGGAACTGCAAATGGGCTTCAACGTTATGATGGCCGCAAAATCGTTCGCTTTCGTCCGCCGCCAGGATCGCAGGATTATTTACCACCCGTCAGTATCTCACAGATGTTAGATGATGCCAACGGAAACATTTGGGTAAGAACCGGCAGGGAAGTAGGTCAGTTTGACCCTGCCACATTTCGTTTTAAAAAGGCCGTTATCAGGCTTGAAAACCAACCCGATTCCCGGGCCACTTATAAACTGTGGCAAACCACAAAAGGGCAGATGTTCCTTTTGATCACTAAAGTTGGTTTACTTGCTTATGATTCCACCAGTAACAGTTTTTCGTTAGCCAATGCCCGGTCAGTAACCACACCCAATCCATGGTCGATGCTTTCAGTTGCAGAAGATCCGGTCACCGGCCATTACTGGATTGGTTGTGATTTGGGTCTGGTTGCATTCGACCCATTAAGAAACAGGTTTTACAACAGAGATACACCGGCTACAAACAAGCATCTGTTCGATAACGCTGCTGCACAATTGTCTATCAACGCTGTATTTGTTGATGGTCGCCGGCGCATCTGGTTCGTTACCTGGAACGAAAGGGCCAGGAAAGAAGGTGTGGTGGCCTATAACCTGGCAAGCCAGGAGTTTGTAAAAGATACTGCAGGGCTGGCACGCGGCATTCCTGAATACGCTGAGTTCCGCGGCTTCATGCAACACAGTTCGGGATCACTCTGGGCATATGGTCAAATGCGTCTGTTTACGCTCGACCCGCAATCAAACGAATTCAGATATATCAGGGAAGATCATCAGAGCGACTATGGGATCATGTTCGATCGCATTCACACAATGTATGAAGACAAAGAAAAGAATTTGTGGATCGGCACAGATCAGGGTGTGTATGCTGTGAACCCTGCATCGGTTGCTTTTTCATCTATCCGGGGTTTGACGAACAACAAACCTTCAGATATATCAGTAACGAACTTTTTGGAGGCTGATGATAAGCTGTTCGTCAGTACCTGGAACAGGGGGCTCGTGACCTTCGATCATCAATTCAAAGAAGTGCCCAATGCAGTGAGCAGTTCCACGACACGTGATGATGGGAACTTTCGAATGCAGTGGACCTTGCATCAGCAACCAAACAGCGGCAAACTCTGGATCGGTTGCCAATCGGGCCGCGTAATTGTTTATGATCTTCGGAACCAACACAGCCGGTTCTTTAACCCATCGGTTTTTGAAGATAAAAGTATTCGCCAGATAACTTCAGATAACCAGGGCTATATCTGGTTCGCAACACAGTATGGTCATATATTTAAATGGAACAGCACTACCGGCGATCTCAACAGGTTTGAGTCAGAGCTGGAACCTGTAACCAATCTCGGCACCATTATCTATAAATTGCTTTTCGACAAACAAGGAAATCTTTGGGCCGGCACGCATGAATTCGGGTTATTCAAGATAGACACACGTACCGGCAAAACCCTGTCCAACTATACCACTACATCTGGTGGTTTGTATGGCAATACTGTAACAGATCTGCAGCCATACCAGGACAGTCTGCTGCTTGTTGCATCAGGCGCATTGAACTTTTTGAACGTTAACACGGGGGCAATACGGCATATAACCGCTAATGATGGTTTGCCTTCGAATACTATCAATAGTCTTGAATTTGATTCCCAGGGCAATCTTTGGATCAGCCTGCTCAGCGGGTTGTGTCGTTATAACATCGGCAAAAATTTATTCACAGCCTACTCGGAAGGCGATGGTCTGATTCATGATAACTTCCAGGTAAATGCCCGTTACCGGTTATCAAGCGGGGCGATGGCGTTTGGCACTACACACGATTTTGTTACGTTTCAACCGGAAAAAATGGTTAGCGTCCGAACTCCGCCGGATGTCACCATCACCGACTTCAAACTGTTTAATACCTACCTTCCACCTGACTCAATTCTCAAGTTAAAATATGTTAGCCTCGATCATACCCAAAACTCTGTCACGGTAGAATTTGCATCACTGAGCTTTTTACAAAAGGACCAGGTTGTTTACTATTACAAACTCGAAGGCATTGATAAAGACTGGTACCGGACCGACCGCTCTTTGCTGGCTAACTATACTCAACTTCCGCCGGGAGAATATACTTTCAAAGTATGGTGTGAAAGCGGAGATGGGATCCGATCAAAAGGGATTACCAGTCTGAACATTCACATCAGTCCACCATTTTGGAAAACCTGGTGGTTTATGTTACTGATGGGTCTGCTTGCCGCAGGGCTTGTTTACCTGGCGCACCGGTTAAAAGTCGACAGGTTGCTGCAAATGGAAAAGGTTCGACGCCGGATTGCAAGAGATCTGCATGATGATATGGGCTCCACGCTTAGCACCATTAATATTCTAAGCGAGATGGCCAAAATGAAGGTAGACAATGACACAGGTAAAACCCGTGAGTATATAGAAAAAATCAGCGACAATAGTTCCCGGATGATGGAAGCCATGGACGATATTGTCTGGAGCATCAACCCGATGAACGATAGCATGCAAAAAGTCGCCGCAAGAATGCGGGAGTTTGCAACCGGCGTGCTTGAAGCTAAAAATATCGAGTATAGAATACTGGTAGATGAAGAAGTGAATAACCTTAAACTTGATATGGAAGCCAGAAGAGATTTTTTTCTGCTTTTTAAAGAAGCAGTGAATAACCTCGCAAAGTATTCAGGTACCTCCTGGGCAGAAATTGAGATCAGGGTTTTAAAATCTGTACTGATAATGCGCATAGCCGATACCGGTATAGGCTTCAATACCGCAGAGGCAGACAGCGGAAATGGATTGGCAAATATGAAAAAACGCGCACAAAGTCTGAAAGGCAAATTGCAAATCAACTCGGCTATTAACCAGGGAACAACAATAATATTGGAAGCACCCGTAAATTAAACATCAACTAAAAAGACAAATATGATCAGGCTTGTTTTATATGAAGACAACCCTCAGCTCCGCGAGGGTCTTACCATGCTGCTGAACGGTTCAGATGGTTTTGAAGTTATTGCAGCTTACAAAAACTGTAACAATGTTGTTGCAGAGGTAGAGGCCTTGCAGCCGGATATTGTTTTGATGGACATAGACATGCCCGGTACAAATGGCATCGAAGGGTTGAAACTGATTCGGCAGAAAAACACAACAGTCAAGGTTTTAATGCTAACAGTATTTGACGACAACAAAAACGTATTTGATGCGATACGCAATGGCGCCAATGGTTATCTACTTAAAAAAACACCTCCTGCCAAACTGCTCGAGTACATCCAGGAAGCCCACACGGGTGGCGCGCCGATGAGCTCGTCCATAGCTACCCAGGTGCTAAAAATGTTTTCTGAAGTTCATACGCCTACCGGGGATGATTATCACTTATCTGACCGTGAAAAAGAAGTGTTGCAGCTTTTGGTGAACGGCTACAGTTATAAAATGATTGCATCTGAAATGTACATATCCATTGACACGGTACGTTCACATATCAAGAAGATTTATGAAAAGCTTCATGTTAATTCTAAAAGCGAAGCAGTAGCAAAGGCATTCAAGGATAAACTTGTTTAAGGCATATTCATGTCAGGTCAGCGTTGGTTGTTGGATTGCTTTCACATCTTTATGCTATTGCCGGTGGGTTTCCCTACAGGTAGCTTTGCATGCTAACAACATCGACAAACCTTAAATCAACCTTTATGCCTTCAAGGCTTTTAACCACGAAAATGTTTCTCGCAGCATTCTCTGCGCTCCTTTTGTTTTCTTCCTGCAAAAAAGATAAAAACAACCATGGTTCTGATCCGGTGCTTGAAAAGCGAATAGCGTCTGTTCGCCAGGACGCCAGCAACTATCTTGAGTTTACCTATGCTCCAGATGGCACCCTTTCACGTGTAAAATTTGCCGAAGAGGAAACACCCGGTGTTCAAACCATGGATATCACCTATGGTACCAACGACAGAATTAAAACGATTTATTTAAACGACGGGTACAAGGTTGACTACATTTATGAGGATGGTCAATTAACACAAACACAAACGACCGATGCCACGGGCTATATCATTACAAGTGGTGCCTATTATTATGAAAATGGAAAGCTGGTTGACTATGGTCAGTTCGCACCATATCCTATGGAAGACGGTAATGAAGGTGTTTTATATAAACGCGTCTCGGAATCAAAATACGTTTATAATAACGACAAATCCATCAGATCCATTGCAACCAAAATCCGAAATCCTGTTACCGACAAGTTAGAAGCCGCAGGTAGCAGAATTTATAATTCTTACGATGGCAAAATCAATCCCCTGAAATCGCTTAGCGATTTTGCTTATGGTTTTATGCAGGAACTTAATCCATCAAACATTACAAAAGAAACCGTTTATGATGCTGCTGGCACCATAGAAAAAGTGATAGAAAGAACATATACCTACGATCAACATGGCTACCCGATTGCTTGTGTAGAAAAAAGCACTGTAACAGGCCAGGCCCCGGTAATCAAAAATCTGACTTTCACCTACCAGTAAGTTATTCCGGAAAGACCCGCGTCGTACGCATGCGAGGGCTGTCCTGATGGCAGCCCTCTTTGTACTTTAGGACTGGTTTTTTTGTCCTTCAGATGTTTATTCAGACGTCATGAAAGAACACATCTTTATGTGATGTCCCTGATTCGTGTGTGGAAATATATTCTGATAATTTTGTGATGATAATTTAGTTATACAAGGTTATGTTTATTTCAATCAAACGCTTGCTGGCTTTCATTTACGTGATAATGTTGTTTGTATCAACGGTTCTTATTGTAAACAACTTTTCACAAACTGACAATGTAGTTCGGGCCAGATCAGGCCTTCAGCGTGTGATACCAATGAATGAGCAGGAGTTTGGATTTGACCGTGAAGTGGAGGCCGTAGTCATTGAGAACCTGAATGAAGATGAGCTTGTTGATAAGGAAGGCCCCTATGAACCTGATATGTTATTACCACGATTGTTTTTCTGGCTTTGATGTATGATTAGCTACTGAATATCCAACCAAGTATTAAACAAACCAGCACGATATAAGGAGAGGGGATTTTTTTAAGACTTAATAAAAACCATGTGCCTATTATAACACCGATGTTGAGCACGCTTACTGTTTTGAACTCTGTCAATGAAATGTCTTTCATCATATAAAGTGTTGAGGCAATCATAATCCCAACTACCACTGCATTGATTCCTTCCAGCGCGCGATATACTACTGCATATCGTTTTAAATTGTTCCAGATTGGAAAGAAGAAAATAACCAGTAAGGCGCTCGGAAGAAAAATAGCCACAGAAGCAATGATACATCCGATCACTTGCCAGGCGGGTCCTTTATCGCGCAGAGCCATACCCCCGGTAAAGGATGCGATTGAAAATACGGGCCCGGGTATAGCCCGGACCACCCCTGCGCCGATGTAGAACTCATCACGGGGAATACTGATAACATTGCCTGCCTTTCCTTCATTTTTTCTTTGTACTACTGCTGATTGGGGCCTCGCCACATATTGCTCGTACATCATGGGGATAAGTACCTGTCCGCCTCCAAACACAAGACTCCCGAACCGGTAAGTATTTTCAAAAAGATTAAACTGGGTGCGGGTTTCCCAATCATTTTTCCGCGCGATTTCACTAAACAATCCAGCAAGAGCGAACATAATTCCGAACAGCCAGATATTGCCCCATTTTATTTTTCTGGGCGCCACGCCTTGTTGGGGAATTCGCCGGTCACTCAGATTGGTGATGAAACCTCCGAGCAGGATCAGGCCCGGGAAAATCCATGGTGTCTTAAATAACAACAAAGTAGCTATTATACTAACGGCAAGGATCACACGAGTAATAGTGTTGTGGACCGACAGTTTCAATGAAATCGATGCCGCGTAAGCCAAAAAGCCTACAGCCATGGGTTGAATAAATTTGAAGATCCCGTCTTTCAGATTATCCTGGTCCATATAATGAAGCAGAAATGAAAACGCTCCCATTAAAAAACACGCAGGAAAGATCCAGATCGCCAGCGTTAATATACCCAGTAGGATACCCCCACGTTTATAACCGATCAGGGTGAGGATCTGGGTAGAAGACGCACCAGGTAATAGTTGACAAAAAGCGTTGTATTCGAGCAATTCATTTTCTGTGATATCATGTCTTTGCCGGACGAATGTTTTCATTACCATTCCAAAGTGGCCCTGTGGTCCGCCGAACGCGGTGACGCTGTGCAGGAACACTGCCTTCAGAAATGGAATATGTCGGAGAAGGTCCACTAATGAGTTAAAGTTTGTAAGCCGCTTTATGAATGAAGTCGACCAGGTTGGTGGTGGTTTTCGGCAGCAAGCAATGTTTTCAGGACGCACAGTCGGGCCGGCTTTTGACCGGGTTGTGGCAAATATAAAATTAACTCACTTGTTGTGGTGGGAGTTGGATGATATTTATGGAATTTAGGCCCGGACGTATTGGGTTGCCTTGAGAGGAGGTTGTTTAACCGAAGTACAAATTCCATAATTTCTGGGCGTCGCTAGATACATGCAATTAACTGATAATCAGTATATTATAGGCATTTCTTGCAGATTTGATCAATTGACGCAGTTGTAGCGGCATCTAGTGGAAGTTCATATAGAAAAGGATTCATCCAAGAAGCGCTGCAATACTCTAAGCAATCTGCTTCCAAGATAGCGCAGAGTCTCTTCATACTTTGATCAAAAATTCTGTTCCAGTAAATCCTGGTGAAACCCGCCGTTTCTTTAGCGGCCGATAAGCGGTCAAATCCGTTTTCGAAGTAGCTGTTCGTTTAATCTTTGCGGGACCTTCTCCAAAACCACACAACTTATGGACTAACCATTACACTTGGATTCTATTTAGAAGCGTAGCAAGATTCTTTCGATCTTCATAAATCCTTCGCGGAAGCAGATACGCCATTAAGCTCCAACTATTCCACGCAAGCATAGAAGCTTTTCGATCTCTTCGTAAACTTGTGCCAAACGGAATAAGCTTATCGACTTCCACTCAATTCTCAGGATTCACTTAATGGTAGTAGCGGTTTCTTTCGATCCTTCGCGAACCTTGTGCCAAACAAAATAGCTTATCAGATTTCATTCAACTCTCAGGATATTACTCGATAACAGTAGCTGTTGTTTCAATTCTTCGAGATCTTCTACAAAGCAAAATATCTTCTCGAAGCCCATCCAACCCTCAGGGTTCCATTCAGGAATAGTAGCTGTTTCTTTCGATCTCTTCGCGAACCTTCTCTGGAACCAGGTATCTTATTGACTTTCCATTACGAATGGTGTTTCTGATATAAGTAGCCGAGATTTCAAGCATTGGCGCATCCACGATGGTGGTTCGGGTGTTATCATCACCCAGCTTTACCAGGAACTTTGGCCGCAAATAGATGAGCAGATCGTAGTTAGCCTGTAGTTGCTGATGATTTTTCCACTTAGGAAGATTCTGATAACTATCGCTGCCCATAATGACCGTAAAACTGTGTTGGGCATATTTCTCAGACAAATAAGTGAGCGTGTCAATGGTATAGGAGGGTCTAGGAAGATGAAATTCAATGTCTGTAACCCGAAATCGTTCCTCTTCCTCGATCGCAAGTCTTACGAGGTGCAACCGATGATATTCGTTCAGTAATCCGGCAGAAGGTTTTAGCGGATTTTGTGGTGAAACCACAAACCAGATCTGGTCAAGTTCAGTATTAGAAACGATGTGGTTGGCGATGATCAGGTGACCATGATGAATGGGGTTGAAGGAACCGAAATACAGACCGACTTTCATATTTCTTCCACAAAAATATTGTCAGCTTCATTTAACCTCAGACTCAGGTTGTAGCCTGCGATTGTAATGGAAATTGGATCCCCCAAGGGTGCCACCTGATCGACGCGAACCAGTTCCCCGGGCACACATCCCATTTCCATCAGTTTCAGAAACAAATCATTATCCTCAAATGATACTATCCGTGCTGTGTTTCCTGTTGCGAGATCTGAGAGTCTTTTTTTCATGTCTGAAGACAAAAGTAGCTTTGTCTGTTCAAACAACTTTACGAATTTTGGAAATGCCGACGCAAAGTACCGCTAAGATTGATTTCCAATTCGAGAGTGCATGTACTCTGAAACATAGAACAGCCCTTAAAGACTTCATTTCCTCCCTATTTCATAAAGAAGGGAAATCACTTGCCTCTCTCACGTATGTTTTTTGCTCGGACGCTTACCTGCTGGAGCTCAACAGGTCCTATCTCCAGCACGACTATTTCACCGATATTATCACCTTCGATCTAAGCGAGAACAAAAAGCAAATCATTGGAGAGATCTACATCAGCATAGATCGTGTGCGGGACAACGCAACAACCGTTGGCGTCTCATTTAATAATGAGCTACACAGGTTGATATTCCACGGGGCGCTGCACCTCTGCGGTTATAAAGACAAATCTGCAAGAGAAAAGACTGCCATGACTGCTGCGGAAGACAAGTATCTGGCGCTTTACTTCTCATAAATGTGTTCCACGTGGAACAACCTTAGATGGTGACGTACACTCGTGTCCCATGTTTATACCGGCAGGTAAAACAATTTTGGATCGGGCATTAAAATCGCGGGGAGCCCGGGACTCTTCAACTTTCATAGAATAGCGGAATGACCAAGAAAGGCTTGAACCAGACGCGGTTGATACATAATGCAGCCTACGGGACGGGCGATTATCGGCAAAAATTGCGAGACACGACTTATCTGCGCTGCGTGTACCGTTGTATAGCTGCCAAAACCCAATGGGTTGGATAAATGAGGGCTAAATGTGTTCAAATTCGCGAAATACGACCGCTTGGAAGTCAAGAAAAGGCATCAAAGGCAATTAAAACACTCCCTGTGCAGATAAATCGCCCAGACCTGGCACTGTATAATAAAAGAAACTGGCTTAGCGTTGGACAAAAACAACTGCATGGAGGTGAAACGCCTCATCGATGTACAATCCGCACCGTGCAGCAGGCTGTTCAAGATGTCGCCCGAGCCCGGGTGCTCAAATCAGATCATGCCGAGCAGGCAAACTACTCCGTTAACAAGCGAATATTGACGGCCGGAAAGCCTTCGATGGAGGGAAGATATCATTCGGTTGATGAGGTAATGGAGTAGGGGATGAAAAATCTTCGGACCAAAAGAACTGCTACAAGCACTTGATAGAACAGTTAGGGAATGCGCGGCAATAGCGAATCGCAATACATACGCACCTGTATTCCGATCACTAAACTCAGAACAGCCTTTTCAGGAAAAACTCGGGAACCGTGACTCTGCGATCCTTTACCTTTCCGGAAGAGACCGGCCAGGAAGCGGGCCTGAACAACCTACCTCGACGCATCATTGCCCGTACTCCGGGGTAGCAAGAAATAGCAAGCATAATTCGGAAACCGAGAGCCAACATGCTAGTCCTCGCAACACTGACCGAGCTTCAGTGCTCATGTTCCACGTGGAACATAAGCACCCAACCATCTGTCGCTTTATACAAAATTTCACGCCGCAAATTGTAATTTTGCGAATATGTTTCCAGAATATGATGTAATTGTGGTCGGTGCGGGCCACGCCGGTTGTGAAGCAGCGGCCGCAGCGGCAAACCTGGGTTCCAAGGTTCTGCTTGTGACAATGAATATGCAAACCATCGCACAAATGAGTTGCAACCCAGCGATGGGGGGCATCGCAAAAGGACAGATTGTGAGGGAGATCGATGCACTCGGGGGTTACTCAGGGATTGTGAGCGATGCGAGTATGATCCAGTTTAGGATGTTAAACCGCTCAAAGGGACCGGCTATGTGGAGCCCGAGAACGCAAAACGATCGAATGCTTTTCGCAGCGAAGTGGCGCGAAATGCTTGAGCTGACACCAAATGTTGACTTCTACCAGGACATGGCAAGGTCAATCATTGTAAAAGATAACCGTGCTTGCGGAATCATCACGGGACTGGGACATGAAATAAGATCGAAATCAGTAGTAATCACCAGTGGAACTTTTCTTAATGGTGTTATCCATATCGGCGAGAAACGCTTCGGTGGTGGACGGGTGGCAGAAAAAGCAGCATCCGGCATCACAGAACAATTGGTAGAGTTGGGATTCGAGGCGGACCGCTTAAAAACAGGCACACCTCCAAGAATAGACGGCAGAAGTCTGGATTACTCAAAGATGGAAGAGCAGAAGGGAGACGAAGAGATCTCCGGCTTCTCATATCTCGACACAAAAAAACCAACCAGTCAGAGAAGCTGTTGGATATCATATACCAACTCAACCGTACACGATCTTCTTAAAACAGGCTTTGACAGAAGCCCAATGTATACCGGCCGGATCGAAGGTGTGGGACCAAGATACTGTCCGAGCATCGAGGATAAGATCAACCGCTTTGCGGACCGCGACAGACACCAACTCTTTATTGAACCCGAAGGCTGGAACACCGTAGAAATTTATGTAAACGGGTTCTCTACCTCTCTCCCGGAAGAAGTCCAATACGCAGCACTCCGCCAGGTACCAGGATTCGAAAATGTAAGAATGTTCAGACCAGGATACGCAATCGAATATGATTACTTTCCACCAACACAATTAAAACACACACTCGAAACAAAACTGATCGCAAACCTGTTTTTTGCAGGACAGATAAACGGAACCACTGGTTATGAAGAAGCAGCCTGCCAGGGGATCGTCGCGGGAATTAATGCCCATCTCGCGGTGAAAGAAGAAGCACCTTTCATCCTTCAAAGATCAGAAGCATACATCGGAGTACTCGTAGATGACCTGATCAACAAAGGAACTGACGAGCCCTACCGGATGTTTACATCACGTGCAGAATTCAGAACACTACTGCGCCAGGACAACGCAGATCTCCGCCTGACCGAAAAAAGTTATCGGCTTGGACTGGCGTCCCAGGAAAGAATGGATAATGTATTGGCAAAAAAAGCAGGCACGGAAAAAATTGGAAAAATCCTTCGCGAGTTTTCAATTGAACCCGAGGAGTCAAGAGATTTCCTGGAAAAAAACGGAACCGCGGCTCTGACACAAAAACAAAAAGCCCACCAGGTGCTTTTACGGCCATCGATGAATTTGCTTAATATGATCGAGGGCCTTCCGCGACTCGCGGAAAAACTCAATAGCTTCACCACAGAAATGCTGGAACAGGCCGAGATCCAGGCTAAATATGAAGTGTATATAGCCAAAGAAAAAGAACTCGTTTCTAAAATGAGCCAGCTCGAAACACTTATTATTCCTGACAATTTCAACTACGACAAGATCTCGTCCTTATCGAATGAAGCACTTCAAAAATTCAAAAAAATTAAACCGACCACCCTGGGACAGGCTAGTCGAATCAGCGGCGTAAACCCAAGTGATGTACAGATACTTATGGTATACATGGGAAGATAATCACCAGCCAAACAGGTTTAATGTTTAGACATTAATCTGCGATGTTCTTTGCTTAAAATTATGAGACAGGGTTAAAAACCGGCTCAACGACAGGAAAGTCGACGCTTCCAAAGATGAACAGTGTGCGTATCCCCATCTGGTTAAGAAACAAGTGCAGGTAAGAAATACAACTAACAGACGTAAAAGAAAAGGAATTCGGTATGAATGAATGACATGACGTCAACGAATACGGACAGTACAATCAAAACAAGTTAAGCAGGACAACAAACAAGTGTCAACACCAGGCTCAACAAAACTAACGCCTAAGCACAACCGAAGTTGATAGTAAGAGCTATTTGTTAGCCACAGCACTTACGTCAAACCCGGAAACAAAACTAAACCACCCGTCCATCTTCCAACCGGATAAAGTACTTTACACAACCAGGGATGTCTTCAACGTAATGTGAAACATAGATCAACGTAGTACCAAAAACATTGCACACAAAATCAACCAACCCTTTGAAAAAATCAACTTGTTGCTGATCCAGCCCCTGCGTTGGCTCATCAAGAATCAACATGGGTGGATTCTTCATCAGCGCCCGTCCCAACATCGCCAAACGCTGCTCACCGCGCGACATTGCCTGTAAAGACCGGTGGCGACAATTACCGAGACCCAGAACTTCTAACCACTTATCTACCAAAATTTGCTGCTCATCAGATAACACACGAAACAATCCGATAGTATCAAACAAACCAGAAGCAACCACCTCACTACAACTGGACGACTGATTGAAATACAAATGCAATTCAGGAGATACAAACCCAATATTCCTTTTAATATCCCAAATACTTTCGCCGGTACCGCGACGCCTGTCAAACAAATAAATCTCATTGGCATAAGCCTGGGGGTTATCGCCCGTTACGAGACTCAACAGCGTCGACTTGCCCGCACCATTGGGGCCGGATAAACTCCAGCATTCACCTTTCTTCACGATCCAATCAATATCCCGAAGTACATGCTTTTGTTCATACTCAATATTGACTTTATGCATTCGGATCGCGATATCAAATTCAGCAGTAGGCGGCGCCGCAAAAGACAACAACTGTTCAAAACCCTGGAAAGTTTTGGGATTCGGGGCCTGAGAAGGGAGATCACCACGGGCGCCTGCAAACTTCAAACAACCCTCATCAAGCAGAGCCACATGAGTGATCCAATCCGGTAAAGATTGTGACGTAGTGATAAGAATAACCTGCAAGCCATTTTTAACCAGGTGGCTTAAAACTTCATCAAGAACCCGTCGTGCATCAGCATCCAATCCAAGAAAAGGATTATCAAGTATAAGTATACGAGGATTTGATGCTAACTTTTGGGCCAGCTGTAAGCGTTTGTTTTCACCATTGGATAATTGTAATAACGGTCGTCCAAGCAACCCATCAAGATGAAGTAACTTAACCCAATCAGAATCTCCATTTACTAAATCACCAACCTTCAATGAATCATCAGACTCGGTTGAATTGTACCGCTGCTGATAATACAGATCATTGGTATTCTGTGCATTTCGAAACTGGTGTTCCTGTGGTACAAACTGTATAACCGGATCTTCATTAAAACCACTATACCTAACAACACCCTGATGAAACACGGACCCGGTCAGAACTTTGGCAAACGTTGTCTTGCCACTTCCTGAGGCACCGGTAACCGCCCAACATTGATCAGAACCAATTACAAGTGATATATTATCAAGAATCTGACGACCAGCCAGTGTCACAGAAACATTATCTATAGAAATCAAATCGCTGCAGTTAAAATGATTGATAAGTTGTCAAAAATAAAAAAAGCCCCGCAACAGCAGGGCTCTTATATTCAACTTAAGAAAGATTATCTGAAAGTATAACGGGCGGCAATACCAAAGTTGCCAACATAAAATCCATCGTAGTAATCGTATGGTTTAACTACAGAGATTGTTGGGCGCAAATCAGCAGACACAGCTAAAGGAATCTGGGGAAATTTATATTCAACACCACCAGTAGGGAATACACCAATACCAAATCCACGATAATCATCATACTTGGAAAAAGTGTTGAAAGCCGTTAAACCACCACCTACAAACCATTTGAAACCGTCAATGTTTCCGATCGGAAAATGATGCTGGTAGGAAGCCGAAGCACTGACATTGGTCCAACCGTTTCCATAAGCACCATAACCTCCGTAAGGCCGAACTCCAAGATTAAATTCAAAGGCACTTTGAACACGGGGAAATATTTTCAAAGAAGCTGCTACTACATCATAATAACCACCTCCCAAGCGAAGACCAATACCAGCTTTATAATCCCCTCCGGTAACCTGGGCAAAACCAGCAACACTAAAGAAAACAGCTACAAAAAGGGTTAAAACAATCTTTTTCATACTATTCGTTTTTTAGTTCACAATCAAAAATAGAACCACATCGGGTGCGGTTCAGCGCCGCAAATATAAACACATAAATCAGCAGATACACCCGCATTGGTCCAAAACCAAAAAATCACATCTTTATGTCACGCGTATACTTGACACTATGCCTGCATTTATAGTACTTTTATTACATTAATTAACCTCAAAAACACACCTACATGAATTTGCTAAAACGCGGGGCAATCCTGGGCCTCAGCTTACTGGCGCTAAATACTACGAATGCGCAAAAAGTCAAACTACTTGAAGGAGATCTTTCAGCAGTCAAAAACGAAAAATCTATTAATACCGAATTCTCATACGACAACCTCAAGGTTGGAAAATATAAGGATGAAAAAGAATATATAGAAAAGAAAAAAGAAGAATACAATAAAAAAGAAGCAGGTAAAGGCGATGCCTGGGCACAAGCCTGGATCGATGACCGCGAAGCACGTTTTGAACCACAATTCAATGAACTGTTTGAGAAAACATCTCAAATGACAATCACACCAAAAGCAAAGTATACACTTATTTATAAAACAACCTTTACTGAGCCAGGTTTCAATGTTGGAGTAATGCGCAAAAACGCAACAATCGATGGCGAAGCCTGGATAGTGGAAACTGCAGATAAAAATAAAGTGATTGCGAAAATCTCGGTGTTAAAAGCCCCGGGCAGAATGTTTGGCGGATTTGATTTTGATACCGGCGAAAGAATATCCGAAGCTTATGCAATGGCCGGAAGAGCGCTTGCAAAAATGATCGTAAAATAATGCCAGATAAAAATGAAAAACGGCTTTCAATAGAAAGCCGTTTTTTTATGCCTAAACAAATTGCTGTGCAGATTAGAAGTCACCCACGCTTTCTGCATTTCAACAAAGTATGACTCAACCCAATACCATCAATCTCTTCATATATCTCAAATCCACCCGCCTTAACTGCTTCAATAAATATTGCAGAATCATACATCTGGCTGTTACCATTAGCCAGCGCTGTAAAATAAATAGATGTTTGTTGCAAACAAAAAGCAGCGGCCTCAAATCGTTGCCTGTCCCAAAAAGCTTCAAGAATAAACATCGTGCCACCAGGAGCAATCGCATCGTAACAGCGTTTAACGATAGACGTTATTTCAGCCTCCGAAAAACAATCAAGAAACTGGCTCATCCATATAGCATCATGACC
>JAEZGI010000023.1 GCA_023416995.1 Bacteroidota bacterium
GAACGCCTGGGTGCAGGCATGGCTCAGCATTATCAGATAAAGACTGCACCCCCTGCGCCGCATACGTCAGGTAATCTTTTTGAAACCAAACCAACCGGAACCACGGTAGAAGGTGGCGTCAGAGCCAGGATGAAAGCTGAAAAAAAAGCACGCAAACAAGCAAAAAGAGAAAAACGAAAACAACGCTGATCCGGCATCATTGCGCTGCGAGCAGCAGCCATTTGCGAATTATTTCCTGGAGCCTTATCTTCTTTTCAGCCAGTTCTTCTGCATTGCGTATGGTGACCATGCGGCGGCCGTCGGTATAAACACCCTCAAGCGTTCCGCTATCGTCCTTTATGGATGCACCAGTCGGAAAAATGAGTAAAGCAATCCCCTTATTGACATTAATTACCAACAGATCGCGTTTGTATTCCTTTGCGTTAAAAGGTTTCATTTCGCCTTTATAAAAAAATGCCGGCGAGTTCCATTTTATGTGCTGGCCTATCTGCGGGTCAGTTTCTATTATAACCTCCCGAATATCATGGACAAGTTCCGAAAATCCGGGTTTTAGTTTTTTTATAAAGGCAGTCACTGCTGCCGGATCATCAACCTCTTTTATCGTTGTCATTACGCAAGTAACAATGAATTATTTTAATAAGAAAGGTTGAAAAAGACATTTCCAGGTAGCAAAGCAGCCAGTTCGCCTGGATTGAAACATTGGACTAGTAGTACCGCGAAGACGAGATGCTTAAGTCAGCATCCTTCCACGCTTCATCAAATCGATTTTTTGCTGCTGAAGCTGCTTCTGTTTTTCCCTGGCCCGATAGACTTCTGTATAATCCCATCAGGGCCCATCCGTTTTCCGGATATTTAACCAGGTCCTCATTAAACACCATTTCCGCTTCAACATGTTTTTTCGCAAGCAATAAAATATGACCAAGCGTATGGCGGGCAGAGAAAAACCAGTCTGGTGGTTCCTGGTACAATAGCCCGTCTTCGATTTCGATGGCTTGCCTGAGGAATCGTTCTGCTGCAGTAAAATTCTGCTGTTTCGCTGCGAGCTCTCCACTAAGCACATTAACTGCAATCTGCACAACCTGGCTGGCAGTATTCGTTTCCCAGATTAGCATGGAAGCAAGCGCTTCGTCTTTGGCAAGTAATTTAAGCGCATCCAATTCTGTTTGTGCGTCTTTTGTTCGGTTTAATGCAGCGAGGGCCATACCCCGTGAATAATGCCAGATGGCCCGTGGGTACAACAAAGGTTTGTCTGGTTCTGTTTCAGCGAGAATATCGTTCCACCCGCCTGTTTGAACCATTACATAGTATGGAATGATATAATAATGCTGTACAGTTACATTAGTATACAGATAACGGTTATCTGCATGCGCAGATACGCTGCGGGCAGCCTCCAGCGCTTTCTTACTATTGCCTGCAAGGTATGCGCAGGCGGCCTGGAAATGTATATTATGCGGATAATACATAAGCGGATAAGTACCCTGCACCTTACATTGGACCACGTAATTACTATCAGCAATAGCGGCGGCTTCAGTAGTGCGGATCCCTTTTATATAATCACCCGTTCTTATATAGATATGAGCAGGCATGTGAACGAGATGGCCCGCCGCCGGCAAAAGTTCCTGCAGGATATCTGCGGAAGCCATTGCTTTTGCGGGCTGACCCGAGGCTTCCATAGTATGGATATACATGTGATTAAGACCGGCATGTTGCGGCGATCTACCCAATAGTTGTTCAAGCAGATTCACAATTGCGGGCGTCCATGGTTGTGGTGTTCCATCTTTCAACCAAAGATCCCATGGATGTTCATTCATCAGGGCATCTGCATAAAGCGCATTAATATCTATGTCGTCTGGAAACCGCTCGGCAGCTTTTTGCATTGAAGCCGCATAAGCCCTTGAATAAGACGCGAGGTCCGAAGCAGCTTCGCGTGGAAAACGCAACCTCAAAGCAGCAATCAGGGCCTTTTCATTTTCACCTGCATGAACGGAAAGATTTACCGCCTTATCAACGGCAGCATTTATGTCTGTAAGACTCGCAGGATTTAATGCCGCATTATAATTTGGTCCGAGTACCATGGCCAGTCCCCACCATGCCATGGCGCAAGTTGAATCAAGCGCAATGGCTGCCTTGAAAGATCTTCCCGCTTCCCCGTGATTGAAGGCGTATAACAGGGTAAGTCCCTGGTCAAAATATTTCTGAGCTTTCGATGAACCGGTGGTCACCTTATAATGGTAATTTCCCAATCCTTCAAAAACCGGCGCATCTTTGGCATTCAGTTTTGCCGGATCAAAAGAAGGCGCACAATAGGTGGGCCCTTTGAAAGGTTGCGGTTGGGATTTTTTCTTAACCGGCATCAGCGTAAATACTACTGCGGTCAGAAATGACGATAACAGGATGGCATGCTTCATTGCTAATCTTTTTTGCGTGGGTGAAAATGCAGACTAATCACGAGCTTAATTATTACCAAATCTGGTCATTGGAATCCCCGCCCCGGGGGGTTCCATCAGGCGGATTGAAGACGAGCGTAGATTAAAACGAATTTAATGCTAATACCCATAGCGGTATTCACTTCCCAGCGGTACATCTTAGTTACTGCCGGGTTTCCCGGTGTTTATAAATCAGCGCTTGTATGAATATTGATTTGAAACGAAAGCTATCGGTTCACAGGCTCGTGGTTAAACGAGCAAGGTTGTCGCAATGGCTGCCACAACTATTGTTAATGTTCGCATTTTTTTTCGGTTCTGCCAACAACATCCTGGCACAGACCCCTGTACGGGCCACAGGTAAGGTGGTAGACGACAACAGGCTTCCGATTGCAGGGGCCACCGTACAACTGAAAGATGCGGAAACTGCCACCACTACTGATGCTGAAGGTAATTACAGCATCACTGTGCCTTCAGCCACCAGTATTTTAATTATCAGTTATGTGGGTTTTGAAAGCCGCGAGGTGGAAGCCGGAACTGATGGTGGAACCATCCAGCTTGTAAAAGGTAATCAGAATCTTGACGAAGTGGTTGTGGTTGGTTATGGCACGCAAAGACGGATATCGGTATCGGGGGCAGTTGACCGTATCGGCACACAGGATATACAAGGTAAACCCGTGGTGAACCTCAGCCAGGCCCTACAGGGTGTATCACCAAATCTTATCGTGCAACAAAGAAGTTTTGAACCAGGACAGGGGTTGAATATCAACATCCGCGGTCTCGGAACACTTGGCAACAATGATCCTCTTGTTGTGATCGATGGCATTGTTGGCGGTGATCTGAACCTGCTTAACCCAAATGATATCGAAAATATTTCGGTGTTAAAAGATGCGGGAACAGCCGCTATCTATGGCTCGCGCGCAGCAAATGGCGTATTGCTGATTACTACCAAAAGAGGTAGAAAAAACGAAAAGCCTTCAATAACTTATAACGGTACGTTCGGTTTAACTGTTCCAAAGATCGCTGCACAACCCGTGCATGGATGGGAGAACGCTTATTATAAAAATGAGTCGTTGGTCAACTCGGGTCGTCAACCTGTTTTCTCTCCTTCCGATATACAACGTTTCGCAGAACAGGGTGATGGCGACTGGCGTCTTTCAAACATTCTTCAAAATGCTTTACAACAAACACATAGCGTTAGTGTAAAAGGTGGGGGTGAATCAAGTGCCTACATGGTTTCTGCCGGTTATATGGACCAGGAAAATAATTTTATCGGTCCGGGCTACGGCTGGAAACGTTACAATGTACGGTTGAATCAGACCACAGACATTGGCAAGTTCAAACTGAGTACGGTACTGAGCTATGTTAAGTCAGACGGCAAGGATCACTCATCCAACGCCGGTACTCTGATCGTAGATGCCTCCCGCGTACCGTTGTATTACAACTTCCAGGATAGTCTTGGCCGTTATCTGACCAACGCAGTTTCTGCAGAATTCAACCCGAAAGCGGTGCTGGAAAACGGGGGATACCGCCGGTATAACAACGATGAGATTTTTGGAAGCTTCAGCGGTGAGCTTGCAATTACGTCTGCCTTGAAGATCCGTGGAGTATTCGGTGGAACAGTCCGGTCAAATCAATCATTTGCACGTAGGATGGAACTCGAGTTTTTTCCTGGTGGAAGATATGGGCAGGATAGAGAAGTTGCTGATAACAATACCAAGTCGCTTATGTTGAACACCCAATTGATTGCAGAATATAAAAAGGTCTTCAACAATTCGCACGATGTTACCTTGTTGGTGGGCGGTTCAAACGAATCATTCAAAACTGAAAGTAATGGCGTTCGCAAGACGCTGACCGATCCGGTTTGGGGCATACCGACAACCGGTACTATCGTAGATCCTAACTCCGGTAACTCAAACCAGAATACTTCCGAGTCAAGTCTCAATTCAGTATTTGGTCGCGCGGGATATTCATTTAATGACAAATATTTCGCTGAATTTTCATTTCGTTATGATGGCTCATCTAACTTTCCTTCAGTTGGCAGATGGGGTTTTTTCCCTTCTGGTAGTGTAGCGTGGCGAATGACTGAAGAGTCTTTTATGCAAGGCATAAGAGATAACTTCGGTGATATAAAACTTCGTGCATCTTACGGTATCCTTGGTAATCAGAATGTAGGTGCTTACCAATACCAGACTTCATATTTTAATTATGCCAATGCTTATGGTTTCAACAATACCATAGTTGGTGGATCGGGCTTCAATTTAGGAAACCCACAGATTACATGGGAAAAAGCTGCAACTTTAAATGCAGGTATTGATATTACTTTCTTTAATCGTTCCCTTGACTTCTCATTTGATGTATTTGACAAAACAACCACTGATATTCTTGTTGAAAGAGACGATGTGCCTGAATTGTTCGGCGCAGGCTTTCCACAGTATAATGCGGCTGAAGTACGTAATCGTGGTTGGGAAACAAGACTTACCTACAGGCTGAGAACCGGCGATTTCAATCATTCATTCAGCGCTAACCTTGCGGATAACAAAAACAAATTGCTTAGTTACACATTTAGTGCTACTGAACAGGTGCTTCGTAAAGAGGAGTTTGAATTTGTAAGAAGGATTGGACTTCCTATTACGGTTTACCAGGGCTATAGAAGAGATGGTTATTTTCAAACACTTGATGATGTAAACAATGGTGCGAAACCGGCTAATGCAACGGTGGTTCCTGGTGATATCCGGTTCAAAGACAAAAATGGTGATAAGATCATCGATGACCGCGATAAATATATCCTGGGTAATCCGTTCCCACGTTTCACTTTCGGCTTCACTTATTCAGTGAACTATAAAGGCTTCGACGCGCAGGTATTTATCCAGGGGGTTGGCCGCCGCGAACTGATGTTGCGTGGTGAACTTGTTGAACCATTCCACGTTGGGTATTCCGGTACCATGTATCAGCATCAGACTGATTACTGGACACCTACCAATCCCAATGCAAAATGGCCAAGACTTGCAGAGTCAGGCAGCCCATCAAATCAAAACAATTACAGGACCGGTTCCGACCTCTATTTGTTTGATGCAGCTTATGTGAGGTTAAAAAATCTTCAGATTGGTTACACGTTGCCTACAGCAGTTGCGTCAAAAGCAAGTATCAAATCTGCCCGTATTTATCTTACCGGTCAGAATCTGTTAACGCTGTCCGATCTGAACTTTATTGATCCTGAGAATACAGAATTTGGTAGTAATACCAGTATGGGTGCAGGTGCCAACAGCGGCCGCGCATATCCATTACCGGTATTTTATGGATTTGGACTCGACATTACTTTCTAATATAAAATCTTGTTTGATATGTTATCCAGATATTTAAGAACGCCAGGCCTGGTTTTACTTCTTGCCGTTTTTGCGGCAGGTTGTAAAAAGATGGACCTGACACCGATTGACCGGTTCACTGAGCTGAACTTCTGGCAATCGGATGCCAATGTGAACAATGCGTTGAACAATGTGTACAACCGGCTATATACAAGTCAATATTTCTTTTATAACGAGGCGTTGAGTGATAATGCATATACTCGTCTTGGTATAAGCGCGGGTTTTCCAGATGCGATCGCAAGTGGCAACTTTACGCCGACGCTTGCACGCTTCCTCAGTGAGTGGGATTATTATTATACCGGTATCAAAGCAGCAAACATCTTTCTTGAAAATGTAGATCAGAACACCACCCTGAATCCTACGCTTAAGGAAAGAATGAAAGGCGAGGTTCGCTTTGTTCGGGCCTTCCATCACTTTAAACTGATGAACTGGTGGGGCGATGTTCCTTTACTTACCCGCGATATCACACCCGACGAGGCAAAATCAATTCCACGCACACCAAAGACGGAAGTACTTGCTTTTATACTGTCTGAACTGGATGCGGCAACGGCCGTATTGCCAACGCGCAATCAATATGCGGAAGCTGATCGCGGCCGCATTACAAAAGGAGCCGCAAAAGCTTTTAAAGCAAGAGTGCTTTTATACGAAGGCAACAGGATGCAGGAAGTAGCGGCGATCTGTGAGGAGCTTATAACCCAGCAGAGTGAAAACGGCAGCTATTCCCTCGTGAATAATTACAGCAATATCTTCAGCCCGGGCAACGAATACAACAGCGAGGTAATGCTCGATCTGCAATATGTTCCTAACCTGCGTACCTGGGCCGAGCATATTGATTTTGTACCTATTTCTGCAGGTGCAAGGGGTAATAATCTGGCTCCCACCCAGGAACTGGTAGACGCATATCCCATGTTAAACGGCAAGATGATAAATGAAGCTGGTTCAGGATATGATATCAGTGATCCTTACTCCGGCCGCGATCCCCGGATGGATGCTACTATCGTGCGTCACGGAGCAGTATGGACAAACGCGAATGGTTCAACACAGACCATTTATATCCGGCCTGGTAGTGATCCCGATGCTGCAAAAAAGAACGAATACCAGCCTTCAGGTCAAGGAACTGCAACCGGTTACTACTGGAGAAAGTATTATGATCCTACCGCTGTTGCAGGCTTTAATTCAGGTTTAAACCTCATTCTTATACGTTATGCAGAAGTGTTGTTAATGTATGCTGAAGCAAAAGATGCACTCGGCGAAATGAATGAGACAGTCTGGAACCAGACCATTCGTCCGCTTAGAGTTCGCGCGGGTTTTACCGATCCCGGGGCGCTATCATTTCCTGCGGGCGATTTAACAGATTTGATTCGCAACGAAAGACGTGTTGAATTTGCTATGGAAGGTTTGAGGATTGATGATATCCGTCGATGGAGAATTGCAGAAAATGTGTTGAATGGCTGGGCTCATGGTGCACGCTTCGAAGATCCATCTGTTGACAACGGTTTCATCCGGGCACAACTGCGCACATTTGATGCGAGCAAACATTACTTGTGGCCGATACCAGCAGCCGAACGGGCAAAGAACCCCGCATTAACTCAAAATCAGAACTACTAAACTTAACCTTAATTATAAATTACCAGGTATGAAAAAGTTTTTTTCAAATATTTATGGTGCCGCGATCCTGTTTGCATTGGTCACTTTTACTGCTTGTTCAAAGGATGACCGCGACATCAACATGACCATTTCGGAGGTAACCGCCTTCTATGCGCCTAACGATAATATTTATGTAAAGCTGGAACCTGCAACGGCAGCAAGCGTAGGTTTTGAATGGGAGCAGGCTAAGGCTGAAGATGGATCACTTGTGATGTATGAAGTTGCTTTTGATGAAGAAGGCGGCGACTTCTCACAACCCATTTATAAAATCAGTTCAGATGGTAACGGTATCCAAAACCGATTAACCCTGAGCCATAAAGATCTTAACAAGATCGCAAGCCTGGCCGGTATACCTGCGCTGGAAACCGGAAAAATGTTGTGGACAGTTATGGCATCTAAGGGAACCAATGTAAAAAAGGCGGCGTTGACAAGAACCATTGAAGTGGAAAGACCCGCTGGTTTCGCTGAGTTGCCAACTGAACTTTATATTACCGGTGCAGGAACCGAAGGCGGTGCCAATGTTGCTTCTGCAATTAAAATGAAATCAGTGTCTCCGGGTGTATTTGAAATATATACAAGACTTGATGCCGGCGAATATAATTTCATCAATCGCAGAGATGCCAACGCCACTTCTTACCAGGTAGAAGGAACATTCATCAAAGAAGGTGGTGCAGTTGCTACACCCGCTACTGCTCCAACAGTTTACCGTATAGAAATGGATTTTAACAATGCTGCTGTGAAACTTACAGAAGTCACAAGAGTTGGATACTGGTTCGCACCAAATAATGTTTTGGCTGCTGACCTTACATACGATGGTAACGGTGTTTATCGTGCCTTAAACGTACCCATTGAATTCAAACAGGAAGGTTGGGGTAGAGATGAACGTTATAAGTTCCGTATGACACTCAAAGAGGCGGATGGTACAGAAATTACCGAAGACTGGGGTAGCTCTAACCGTGATAATTCACGCCCCGACGCCAATACGCCGGCAGCCTGGTACAACATATTCAAATATGAACCTAACCAGTGGGATTACACGTTCAAATTTCCTGCAGCAGCAGATATGAATAATGTTGACCTGGTTTTAAGTTTCAATCCAGAAGAGGCATACCGGCATGAAGTGATCATAAAGTAACCAGCTATTTCAATCCGGGACATCCGGTTCAAACAAAATTTAAGTACATGATCAGGACGATGTTATATACTGCCGCATTGGCTTTGTTGTTCACTTCTTGCAAAAAAGATTATGACGACGGTTATATTGCTCCACCGGTTGATCCCAATGCGCCGGGTTTAATTGAGTGGGAAAAAGCCGCTGACAGCAGCACTAATGCTTTGGTTCAAAAATTCTGGAACCCCTCAGGGAACTATTTCAATGAAAAAAATACAAACACCAATTTTCATTATTGGCCACAGGCACACGCGCTTGATGTATTGGTAGACGCCTATGTACGTACGGGCAAACAAGAGTATAAAGATTACATGGATAAATGGTTCACTGGTGTGAATCAAAAAAACGGGAATAGTTTCCTTAATGAGTTCTACGATGATATGGAGTGGAACGCACTTGCTATGTTACGTGCTTATGATGCTACCAATGATGCCAAATACCGGACCGCGGTAGAAACTGTATGGACGGATATCAAAACCGGCTGGAACACAACGATGGGTGGCGGCATTGCCTGGCGCAAATCACAGATGTATTATAAGAACACGCCTGCAAATGCACCGGCTGCGATTCTCGCAGCAAGACTATACGAACGTTTTAAAAATGCGGATGATCTTGCCTGGTCAAAGAAAATTTATGTATGGTTGAAAGAAACCCTCTATAACAAGTCCACCGGCTGGGTTTACGATGGTATCAATAGTGACAATGATGGGAAGCGCAATGAGTCCTGGAAGTTTACTTATAACCAGGGAACATTTATCGGCGCTGCTATAGAATTGTTTCGGATAACCAATGAAGCAGTATATCTGAATGATGCGTTGCAGGCCGCAAATTTCACTTTGTCAGACAACAGCCTGACCAACTTTGACGATAATTTATTGAAAGATGAAGGTGGGGGCGACGGAGGTTTGTTTAAAGGTGTGTTTGTCCGTTATTTCACACAGCTTATCCGTACTGATGGGATGCTCAGCAGTGACAGGTCAAGATACGTAAGGTACCTGCGCCATAATGCAACCACACTTTGGATCGATGGCACAGATAAAAATAATCTGCTGTTTGCGAGTTACTGGAAAAATAAAGCAGGCGCATCCACTGATCTCACCATACAGGTGTCTGGTGCAATCTTGATGGAAGCCGCTGCCTTACTTGATAAAGAGGGTTATTTTGATTAATTGATTTATTAGGTTTACAAAAGTTTTACGATGCTCATGAAGTTGCATAGAAGTTTCTCGTTGCTGGTTGCCGGCATCATAATTTGTCACGGCGCATTTGCCCAAAAGAAGCCGTTCAAGCCAAGCGGTGTTACAAAATATGTGAACACATTTATAGGTACGGCACCGCTGTTGGATCCGGCTATCATTGGCTATACACCGCCACCAAACTGGCGGGTGTGGGCCGGGTTAACCTATCCTGGCACTTCTTTGCCAAATGCTATGGTTCAGCTTAGTCCGATGACGGAATACGGATCTGGTGCCGGGTATGAATATGAAGACACCCTGATACACGGGTTTACACATACAAACAAAGGACACTGGAATCTTTGTAACATACCGGTGATGCCTGTAACGGGTTCACCGAATCTTGACGGGCGCTATGCCTCCCGTTTCTCACATGCTAAAGAATCAGCAGCACCAGGATTTTACAGTGTTTACCTTGAAGATTTCAAGGTAGATGTATCCCTTACTTCGACACTGCGTACCGGTTATCACCGTTATGTTTTTCAGAACGGATCAGGACGACAAATCTGGTTCGATTTATCACGCGCCAACAATAAAGTGCTGGCCTGGGAAATCAAGGCAGTAGGGAACAATGCTGTGGAAGGGTTTCAACAGGTACATGAAAACAAAATCTATTTCTATGCCACAGTAACTGAGCCGTTTATTAACATGGAAGTGAGCGGTAACGGTAAGGACCAGGGTTTTGCACTGCTTAAGATCCGTGACGGAAATAATCGCCCGGTAGAGCTCAAAATAGGGTTATCGTTTGTAAGCACAGAAAATGCAAAAGAAAATCTGCAAAAAGAACTTGGTTCAAAGTCGTTTGAAACAGTACGGGATGAGGCCAATACAACCTGGGATAAACTTTTGTCAACGATCGAGGTGAAGGGTGGAACAGAGAAACAAAAACAAATGTTTTACTCATCGTTGTATCGCTCTTTCTTATGGTCAGCTTTAAAAAGCGATGTCAACGGTGATTATTTTGATGGAAGAAATATTGTCAGGAAAGCTTCTTTCAGATACTACACCGAACCATCGCTTTGGGACACGTATCGTAATAAAGACATATTACTGGGTTTAATAACACCTGATGTAAGCGCCGATATCATCAGTTCAATGAATGATATGGGAACCAAAAATGGTTTCATGCCTACCTTCTTTCACGGGGATCATGGAGCGCCTTATATCACTGGTACATATCTGCGTGGTATTCGCGGATTTGATGTCAGCAAGTCTTATGAATTACTGCTCAAAAATGCCAGTGTTGAGGGCCGCGGGCGACCACATCTGAACGAATACATAACCAAAGGATTTATCTCGGACCCGGATGTTCAGAACCCGCATGTAGAAACAAAGGCAAAAGCCGGTGTGTCAAAAACACTGGAGTATTCTTATGATGATTATGCCCTGGCTCAACTTGCAAAAACCCTGGGTCATCAGGCGCAGCATGATAGCCTGATGAAACGATCCCGTAACTACAGGAATATGTTCGACAAGTCGACCAATTTTATGCGTGGCCGACTTGCAAATGGTGACTGGATAAAAAACTTCGATCCACAATACCCGTATTACGAATATATGTATCGTGAGGCCAACGCCTGGCAGGTTTCATTTTTCGCACCTCATGATATGAAGGGATTGGTTGACCTGTATGGTGGTCCGCAACAATTTGAAGCCAAACTCGATTCTTTTTTTACTGTTCCATGGAACCCCAAACATATTGCCCGCAACGTATCAAGTTTTATAGGTCAGTATTGTCACGGCAACCAGCCGGATCATGAGGCGCCGTTCTCGTATTACTTTATAGGTAAGCCGGAAAAGTCGCAAAAGATTATCGATAAGATATTGAACGGATTATATGGTATCGGCGAACATGGTCTGGCTTTGTGCGGGATGGATGATGCAGGTGAAATGTCGGCCTGGTACGTATTGAATGCGCTGGGGCTGTACACATTTTCATCTGCAGATCCGGAGTACCTCGTTACGGTACCCTTGTTTGATGAAGTTCGTTGGACCCTTCCTGGTGGCAAAAAGGTAGTGATTAAAAAGACTGGTAAAAGCCGCGACCTGCTAAAGGTGCAAGTCAACGGCAAGGATCAGACCGGATATTTTATTTCACATGAAGTATTTCAGAACGGGGGAACAATTAACGTAGTTACCAGGTAAATAGAAACACGTATATTCATACGGTAGGTTTGGGGGAACCTTTAATTCCGATTACATAGCCATTGCATGGACAAACAAAAATTATTGTTACTGATCGAGCGGTACCTCTCGAACCAGGCGAGCGATTCTGAAAGACAGGAACTCGACCGTTGGTATGACCAGTTTGAAAATCATCCAGGCATCGATCCGGGATTATTGGTGCCGCCCGCAACCCTAGAACAAAATCGATTTTGCCGGGCAGAAAATCGTGAGTAAATTTATTGTTGATTTGTTCACGGGATCATGACTACTGGTCTGCCACAAAACGATTGCATGTCGAAACCCTGCCGTTACCAAGAACTGGGCGATCTTGAATTGCTAGCCCTCGCAAAAGAAGACAATACCCCCGCTTTCGATGAATTATATCGCCGCTACTGGGCCCTGTTGGTAAACACCGCTTACAAAAGAGTTGGTTCACGCGCGGTAGCGGAGGACCTGGTGCAGGAATTATTCGCTTCTATTTATCAGCGTCGTCATTCACTTGAGGTGACTACTTCATTTGGTGCCTATTTAAATCAGGCGCTGAAATTTAGTATCCTGAATCACATTCGTTCAACACTAGTCCGCGATCGTTACCTCAAAGAATCTTTTTTTAGCAACACCTGCAAAAACGATTTAGTTGATGAGTTTGATGTTAAGGAGCTGTATAAAAAAATTTCTTCAAGTCTTCAGACCCTGTCTCCGAAATGCCGTGAAGCCTTCCTGCTTTCACGCAGAGATCAACAGCCATATAAAAACATATCTGCGCATTTGCATATCTCAGTAAGCACTGTTGAAAAACATATTGTGAAAGCGTTGAAAGTGCTTCGGTCAAACCTGAGGGAGCAGCTATCTTAATAAAGTAACGACACCTTTTAGTGACTTAGTTTCACCGCCTTTCCTGATGGTGCAATGCCACACGTAGATACCATTCCCCGCAGGTCCGGACCCCATAATTCCATCCCATCCTTTGGTTGGATCGGTGGTGGAAAAAACTTTCTGTCCCCAGCGGTTAAATATCTGTAACTGATATCCATCAAGCGGCCCCGAACGAAGCAACTTAAACTTGTCATTACGCCCGTCGCCATTTGGAGTGAACCCGGTAGGAAATATGATGTCGCAATAAGCGGTGGAGATCAGGACTTCATCGGTAGCAACACCGCAGTTATCAGAAACTGTTACCGAGTATACTCCAGCTTGTTTGACAATATAGACTGGGCTTGTTGAACCATCCTGCCAGGTGTAGCTGTTATATGCGCCTGGATTTAACACCAGGCTATCTCCGGTACAAATTGACCTGTCCGGTCCGAGATCGGGTCCGTTTGATGCTTTCAGGGTGAGCGTCAGCGTGCGGATGCTGTCACATCCGTTTACAGATTGATAGCCATCGGTATAAACGCCCGGTTGTGTGTATCCCTCAAATGACTCACCGGTGCAGATCTGTGCACTTACTGCTGTTCTGATTGTATTAACCACCTGCAGTTCCAATCGTCTTATGCTATCACAGCCAGTGGATCCAATCAGGGTATCGATATAAACACCGGTTTTTGTATGGCCGAAATACGAGGTGCCTTCACAGATTGTACGTTGAACGGTGGTAAATGTTTTACTGCTAACAACAAGGTGTAGCGTGCGCAAACTATCGCAGCCACCTGCTGTAGTAAAAACATCCCTGTAAGTACCGGTTGAGGTATAACCCTCGAAAGAATCGCCATCACATATTGCCCGGTTGATAACTGTTGCTACCGGCGCATTGATTTGCACCTGCCGATCGGATGTTTCAGAGGTTCCGCATGACAAATTGGTGATGGTCAAAGAAATTTTTTTCGTTCCACCGTTGTTGTAGCGGATCACGTAGGGTCCGGTACCCGAACCCGAAATGACTGTGCCGCCATCCCAGTTCCATAAAATATTGTAACCCGTTGCACCGGGCGGTACACTGCCCGTATAGGTTACCGTTATATCCTGCGAGCCGGTACACGCAGTTGTGGCTGAGGTTGTAAAACTGGTAGCATCATTTGTGTTCGCAATGGTACAAATGTCATTGTAAACAGCCGTCACGGTAGCCTGTGACGAATATTCGTTGGTAAAGGACAGATAAGCAAACTTTGCTTCGGCTGATTCACATACCACTGCCTGGTCGTCGCGGTAAATAAGAATCGGCACACCGGCAGTGCCTACATATTTACCTGCTGCGTCATTATACGAGATGAAACGATTGTTGTTTACATAAACATCAATGATACCCGTGGCGCCATCCCGGGTAAAGGTTAAAAGATAATAGGTATCCAGTTCAAAAAATGGACAGGCTCCTATGATGCCATTAGGATAGAAGTCAAGACAGCGTTGATTGCCACCGCCAGAGGATTTATAATAGATGCCTGCATCGGAGGTGCCGTTTGAGAAGTCTATGATCCTCGACCAGCTTTGGTTTCCCCAACCAGTGTTCTTAACATAAAGATGAATTGTGTAGGTGCCGGTTACCGTGCCGGCAGTGTTTGGATAACTTAATCCCCAATGAAGATTCGAACTGTAAACCTGTCTCGTTAAGCCACATTGCGGAAGGTTATCAGAAACAAAACCTCCTGCAGTTGCAGAAGCACCGCAATTGCCTGCTGCCTTTAAAGGTGTAAGCGCCGGCCCGCATTCCGCTGCTGAAACCGATAAATCGCCAAAAAATCGATAGGAGTGTTTTATGCTTTGCGCCGCTAATTTGTAAGGTAAACCGGCAATGGCAATAACTAAACCGAGAAGGTAAAACCTCCGTAACAATTTATTCATATCGTGCGTGACCGTCTGATAGCTGACGGCGCTGTTATTAAATTACAGATGCAAACATGTGCAATATTCAGCATAACCTGCAATACAACAGGGACGAATTGTTTAATCAGCGACTTGAACCGGATAGCTCAAAACTCAAACCGCTCTGCCAGGGAGCGTATATAGCTATTTACCGCAAGGATATGGTAACGGGAAAGCAGCTTTTTTAATTCACCTTGCAGATAATCGACCCGGTACAGGTCCATAGTAAGTTCAACCAGCCTGGCAACAGGTTTTCGGGCGGCCTGGCTGAAATGCTGATCCGACAAAGCAAGCATTGCTTTGAATGTAGCTTCCCGGTCAAAAACCGCGAGGGTTTCAAACCAGGGAATGATCGCTTCATAAGATAAGGCTTTTGGGAGATAGCGGATCATTTTGTCATATTCTTTTTCAACAGCATATACATTGAAAATAAAATCAAACAAGTCGCGACGCACATGCATCGAGCTGATCGCTTTATGCAATAGCGGTGCAGTTACCCGCTTTGCTTCTGCTTGATCAAGCCGTTGAAGCAGTAGCTGGTAATCTTCAAAATTGTAATTAAGTGGAACCAGGGCCGTTAAGATTTCTGTCAACCCTTGCTCGTTGCCGGTAATCGTGTAGATAGACTTCAGCGTTTCCAGCGCCCTGAGCTGTTGTGCCGGATACATATTGAGCGTTACATACGGTTGCAGTAAGGCTATGGCCCTGTCATAATATTGTTTTTCGACCAGGACAGAGAGTAACAGATCATCGTGCGGGGCGTATCCGATCGGTTCAAAAACATGCTGATGGTCATCAAACAGATCCAGTTCAACAGACAGCCTGAGTAGCAGCGAGATCAGGCGGCTGAAATGCTGTTTATCATATTTTGTCTGCTTTGCCGTTCCCTTAAGCAAGATCTGTGTAAACTGTCGTTTCTGTTCGTGGTTGAATTGAAAAAGGTTTGATATAAAATTTTCGGCGACCAAACGACAGGCTTCAATCGGTACAAACGAAATCTGACTGATAAAACCGACTGCAGTATTCAAGGTAGTTTCATGCTGGATGCCAGCAAGGATTGTTGCAGGTAACTGCAGGTGATTTTCCAGTGCTGCATTGAATTTGGAAGAATTTATATAATAACGCTGGCGAAAACCAACCAAAACATCCGTGACTTTCATATAGCATTGAAAGGCATTATTATCTGTGGGGTGTTCTGCATAATATTTCCTGACCGGATCGTGAATGGTTGCCCACAAGGTTAATAACTTCAATGTTAAGCGCGCATCCACTTTTTGTATCCTGCCAATCACTGCTTTCTGGGCATCCATCGATGCCTTCCGGATTGTTTCGGGTTCAAGATGAGCGTCGGCTATCCGAAACGCATTCAGGAACGAAAGTTCCAGTTCCTTATCGACACTAAATTGTTTTTTGAGCCAGGCAATAACAGCTGCCGGATCGGCCGCGTCCAGGATCGTATCTACCTCTTTTACTTTGGCCTTCTTTAATGCCCTGGTTTTGGTTTCGGTGCGGCCAGCGATGTGCAACATCAAAGCCGCTTTGTGCTGGCAGATTTTGCGGGTAGACTTACAATCACAGCTATCATCGGCAAACTGCTGTTTCCCGTTCACCCTGACCGTTACATCGAAGGTGTCGTTGCCCTCGTCTACATAGGCAACAAAATAGCCCGGTTCGGTTTCATCACATTCACGAACCTGGCATTTCGAAGCCGATTTTACAAGGTCCTTTCCAAGACTTTTTCCCAGGTTAGTAAATGTGATTTCCATAAGTGTCGCATAACAGTGCAAACCACGAATTTACGGAATGATACAGGACGCAATAAAAAAACCGCACACCAGGTGGCGCGCGGTTTCCCTACTGCTAATCAAATATGGTTAGACTGTTTTTGTTTTTTTGCCTGGTTTGGATGGCTTGTCCTGCGAACCTTTACTCTTTTTGCTTTTAACGCTAGTTGGAGCTTCAGCGGCAGCAGTACTCATTTCGGGACGCGCAGTCGCTTCAGCTTTAACTTCCCTGGAAGTTGATGAATCAGGATTGGATTCCTTAGGTTCTTCTTCACCAGCTTCTTCATTTATTCCCGACTGCGCGATAGATGTCAATACGGCGTCGGTCTCCTTTTCTTCTTCGAGGGTCGGCGCAAGTATTTTTGCAACATCTTTGTGGCCGATCGTCTTAGCTAACGTGATAAGGCTACCGTAGCAAGCTATCTCATAGTGTTCAACTTTTTGAGCGGCGACGATGAGCGCCACATCGCGTACGGCGCTACCGTCTTCGGTTTCGTCGATTACCTGCCATCCTTCATCGAAAAGTCCCTGCAAGCCAACGCTTGGCTCTGCCTGCGGTTGCATATTAAGTTTGCTGAAAGCTTCTTCCAGTCGTTTTGCATGTTTTTCTGTTTGTTCGGCGTGGAGTTTAAAGGCATCGCGCAATT
>JAEZGI010000036.1 GCA_023416995.1 Bacteroidota bacterium
ATTTTCTGTCGGAAGTTTTTCAGCACATACTCATACACGGTATTGATGCGGTGCGTTTCATGTTCATCAAAATTGTTTTCGTACGATTTGCCCGATATGTAATGATAATCTTTGGTGGTAGACAAGATTTCAAGAATAGAAAGCAATTGCACCACACTCATCAGTCCCTGCATCTGGGTTAAATCCTGCATCATGCGCATCACCTGTGCTTTTTTTGGACCATAAAATTCCAGACCGCGCATCGAACGCGTAAATAACTTCTTTACTACTGCCATCTCCTCTTTTTCCATGATATGATCGCCCAGGAACTGTTCGTTGAAGTAAATAACGATACCTGCGGTTGCGAGTGCATTATTTTTTTCGAAATAGGCATCATCACTTCGCCATAAATGTGGCAGATGCGGGCCGGTAAATGTGAGTTCACCTGGTCGGAAAGCCCTGATGTTGTCACCGATAAACCGCGTGCCTGTTCCCTCCAGTACCACGAAAAGCTGGAACTCAGAATGTGCGTGCCATACAGGATCAAAATGTTTATCATGCATTACTTTCACCACGAAAATTTGTGATGGAGGAATTGTAGATTTATGAAGAGCAGTTCTCAAAATCGTGTAAGTTGTCGTTATTATGTTAAAAATAAACATATCCATGATATAATACAGTCAGAATTGGATAAAAAATGGATAGGCATTTATCGACGTAAAAAGGAGATTTGAATTCGCGTTTAGAACGACTTAACTGATTGCCATGTGTAAAAACAACTATAAGCTTTACAGCTTGCTGCTTTGTGTATTTGTGCTGTTTACCGGTGCATCTTACAAAATCAAAAATGATGAAACTCCCCGGCGTCTTGAAATTCTGTTTCTCGGGCACAAGAGTAAACACCACGATTCAGAAAAACTGGCCGACATTCTCACCAAAGAATATTTCAAAAGCGGTATCAATATTTCCTATACTGTGGATCCAAATGATCTGAACGATTCGACCCTGGCTGATTACGACGGGTTAATCGTTTATGCCAATCATGATACCATTACCAGTTCGCAGGAGAAAGCGCTGCTGAGTTTTGTAAAAAGCGGTAAAGGCTTTATTCCGATCCACAGTGCATCATTTTGTTTCCAGAACTCACCGGAGGTAATTGAGCTGACCGGTGGGCAGTTCAAAACCCACAAGTACGATTCATTTCCGGCTGTAATCACCAATGCTTCACACCCGGTGATGAAAGATGTACCTGCTTTCAAAACAAAAGATGAAACTTATGTTCACCATAAAATAAGTAAAGACATACAGGTGCTTTCTGAGCGTGTGGAAGGCGACCATCGTGAACCTTACACCTGGGTGAAAAATTATGGCCAGGGCCGTGTTTTTTATACTGCATACGGTCATGATGACAATACCTTCAACAACCCGGGTTTCCTGAAACTGGTGCATAATGGTATTCTTTGGGCCGTCGGCGACCAGCGTGCGGATGCATTGGCAAAAATGAAGATAGCGGACCCTGCTTACTTTGATGGTCCTGTTCCGAACTACGAAAAACGTGATCCGGCTCCAAGGGTACAAGCTTCGCTGAGCCCGGAACAATCTATGTCACTGATCCAGGTGCCGGTTGGTTTTGATCTGCAGTTGTTTGCTTCCGAGCCGGATGTGGTGAACCCTATCTATATGAACTGGGATGAAAAAGGCCGGTTATGGGTGATTGAAACGGTCGATTACCCGAACGAGATCAAGGATGAGGATAAAGGCGATGATCGTATCAAAATACTGGAAGATACTGACGGTGATGGTAAGGCAGATAAGTTTACCATTTTTGCCGACAAACTCAATATCCCCACAAGTTTTGTATTTGTAAATGGTGGTATCATCGTTAGCTCTGCGCCGTCCTTCCTGTTTTTGAAAGATACAGATGGCGATGGTAAAGCTGATGTGCGTCAGCCGATGCTAACGGGCTGGGGTAAACGCGATACCCATGCACAGGCATCTAATCTTCGATATGGGGTAGACAACCAGATCTGGGGCGTGGTAGGTTATTCTGGTTTTGAAGGAAAGATCGGTAAAGATTCTATGCGTTTCAGCAGCGGGGTTTACCGGTTTACGCCTGATGGTAAAAAACTTGAATATCTGTCGACCACCAGTAATAACACCTGGGGACTTGGATTTTCCGAAGAAAATGATGTATTCATCTCTACGGCGAACAATACACACAGCGGTTTCCTTGGTCTGCCAAAAAGGTATTTTGACAAGGTGAAAATCAATGAGACCGGTGTCGAAAAAATTGACGCACACTATGCCATGCACGTGGCAACAAAAAATCTGAGACAGGTTGATGTGCATGGTGGATTCACTGCTGCAGCCGGACATAGTTTATATACTGCAAGAAATTTCCCTAAAGAATATTGGAACAGGATCGCTTTTGTAACTGAGCCAACCGGCCGCCTGATTCACAAACAGGTGCTGAAACAGGAAGGTGCCGGTTTCAAAGAAGATGGCGACGGCTGGAACATGCTGGTAAGCGCTGATGAATGGGCCGCACCGATCCAGGCAGAAGTTGGACCCGATGGTTCGCTGTGGGTGACCGACTGGTATGATTTCATCATTCAGCATAACCCCACACCAAGTATTGCATCTTCTGGTCTTGACGCAAAAAATGGCGAAGGCAATGCGTATATCAATCCATTGCGCGATCACGAACGTGGCCGTATATACAGGATCGCACACAAGGGCAATGATAAAAAGAATCAACTTTCTCTTGATATCAATGACAGCCAGGGATTGGTTGCGGCGCTCAGCAACGATAACATGTTCTGGCGACTCACCGCTCAGCGTTTACTGGTCGAAAAAGGTGATAAATCAATATTGCCTGCACTGTACAAAATTGTTGAGAACCGTAGTGTAGATGAGATCGGTATCAATGCGCCGGCGGTACATGCTATCTGGACCATACATGGATTGAAAGCACTTGATGGCACAAACAAACAGGCATTGGATGTGGTTACCAAAGCCCTTTCACATCCTGCGGGTGGTGTGCGCAAAGCTGCTATCGAAGCGTTACCAAAAACAAGTGCCATGTTCGCTGCCATGCAGAAATCAGGTGCATTTACCGACAAAGATTTCCGTGTGCGTCTTGCAGGTGTATTAGCTACTACTGATATGAAACCATCAGATGCAATTGGTAACCTGCTTGTTGGCATGGCAGAAAAAGAGGAGAATGTTAAGGATGCCTGGTTAAGACATGCATTGACCATTGCCGGAAAACTGAATCATGAAACATTTAGTGCTGCTTTTAAAAAACGTGGTCTTAATGCCAATCCTTCGTTAACCGAAGCATCGATGGCTCAACGGTTAACTTTTGGATCGCGTTTAAATGAGTTGCCGTTAAGACGCAGCTTTGGCCGTCCACAGGGCACCCCGCCAATGCCCGAAGTGGCAGGAAAAGAATTACTGATTTCAGGAACCATTGAAAGGGCGATGCCCAGAACTCCGACCCAGCCGGGTTCTACGCCGGCGGCTCCTATACCGTTTTCCGGAATGGTAGTGGCACAGGGTACTTCGACAGATGGTTATGGGTTGTACATGCTCGATAACAAGATGCACTTCCAGGTAAATCAAAATGGTAAAACATACAAAGTTTCAACAACTGAGAACCTGCCCGGATCTTTCACTTTCAAGGCCGGTCTCCAGAAAAATGGCTCAATGGCTTTGTTTGTAAATAACAAGCAGGTAGGCACTGCTAAAACCAGTGGCTTGTTTAAAAAAGACCTGACGGCACCATTGCGTGTAGGTTTTGATAATCTGAAAGGCACTGACCGGATCACTGAATATCCTGATACCGCGTTTTTCCTTCGCGCGAATCTTGCTAATGCAAAACTTGAAACACTTGACGGAATAGCTGCTCCTGTTAAAACCGCCGCACCAACTGTCGATAAAACGATTGTGGTTAATGTGGTTAAGGATGTAATGAAGTTTGATAAGGAACTGCTCACCGCAAAAGCCGGTACCACCATACAGATCGTGTTGAATAATCCTGACTTCATGCAACACAACCTTGTGGTTATAAAACCAAATACACTTGAGAAAGTGGGAGCGGCTGCTGATAAACTGGCGCAGGATCCAAATGGTGCCAAAATGCAATATGTGCCCAAGATGCCCGAAGTGCTGTTTGCAACACCGTTGATAAACCCGGCCGGTAAATTCACACTGACCATGAAGGTGCCTTCTGAACCCGGCGATTACCCTTATGTATGTACTTTCCCTGGTCACTGGAGAATTATGAAAGGCATTCTGCGCGTAACCAAATAGATAAACCAAAAACTGGAGATGCAAAAACAAGTAACATCAACCAAAAATGCCACGGCGCCGGATATGAAGTTGTTCTACGCGTGTTTCGTGGCGCTTATGACCACCGCTTTCGGCTTTATTCTGCGTGCGGTGATACTGCCCGACTGGGGTCGAGAATTTAACCTCACTCAAACGCAGCTTGGTGAAATTGCCGGGGTGGGTCTATGGCCATTTGCTATCAGTATCGTGCTGTTTAGTCTCATCATTGATCGCATCGGTTATAAAACTGCCATGATCTTTGCATTTCTCTGTCATATTACTTCTGCAATTCTCACCATCTATGCTACCGGCTATTGGATGTTATACATCGGAACCTTTATAGTAGCGCTGGGAAATGGAACGGTAGAAGCGGTTGTAAACCCGGTTGTTGCCACGATGTTCCCCAAGGCAAAAACAAAGTGGCTGAACATACTTCATGCTGCCTGGGCAGGTGGGCTTATGATCGGCGGTATGATGGCACTGTTTATGGGAGAAGGTACATCATGGGAATATAAGGTCGGTTTGATTTTGTTACCTACCCTTGTATATGGCATCATGATGTTTGCGCGGCGCTTTCCTGTAAACGAGCGCATCCAGGCAGGTGTTTCTTACCGAGAAATGTTGCGTGAAGTCGGAGCTTTGGGGGCACTCATTATTGTATCATTAATCATCTTCCAGTTGGGCGCCGTGTTTGCATGGTCAACAACTTTCAACATTATACTGATTCTGGCAATTACTGCCTGGTTTGGCTGGTACACAAAAAGCCTTGGTCAGCCCTTGTTTGTGATACTGCTCCTGATCATGATTCCTTTGGCAACCACCGAGCTTGGTACTGACAGCTGGATCACTGATCTCATGACACCTGCTATGAACCAGTTGGGTATGCAGGCTGGATGGGTACTGGTGTATACTTCTGCAATCATGTTCGTGTTACGCTTTTTTGCGGGTCCTATAGTTCATAAGATTTCTCCGCTTGGTCTGCTTGCAGTTTGTTCTGTTATTGCAGCGGTAGGGTTGTATATGTTGTCGTATTCTGCAGGTGTAATGATCCTGGTTGCAGCCACAATCTATGGGCTTGGAAAAACATTTTTTTGGCCAACAATGCTAGGCCTTGTTGCAGAACGTTTTCCGAAAGGCGGTGCCTTAACACTGAATATTACAGGGGGGCTGGGTATGATCGCAGCGGGTGTCATTGGTGCCGGGATCCTTGGTTTTATACAGGATAAATCGGTAGATGCTAATGTGCTGGCTTACGATAAAGCCAACCAGACAAACATACATGCTACCTATGTAACTGAAAACAAAACCAGCGTGTTTGGCGATTACAAAGCACTTGACCAGGAGAAATTGGAAACTGCTACGCCCGCTGATGTTGAAACTGTTACTTCTATACGTGATGAAGCCAAAAAAGAAGCGTTGCGGGATATTGTAATATTCCCGATAATAATGTTGGTCAGTTACCTGCTGTTAATTGCATACTTCCGTTCAAAAGGGGGTTATCGTGCAGTGTCGCTTGACAAAACAAACACACCGCCAACCAAAGCATTTAATCCAACAACGGTAGAACCATGAGTTTGAATATACGATATGGAGTCAGTACATGGTTATGGATTTCGCCGTTTACCACAGAAGCGGTTGAGCCCATCTTCTCCAGGATATCATCAATGGGATTTGATGTGGTTGAAATTGCTGTTGAAGACCCTTCACTGATCGATGTGGATGTTGTAAAGCAGGGGTTGGATAAATACGGATTAAAGGCAATTATCTGCGGGGCTTTTGGTGCCAGCCGGGATCTTACAAGTTCAGATCCGGCCATTCACGAAAACTGCTTCAGGTACATCTCAGCCTGTATGGATCTTTGTGTGGCACTGGGTAATAATTTTTTCAGCGGACCAATGTATTCTGCTGTTGGCAAGGCGCGACTACTTCCACCCGAAGAAAGAAAACGCGAATGGGATCTGGCAGTAAAAAATCTGCGGATCGTTTGCGAGATGGCAGGGGCCCGTGGATTAAAGATCGCGCTTGAACCCTTGAACCGTTTTGAATCGGACCTGGTAAATAATGTAGATGATGTATTGAGGTTGATCAGCGATATCAATCATCCGGCGGCCAATGTAATGCTCGACGGCTTTCATATGAACATTGAAGAACCCGATATCGTTGCTGCCATAACAAAAGCGGGCGACAGGTTGCTTCATGTACAGGTTTCAGAAAATTACCGCGGAACGCCGGGCACGGGACAAACACGCTGGGAAGATTACCGACGCGGGTTGGAATCAATCGGTTATACCGGCACGGTAAGTATTGAAAGCTTCACAACTGAAAACCGGGAACTTGCCGGTGCGGTTTGTTTCTGGCGACCAATGGCTGAAAGCCAGGATCTGTTTGCAGAAGATGGGTTAAGATTTTTAAAACAATGGAGTGGTTTGGAGCAACCTAAACCACTACTGGTTAATCATCAATAAATAATTGCGTAATGGCAAAACAAATTAACATAGCAATAGTTGGTCTTGGATTCGGAGCTGAGTTTATTCCGATTTACCAGAAACATCCGCATGCAAATATGTATGCAATCTGTCAGCGCAATAAAGAAAAGCTTAACCAGATAGGGGATGCATTCAACATTGAAAAACGTTACGAGAATTATGATGACTTGCTTAAGGATCCCAATGTTGATGCCGTGCATATCAACACACCCATCCAGAATCATGCAGAACAATCACTGAAGGCCCTGCGTGCAGGAAAACATGTTGCCTGTACGGTTCCGATGGCAACTACTGTCGATGAATGTCGCCAGATAGTGGAGGCCGTTGCCGAAACCGGGCTCACCTATATGATGATGGAAACTGTGGTTTACAGCCGCGAATTTTTATTCATTAACGAAATGTATCGCAAAGGTGAATTGGGGAAACTCCAGTTTCTGCGCGCTTCCCATCAACAGGAAATGGCCGGCTGGCCAGGTTATTGGGAAGGTCTGCCACCAATGCATTATGCAACACATTGCGTAGGGCCCGTTGTTGCCCTTGCTGGTGCAGACGCTGAATTTGTTTCTTGTTTAGGATCAGGCAGGATAGACGAACACCTGATCGGAAAATATAACTCTCCATTTGCAATTGAAACCTGTCATATCAAATTCAAAGATTCTGATCTCGCCGCAGAAGTAACCCGCTCTCTTTTTAATACTGCCAGGCAATACCGTGAAAGTTTCGATGTATACGGTTCGAAGAAATCATTTGAATGGACCCTGATAGAACACGAAGATTCGGTTATACATACAGGTGAGATCCCTGAAAAGGTGAAGATTCCTGATTACGCACACCTGCTGCCACAGGAGATCCAGTCTTTTACTACAGGTGGTGTATATGATGCGTCCGAGAATCAACACCTGTCTTTTATCCAGGGTTCAGGACATGGAGGATCACATCCACACCTGGTACATGAATTCGTTACGGCTTTGATTGATAACCGGGAACCATTCCCGAATGCAAGACAGTCCGCCAACATAACCTGTGTTGGTATCCTGGCGCACGAGTCTGCAATGCAAAATGGCAAAAAAATAAACCTGCCGGAATTTACATTAAATGCAATGTTAGCGGCAAAGTAAGCAGAACAGAACATAAGACCTTTTGCTGCCTGGCAGCACACCCCGCCGGATATGATTCTGTGGAACCGGCCAACCCATCCGTACATTTCTTCTGACAGTCTCGTTGGGATCTCAACCAGCGATAACCTGATATTTCGGGAACGGGCTCTTTTTGCTCAAACTTAAGTCAAAACTTTTTTAACCATGTGTTATTGCCTCGTTATGCCTGGTAGTAAACGTCCCCCTGCGTACTGGAATCTGCGCTCGCCGCTTCGTGTACGCAAACGATGGTTACCGGTTGATTGGTGCCCTTTTATTTAATTACCAAAATTGATTTGCTATGAAACATTGCCTGCCGAAACATTTTTACAATTTGCAACGGGCATATCGTCGCACGTTGCTCCGTTGTTGTTTATTGTTGCTTTCTGTGTTTTGTTTTCTTCAATCTCATGCGCAGAACCCGGTTACTGGTCGCGTTGCAACCGGTGATACTGCCCTCGCCGGTGTTACAGTAACCGTGAAGGGTTCAAACACCACTGCACAAACCGATGATAATGGTCGGTTTACAATTAATGCGCCGGGTAACGCAACGCTTGTATTTACTTATGTTGGTTATGGTGAACTCGAAGTTCCGGTCAACAACAGGACAAACATTGCGGTTCAACTAAAGTCGGTCAACCAGCAACTAAGTGATGTGATTGTTGTTGGATATGGCACTCAACGAAAAGCAAGTGTAACGGGTGCCATCAGTACCGTTAGTTCAACCGATCTGCTTACCACACCCGCAACTACTACCTCGGGTGCTTTGGTAGGTAAGGTTCAGGGTATCACAACACGATCACCCGATTCAAGACCGGGTCGTGGAGTGAATATCCAGATACGGAACATGGGAAACCCGTTGTATGTTATCGATGGCGTCCCCTACACCGGGGGAAGCACTGCAACCACAGGATTTGGATTCACCCAGGGCTCTGGCCAGGATGTATTCAATACACTGGGGCTTGAAGACATTGAAAACATCACCATTCTTAAAGATGCTTCAGCTTCTATTTATGGTTTAAGGGCGGCTAATGGTGTGGTGCTGATTACGACCAAGAAAGGTAAACGTGATGCACCTACAATTGAGGTATCCGGCTACTATGGTCTTCAGAACTTCACCCGTTACCCCAGGCCCGCAAATGCTTATCAGCATGTGAGAGGTCTGGTGGAAGCAGAGCAGAATGCAAACCGTAATCCCGCCCTGTTGTACACGCCTGAAGAGCTTGCAAAATGGCAGGCAGGCACAGACAGTGGTTACCAGAGTTATGATTACTATAAGATGGTAACACGCAAAAATGTACCGCAACGCTATATCAGTGCGAGTGCCTCTGGCGGAACGCAAAAATCTACCTATTACATGCGGGTAACCCACCTTGACCAGGACGCGATGTTGCGCGATTTCAGTTACAAGAGAACCAATTTGCAGGCCAATATCAACACACAGTTAGCGAACCGTTTGCAGGTTGGTACCCAGGTGAGTCTCAGGCTCGAGAAAACATTTAATGTTGGTGTGCCGGGGCTCGATGATTACTTCAATCCTTTCCTGAGTATATTCAGTATGTGGCCCACAGAAGCGCCTTATGCCAATAATAATCCACGTTACATAAACCAAACACACAATGTGAACGTGAATCCTGCCACCTATAAAACTGATGTTACAGGATGGATCGAGAATATATGGCACGGGATGAATATCAACCTCAACGCGCAATATGAGCTTCCTTTTGGACTTACAGCCAGGGGCACCTTATCTTATAACTACCAGAATGAAGATTTTGACGGGATGGAATACACTTATCCCGCATACATCTATAATAACGGGGTTTACCAGGATCGTGCGCCCGGAAGCACCGTGCCATATGGTAATCAGAACCCATGGCGCGAGAAACATAAACGTAATGTGATTAACCGGTATGCACAATTCCAGCTCAGCTATAATAAACAGATCGGCGAACATTCCATTTCGGCGGTTGCTGCATATGAGAGATCTGATTACGATAATGCTTATTTCGTAGTACATACGATCCCGTCGAACAATTATGTATCACTGATGAATTTTGCTGAACAGGATCTTTTACAGGATCAGTGGTCAGTAGAAGCAAGGGCCGGTTACATAGGGCGGATCAATTACGGCTATAAACAAAAATACCTGCTCGAGTTACTGGGTCGATATGATGGTTCTTACCTCTATGCACCGGATAAAAGATGGGGTTTCTTTTCCGGTATATCAGCAGGATGGCGCATCTCCAACGAAGCTTTCTTCAAAAATGTTACTACTGTGAATGATCTTAAACTGCGTGTGTCGTATGGCGAAACAGGCAGCGAAGCAGGTATTAATGCATTTGATTATTTACCCGGTTATAACTACCTGTCTGGCAGCTCCATCTTTAACGGTACCTATACCATTGGTCTCCGGCCAAGGGGATTACCCATCACGCAGTTATCATGGGTTATGAACCGCACAAAAAATCTTGGTCTCGACATAGCCCTGTTCAACAATAAGATCACCGCACAGTTTGACGTGTTTGAACGCAAACGTACCGGATTGCCTGCAGGGAAATACGATGTGTTGTTGCCCTCCGAAGTAGGTTACACTTTGCCGAATGAAAATCTGAACGCTGACGCCAGTCGTGGTGTAGAAGGTATCGTATCCTATAACAGCCAGGCTGGTCCTGTTACCTATTCAATTGGTGTAAATGCATCTTTCGCACGTATAAGAAGTTTATATACCTATAAACCGCGTTTTGGTAATTCATATGATGAGTACCGCATATCTGCAGAAGACAGGTGGTTCGGTGTATCCGGTGGTGGCAATGACAATGCTTTCGGATACCATGTCATAGGCCGGTTCAGATCAATGGAAGAAATTGAAAAATATCCTGTAAACATTGATGGCCAGGGAAACCGAACTATGTTACCCGGTGATTTCATTTATGAAGATGTAAACGGTGATGGCATCATCAATTCACTTGATCAGCGCCCGATCGGTTATCCAAGGGGCCAGAATCCATTTTTTAGTTTTGGATCAGTGCTCAATGCCCGGTACAAAGGATTTAGTCTTTCGATAGTGCTTGCAGGTGCATCGATGCAGTCCTTTCTACGCGATGTGGAACTCAGGTATCCTTACCAGAACAATGGTACATCACCACATTATATGCTGGAAGACAGGTGGCACCGTGCTGATCCGTATGATCCGAACAGCGAGTGGATCCCGGGAACCTACCCGGCAACAAGAACCGGCAATACAACACATATTAATTACCAGTTCAATGATTTCTGGCTGACAAACATCAGGTACCTGCGTTTGAGAAACCTGGAGCTGGGATATGATCTGCCTAAGAAATTGTTGAGTAAGGTGGGGACATCAAGAGTTAGAATATATGTGAATGCCACTAACCTGTTTACGTTAGATAATGTAACAGATATGGAGATTGACCCGGAGATCACATCAAGCGGTGGCCTGGTTTATCCGCAACAGAAGGTGTTCACATTTGGCTTCAATGTTTCCTTTTAAACTACTGTAATTATGAAAAAGACATATAGCTTATATATAGCTCTGTTCAGCCTGGTATTTATTTCTTGTAAAAAAGAATGGCTGCAGCGCGAATCAAAATCCTTAATACTTGATGAGCAGGTCTGGAACGATCCGAAACAGATCACTTCCCTGCTGGCTAATTTCTATGATCGGTTACCAACAGACATCGGGTTGCAGGATATCAACGATGGCGCAGACGGCCGTCTTGCACAATGGAGAAACATGGCCGATTATGATGAAGGAATGTGGTCGGGACAATCAAATAATGATGGTCGGAACAACATCGTAAGTTATCCGACCAACCGCTGGTTTTTATGGAACTATTCATTGATCCGCGACATCAATCTTACGCTGGAGAACATGGATAAATTTGGTACAGCACTGGATCCGGCTGTTAAAGCGCAATTCAATGCCGAGCTGAGATTTCTGAGGGCCTTCAATTATTTTGAACTGGTAAAACGGATGGGAGGTGTTCCACTGATAACAAACCAACTCATTTATGATTATAGCGGTGAAGCAAGTTCGCTCAGGAACCCACGAAACAAAGAAGCAGAGGTTTATGATTTTATCTATGCTGAATTGGAAGCGATTAAACCCACGATCGGTAATGTAGGAGCCGCGCCGAGTAATAGCCGCGCCAACCGTTATACTGCACTTGCGTTGCAAAGCCGCGCTATGTTGTATGCTGCTTCTATTGCAAAATACAATGCTTTAATCACTCCTTCACTGGTTACTGCCGGTGAGGAAGTGGGCATTCCTGCAGCAAGAGCTGACGAGTATTACCGAAAATCGCTGGATGCATCTGAAGAGCTTATCAACAGCGGCATGTTTTCGTTATCCACCAACCCGGGTAATCCGGCGCAGGCATTCTACGAAGCAGTTACCAAGAAGTCAGGCAACAGGGAAGTAATATTTGTCAAAGATTTTCTTACTTCTAAAGATAAACGTCATGTGTTTACATATGATAATATAGCTCGTGGGATAAGAGAAGATAACCTTTCATCTTCCTCGGTAAGTCCTTCTTTGAATCTTGTTGAATCCTCTGACTTTTTAGATGGCAGCCCTGGTGCGTTAAAAACCCGCACACCCGATAACAGCGATTATATCTATTATAACGATCCGGGTGATATATTCTTAAACAAAGACGGCCGTATGGGTGGAACCGTTCTATATCCCGGAAGTTCATTTAAAGGCTCCACCATTGAAATGCTGGCAGGGGTGATGATATGGAACGGCACCGAATATCAGACCGTTGAGGGCTCACAGTTGGGAGCAGTATGGGGCGGTTCGGCTTATCCTAACGGAGATGGTAAATTGTTGACTGGTTCCTCGGGTCCACATCGATCCATTCAGGAGGTTTCAAATACCGGCTTTTATCTCCGTAAATATATCGACGATGTAAATCTTTCCAGCACAAGAGGTGTACGGAGCGATGTATGGTGGGTATGGATTCGTTTGGGCGAGATTTATATGAACGCTACTGAAGCAGCCTTTGAACTCGGCGAGGAAAGTACCGCTCTAACATATATCAATAAACTCAGAGAGCGTGCCGGTTTTCCCCCAAACAGTCTTACTTCGATTACACTCGATAAAATTGTCAGTGAACGCTGGGTGGAACTGGCATTTGAAGATCATCGCCTCTGGGATCTTATCCGGCTCAGGAAAGCACATACCACATGGACCGGCACCAACAATCCTTCATCAGTGGTCTATGCATTATATCCTTATCGCGTAGTTCGTCCAGGCGATGCAGCGCGTGATGGTAAGTATGTTTATGTAAAGATGCCGGCTCCCAGGTTCAGGGCGCCAAGATTTTTTCAATTGCAAAACTATTATACGTTTATTCCACAGAACATCATCAATAATAATCCATTGATTGTTCGTAACCCATTGCAATAACACTAAACTATTTTTATGAAGCAATATATAAGAATGCTGTTGCCCATCCTCGCACTGTTTGTTGCGGCCTGCAGCAAAGACAATAAAGATGCGCCAGATGCTTTTATCAAGGGAACAGTAAAATATGGTGCTCAGGCGATTGGTCTGCGATCAAATGGTGTGCAGATGGAGCTTTGGCAACATGGCTACCAGCTGTTTGTCAAAATCCCGGTGCATATAGACCAGGATGGTACTTTTTCTGCCAATGTATTTGAGGGTAACTACAAACTCACTTTGTTGCGCGGCAATGGTCCATGGGCAGACAGAACTGATTCTATTGATGTAACCGTTAAAGGAACAGTAAACGTTGACGTACCTGTTGATCCTTATTTTGTTTTAAACAACATCAATTTTCAACGCAACGGTAATATGATTGATGCAACGTTTAACGTGCAAAGCGTGAATACCAGTAAGGCCTTTGAACTGGTTCGGTTGTATGTGGGTCAAACTATTATAACCGATCAGAACAATAATGCAGGTAGTATAACTAAAAATGCTGCGGCCCTTCCTGATCTTTCACAACCAGTATCAATGAGTGTTGCTATACCTGGATCTATGACAGGTAAAAAAAGCGTGTTTGTGCGATTAGGTGTAAAGACTGTCGGTGTGGCGGAATTGCTTTATTCAGCGCCGGTTGAAATTTCCCTGAACTGATATATGAAAAACAAAAAACGATCATTTTATAGGCGATAGCACACAGCGATACGGACTGATAAAAGATACGGGTATTGCATTCGATCGTGTACAAAACTTTACCAGGTGCCGCAATCATCTGCTTCTAAAGAACGCCGTTGGTGAAGTCTGTTAGCCTATAGAATGATCGTTAATTCAAGGGACATGCATAAACTTTTATTATTATTGCTGTTATTGGCTGTTGTTTTACAAAGCACCGCACAGTTACCTGATACTGCACGTCGTCGTTTGCCGGCGCCCGTTGGTACTATTACAACTGTACGGGAAACACCGGTTCATGATCCGGTGATGATCAAAGAAAAAGACACCTGGTATCTGTTTGCGACGGGCGGAGGTGTAAGTGTTTATTCATCCAAAGACTTAAAACAATGGCGCAAAGAGAAACCTGTGTTTGCCAAAACGCCTGATTGGGTGAAAGCCGCACTGCCGGCTTTCCGCGGTACAAGTATGTGGGCTCCCGATATCAGTTTTCACAATGGTATTTACTATCTCTATTACTCCGTTTCCGCTTTTGGAAAAAACACCTCGTGTATCGGGCTTGCAACGAATAAAACGCTTGATACCGCTTCTCCGCAATATCAATGGGTCGACAGGGGGAAAGTGGTTCAATCGGTGCCCGGGCGTGATCTTTGGAATGCCATCGACCCAAATCTTGTGGTTGATGATACGGGCATAGGCTGGCTGGCGTTTGGGTCATTTTGGGAGGGGATGAAACTGGTAAAACTGAACAAAGATTTTACCGCGGTGCAGCAACCTGAAACATGGCACACCATTGCACGCAGACCCAGGAGTTTTGAAACACCTGATTCATCTGCAGGCAATGCGGCTATTGAAGCGCCGTTTATATTCAGAAAGGGAAAATATTATTACCTGTTTGTTTCATGGGATTATTGCTGCCGGGGCGAACGAAGTAATTACAAAGTAGTGGTTGGCCGTAGTGAAAAGGTCACCGGACCTTATTTTGACAAGGCCGGCACTGATATGGCCCGTAACGGCGGAACTGTTATTGTTGAAGGTGATAGCCACGAATGGTTCGGTGCGGGGCACAATGCTGCTTATACCTTTGATGGTAAAGACTATCTCATCTATCATGGCTATGACGCCAGGGACCAGGGTCGTTCGAAACTCATCATAAAGCAACTGCGATGGGAAAACGATTGGCCCATACTGGAGTAACTAGTTGAAATTGCTTGTTGTTCTCAATTTTCTTCCAAGATATTTCTCCTGGATGATTTGCATATGATGAATAGCATGGCCAACAATACAGAACCCATAAGCCCGGGCGGAACATGCATGCGTTTTATCTACGTGGCTTGTGATCTTTGTAAGATGTGATGGCGGTGCTGATTTAAACAGGCTGATAGTAGCAGCACGTACTGATTCAAATTCTGTGATGAGGTCACATAATGTGCGATGTTCCACACCGGCATTAAACAGGTAATGATCGCGCGATGGATGATATAAAACACTGGTGGTATCATTGCGGGAACTCACAAATGCTTTGAAGCTGAGATAACGTTCAAAGTCGATAATGTGCATCAATACTTCTTTTATGGACCATTTTCCCGTATCGTATCGGAATACTTCAATGGCAGTTGGTATACTTCTGAACAGGCTGATCAATTCGTCGTTGTTCACTTCTAAAGCAGCTATTAACTCGTTCTGCGGGGGAAGATCCAGGTAAACCTTATAAGCGAGCGCATATTCGCCTTCAGTCGGTCGGGAGATATTCATTTGAAGGGTTTTCGATCTGATTGAATTTTCATTACACACCGGTTCCCTATCCTCAGAAATAATGTTACAGCTTTTTATTTTTTGCCAGCAGTGTTCATACAAGGATAAACATTGATTTAACAATTGTGTAGTTTGAAGCGAGCCGATCTCTAAGC
>JAEZGI010000037.1 GCA_023416995.1 Bacteroidota bacterium
TAAACCCTTCAAATAGCCGATCAGCGCCCAAATGCTGAAAACCCTCCCAGCCCCCGACGCAAATCAACCGCCTAATAAACCGGGAAAATTCAGCAACCACCTCATCTGCCGCGACGAGTAAGCAGCATTTGAACGAACGCATATTTATTTTGCTTTCCGCAACTGCTGCATCAGCGCACGCATATCTTTGGGCATCTCGGCCTGCAGATCATAACGATTGCCCGATGCATCGCTGAACACCAATCGTTGCGCATGAAGGCCAAGGCGCGCAAGAATCGGTCTCTCTTCATCCTCGGATTTTGAAAGCTTAAACTTTTTCCTGATTGAACTTACTAAAATCGGTTGTCCATCACCGTAAACCGTATCACAGACAATTGAGTGACCGATGTGTTGCATGTGCAACCTGATCTGGTGGGTGCGCCCTGTATGAATCCTGAACTGAAGCAAAGTGTATTTTCCAAACTCTTCAGCTACTTCATAATCTGTAATTGAAATTTTCCCATTTTTGTGTACGATCATCACCGCTTGTTTACCGGGGTGTTGCATCATAGGAACCTCAACGGTCCCTTTCTTTTCGGCAAGCACACCGTGAACAAGACCAAGGTAATATTTCTCTACAGTACGCTCCTGGAACGCTTCTGAGAGATGTTGATGTTCAGCAGCGGTTTTTGCAAACACAATAATGCCGCTTGTTTCACGGTCAATGCGGTGAACAGTAAAGATTTCTCCATACTTCTCCTGCAACATTGATTTTAGTGAAACTTCTTTTCCTTCCCGGTCGGGGATACTTAACAATCCGGCTGGTTTATTTAAAGCAATAAACTGGTCCGTTTCCTCAATAATATTAAGTGCCGTTTTCAATCAAAAGAACTTTTGGTATATAGATTAGCGTGCTGGCTTCGCGTCCGGCTTTTTTGTATAAGAAGCATTCAGGAACTTCAAAAGACGAACTTCTTTCTCGGATAAAAAACGCCATTTGCCGCGTTCAACATTCTTTTTAGTAAGATTAGCATACATCACCCGGTCGAGGTTTCTTACATCATAGCCAACGTGTTCAAATATGCGGCGTACAATGCGGTTTTTACCGCTATGAATTTCGATTCCAATAACGCTTTTGTCTTTACTGTCAGCATAAGCAAGAACATCCGGAGCTACAAAACCATCTTCGAGTTGCACACCTGCAATGATCCGGTCAAAGTCTTTTTTAGCCAGCGGTTTGTCAAGCTTAACCTCGTAGATCTTTTTAACCTCGTAGCTGGGGTGAGATAACTTTTGTGCAAGTTCCCCATCGTTGGTCAGCAAGAGTACGCCGGTTGTGTTCCGGTCAAGGCGACCAATGGGATATACTCTTTCGGTTGTGGCCGATTTAATGATATCCATCACCGTTTTTCTTCCTTCGGGGTCATCGGTAGTTGTAAGAAAGTCTTTTGGTTTATTAAGAAGTATGTAAACAAAGTTCCGCGTGGCAACCACTTGTTTGCCATGGACCTTCACTTCATCTCTTATATTCACTTTGAAACCTGGCTCAAGTACAGGTTGCCCGTTTACGTGAACCTTACCGCTTTTTACCAGGTCAGCAGCATCCCTTCTTGAACAAACCCCGGCATGGGCGATGTATTTGTTAAGCGGCATTACGCCGTCCTTAAATGACTCTTGTTTCGCGGGAACGGCAACCTTCGGGGCTTCGGCTTTCGCCTTTGCATTTGCTGCACTGCGCGCGATAGTACCGGTTATATCAGTAGGAGCTTTTGAGGGTTTGGGTTTACCGGCATACCCACCTTTGCGATCTTCCTTTTTAACCAATGGTTTGCCATAAGCAGATTTTTTTCCATACCCGCGTGGCTCATCGGAGGGTGAGGCTGACTTTGCAGATGTACGTTTACCAAAAGCTCCGGGAGTTCTTTTAACAGGTGCAGATTTACCATAAGCTGGTTTCGCACCGGATGTATCATTGTCGGTCTTGTATGATGACCGGGAAGGTTTACCGTATGACTTCGCATCGGATGCATCATTGTCGTTCTTGTATGATGACCGGGATGGTTTACCGTATGACTTCGCACCGGATGCATCATTGTCGGTCTTGTATGATGACCGGGATGGTTTACCGTATGACTTCGCATCGGATGCATCATTGTCGATCTTGTATGATGACCGGGATGGTTTACCATATGACTTCGCACCGGATGCATCATTGTCGGTCTTGTATGATGACCGGGCCGGTGTAGCGCCAGGGCCGCCAGCTTTACCATAAGATTTTGACTTGCCAGGTCGGCGTTCTTCCGGGCTTCGTGCTTCGTTTTCACGCAGCGGGGCCGAACGCTGGGCATCGCGTTGCAATTTCTTTTCCTGCTTCAGTTTATCGAAATAGGCGTTTTTTTCGTCTCTTGCCTTCTTTTTTTCCTGGCGGATCTGTTCTTTTTTCTTAGCGCCGGTTGTACCGGTATTTATAAACTTCTCGAAGTTATTTCTTGCCATTTGAAGCGATTTGCTGTTTTACAACAGTAGTGAGTAATAAACAAAGGTAGTCTTTTTCGGGCAGGGCACTGAATTAACCGCTTGTCACATCACAACACATTGTATTCCCGTGCGTAACTAAATTTGAAAACGCTGGCAATAGTTCAAGCCAATAACTATTTATTGAATCCATGTCATGAAATCGGTAGACCTGTTTTACGCTAAACTTCCGGAGCCCAATGCCGGGTGTCTTGCGGCTTTACGAACAATTATTCTTAATCACGAACCGCAGATAGGCGAATCCCTGAAATACGGGATGCCGTTTTTCACTTACAAAAAAAAGATGCTTTGTTATTTCTGGATCGATAAAAAAACTGCCCTGCCCTATATCGGTTTCATGGAAGGGCGAAATCTGCGTTTCGACTGGCTGGAAGCTGGCAACCGCGCGCGGATTTCGATCATGTATATGGATCCATATGAGGATATTCCGGTAAAAAAGATCAAAAAGACATTGGACGCATCAATAGCCATTCTGAGCAAAAAAAAGGAAGACAGCACGCGGATAAAGGCTGTTTAAAATATAAGGTCGTGCCGTTAACCTTAATGGGCAGCATCAGTAATTACACTACCGGGTTCGCTTTGTTGGCTAACTGACCACAGGCAGCATCAATGTCCTTGCCCCGGCTGCGGCGCAAACGAGCATTTACTTTATGTTTGGCCAGGTAAGCCATAAAAGCCTGTACGGTTTCTTCGTCTGGTTTGGCGAACGCGGCAGCGTCTATCGGGTTATATTCAATGATATTTACAAGATCAGCAGGAACCTGCCGGAATATTTTTATCAGTTCATCTGCATCAGCAATGCTGTCATTGAAGTTGCGGAACAGGATGTATTCGAGTGTGATTTCGTTGCCTGTTTTCTTATAGAAATAGTTAAGTGCTTCAACCAGCGCTTTCAGATTGTTGCTCTCGTTGATGGGCATGATCTCGTTCCTTTTCTGATCGTTGGCGGCATGTAATGAAACCGCAAGCTTGAAACGCACTTCATCATCACCCAGTTGTTTGATCATTTTGGCAACACCTGCAGTCGATACGGTAATGCGTCTTGGGCTCATGCCAAGTCCATCGGGTGAACTGATTCTTTCAATCGCCTTAAGAACGTTTTTATAATTGAGTAGAGGTTCACCCATGCCCATAAAAACAATATTTGTGAGCTTCTTATTGAAAACCTTTTCGCTTTGTTCGTTGATCAGCACAACCTCATCGAAGATCTCATCAAAATCAAGATTTCGTTTGCGGTCCATATAACCGGTAGCGCAGAATTTGCAACTGAGCGAGCAACCAATCTGCGAGGATACGCAGGCGGTTTTTCTTTCATCGGTAGGGATAAGTACGCCTTCAACAAGATGTTTATCCCAGGTGCGGAAGCGGCTCTTTACCGTGCCATCGCCTGAATACTGGGTTGTGTCGACACTAAGCGCGGGCAGGGTAAAATTTTCTTCCAGCTTGGCTCTCAGGTCTTTGCTGAGATTGGTCATAGCATCAAAGGTTTGCGCCTGCCTGGTCCACAGCCATTCGTAAACCTGTTTAGCCCGGAACTTTTTTTCATTCAGGGTCTCAAAAAAAGCCTCCAGGTCATTTAAACCCAGGTGCCGTATGTTTTTCTTTGTGCTGACCATAGCGCAAAGGTATTGCTAAAAACGGATTGTAGTTTGTTAAGGATATCCGCAATTTCCCTCCGGCAATGGTTTATATGTATCAGGATGAAGTTTGATGATGATAAAATAAAGAAGAGATTTGCCCCCTATAACCGGCAACATTGCCTTAAAATACCTGATTTTATGACGCGTGCTTTTATAATTGATGCTGTGAGAACCCCGATTGGTAAATATGGAGGTGCACTCAGCAGTATCAGGCCCGATGATTTGCTGGCAACTGTAATAAAAGCGCTACTGGACCGCAACCCGGGTATTGATGTAAATGCCATTGAAGACGTGATTGCCGGCGATGCCAACCAGGCCGGCGAAGACAACAGGAACGTTGCCCGTATGGCTGCGCTGTTGGCCGGACTGCCGGTAACTGTTCCAGGGAATACTGTCAATCGTTTATGTGCTTCCGGACTGCAGGCAATTATGGATGCTGCCCGCGCGGTGTTTTGTGGTGAAGGTGAACTCTATATTGCGGGCGGGGTAGAAAGTATGACCCGCGCACCATATGTGATTCCAAAATCGGGTGGATCCTGGAACCGCAACCTGCAGATGGTAGATACCACCATTGGCTGGCGGCTACCAAATAAAAAACTGACCGATCTGTATTATCCTTATTCGATGGGTGAAACTGCAGAAAATGTGGCCAGCCAATGGAACATTACCCGCGAACAACAGGATCAGTTTGCAATGCATTCACAGGAAAAATATTTCCAGGCACTTAATGCCGGAAAATGGGATGATGAGATTGTCGGTGTCGAGATCCTGGGTGGTAAAAAAGACAAGATCTATTTTACCAAAGATGAACAGCCTCGTCAAAGTATTCTATCAAAACTGGCATCACTCAAACCTGTTTTTAAAAGCGATGGCACGGTAACGGCCGGTAATTCTGCGGGTATAAACGATGGAGCATCTGCTCTGCTGATAGCAAGCTTAGACGCAGTAACCAAATACCAGTTGAAACCCCTGGCCGAAATCATTTCAATGGCAGTGGCAGGTGTGGACCCGGCGATTATGGGCGTGGGACCGGTACCCGCAACCAGGAAGGCACTTCAACGTGCGGGCATAACGGTTAAAGAACTGGATCTTGTTGAACTCAATGAAGCTTTTGCCGTGCAGGCGCTGGCCTGCATCGGCGATCTGGAACTTGATGCATCGCTGATTAATGTGAATGGAGGATCAATTGCAATTGGTCATCCTCTTGGTTGCAGCGGTGCACGGATAACGACAACGCTGGTACATGAGCTCAAACGTCGTGACGCCCGTTACGCTCTCGCAACCATGTGTGTTGGCGTTGGACAAGGCGCGGCAATGGTGGTAAAAAAAGCAGGTTCCTAATACATGTTCAACAACAATTTTCTCACCATCCTGTGATTAATGATCAATGACAATATGGTTAATGAAGCGGCTACCAGCCAAACGTTCCAGTGAACCCAGGGAGAAAGTTCAGGACGATCGGCCAAAACAAAATGATAAAATAACCAGTGAAATAATTGCGTCAATAACACGGCTGACAAAACAACCATCACATACGAAGGCGCAAAAATCGCGGTAACCTTTTTACTGAGCCAGCCGGGAGAGTAACCCAACGTGAGCAGTAATTGCAGGTTCTCTTTGCTTCGTGCAATCATCAACTGCAGGTAAAATGAGAACAACATCATTGCAAGAATTACCACGAGTAAACCAAAAAAACCTAGACCGGTAAAAATTCCCTGTAACACCTGCTTCACCCGGCCGAATTTCGTTTTGTCTTTGTTGATGTTATAGTTTTTTGAATCCAGGAAGTTCAAAAAAGCCGGATCATTTGCATCTTTTGTTCTGATAAAGAGCCGGGTTGCTTTTACATCAGTAACGCCGGCGAATTCTTTGTTCGCCCAATGAAGAAATGCTTCAGGAACCAGAACGGAATTGATTCGGTCACTAAAACCAACAATCGTTGCCTGGAAGGTTTGTGCACGTCCATTCTCACCAAAACAGTTAATGTTAACAATCAACTGCGAAGCCGTAGCCTCTGAAACCTGTGGCAGCCCATATCCTGGCGCAAACACGTTATAAATTTCAAGGAAGTCCGCCGATAATATCACCGGGATAAGCATCTGGCCAGGCTGCCATTGGAAGGCTGATGGTACATCGTCAATGAAAGACGCATCCAACGCTTCAACAAAAAAATCGGTACTAAAGGGAATGATACGGTCGATACTTAACTGTGTCCTGAAACGGTTGGCTATCAAAGGACCAACGCCATCGATAAAAGGCTGGTCAGCCACTTCCCTGATTTCAGCTTCCTGGAAAAGATTTTTATCAAGATCGCCCATCGTTTCGTTGGTGATGGTTTTGCTGATAGAGATAAAATCAAAATCATTTTTTGCCGGGGTATTATTACCCAGAAGCTGCTGTATGTTTAGAAACATCTGGATGGAACACAACAACAACAAAACACCCAGACCCAGACCCACAAAAGAAAATATTCCTGAGTACCGGCTTGTGTTGCGTTGAATAAGTGGTTTTATATATCTGAACGAAGGTTTTGTCAATGGCATCTGTTTATAAATATAATAACCTTGTATGGGGGAACCGTGGCGTTTGTTCAAGGTCCGCAAGAATGACTGTTGCCTTCCGCAGTGCCGCCTCTTCCAGGATGAGATCCATAGCTGCTGCCGCATTTTTGTTGTCGAGATGACTAAAGGGTTCATCAAGCAATAAAACTTCAAAAGGCTGCATCAATGAACGGATGATGGCGATACGTTGTTGTTCGCCATAAGAACAGTTACCACAAAAGCTATCAAGTTTATCGCTTATGCCTAACCGTGAGGCCATCATATCAATGGGATCGTCTGTATGGTATGGCGACAGTTGTCTTTTTAAAAGAAGATTATTTCTTACCGACTCGTTTTTAAACAGGCGCAGATCCTGGAAAACGATACTTACCTGGCTGGCGCGGAAAACGGCCATTTGTTCATGATCAACACCGCGAAGCGCCTTATTGTTGTAAAGGATAGCACCTGTATAGTCCCTGCGCATGCCATAAAGAAAATGAACAAGAGATGTTTTACCGCTACCTGAGGGTGCTACCAACTCAATAAGGTCACCCGGGTTGATAGCAATATCTTTCAACCATACGTGTGAGGATGCGTGGCGGTCGCCTGGAAAATATGCCGGTAAAAGTTGTTGGAGATTAATCACCATAAGGCAGGTACGTTATAAAAGAAAACAGCACCGGTTAAAAGCCGGTGCTGTTTTTATCAGAACTGAACTTTGGCTTTTTTAAAAGCGGAAAGCTGATCCAGGTATTTGTTCAGTTGAGTTAAACTGTTTGCGTTTTTATCAACAAGATTCAATTCAACATCATAATTCACAGAACCGTTTTTAACTCTTCCCCCGGTCATCAGTACATCCTTCCACATGCTGATGCTTGCATCAAGTGCACGTTGGGCGGTAGTATCAGAGATTCCCGCGTTGGCTGAATTCATCAGGTATTGGAAATCGATATAGGCTCCGAAAGGATGACCGCTTATACGCGAAGCAAATGGCTGCTTTGTTCCGTTTCCGGTTAAAAATTGAGTGACCTGTGTCTCGGTGTTACCTGCCACAAACCAATCATTATCTATTTTATAGGTTATTGAAGGGAATGCATCGGTAATGCCTTGCTGGCCAAGCTGAGCTGATATTGCACCAACCATTTTGTCAAAAGCGGGACGGTCGTTAATAGATGTTGCAAATAAAAACTTCATATCAGTACCGCCAGATTTAGTAGCCGTTGGTTCGCCGGAATCGTTCCGTTGGTTGCCCAGCGAATCTTTTTTAAACTGCACGTCGGTAACCGCTATAACCAGGTCGCCCTTGTTAGCTTTTACAAACTCGTCCATTGTATACCCGATTTGTTGCAGATAACCATTCAGCGCACCGTCGAATCCAACTAATTTGAGGAATTCGCGCAAACCTTCGGGCGGATAGTTCATAACAAAAGCCGCCGCAACATCTTGTGATGGAATGCGATTTACAACATCGGCAGCAACATCTTTTGAAGGATACTTCTCCATCACCTTCAACACTTCTTTGCTAAAGAACTGTTTGGTCTTCATGCTTATTTTTCCATTCTCAAAATTGAGTGTCATGCCGGTTGCGTTTTTATCAAACAGTGCATTTACTTTTAGCATACCTATCATACCGGCAGCCATGCCACCATAAGTTTGTTCATTGTTCATCCAGATATGCAGATCACCGTCTTCTTTCATGGTTGCCGCATACCGGTCATCTTTGTACATACTTTGATCGGAAGGCAAATCATATAACACAGTAGCAAACATCTGGAGGCTGTCGGCAGGGAAAGAATATGGTTCCATAGATGAACCGAAAGATGCAAAAGGACTGGCCATACCCGGCGCATTCATTATATACACAAATCGTTTTTCGTTCCAGCTAAGTACACCGTTGCCCCTCAACTTCATAATGTTAAGATCACCGCCGCGTGTTACAGAAGCGTCTTTATTCATTTGCTTGTTGAAATTCTGAAACGCTTCAGTGTCATTAACCGAACCTTCAAAAACCATGTAAGCGCCACGGCCCTGTTTTTTCACAAAGAACACCATGTCTTCCTGCACATTGATCCCTGAACTGCCGGGATCGTCCATCAGTTTGCGGGCAAGGCTGTCATCAGCTTCTGCATACATATCGCTGAACCACCTGGTTTGTTTGATTTCGTTCCAGGACAGTTTTTTTGAAAGGGATCCTGCGTTGATATGAACAACGATAGAAGCGTCTTTGGGAACCGGCGGGCCGGCTTTGTCGCTTCTTCCGCAGGAGACGGCTACTATTGCAATCGCCGCAATCATGGTCCTGGTAAAGAGGTTGAATTTCATGAAAAGGTTTGTTTAAGTGTTATATAAAAGCAAAGTCTTTTAATGCCGAAATCGGGATCGTTTGCTGAGTTCTGTTCACCATATGTCTCACAACACACGAATTTGTTTCAAGTTCCTGTGTGCCTATTATGACAGCATATGGAATTGATTTTTTTTCTGCGTATTTGAATTGTTTGTCGAGTTTGACCTGATCGGGATAAATTTCGCAGGCAATACCTGAAGCCCTTAACGTGGACATCGCAGCAAATGCTGTCTGTGCTTCGGTTTCGCCCAGATTAAAGAACAATACATTGGTCCCGGTCTGAACATCAGCAGGAAAAAGCTGCAACTCTTCCAGCACATCATAAATGCGGTCGACCCCAAAAGAAATACCAACACCCGGAATACCACTTACACCAAAAAGACCAGTGAGGTCATCATATCGTCCGCCACCACCGATGCTTCCCATCTGTACGCCCACCGCTTTAACTTCAAAAATTACCCCGGTGTAATAGTCAAGTCCACGTGCAAGTGTAAAATCAACAACCACTGAATCGGGATAAGTTGTTGCCGGATATTCAAGAATAAATTTTAGTTCGTTTAACCCCGCATCTGTGTTGTCTGAAGGAATCAGTGCAGCGAGTTGTTGCAGTTTGTCATTATTTGTTCCGTCAATTGACAGATAAGCAACAATAGTAGATACCTGTGTTTCATCGAGGCCGCGTTGTAATAGTTCTTCCTTTACTTTATCGATACCTACCTTGTCAAGTTTATCGATAGCGATGGTGATGTCAGTTAATTTAGCTGAGCCGCCGCATGCTTCGGCAAGTGCCGCGAGTATCTTGCGACTATTGATTTTAATCTGCACGGGTATTCCCAGCTTCGCGAACACGAGTGCGTATATATTCGCCAGTTCAACCTCGTTGATGAGACTTTTACTACCTACAACATCAGCGTCGCATTGTACAAACTCGCGGTATCTTCCCCGCTGTGGCCGGTCGGCGCGCCATACGGGTTGGATCTGGTAACGTTTGAAAGGCATGGCAAGCTGCCCGTGATTCATGGCAACGTACCGGGCAAACGGGATAGTAAGATCATATTTAAGGGCACGTTCGGTTAAACGACTGTCGTTTTTGCCCTGCAATACCTGTTGAAAACCTAAATTAGCTTTCTCACTATTTTTCGGATCGTTCAATCCGTTGTTGAGCACTTTGAAAATCAACTTATCACCTTCCTCTCCGTATTTACCCATAAGGGTATCAAGATTCTCCATAGCCGGCGTTTCAAGCGGTTGAAAGCCATGTAACTCAAAAACCTGGCGGATCGTATTAAATATATAAGAGCGCTTTCTTACAACCCCGGGTCCAAAATCGCGCATGCCCTGAGGTACTGAAACTTTTATACTCATCAATTAAATGCTTTAACCGCGTTTCCCGGTGCAGGGGGCAGTTGATTATAGGTAGAAAAATATTTGAATTGTTACGTGTGTTGCGGATATTTTTGAATGATATGGTCACAGGCCGTCTCAATCATCCGGTAAACATCGTGATAACCAGGCTCGGGGCCGTACCAGGGATCAGGCACATCCATTTTTTTGCCTGGGTACACCTCATCCATCAGAAATCTCACCTTAGCTGCGTCATAGTGTTTCCCCGCAAGGGCTTTCATTTCATGAACCACTTCATCTGCCATCACATATATGATATCGTACCGGTCAAAATCTTTAGCGGTGAAATGTCTTGCCCGCTGGTTGCAGATATCAATGCCATTTAGCCTGGCTACTTTTTGAGATAAGCGGTGAGGTGCTTCTCCTACGTGATATCCATTCGTTCCGGCACTTTCGATTACCCAGTTTTTCCCGGCCGCTGCTGCTTTGTGTTTTAAAATACCTTCTGCAAGCGGGCTTCGGCAGATATTACCGAGGCAAACCATTAAAATCTTCATAACTGCAAAGATAGACGGCTGCCCCCATTTGCGCCAGCGTGTTTTAACTTTTCATGTTATGGAATCGGCCCTTTGAAACATCTTTATGATATGTTGCGACGCAGCTTGCCGGCTATGGCAGACATATATAAAAATCTAATGCGAGCAAAAAGATTGAGAGTAAGGCATTAAAATCACTCTAATCTCTAAAGTTTGCACAATAATTTTTCACTGTAATTTCTTAACTTGCCCGAACCCCTGAAAAAAACTAATATGAGCGATTTTGAGCAAAGACAGCAATCTGACTATGAAAGTCGGAAACTGAAGGCGTATATCACCAGGAGGTCGCTGATGGATTATGGGATGGGGGTGATTTATTTTGCACTCGGCGGTTTTTTTTTGCTGTCCGAACAATTTGGCATCATTCTAGAATTTCCACCAGCACCATTCTCCTACTTTTTTGGTGGTCTATGTATCCTTTACGGCATTTTCAGGTTTTACCGGGGGTACCGGAAAAATTATACTTATTGAATGAAGCATGATAAACAGACCCTGAAAAAGGGATCTATATATTTATTTATAGTGGCAACGCTGTTTGCGTTCAGCGCTTGTGGCGGTGGCGGCACAAGCAATGCCACGCGTGAAACGCTAACAAGCGGCACCATCCGGGTAAGTGCTGATGAATCGTTCAAACCTGTGATTGATTCACAGGTGAAGGTTTTTGAAGCGCAGCATCCCGGGGCGAAGATTATAGTAGATTACAAACCGGAGGCGGAATGTCTTCGGGATCTCACCAACGACAGTGTACGGATGGTGATTGTGACCCGGGGTCTTTCCCAGGACGAAGAAAGACTCATGACGGAGAAATACAGATTCAAACCCCGTTTTGGTTCTTTGGCCCTTGATGCAGTAGCAGTTATTCTTAACAATAAAGCTACTGACACCACTTTTAAAATGACAGACCTCGAAGCGATGGTTCGGGGCACCAGTTCTTATAAATATAAAGTACTGCTCGACGGCACCAGTGCCACCAGCACCGTACGGTTTGTGCGTGACAGCATTTTAAAAGGTGAAAATCTTAGTAAAAATGTGGTTGCTGCTGCCGATAGCCGTGGAGTAATTCAGTATGTGTCTACACACAATGATGCAATTGGCATGATAGGTGTTAGTTGGATAGGTAACCGCGAAGACTCATCCCAACTGAGTTTCCTTGAAAGCGTTAAACTTGCGCAAATCGAGTGCCGGGGGTGTACCGGAACCTATGTTCAACCTTACCAGGCTAATATCGCCATGAAAAGATACCCTATGGTCCGCCCTTTGTATTATATTCTGAAAGAAAATTTTGAAGGACTTGGCAGCGGATTCGCTAATTTTCTCATCTACGAGAAAGGACAGTTGATATTCAGTAGGTCTTATTTGTTACCGACGAGGATGCAATTTGATGTGAGAACAGTCAATATTTCAGAAGATTAGAATGCGGTAACCGATTAATAAAACATAAATAATTACAAACACTAAACAGGAATCGACAATGATGAAACGATCGTTCAGTCTGGTAGTAGCATTAGCCTTTGCGGGCAGTGCTCTTTTTGCTCAGAATGTTGAGCAAGGAAAAAAGTTTTTGTATTATGAACGATACAAAAGCGCTCAGGAAACATTTGAAAAAATCCTGGCCTCAAATCCAAACAACCTGGAAGCAGTGTATTGGTTGGGCCAGTCTTTATTAGATAAAAAAAATACGGTGTCCAGAGATACTGCGGCTGCAAAAGCCCTGTATCAAAAGCACCTGGCTCAAAACGGCAATGCGCCATTGTTGCTTGCCGGTATGGGTCAGATAGAATTAACAGAAGGCAAAACAAGTGAAGCCCGTCAGCGTTTTGAAACCGCATTGAACCTTACCAAAAACAAGGATGTTGAGGTGTTTAATGCAGTTGCCCGCGCTAATGTTGAAGCAAAACAGGGTGACCCTAAATATGCCATAGAGAAACTGAACCAGGCAACACAGGTACGTAAGTTTAATAACCCTGAAACCTATATGTTGATGGGAGAAGCTTACCGGGTGTTGATTGATGGTGGTAACGCTGTTACTTCGTTCAATAAAGCTTTGGAACTTGATCCAAAACTTGCAGCAGCAAAACATAATATCGGCCGGGTATATCTTACTCAAAACAACCCCGATTATTTTTTACCTGCTTTTGAGGATGCTATAAAAATTGATCCTGCATATGCACCTACTTACTATGCTTTGTATTACTATTGGTACTTCCGTGATGTAAACAAAGCTGCTACCTACCTCGATCAGTATGTTGCCAACAGTGATCAGGGGCCTGAGCAGGAGTACGCAAAAGCAGACTTATTATACGCTTCCAGCAAATTTGCTGAAGCTAAAACAAGGGCAAACGAGTTGATCAGTCAATTGGGCGACAAAGTGGCTCCAAGAATGTATCGTATGCTTGCTTATGTAAACGATACGCTGGGTGACCTTGCAGGTGCAAAACAGGCAATGAACACGTTCCTTTCTAAAGCAGCTCCGGAAGATATCCTGCCTACCGATTACGAAGAACTTGCAAATATTGCGGCTAAAACACCAGGCAGTGAATCTGAAGCGTTCACTTATATACAACAGGCAATCGATGCCGATACTGCAGTAGCCAACAAGGTGAAATTTATCAATAAGGCTGCTGACCTGGCTAAAAAGCTGGGCGACCGTAACCAGGAAGCAAGATTCCTTGGCATTGCTTACAGACTGGATCCAGATCCATCTCAGACTGCCCTGTATTATTGGGGTATGGCAAATTACCAGGCTAAAAACCTGCAACAGGCCGACAGTATCTTCTGTAATGTATATCAGACAAAATATCCGGGCGAGATCTATGGTTATCTCTGGTGCGCAAGAACAGCGGTGTTGAAAGATACTACCTTGCAACAAGGGGTGCATATTGATCCTTACAAACGTCTTGTTTCTTATACAGATACACTTCCGGATTCAACACGTACCAAGTTCAAAAACTTCATCATCGAGTCGCACACATACATTGCTCAGTATTATGCAAACGTTGCAAAACAGAATGATTCTGCCATAGCATCGCTTGAAAAAATACTGGAAATCGATCCTACAAAAACTGAAATCGCAGCTGTTATTGAACAATTGAAGAAGCCGGCCAAACAACCAGCCGCCTCTTCAACAAGGCAGCCGGCCACCAAACCACCTTCCACTAAGAAGGCGGGAACAAAGTAGCGATCACACTTATAATGAATAATTTATAAACGATCCCTCCCACGAACAGTGGGGGGGATTTTATTTTCCAATTTGCACAAAGCGATTTGGAATGTCACCACACTGTCTTATTTTTGCGCCTAAATCTTTAAGCGGGTTATTATGATGTACCTCTTACAAGCCTCAACCGCCGCCGCTCAACATCCTGATAGTTCTTTCTGGTACTTTCCTATTGCCCTCCAATTACTTTTTGCACTTGTCCTGGTAGGGGGTATAATGACAGTAACCCATTTTCTGGGTCCAAAACGGAAAACAGCAGACAAACTTGCGACTTTTGAGAGTGGAATTGAGAGTATTGGTAATGCAAGGCAGCCGATTGCAATAAAATACTTCCTTGTAGCGATATTGTTCGTGTTGTTTGATGTTGAGGTGATTTTCTTTTATCCATACGCCATCAACTTCCGGGAACTGGGCTGGAACGCCTTTTTCGCGGTTCTGATGTTTGTTGGATTTTTCCTTGCAGGGTTCACCTATATCGTTAAAAAAGGTGCACTTAAATGGGAAGATTAAGACGGTAGAATTTTGACAGGATTTTAATAGAAAATGGAGGATCCTGAGGTAGATGGGCATTGATTTTTAACAACTTTCGGGCTGCCCGGATGTTATAAAAAAGAGGGCGTTAGCCCGGTTTTTCATTTTCAAAAGATCAATTAAAAAATTAAGAAATGCGTCCAGTTCAATATAATCTTACGGGAGAGAGAAATATCAAACTCGTGCAGGAAGGACCCGAAGGCTATTCGGGAGAAGGGTTTTTTACGACCACGCTTGACAAGGTAGTCGGCCTGGCCAGAAAAAATTCTATCTGGCCACTGCCTTTTGCTACTTCGTGCTGCGGAATTGAGTTTATGGCCACCATGGCTGCAAACTATGATATGTCGAGGTTCGGCTCCGAACGTATGGCTTTTTCACCCCGTCAGTGTGACCTGATGATGGTGATGGGTACAATCGCTAAGAAAATGGGCCCGGTAGTAAAACAAGTGTACTTGCAGATGGCTGAACCAAGATGGGTACTCGCAATGGGTGCCTGCGCTTCGAGCGGTGGCATATTTGACACTTATAGTGTATTGCAGGGTATCGACCAGATCATCCCGGTAGATGTGTATGTGCCTGGTTGCCCTCCAAGACCCGAAGCTGTGATAGATGGGTTTATGCGTGTGCAGGACCTGGTAGGGAAAGAAAGCCTGAGACGCAGAAACGGCGAGCGATACAAGGAACTAATGGAAAGTTACGGAATCCAATAACGATCAAAACTGACCAGCTTAAACCGCAGAGAACTTACGATGACTTTAACCAACGATCATATAAAATCCAAACTATCAGAAAAATTTGGTGATCAACTGACGAACTTCGAAGAGCCTTTTGGACTGCTTACTTTTGAGGCGCCCAAAGATTTAAATCTTAAGGTGCTTCAATTCCTTTACGACGATCCTGAATTAGCATTCACCTTCCTTACTGATATCTGTGCGGTACACTATCCCGATAATGCCGGCCGCGAGCTTGCAATAGTTTATCATCTGCACAATCTTGTTGCAAACGTCCGGATACGATTCAAAATTTTCACGGATATCAATACGCCGGATGTCTATACCGCAGTACAGTTATTTTCTTCCGCAAACTGGATGGAGAGAGAGACTTATGACTTTTACGGTGTCAACTTTGTTGGTCACCCGAATCTCAAAAGGATCCTGAATGTTGATGAGATGGATTACTTCCCGATGCGAAAGGAATTTCCGTTGGAGGACCAGACGCGTATTGACAAAGACGATGATATGTTCGGAAGATAAAGCTTAAATCAAATTATTATAATGTCTGAGCAACATATAAAATTACCCGAAGGATCTATAGGAAAGCAAACCACCACGCTGAACCTTGGACCTACGCACCCCGCAACACATGGTGTGTTTCAGAACATACTTGAACTTGATGGTGAGCGTATCGTTGGGGCAGAACAAACGGTAGGATATATTCACCGTGCTTTTGAAAAAATTGCCGAAAGAAGACCTTTATACCAGATAACACCACTCACTGATCGCCTCAATTACTGTTCGGCACCCATCAACAATATGGGCTGGCATTTAACCTGTGAGAAGCTGCTGGGTGTACAAACACCAAAACGTGTAGATTATCTCCGTGTTATCATCATGGAGCTTGCGCGGATAGCCGATCACCTGATTTGTAATTCAATAGTCGGGGTTGATACCGGTGCTTTCTCAGGTTTCGTTTATGTAATGCAGTATCGTGAACTTATTTACGAGATCTATGAAGAAGTTTGCGGATCAAGACTTACTACGAATATTGGCCGGATCGGCGGATTTGAAAGAAACTTTTCAGATGCTGCGTTCCGTAAGCTCGAGAAGTTCCTGGACGAGTATCCAAAAGTTTTAAAGGAGTTTGAAGATCTGTTCACCCGCAACCGGATCTTTATGGATCGCACCATTGGTGTTGGTCCTATCAGTGCGGAACGTGCCCTGAACTACGGTTTCACGGGTCCGAACCTGCGCGCAGCAGGTGTTGATTATGACGTTCGTGTTCATTCACCATACAGCAGTTACGAAGATTTTCAGTTCGATATTCCTGTAGGTTCAACAGGGGACTGTTATGATCGTTTTCTTGTTCGTAACCAGGAAATGTATCAAAGCCTTAGTATAATCAGGCAGGCATACCAGAAAGTGCAGGAATTTAAAGGAACAGAAGCCGATGTATATCATGCCGATGTTCCGGAATATTATCTGCCAAAGAAAAAAGATGTGTACACCAAAATGGAAGCACTCATCTGGCACTTCAAAATTGTGATGGGTGAGATAGATATGCCAAAAGGCGAAGTGTATTCTTCCGTTGAAGGTGCTAATGGCGAACTTGGATTCTATCTTATCAGTGATGGGGGCCGTACGCCATACAGGCTGCATTTCAGAAGACCTTGCTTTATCTATTACCAGGCTTATTCAGAGCTTACGAAAGGGGCAATGTTAAGTGATGCAATTATTGTAATGAGTAGTCTCAACCTTATCGCAGGTGAGATGGATGGATAACCGCATAACGTGGTATAACAATCAGGAATAACCGAGTTTATTAATATGGTACAATTTTCAGAGCAACAGCTCGCCAAGGTTCAGGAAATCATAGCCCGCTATCCGGAAGGAAAGCAGAAAAGTGCCGTGATCCCCGTGCTGCACCTGGCGCAGGAAACATTTGGCGGATGGCTCAGTTCCGAAGCGATGGATTATGTTGCCTCGCTGCTGCAACTGGAGCCAATTGAGGTATATGAGGTAGCTACATTCTATTCCATGTACAACCTGAAACCAGTTGGAAAATATTTGTTCGAGGTTTGTCAGACCGGCCCATGCATGTTGCGTGGCAGTGATGACATCATTGACTATATAAAAGAGAAGCTGAACATCGGCGTGGGTGAAACAACCACCGACGGTATGTTCACATTGAAAACCGTTGAATGTCTTGGAGCCTGTGGTTATGCGCCAATGATGCAACTTGGTAAACATTACCGTGAACATCTTACCAGGGAAAAGGTAGATGCTATCATTGATGAGTGTCGCGCAAAACACAATTAACAGTAATGAGAAACTATGCTTTGATATTATTCTGTCTGATCGCACTGGTTTCCTGTGGCGGAGGTGCCGATGAAAAGCCGGCAACTGATGAAGGCGATACAACAGGTATTTCAACGCCGGTCTCTTACCAGGCGGTGATCGAAGGATCCTACCTCGGTATAGTGCCATGTGCAGATTGTGAGGGGATAGAAACCAGGGTCACCTTATTTGCAGATACCACCTACCTGTTGGTGAATAATTATCTTGGCAAAAATCCGAAAGATACTGCCGGGTTGAACTTATCCAAATCAGGCAGATTTATGATGCATAACGATACTGTGCACCTGGTAGGTTCTGAATCAAAATTTATCAGGACCGATACGGCCCTGGTGCAGCTCGATCAGGCCGGACAGGTAATTTCCGGCAAACTGGCTGACAAGTACATCTTGAAAAAAGTGAAGTAACATCTGTAATAATGGGTAGAAAATTATTGTTAGATAAAGCACATGTTGAAGGTATAAGAACTTACGAGGTGTACCGCCGCGAAGGTGGCTATGCCGCTGCTGAAAAAGCCTTGAAGATGTCGCCTGCTGATGTTGTTGAAGAGGTGAAGAAAAGCGGTCTCCGTGGCCGTGGTGGTGCAGGGTTCCCAACGGGTATGAAATGGAGCTTTCTTGCAAAACCTGAAGGCGTACCGCGTTACCTCGTTTGTAATGCAGATGAATCTGAACCAGGTACGTTTAAGGACCGCTATCTTATGGAGTTCATCCCACATCTTCTGATTGAGGGTTTGATCATTTCATCATGGGCGCTGGGTTCTTCCCGTACTTACATATACATCCGTGGCGAGTACGCCTGGATCGTTGATATTTTGGAGGAAGCAATTCGCGAGGCAACAACAAATGGCTGGCTCGGTACAAATATCCAGGGCACCGGTTTCGATTGCCAGATCTATGTTCAGCGTGGCGCAGGTGCTTATATCTGTGGTGAAGAAACTGCACTGATAGAATCACTGGAAGGTAAAAGAGGTAACCCTCGTATCAAACCTCCGTTCCCAGCAGTAAAAGGACTATATGATTGCCCTACTGTAGTTAATAATGTAGAAACACTTGCTGCAGTTGTTCCGATCATCAATATTGGTGGAGAAGAATATGCAAAGATTGGCATTGGTAAATCAACCGGAACCAAGTTGCTTTCGGCTTGTGGAAACATCAATAAGCCAGGTGTATATGAAATAGACATGACCATCTCGGTGGAAGAGTTTATTTATTCAGATGAATATTGTGGCGGCATTCCAAACGGAAAACGTTTGAAAGCCTGCATTCCCGGAGGTTCATCAGTTCCGATTGTTCCGGCCAACCTGTTGTTTAAAACAGCAAAAGGTGAAACAAGAATGATGACTTATGAAAGTCTGGCCGATGGTGGTTTTGCAACCGGCACCATGATGGGTTCAGGCGGTTTTATCGTGTTGGATGAAGATCAGTGCGTGGTTCGCCATACCCTGACACTTGCACGTTTTTATCGTCATGAAAGTTGTGGTCAGTGTTCACCATGTCGTGAAGGCACAGGCTGGATGGAAAAGATTCTGAAGAACATCGAATATGGCAAGGGTAAAATGAGCGATATAGATCTGTTGTGGGATATACAACGCCGCATTGAAGGTAATACCATCTGCCCGTTGGGCGATGCTGCTGCCTGGCCGGTGGCTGCTGCTATCCGCCACTTCAGAGATGAGTTTGAATGGCACGTGCTTAATCCTGAGGAAAGCCAGGTAAGGAACTTTGGTCTTGCACATTATGCAGATCCAAGACCCGAACTGGTGACTGTTTAACGAATATTACCGGTTGTAGTAAATGCGCCGGTTAAAATATTACAAATCGTATGGCTGAAGAAAAAAAGCTTATTAAGGTAACTATAGATAATATCACTATAGAAGTGGAACCGGGTACCAGCATCCTGAATGCTGCGAGAAGTATCGGTGGTGATGTGGTTCCTCCTGCGATGTGCTATTACAGCAAATTAAAAGGCAGCGGCGGTAAATGCCGTACCTGTCTTGTTGAAGTAGCAGCAGGTTCAACCGCTGACCCGCGTCCGATGCCAAAGCTCGTAGCAAGCTGCCGCACGAACGTGATGGATGGGATGGTTGTGAAAAATATCACCAGCGAGAAAGCGATCGATGCACGTAAAGGTGTTGTTGAAATGCTGCTGATCAATCACCCGCTTGATTGCCCGATCTGCGACCAGGCAGGTGAGTGTCATTTACAGGATCTGAGTTATGATCACGGCAAGGAAGGCACCCGGTACGAGTTCCCGCGCAGAACGTTTGAAAGACACGATCTGGGGCCATATATACAACTGCACATGACCCGTTGTATACTTTGTTACCGCTGTGTGTATGTTGCTGATCAGTTAACTGAGAAACGCGAACATGGTGTATTGGACCGCGGTGATCATGCCCAGATAGCAACATTTATTGAAAAAGCACTTGATAATGATTTTATAGGAAACGTGATTGATGTTTGCCCCGTAGGTGCATTAACTGATCGTACTTTCCGTTTCAAAAACAGGGTCTGGTTCCTGAAACCTGTTGATGCACACTGCAACTGCAGCAAGTGTAAAGGCAAGGTTACGCTCTGGTATCGTGGCGATGAGGTGTTCCGTGTTACTGCACGTAAAGATCAGTGGGGTGAAGTGGAAGACTGGATCTGCAACGAATGCCGTTTCGAGCGGAAGAAAACCAGTGACTGGATCATTGAAGGACCAACGCGTATCAGTCGTCAGTCGGTGATTTCTGCAAATCATTATGTGGGTACAACGATGCCGGCAGAGACCGTTGAAAAGATCATGAACCGTTCACCAAGATTGCTGATGGATATTCACTCAGTAAGCGAAGTAAACAAACCAAATGTGCAACTGTCTGAAATTCCCGGACCCGCACATTCAGAAGACTTTAAAGGATAAAGCCATACCGCTTTAAACAAACAAACTATGCAAATTGACTGGGGCTTCGTAATAGAAAAGCTTATTCTTATTGTATCCATTGTTTCCATTTCGCTGGTAATTGCGATGTATGAAACCTACGCAGAACGTAAGATTGCTGCGGTGATCCAGGATCGTATCGGTCCCAACAGGGCAGGTCCTTTCGGAATACTGCAGCCGCTTGCTGATGGATTGAAGTTGTTCATGAAAGAAGAGATCATCCCAAACACTTCCAATAAGGCACTTTTTATACTGGGTCCTTCGCTGGCAATGCTAACGGCAATTATGACCTCGGCTATCATACCATGGGGTGGCCAGATACATTTTACATTATTTGGGGCCGATCGCCAGATCAATCTGCAGGTAGCCGACATTAATATCGGCGTGTTATACATCTTTGCTGTGGTAAGTATGGGGGTTTACGGTCTGATGATTGGTGGATGGGCCTCCAACAATAAATTCTCTTTGATGGCTTCACTACGGGGTGCTTCACAGGCTATCTCGTATGAATTGCCAATGGGTTTGTCGTTGATCGCGTTACTGATGTTAACCGGGTCACTGAAGCTGAGTGTGATTGTATCCGAACAGATGGATGGCTGGTACAACGTCTTCCTGCAGCCACTGGGTTTCATGATTTTTCTTATTTGTGCATTTGCCGAATGTAACCGTGCGCCATTTGACCTTCCAGAGGCTGAAAACGAATTGAACATGGGTTATCACCAGGAATATTCATCCATGAAGCTGGGTTTTTACCTGTTTGCTGAATACATCAATATGTTTATCAGCAGTGCTTTGATGGCTACATTGTTCTTTGGTGGTTATGATATACCGTTTGTAAATGATGCAAACCTTGTGCAGAGCTGGGGACAAAACCTGACTTCATTGCTGCAGGTGCTAAGCCTGTTGGTTAAGACTTCATGTTTCATCTTTTTCTTTATGTGGGTAAGGTGGACAATACCGCGGTTCAGATACGATCAGTTGATGAATCTCGGCTGGCGCACACTGATACCACTTGCTTTGCTGAACATGCTGGTTACCGCTGCAGTGGTATTGTACAGAACAAACGGATTCTGATAAAAACATAGCCAGGCTGAAGCTTATTAATATTCAGCCACAAAACTTAATTGGTCAGTTGACCGTATAAAAATTATTTTTGCGAAACTTAAAAAAGGCATTCCGTAACACTGAATGCCGGGGAGAGCACTATGCAAGCATTAACGGGTAGAGCGAAGCCGGTGGAAAGGAAACCGATGACAGCGTTGGAGAGATTATATCTCTGGAACATCGCTAAGGGCATGCTTATTACCTTCAAACATATTTTCAAAAAGAAGGCAACTATTCAGTACCCTGAACAAAAAAGAGAGTTTAGTCCTGTGTTCCGTGGATTACAGGTACTGAACCGTGATGAAGAGGGCCGTGAACGTTGTACTGCCTGTGGGCTTTGCGCAGTGGCCTGTCCTGCCGAAGCTATTACGATGGAAGGCGCCGAGCGTAAAAAAGGCGAAGAACATTTATATCGTGAAGAGAAATATGCGGCTAAGTATGAGATCAATATGCTGCGTTGTATTTTCTGTGGTTTGTGTGAAGAGGCTTGTCCGAAAGATGCCATTTACCTGAGTGAAACTTTTGCACCGGCAAATTATCAGCGTAAAGGACTTATCTATGACAAGCAGGATTTGTTGATTCCGCACCCTATTGATAATCCTGAAGATTATGCAAAGGCTCAGGGATCAAGGCCAAAACGCTCAACCACCAAATCAAATTAATCCAGGCGACAAACTATAACCAATAACTGCATGAACGTTTCCGAGATATTATTTTATTTCTTAAGTGCAATGGCGCTCGGCAGTGCTATTATGCTTGTTATCAGTAAAAATCCTGTGCACAGTGTGCTTTGGCTCATTGTAACGTTTTTCGCTATCTCTGGTCATTATATATTAATGAATGCCCAGTTTCTCGGCATAGTGAACCTGATAGTATATGCAGGAGCCATTATGGTGTTGTTCCTGTTTGTAATCATGCTGATGAACCTGAACACCGATACGGAACCAAAGAAAAATAAATGGCTGCGCCTGGCAGGAATTGTTGCCGGCGGATGTCTTATGCTGGTTTTGGTTGCGGCACTAAAAGATGCTGATCAGAAGGGACAGATGGTTAATTATGGTTCCGGTGAGATTGGTTTGATAGAGAACCTGGGTACAGTGTTATTTACACAATATGTTATTCCTTTTGAAATAAGCAGCGTATTGTTCCTGAGTGCGATGGTTGGTGCCATTGTGATTGGTAAGAAAGATTAACAACTATAAGAAATTACACATGCGTATTGAGTATTACATATTTCTTTCCATTGCTTTGTTTTGCATCGGTATAACCGGCGTGTTGGTAAGACGAAACGCCATCATCGTTTTTATGTGCATTGAGTTGATGTTGAACGCCGTTAACCTGTTGCTGGTAGCATTCTCCAAAATGCATAGCCTGGCACAAACAGCAGCAAACCCCAATGCGGGTATCGAAGGTCAGTTATTTGTATTTTTTATCATGGTAGTGGCAGCGGCAGAGGTAAGTGTGGGGTTGGCCATTATTGTTATGATGTTCCGCAATACGCATTCCGTTGATATTAATTTCTTGAACAGACTTAAACATTGATACATGCGGCCCTATAGCTGCACAGGTGTTTACAATCGTTCAGTATAAAAAGTATTATGAACAAACTGGTTACTTTAATCCCTTTATTGCCACTGATAGGCTTCCTTGTAAACGGAATCTTCCGTAAGGGTTTGCCCAAAACGATTTCTGCTGTTGTAGGTAGTGGCACCATACTCGTTTCTTTTATCCTGAGTGTGCTGGTGTTCCTGGAAGTAAAGAATGGTAACACACAGGTAGTCACTTTGTTTGATTTCATAAGCGTGGGTTCGCTGTCGGTGCCTTTCTCGTTCAGGGTTGATCAGTTATCATCGTTGTTTTTGCTGGTGATAACCGGTGTTGGTTTCCTGATACATCTTTACTCAACGGCCTACATGAAGGAGGAAAACAACGCGCATTATGCCCGTTATTTTGCTTACCTGAACCTGTTCGTTTTCTCGATGCTGTTACTGGTAATGGGTAACAACTTTGTGATCATGTTTATTGGTTGGGAAGGTGTTGGTTTGTGCTCTTATTTACTGATCGGGTATTGGTTTAAAAATATTGAATACGGTAATGCTGCAAAAAAAGCATTTATCATGAACCGTATTGGAGATCTTGGTTTCCTGCTTGCTATTTTCTGGATGATTGCAAAACTGGGAACCGTTAGCTTTTATACACCTGAGAACACAGGAGTTCTGGATCTGTTTGGTAAGTTGTCCAATACGGATCTTACCGGGATCACTTTGCTGTTGTTTGTTGGTGCAACCGGTAAAAGCGCGCAGATACCTTTATATACCTGGCTGCCGGATGCGATGGCAGGTCCCACTCCTGTATCGGCATTGATACATGCGGCAACGATGGTTACGGCAGGTATTTATATGATTGCGCGCAGCAACATTTTATATACACTTGCTCCTTATACTTCGCATGTTATTGTTATCGTGGGACTGGCGACAGCCTTGCTTGCCGCAACGATTGCTATCAAACAAAACGATATTAAAAAGGTACTGGCTTATTCAACAGTGAGCCAGTTGGGTTACATGTTCATTGCCCTTGGTGTCGGTTCGTACACAGGTGCTGTGTTCCATGTTATCACGCATGCATTTTTTAAGGCTTTGTTGTTCCTTGGTGCAGGTTCGGTAATTCATGCCATGCATCATGAGCAGGATATCCGGAACATGGGCGGGTTAAAAAAGAAGTTACCGATCACACACATCACTTTTCTTTTAGGATGTATTGCAATCGCAGGTATTCCGCCGTTTAGCGGTTTCTTTTCCAAAGATGAGATATTGGCTGCAGCCTGGGCGGTTAACCCGGTTTATTGGGTCCTTGGTGTTCTTGGTGCGGCCATGACGGCTTATTATATGTTCCGTTTGTATGCTACAACATTCCTGGGCACCTTCAGGGGCACACATGATCAGGAACATCACCTGCATGAGAGTCCTGGTGCTATGACAATTCCTTTGATTGTCCTCGCCATCTTATCAGTGGTGGGAGGTTTTATAGGTATCCCGGCAGTGTTTGCAGAGGGTAGTCATCAGCTGGGTAATTTCCTGGCACCGATTTTTGCCGAGTCTGCGCGGGTACAAAAGCCGCATCCCATCTCGCATAGCACGGAGTATATCCTGATGGCTGTGTCTGTTGGTATTGCGCTCGTTGCCATTTTTGCGGCCATCGCCCGATTCAGCAAAAGACCCGAGCTCGATGAGCCACAAGGGGCAGGTAAACTGCTTGCTAATAAATGGTATGTGGATGAATTGTATGATGCTGCCATTGTGAGACCGATAGGATCACTTGGAAAATTTTTCAATAATGTAATGGAGCGTTCTGTGATAGACGGATTCGTGAATGGCGTTGGTCGCTTTTTACAATATAGCAGCCGCCAGGTAAGACTGGTACAGAGCGGCCAGGTGGGCAGTTATGTGTTATTGATGGTGCTTGGAATCCTGGTATTTTTTGCGCTGCAGTTTTTTATAAAGAAATAAGCGGATGATCAATTGAAGCGTGGCTTTGATTGATTCCCGGTCTATAATTAGTTTTTCATAATCTGATATGATACCAGTTCTACTGATACTTGTTCCGTTACTGAGTGGTTTTGCATCCTTTTTTATAAAGAGTGACAGCGGAGCCAGGTCATGGTCACTGTTTTCGGCGATCGTAACGCTGACAATCTCTATACTTGGGTTAACTGCGTTTACCGCTTCGGCGAACCTGATGACCGATGTTGAATGGCAACCTTTGCTGGGCAGCAGGTTTACAGTAAAGCTTGATGGGATGGGTCAGTTACTTTGCCTGTTGACGGCTATCTCTTTTCCCCTGATATTTATTGCGACCTGGTTAACGCGTTACGAGAAAGCAAACAACTTTTATGCATTGATGTTGCTTACACAGGCGGGCCTGATGGGTGTGTTTGTGGCCCAGGATGCATTGCTGTTTTATTTCTTCTGGGAACTGGCTTTGATTCCAACTTATTTTCTGTGTTCGCGCTGGGGTGGTGAAAGACGTATCCCGGTCACGTTCAAATTCTTCATTTATACTTTCGTGGGAAGTTTGCTGATGCTTGTAGGTATCATTTATCTCTACAGCCAGACTCCCGACGGATCTTTTTCTATCAAATCTTTTTACAATCTCAAGCTGCCTTATCCTCAGCAGAGCTGGGTATTCTGGCTGTTTTTCCTGGCCTTTGCGGTTAAGATGCCGATCTTCCCGTTTCATACCTGGCAACCGGATGCTTATGAGCAGTCACCTACTGCAACAACGATGGTTTTGAGTGGTATCATGGTTAAGATGGGTGTGTTCGCGGTGTTGCGCTGGCTGGCACCGGTATTACCACTTGCAACCTGGGCCTGGGGAGATACTGTTGCTATGTTAGCTGTGATCGGAATGTTATATGCTTCGCTTGTTGCAATCAGGCAGGATGATCTAAAACGTCTTGTTGCTTATTCTTCTATAGCTCACATTGGTTTGATGAGTCTTGCCATTTTTGTTCCGTCACCGGCTGGTATCCAGGGCGTGATGATCCAAATGTTTGCGCATGGTATCAATATCATTGGATTGTGGATCGTTGTTGAACTGATAGAGCGTCAGTTTGGTACAAGAAAGATGTCTGAGTTGGGAGGTATTGCCCAGAAGGCACCTATGCTTACCCTGTTGCTGGTGATAGTTGCTCTTGCGAATGTGGCGCTTCCTTTAACGAATGCATTTGTTGGAGAGTTCCTGATGTTTAGTGGTGTTTTCAGTTCTGAGGCTTCAAAATACAGTATGTTGTTTGCGGCATTGGCATGTATTACCATCATATTATCGGCGGTGTACACTTTGAATATGATTCAGCGCGTGTTTTATGGCAATACCAATGCAGTAACCGAGCGCGGAATTGATATTAAACTGAATGAATCACTTGCGTTGATTATTATAGTTGGACTGATCTTGTCTTTTGGAGTGTATCCAAAGCCGATGCTTGAACTTACACAGTCAGTAGCGGATTCTATTCTGTCAACAATGATGGTAAAACAACCTTAAGTCTGTCTTACGAGAAACGGTGAATAAATTATGAATGCAATTATAATATCGGCAATCTGGGGAGTGATCATGATGTTCAGTGGGATACTGTTCAAAAGCAGTATTCTGATCAGGAACATAGCCACAGCCGGCGTGCTGATCCTTTTATGTGGTATCATCATGGATATGAGTGGTAACCCGCTTTTTGAGATCGACACCCGAAACATGCTGGTGTTTGACAATTTCGGCATGTTGTTTAATGCGGTTGCCGTGAGTTGTACCCTCATTTACTTTTTGTTATCTGCGCCAGACATGGAGCAGGTGGGGAATAACCTGGCAGATTATTTTGCGCTGATATTTTTTATTCTTTGTGGTGTGGCCATCGCCTCTACCTTCAATACATTGTTATTGTTATTTCTTGGTATTGAGATCATAACCATTCCTTCGTACATATTAACCGGAGCTGATAAAAGGAATCTGAAGAGTAATGAAGCTTCTTTGAAGTACCTTCTGATGGGTGCGTTTTCAACGGGGCTGATGTTGATGGGTATTACCCTGGTGTATGGTGCTAAGGGCAGCTTTGATATGAGCGTTATTTCACTTGGCACTGAGCCAATGACACCGATGATAGGAGCTGGGATGTTGTTGCTGATCGCTTCTCTTGCTTTTAAGGTATCTGCGGTTCCTTTCCATTTCTGGACACCTGATGTTTATGATGGTGCGCCAACCGTGTTTACATCATTTATGGCGACTATCGTAAAGTCGGCGGGTTTCATAGCTTTCATCCGTTTGTTCCAGGGAAGTTTTTCTTCAATGCATGCTGAGTGGCAATTGGTGATTGCGATCATTGCTGCTGCGACGCTGGTGATTGGAAATATCACCGCGATTTTCCAGCAGAGTGTAAAGCGGATGCTTGCTTATTCGAGTATAGCGCAGGCTGGTTTTATGTTGTTTGCCCTGGTGGCGCTAAACAGCCAGGCTATTGAGGGCATCATTTATTATGCCGCTGCTTATAGTTTGTCGACCATCGGCGTGTTTGCGATATTGTTGAAACTGAAGGATTACACCTTTGAGGGCTATAATGGTCTTGCGAAACACCACCCGGTGTTAGCGGCCACAAATGCTATATTCCTGTTGTCTTTATCTGGTATTCCCGCTACAGCAGGTTTCATGGCCAAGTTTTATATGTTGTCTGCTGCCGTTAAAAACGGCCAGGTGATGTGGCTGGTGATCCTGGGGGTTATCTGCGCTGCGATCAGCGTGTATTATTATTTCCGCGTTATCCAGGCCATGTATTTCAAGGACGGCGAGCCACAGGACATTAAAACCACTATCCTTTTCCGCTGGAAGCTGGTGGCTCTTGCTGCTTTCCTGATCTTCCTCGGCATCTTCCCCGAGTGGCTGATCAACAAACTCTGGTATTTTGCTTATTAAGAAATAGGGGTGTTCGGACTTCATTGTGGCAGCAAAATGCAGTCCCTGCGAATGTTCACCATTTGTTACACCAAATCCGGCAATGCGTTCAGGAAATAGGACACCGGGGTATCAGGCTCAACCGCAGCAATTTACCAGACTCAAGCGCAGCAAATTACCAGACTCAACCGCAGCAAATTACCAGGCTCAAGCGCAGCAAATTACCAGACATCACGGCTGCTACGCCCAGGGTATAACGGCCTGGTGATCGACCGGTGATGCCAGCGTGCTGCAACTTTACACGTGATATGATCAACGGTTTTGCAATACCTGTATAATCCACTAAATTGGGAGCGCAAGTTTTGTTTGAAACGCGCACCATTCCCAATCTAAACGCACCATGAAGTTTCTCGACACCTTTTTGCTGGCTTTCAGAACCGTGAGGGGCAACAAATTACGCACGGGTTTAACCGTTGCTATTATTGCCTTTGGTATTATGGCATTGGTGGGCATTAAGACCGCCATTGAGGCCATGCAGCAGAAGTTCGTGGAGAGTTTTTCTTCTATGGGGGCCACTGGTTTTACGATTCGTTACAGGGAGCCCAGGAACATGTTTGGTGGCGGCTCGGAATTGAAACGCGAGAAAAAGGGACAAAAAAAAGAGAAGAAATCGAGCATGGGTAAACCGATCTCCCGTGAGCATGCGGAACAGTTCAAACAGCGGTATGAATTTCCTGCGACAGTTTCGTTAACCTTATTTGGCTCACGCGATGCGATCGTTTCGGTTGGAAACAAAAAAAGCAATCCGACCGTTTGGGTGAATGGTACAGACGAAAATTACATACTTCATAATGGTTTTGAGCTGGCGTACGGACGTAACCTGACCCCCCTTGATGTTGAGTCGGGACGCAACGTTTGTTTGATAGGGAAGGATGTGGCCACCCGTTTTTTTGGTCAGAATCTTGAAGCGCCGATTGAGAAGGTGATTAAGATTAACAACATTCCTTTTCGTGTTGTGGGAACCTTGAATGGCAAAGGATCTACGCTGGGTCGAAGTCTTGATAATGTTGTGATCACCTCTTACAATAACGTGCGTCGGTTCTTTAACAGCAATGCAAATTCTTCATTTACGATCCAGGTTAAAGTAGGAGATATTACTCTGATGGATGGAGCGATTGGTCAGGCTACCGGGACTTTCCGTCCAATACGGCAGTTAACCACAACTGAAGAAGACAATTTTGTGATAGATAAGAGCGACAGCTTTGTTGAATTGTTGTTAGGATTTTTGAGCGGTTTGACCGGTGCGGCAGTAGTGATTGGATTTATTACGCTGATCGGTGCAGCTATCGGTCTCATGAATATTATGTTGGTTTCTGTAACTGAACGCACCAAAGAGATCGGGCTGGTCAAGGCCATAGGAGGTAAGGAAAAAAATATCCGGATACAGTTTATATCGGAAGCAATTGTCATCAGCCTGATGGGTGCCTTTTTTGGTGTGATCCTGGGAGTGATTGTCGGCAACAGTTTTGCGTTAGTGCTCGAAACCGGTTTCGTTTTGCCATTTCAATGGATGTTTATCGGGATTTTCATCTGCTTCCTGGTGGGTCTCCTTGCCGGTTTGTATCCCGCCTATAAGGCATCCCGCATGAATCCCATCGAGGCACTGCGATACGAATAGGAACCTTTCCCAGGCGGCGGGGTTCGTTTTTTGATTTTTTTGAAATGGGTGATATATCAATCAAATCAGGGTCAGAATGATTGATATAGCACCCATGGGTTATATTCCAGTCATTTTGCCCCTCTTTTGATTGTTTTATAAGTCATTTAGTAATTCGCCAAAATTGGGCCCCCCGCAAGCCAAAAGACAGGCTTGATTAACACCGGATGTTGTTGTTGATTGATATCTGAAGGCTGGCTTTGATTAATGGCTTCAATCAAAGGGAAGTCGTTCGTTTTGGTACCACATGAGCAGATTCCCTTCATAAAAATTATATGAAGTGCCCGCCTCAATCTTATTGAACATTGCCTGATATACATCATCTGTAACGTGTTTCAACATTTAATAGGTGGCATTGGTTGTTTACTTCGTTCAAATTAAAGTCTGTTGATAGCATTTTAAGTAGAGTCTCACTTGGTAATTATTTCCTTCCAATTGCCGCTCCTGGTAAAAGTTTGATTGACTAACATTCGTTGTCGGATCTTTCCTCGTTATAGTTTGATGGACTAACATCAATATTTTTTCCCTCATGCGACGTCGGCTTAAAATAAAAACGGCTCCCGCAGTGGAGAGCCGTTTCGCATATTCATTTGTGTTAGTGTCTTTTGTTTTTAATACGAAGATGGATTTATGCATCGTATTCTATCATTCAAAAGCAGGTATTCAAACACGCCAGTAAATGAACTGTTATTTAGGATTCAGAATTTGGTCAATCCTTTCGTTCAGATCCTGCAGGTGATAGCGGCTCATTCTATCGCTATAACCATTAAGACCTGATGCGATCTCGGCCTTGATAGTTCTCAAGGTGCCTTTGGCAACAGAAATGATGTCTGATTTCTTAACATCTACAACGGGGCCAAAAGAAATGGTGATACCGCCGGAAGCTGGAGCCGGATTAACGATGTTACCAAGTCGTTCTACAAAAGATTTCTGCAGGTTGCGACGGTAGTTGTCAATGGGTTTTCTGGTAGCAACCTCAGTAAAGATTCCTTTACGAAGATCATCCATATACTCCTCGATACGGTATGCATTCGCACCATCGCGGTTAGCAGAAGAAATCAAACGTTGCAAACGAGCGGTTCCCAGAAGATTACCAAGATAGGAATCCTGCAAGGTGCTGATCCTGTCTGTAACAGGTGTAACAGTCTTTTCAAGAATTTCTTTATTCAGTAACCATGTAGGCGTCTGGAACAGGTGTGTGTTAATAAAATTAATCGCTTCTTTCTGACGCGCTTTTGGATTTACCGTAAACACAGCGCCTTCCTGGTCAGATGTTTTGTAATTGGTAATAACACCACCGATATTGGTAGCGACATGACCGAGGTAACGGCTGTATTGTCCGATTACTTCATTGTATATACTTGAAAGTGTTTCATAGTCTTCACCTTTCTGATTCACCCATTCCGGAAGTTTGGGCAGAATGTATTTAAGGTTTTTAATACCATACTCACTTGCTTTCATAGCGTTGTCACCCAGATCTTCTGTTTGGGCACGGGGATCGGCACCGTTCTGGAAGTAGAAACGTAAACGTGGATTATCATAACGTTGTTTCACCCACTCATTTAATGTTGCTTTTTCCTGTTCTTCAGTAAGGTCAGGCAATGGTTTATATCCCCATTCAATTGCCCAAAGATCATAGTCGCCAATGCGTGGATATAAACCGGCAGGACCGATCTTATCTTCAGGTTGAGCAACATAATTGAAACGTGCGTAATCCATGATCGATGCAGTATGGCCGTTAGCTTCAACCCAGGCCTTATCACGCAGTTTTTCAACCGGCGTTGCAGATGAAGAACCCATGTTGTGTGGAAGACCAAGTGTATGACCCACTTCGTGTGATGATACAAAACGGATCAATTGACCCATCAGTTCATCTTCAAAGTTTGCTGTGCGTGCTTTTGGATCACTTGGAGATGCCTGGATCAGGTACCAGTTACGCAACAGGTTCATCACATTGTGATACCAGTTGATATGCGATTCAAGAATCTCACCCGTGCGCGGATCATGAATATGAGGACCGCTTGCATTTGGTATATCCGATGGTTTATAAACGATAGCAGAGAATCTTGCATCATCAAGGCTCCAGGTGCTGTCTTCCTGTTTGGTTGGAGCACGTTTTGCCATGATAGCATTTTTGAAACCGGCTTTTTCAAAAGCTTTCTGCCAGTCGTTTACACCCTGTATAAGATATGGAACCCATTTCTCGGGAGTTGCGGGATCTATATAATAGATGATAGGTTTAACCGGCTCAACGAGTTCGCCCTTTTTGAACTTCTCCATATCACCTGGTTTAACTTCGAGCTTCCAGCGTGTGATAAGACTAATGTTTTTCACGCCTTGCGGATCTGCATCGAAGTCAGTATAGCCTGTTGTGAAGTATGCTACGCGATCATCATAGTAGCGGGGGCGCATTGGTACTTTTGGTAACATCACGATCGAGCTGTTTAGTTCGAAAGTGGCATTACCTGCTGCTGTTGCCGGTGCCCTACCGGGTATCAGAGATGGAGCAGGTGTTTTGCTATATGTTTTTACGGTGCGGATCTCTGTGTTGATGGGGTAAGATCTTACATCTACTATATAGCTTTTATCAGCCTGGATTCCTCCTACACGCAGCGCCGTTTTAGCGGAAGGTGCAAAGAAAAGAATGTCGTTGTCGCTGCTCATGAAATCGGTGAAGTCAACCACAACGCCTGCGCTGTCGGGTGAAAACGCCTTGATATCAAAAGCCTGTGCTATAGGCTGAATGTTACTGTTCTGAACCGTTTTATACATAGGCTTGGTTGAGTCCTTTGCATAAACCGAAAAAGAGATGTTGCGAAGAAACAGTTTGTTATTTGGTCCGCGTTCGAAACGAATTACGTTTTCGTTGATTTCATCTCCGGCAAAACCGAGGAATCCTGCGCGGGTATTTATTGGTGCTTTTGAGATGCGGTTCACAACCAGGATGTCCCTGTTGAGAACAGAGTCAGCGAGTTCGAAGAGGTATCTGTCTTCTACTTTGTGTACTGTGAAGAGACCGCGACTGGTGATTGCTTTGGCGGTAACGACATCTTTGTAAGGTTTGGGTCCGGGTTTCTGAGGGGCAGCGGGTGGCTTTGGCTTAGACGTATCAGAGGCAGCCGGGGCGGGGGTTGCCGGGGGCTGTCTCCGGTTCTGAGCGGCTGCCACCAACACTGTACCTGTGAGCGCAAGAAGCATCACAGATTTCTTTAAACAGTTGGTTTGGTACATATACAGATAATAAAAGTTTAGGGGTGAAGATATGAAAAAGACTTAATGGGTGGGCGGTTCAGGAGAATTGAAAAAAAATCAACGTTGTTAATTTGTTTTTAAATTAAGTCTTTATATTGCCATATAATTAAACAAACAAATGCCTACATTTACGAGCGGCATTTGATAAAATCCTTATCTTGTGAACCCCGTCGAGAAATATTTATAACTTTTCACAGTAGAACTTGTCAATCACAACTTGAGTAATTAGCATTTTTTTAATCTATCCATAAGGTCAATTTTTAAACAACTAAAAAAACAAACAATCATGGCTGAGACTAGACCAACTGCAACCGCTGCTGCAAAGAGTAGTACATCTGTTCAACCGAAAAAAAGAAGCAATGCGATCTCCTGGATTGCCCCTGTACTATGTATCGTGGGAGGATATGTGATCTGGCGTTTTGTGCTTGGTAACCCAAGTAATTTCTCAAATCCTGATCCCGCCGGTGGTTTCTGGCCAAAGCATCAGGGACCAATGGGTGGTCTCATCAAGATGTATGAAGGTGGTATCATCGTTCCTTTGCTTATTGCCTGCTTTCTTATAGTGGTGGTGTTCTCTATTGAAAGATTTATGACTATCACCAAAGCAACCGGTAGTGGTAACATTGCTGAGTTCATCCGCAAAGTACAATATCACCTTGCAAACAAAAATGTTGACCAGGCTATTGCTGAGTGCGACAAACAAAAAGGCAGTGTTGGTAATGTAATGAAAGCCGGTCTGCGCAAGTACAAAGAAATGATTACAGACACTGAGCTGTCAACCGAACAAAAAGTATTGAATATTCAGAAAGAAGTTGAAGAAGCTACTGCACTTGAACTGCCAATGCTTGAAAAGAACCTGGTGTTCCTGTCAACACTTGCATCTGTTGCAACACTTGTTGGTCTGTTAGGTACGGTAATCGGTATGATCACAGCGTTCTCTGCACTTGGTGCTGAAGGTGGTGGTTCTGCTGCTTCTGAACTTTCAAGAGGTATCTCTGAAGCTCTTTATAACACAGCTTTGGGTATCGGTACATCTGCACTGGCGATTGTGATGTATAACATCTTCACTACCCGTATTGATGGTATCACTTACGGTATCGATGAGTCTGGTTTCACACTTACCCAGAGCTTCGCTACGCTTTATAAGTAATCAACAGGCTGAAACCGGCCTTAACAGATTTTTAGATTTGTTTTTATGGAATCCGGCCAATCCTGCATCTACCATTAAAACTGAAATACTTATAATATGCCAAAAATTAAAGTTCCAAGGAAAAGCACCAATGTTGACATGACGGCGATGTGTGATGTGGCTTTTTTGTTACTTTCTTTTTTCATACTTACGACCAGCTTCAAGCCCGATGAGGCGCTTGCAGTAACAACACCAAAATCTGTTCAGACGAAAGCGGCAGAGCAAAAGGATGTTGTGTTGGTAACCATGGATAAGGAGGGAAAGATTTATTTTTCGATCGGCGATGATAACCGTGAAGAAAAGCAAAAAGTGATTGACATCGTAGATCAGCAGAAACAACTTGGTTTGACACAGGCTGAAAAGAATGCATTCTTACGTAATGGTTCTTTTGTAGGAGTTCCTTTTACCCAGCTCAAGCAGTACCTGCAACTTTCACCCGATCAGCTGAAGGCTTTCAACCAGCCAGGCATCCCGGTACTTGACAGTTCCAGGAATGATATGGTCGTTTGGATGCAGGCTGCCAACAGCGCGTTTCAGGGTAAAAAAATGAACCTGCTGGTTAAAGGCGACCAGGAAGCAAAATATCCTTCTTTCAAAGGAGTGATCGATGCTTTCAAGAAAAATGACATGCTGAAGTTCCAGATGATCACTGATCCTGAAAACGTACCATTAGGCACTGAGTTGTACAAAACCAACCAGCGTCGTGGCGCCACCCAGGATGAGGCTTCTGAATAGTAAACAAGATTAGCAATAAACAAAAACATTTGTTATGGCAGAAATGGATACCTCCAGTGGGGGTGGACATAAGAAGGGGCCAGGCGTAAAAAAAGGTAAGAAGCAATCCACCCGGGTTGACCTTACGCCAATGGTGGATCTGGGTTTCATCCTGATCACTTTCTTTATCTTCACCACCACTATGAGTGAACCTACGGCGATGCGGTTGTTCCTTCCAAAAGACACCGAAAAACCGGAAGAGCAGAATAAAGCCAAGGAGTCGGGTGCACTGACTATCATGCTTGGCAAGAATAACCAGATCTTTTATTATGAGGGTATCCTGGATCCCGCTGGTGCGAATTTCAAATCCACCAATTTTAAGGACATCCGCGATATCGTAATTGATAAAAAGAAGAGAACCCGTCCGGAAGATTTCGTTGTGGTTATCAAACCTGGTCCTGAGTCTAAATTTGTCAATACGGTTGACATTCTTGACGAAATGACGATCAGCGAAATTAAAAGGTACGCACTGGTTGATATCGCAGAGGCTGAACTTCAGTTAGTTAGAGCTACTGAAGGCGCCGCGGGAAATTAATCCGCAAATTGATATGGAATCCAGCAGGAATTGAATCTTAATATCAAATACTTCAACAGATGGACATAAACAAAATTATGAGTGCGGATATCCTTGATATCATCTTCGAAGGAAGAAACAAGGATTATGGCGCTTATGAGCTTCGTAGAACGTACAACAAACGTCTTGCGATTGCAATTATTTCCATGACGGTTCTGATCGTGTTATTGTTTGTCGGTTATCTCCTGGCTAACAATTTCGGCGAAAAAGAACAGGCAAAGGAAATGGTTGTTCAGGACGTGGAACTTGAAAACATTAAGGAAGAGAGGCCGGAAGAACCACCTCCACCACCTCCTCCAAAACCACCAGAGCCACCAAAAGTGGAAATGACCAAATTCACTCCACCTAAAATCGTAAAAGATGAAGAGGTGAAGGAAGATGAGAAGCCACCGGAAGTTGAGAAACTGGAAGACACCAAGATCTCTATCGTTAGCCAGGAAGGTGTGAAAGATGAAGGTATCATCGCTCCGCCGATCGACGACGGTAAAGGTGTTGTTGAAGCGCCTAAGAAAGTAGAAGAAGATTACGATAAAACTTTCACCAAAGTTGAAATTGAGTCTTCCTACCCGGGAGGTCCTGCGGCCTGGCAACGTTACCTGAACAAAAGTTTCCGTTATCCTCAGGAAGCGGTTGACAACGAAATTCAGGGTACTGTAGTTGTTCAGTTCATCGTAGACAAAGAAGGTGTAGTAAGTGAAGTACAGGCCATCAGCGGTCCTAAAGAACTTCATGAAGAAGCTACCCGTGTAATCAAAAAGAGCGGTAAATGGACCCCAGCGGTTCAGAACGGTCGCCAGGTTAAATCTTACAAGAAGCAACCGATCGTGTTCCGTCTCGAAACACAATAACAATCTGTCACAAGTATTATATTAACCTCCCTGGTAACAGGGAGGTTTTTTT
>JAEZGI010000025.1 GCA_023416995.1 Bacteroidota bacterium
TTTTTCATGTTGAAAGGTTTATGATGAGGAGAAATGTGATAACCTATCATAGATGGCACGGTGGTTCACAGCGTATTGCTGAAAAAAATGCAGGCGTTTACATGAATTGGACAAGTATGTGTAGTAGTGGGAACGGAAGAGCAGGATGGCGTCTCTGATAAAATCCAAAAGTTCAGGAGGCGCGGGACAGGTTGATAAATAATGTTGATGCAAATTAATTCAATAGCAACCCTGAAACAATAACCTTTTAGTGGAATTCAGCAAGATTTAAACCGGCGTAAGAGCGAGAATTGAAGGAAAGCGTTTGAAGCAACAGCCAGACAAACAGCGCCCAGGATCAAACCATTGAGTGTTTGTCTTTTTATTGTGCAAACCGAAACCTTGCTTCCTGGAAGATATACATTGCGGAGCGGTAGCCAGGCACTTAACCATTGTATAAGAGGCAGGTTTTCCACCACCCAAACTGTTTATAAAAGTGTTTGCACATTGTGCTGTACCATTAATAGTCAGGGTTTATGACAAACCCCAAAAGGCATTAAAACCAGTACATAAATTTTCAGGTGGGTTTATCCGGGTATCAACTCCGCCTTGTCTTAACCCAAAATAAACACCAGGTGGCCAACAACATACATACCGCCGCTACCTGGTATGTCAGCGACAAACTCACATTGGCATCTTTTAATGCACCTCCCACATATACCATGGCACCTCCGATGATAGTGCTTAACAAATTAAGAAAACCGTAGCCTGTAGCAATATAGCGTGTATCAGCCACCTGTCGTAACACCGGCATCAGGTTGGAATCGTTGAATCCGCGTGCGACGCCAAAAATCAACATCGCAACTATTGCTATCCAAAACACAGAAGTGGAAGCCATCAGGAACAAAAACGGTGCACCGATCGTAAAACCAATGATGAGTACAAACAATCTTCCGCGTTGGTTTTTTGTGACCCATCTATCTGCCAACAATCCCCCCAGCACCACGCCAATGAACGAACCAACCTGTATATAGCCTGTTGCAGAAATACCAGCTGCACCAAGATCAAGACTGAAATGCTCTTTGAGAAAGGTAGGAAGCCATCCGTTCACCAGCCAGTTCACCATACCCAGGATAGTGAAATAAATTAGCAGGAAATAAAAAGACCTGATACCAAAAAGATGTTTAAACGCAGCAAGCATACTTACAGCAGGGGGCTTCGCTACAGCGGGTTCACTAGCTGCGGCGGGGAGACCGGTACTGGCTGCTGTCGAAATAGCGCTTTCGCCTGTCTTGTCGTTCAATTGAGCATTATGGCCAAACGAAGTATTCCCAGGCGCGATGTTGGGCGTCGCTGTTTCCGACGACTGATTTTTAAAAGGATGTTCTTTCAAAAAATACCATAACAACAATGCATATACAATGCCGATCGCGCCAAACAACGTAAAGCCTGTACGCCAGCCATAATCCATAGCTATATATCCACCCAAACCACCAAATGCCAGACCGGCGTACAAACCACTCATGTGCAGTCCTGTCGCAAGAGAACTTGTTTTTCCCCGATGATAATCCATGATCATCGCCAGACCGGCAGGGATATAACAGGCCTCACTAACGCCCATGAGTATACGTGCTACCAACATTTCATTAAAGCTGCTTACGTGACCCGTCCAATAAGTAACCGCGGACCAGATCAACACGCTGAAAACAATCACTTTTTTACGGCTATAACGATCGGCAATAAAACCACCAAGTGGACTTAATAATCCATATGACCATAAAAACACGGAGGTTAGCAAACCAAATTGTGCATCGGTAAGATCAAACTCCTGCACAATCGGATCGCGCATTGAGGTAATCAGGATACGATCGAGATAATTCAGAAACGCTACCACCCATAACAGGGCCACAACCAGCCAGGCATACCGCATCGTTGGCATTTTTCCCAAATTTCCTCGCTGCGCCGGGTTATATCCAACCATTATTGTTCATTTGTTTTAAGTGCTAACACAACATTTGTCCGCACCGCAGGTCGCACTTCGCCACCGGGTAAAACATATAAATTGTTCCATTGAACTGCGGTAGTTGTAACGGGGATTGAGGTTCCGGCAAGATGAACTTCACCTTCATTACTCCAGCTATTGGAAGCGACATTATAGTGCAGCATCCTGTTTGAGAAGCCCGGATGTTTTTCTTTTAACTCAGATGCCTGGGGTGCCAATTCACCATCATCACCGCCCACGATAATAAGTCCATCCTGCATACTTAAAGCAGGCGAGGCAGCTGCAGCAACAGACACCGGCAAATTGGCAATCTGGCTCCAACCAGAAACCGGGTCAAAACGAAAAGCATCTTCCAGGTATTTGCGTTGACCATTAATCAATGCCACACCACTTAAGAGATATATTTTCCCGGCATGTTCACCCAATACGGCCAACATACGCGGTGAACCGGGCCAGCTATCAAGCACCTCCCAGCCTTTCGCATTATCCTCCAGATCGAGCCGCCAGAAATCTGCCTCGGCTTCAGTGGCATCCGGCTTGCTGATACCACCCGCAACATAAATATGATGTCCCGATAAAACTGCCGTGGAGTTTGCCATCGGCTTCGGAAGATCAGGCAATCTTCGGTTACTCACGCCCGTATCGTTATTTTGAATGGCTATCACCGCGGTATTGTGACCGTTCTCATTACTTCCGCCAATTAAAATCAATTCATCTTTATAACTCACACTGCCACCGTAGCCAAGCGAGTCAGGCAGTGAACCAGACAAACGCCATTTGCCTGTTGGTGCATCCAACAGAAAAATCTTATTGCTCCATTTCTTGAGCGAGCCGGTCCATGGCGCACCACCATCGGGAAAGTTTGCACCGCCGGCAACCAGCAATGCACCATTGCTTACACCAGCAAAAGAACCTGCGAATCCAATTGAATCGGGAATTGGTGACAAACTATTCCACTGAGTGGCACGCTTTGAAGGTTGCACACATGCATCTGCCTGGATCATCATAACTATCAATATTGCTCCTACAATGTTTTTCATATCTAAAGATCCTTCAATACAGTGATCTCTGACTGGCTCAACGCACGTTTGTAAATAATCAGATCATCAATCTGGCCATTAAAGGCGTTCGAAAATCCTGCCGTTCCTTCCTGCATACCTACTTTGAAACCAGCATTGTTCGAAGTAGTTTTAGCGCCGGTAGCAGACGTCGCTTCCCTGATCTTCACTCCATCTATATATAATGCAGTCACTGCTCCCGACCGCACACAAACCACATGATGCCATGTACCGTCATTAGTAGTGGCCGCCGCACCTGAATTAGCTGTAGTGAGGTTAATCGTACTTCCACCTGTATTATCTTCAGTTGAAAAAGATGTAAGATTGGTTGCACTGCCAAGAATTCTTAACCAGGTTTGGTTGTCCCCCGATCCCAGAGCACCGCTCTCCTGCCAAATCATACCTCTTGCTGAGGTATTTGTTTTATACCATACTGACACAGTATAATCACCAACACCAAAGTTCATTGCATCATCATCGGCTACATAAAAGCCACCGGTTCCGTTGAACAGGCCAGCAGATTCAGCATTACCACGTCTGTCTGGTTGTGTGAATGCAATGGTACCTTTTGCCTCTGAAGAAAGTTTAGAAGGACCAGCATCATCTATGGATCCATCGAGCGGGTAAAACGCAGTGAGCCCGGTTCCCGGCACCACAAGTATATAATCTGTTTTTTCAATGGTAGATTCGCGAACATCGTTAGATGCAACAAGCTTCACTTTATAACGGCCAGGTGTAGAATATTGCACTGACGGATTCTGTTCGGTTGATGTTGTTACATCAGCACCCTCAAAGGTCCACTCCCATGCTGTAGCAGTGCCAATAGATGCATCATTGAACTGGATGCTTCCGCCGGCATAGGTGGCGCGGAATGTGCTGGTGAATTGAGCTTCAACCGAAGTAAGATCAACAATAGTTAATACATCAGTTTTAACTTCGGTGTCTTCACCAACTGGATTACTGACCTTTAATGTAACTGTATATAGCCCCGGTTCCTCAAAAGTGATCACAGGACTTTTTTCATTAGAAGTTAACACTGTGTTGCCAGACCTGAACTCCCAGGCCCAGGCAGTAGGCATTCCTGTGCTGTTATCAGTAAACGTTACAGGTACATGCTGATTTACCGCAGTGGCGCTGATTGTAAAAGCAGCTTCAACCTGGCGATAACCAATTTTGATATAGCCTTGTTTTGTTTCCGTTGATGTATTGTGTTTGTTGCTTATTGTAAGGGTGACACTATAGGTGCCCGGTTCATTGTACCGGACCTCCGGACCTGACAGATCAGAGCTGGCCGGATCGCCACCTTCAAACTCCCAGTTCCAGGTTGCTGGTTGACCTTCTGATATGTCCTCGAATTTTACCAGGTCGCCTGCAAGAAACTCCTGGGTTTCAGTTTTGAAATCAGCACGAAGTGGCCTGGCATCGTTGTCTTTTTTACATGCATTAAACAAAGCGAATGCTGCAATAACAATTAATAAGCGATAATGAAAAGCAAATCGTTTCATGGCTCGTATGTATATGAGTTTTGGGGATGATTGCGGGTGATGATTATGCCTGCTGTGCCTGTACCCTGGCCTGGTTCATTATACCAGCCGATTCATTTACGGCGCGGAAGAAACCATTTTCATCAAGCGATTGAAGCAGTTCGTTTTCCTGTTCAGAGGTAAGCGGTTGCAAAGGCAGTCTGCAATTGCCCAGCTCCAAACCCAGTCTGCGCATAATACTGCGTTGCGCCGGGATGGGCGGAAACTTCACCAGACAACGAACCATGTTCACAGATTGCAATTGCATGGCTGCGGCTTCAGTTGTTTTTCCTTCATTAAACAATTGCATGATACGCGCGTAAAGCGGAGCCGCAAAAGTATAAGTGCTGCCAATTGCACCTTTGGCACCTACTCCCAGTGCCGGGAGCAACATTTCATCGTAACCAAACAAAATATCAAACTTGCCGTTTTTGTAATTAACACAGGCCTGGTATTCGTGAAGCGTAGAAGCTGTGTATTTGATCCCGTTGAAATTCGGGATCGATTTTTCAGCAAGTTCAAGGAAGTTGACCATATCCATAGCCACTCCTGTCAGGGTTGGAATATGATAATAGTAGAACGGCAATGAAGGTGCCGCTGATGCAATCTGCGACATGCTTTGAACCAGATTATCTACAGATGTTGGTTTGAAATAAAAAGCAGCAACAGATGAGATGGCATCGGCCCCTGACGCTTCGGCGTGTGCAGCCAGGTCGCGACATTCTGAAATGGCACTATGTCCCACATGCACCAACACTTTAATTCGTTTCCGTGCAGCCTTAATGTATGCTTCAGCGACCTGTTTTCTTTCCTCAATGGTCAGATTTGGGCCCTCACCATTGGTACCACAGATAAACACTCCTGCAAGTCCGTCTTCAATCATCTTTTCAACAATAGCGGGAATGATATCCAGGTTGATCGAACCGTCCTGATGATATGCAGCAAATGTCGCAGCAATTAGCCCTCTTATCTTCGTCATGTATAATTTTTTAGAACAAGATTTTTATAACAATTCTTCAAGCTTTACCGACTGAAACACGAGGTCAGATTGGCTGCTTTCATATAAAACACCAATGGTATTTTCATCTATCGAGGTAAGACATGAATATCCTCTACCCTTGTTTTGATCCAACAACACTTTGCGGTGCCAGGTTTTGCCATCATCATAACTTACTTTAAGCGTGATGTTATTCCGGGCAACTTTTGAATCGGGATTACAAAAGATCAGTATTGATTTCTTCTGTCCATTGCGTGTATAGTCGTGGCGTATAATACTGGCCATACACACCGGTTCCTGCAAGGCATTATGGGAAGTGGGATGTACCGTCCAGCTTTCACCAAGATTCCTGGTCACCGCTATTGCCCTGCCATTACGATCGCTGGTATCGCCTTTGTTTGCATTTGCACGCATGTTCAGCATTAAGGAACCATCGCTCAATTCAACGGCCATGTTTTCAGTAGTTGACTCATCAACGGCTGCGTTACTTGTCTTCCACGTCTTACCACCGTCCTTACTGTAGGTGATGTTTGAAAAAGCCTTACCAGTAGCATCGCGGCCTTGTGTGGGAAACACGAGTGTGCCGTCCTGCAACGTGATTCCGGCGCCGGGGGCGGGTGCCCAGAGCCACCACTCTTCTTTCTTACACATTTTCGTGATGTTAACGGGTTCACTCCATGTTTTACCGTTATCAGTACTTTTTGTAATAAGAAATTGTGAAGTTTGTTTTACACCAAAACCAGGCTGCGAACCTTTATCGCGCCATTGGTGATTCCAGTCTGTACTGGTATCAGTAAGGTTTTCGATCCATTTGCCTTCTTTGTTGATGACGCCGTACATCCACAGACCTGCAACGTAAATATCACCGGAGTTTTTATCAACAAGAATACATGCATCAGAAACGCCGTTAAATTTTTGTGGCAAACCGCCCCATTCACCCATATCTAACACTACCTGCATCGGCTGCCAGGTTTTGCCTTTATCTGTACTGCGTGATAAGCCAATATCAATATCGCCCTGCAGATCCTGAGCTTTTAATCGTCTTGCATCGTAGATGGATAGAAGGCTGCCATCTTTTGCAGTAGCTATTCCTGGTATTCTATGCGAAACAACATTTTCTTCACCGGCCCTGCGCACAGAAGTTCCCATACGTTGCCAGGTTTTGCTGGCGGGTGCAGTAATACTGACTGTTCTTTTTCCAAAACGCGCATGTGTTGCGAGCACCTGCATGCTGTCGAACAGGGTTGCTTTATCGCTCACCGCCGCAGTTATTATAAAATAGTTTTTACCATTCTTAAGGGTAGCATTGCCCTTTATTTCAATAGTTCCTTTCTTATTGTTAACCGTCTTACCTACAATAGTTGACTTTCCCATTTTTGTATCCGCCTGGGCCGCAGAATCCTGACCCAGAGACAATAACGATACGCTTTTCACCAACCCGGTACTTGAGCCTGTTACCCTGAGGCGCAATGCTTCAAGACTAATCGTTTGATCACCTGTTGCGGTGATAACGAGCCCCGCCACCGGGTTGCGATCTCTTTGTATCAACACCGGTAACCTGTATTGCTCAAATACAATATCCTGCGCCAGGCCAGGTATTGAAAACAGGAGACCCGTTAGTATGCCAACGGTTGATTTATGTATTCTGTTCATAGACTCTTTATTTAAATGATGTAACCGGCACATTGCGATAAGCGATACCCTCGTTATACCGCGCGGTACCACACTCGTATAAAATACCTACCTGGTTTCCGTCGACCATTACAAGATCAGAGTAACCGGAGTTACCGGTATACACTGAAAATGTCTTCGGCCAGGTATCACCGTTATCAGTACTCATCTTGATCGTCATATTTATCCTTGTAGTACTTGCAGGATTAGAAAAGAATAATGTATGCTGTCCGTTTAACGAAGCGTCAAGCAAACTGCCCTGGCAAACCGGGTCAACCAACGTAAGTGCCGATACAGGCGTTGTCCACGACAGACCACCATCTGAACTTGTACTTTTCATACGCAGGTTATTATTGTTCGAAACGCGCATATTCAACATCAGCTTACCATCTGAAAGTTCAGCTACGGTGCTTTCATTAGGGTTCAGCGAAATGGTTGGAGAGATGCCGCCGATTTTCCAGGTATCACCATTATCATCTGAGTAGATTACATGCGAGTACCCTTTTCGCCCGCTCCCGATCTCAATGTAATCGCATGGGATCACCAGGCGACCGGCATTAGCACCCTGTTTGATTTGAATGCCATGACAGGGACCTGTAGCATACCAGCCCCAGCCCGGTTTTTTTACATCAGAGGTGATTTCTGTTACGGTTGCCCAGGTATTACCATCGTCCACGGAACTTGTTTTATAAACACGACGTGTATCCCGGCTGGTGCCGGCGTTGATTGTTCCAATAGCGTCTGAACCAAGGTTCCAGGTCATAAGCAGGTGTATCTTGCCCGTAGCCTGGTCAACGACGGGAGCGGGATTACCGCAGGTATTATCACCATCATCCCAAACTACACTGAGGGCCGACCAGGTTGCACCCTTATCACTTGAACGTTTTACAACGAGATCTATATCGCCTTCATCACTGCAGTCATGTTTTCTGCCTTCAGCAAATGCGAGCAGTGTGCCATCTTTTGTTTTGATTATTGCCGGGATACGGAAACAGGAATATCCCCCTTCTCCTGATCTGTAAATATGGTTAAATGCATTGTTACCCGTACCATTTCCACCACCTCCTGTTCCGGGCTGATTTGGTTCCGGTATCGGTGGACTATCCTTGCCGCAGGCAGCCAGGAATATGACGAGTATCAGCGATAGATAATGTCTGATCGTTTTCATAATCAATATCCTTCAGTTTGTTCCAGGTTAGGGTTCAGAAATATTTGTGTGTTGGGAATTGGTGAGAACAGTGGAACGTTTTTGCCATTCAGATTCGGTACTTCAGCATAGGCATTGATCGTACCACCATAATGAAAACGAACCACATCCGGCCAGCGCTTAAGTTCGAGCCAGAACTCGCGGCCGCGTTCATCAAATATTGCGCGTTCGAGTGATGTCTTGTCCAGTGGACCGGTGTATGTACCGATACCTGCGCGGCTCATCGTTTTATCCAGTTCAGTTTTTGCGAGGTCACCCCGGCCGAGCCCGGCAAGCGCTTCGGCCTTAAACAAAATCATTTCTGCAGCACGATATACAACGATCTCATTTTCAAAATAGCGGTCATCACTATACGCCGTTCCGCGGAATTTGTTATCGAAAATTCCCATAATATTATTGGCAGCGTCAACAGCGGTGATAAACGAATTTTCTTTGCGCGCATCATTCGCTGCAAACGTGCTCATGATCTTTGGGCTCGGTGTATATACACTTCTCGCTCCGTTACGTGCGAAGGGAATTGAATTCACATTTGTAGCGGTAGACACGAATATGTCGCGTGGCTTGAGACGGCTGCCATAGTGGTCAGATTTCTCATCACGTAAAAAATAGAAAGAAAATATTATCTCAGCATTTTTTCTCTGCGATGTTGAATGGATGTCTGCAAAGTTATTAACCAGGGTTACACCTGATTTCAGTGCTTCATCAGCGGCTACGATCACCTGTTCAAGGTCGGCATTCCCGCCGCCAAGTACTTTTGCTTTCCATAATAAAACATCGGCTTTTAATGCGTACGCTGCAGGTTTGCTGATCAGATTTTTATTGACGAATCCATTCTCAGGGAACAGTGTTAACGCCTGTTCGATATCAGCAAGCACCTGGGTCATCACCGCTGTCGCCGGTGATCTTGCAGGCAGCTCACGTACCGCGCTTTCTGTTGGTTCAAGTACGATGGGCACATTTCCCCAGATGCGCATCAGGGAAAAATAAGTATGAGATCTTACCCATAAAGCCTGCGCCATCGCGCGTTTGATGTTTGCCTGGCTACCTGTTGTGATGGCAGGCGCATTTTTAAGCAAAAGGTTGCAGTGATGAATGATATTGTAGAAGTCGATCCAGTTCGGTGCATTCAAAGCTGTCAGGTTCTGTGCCCATTCTTCGCTTACCGGCCCTTCAAGCCCGGCAACAAAAACATCACTCCTGTCTTCAAAGTAAACAGTGCGGTTCATCAATGCACGCAGATCAGCGTTAATCCCGGTCATATAACCTGTAACATCGCCTTCAGCGTTCCAATATGATTCGTTGGTGATGCTGGAAACTGGTGGGGCATCCAACATTTTGGTACATCCGGTGCCGGTGAAAAACAGCGCGGCTATAGCAGTTTTGAATATTATCTTTTTCATGTGTTTATTTTTATGGCAAGGTTAGAAGTTAGCAGTTGCTCCAAAGCTGAACTGGCGTGGTCTTGGATAAGAACCCTGGTCGTTACCGGTATAAACTTCCGGCATGAGCCCATCGTATTTTGTTATATAACCGAGATTGAACACACCGGCAAACAAAGTGATGCCTTTGATGGAAGCTTTGCGGAGAAAGTCTGCTTTCAGATTATAACTGAATGACACCTCTCTAAAAGCGAGAAAATCGCCTTTTGAATGAAACAATGAATTTGCAGAAATATAACCGGATGATGATGCAAGTCCGTTACCACTGCGGAGATAGTTGCGATAGTTGTAGTCTGCGTCAGACTGCACAGTGTATTTTGGATATTTTGCTACGTCGCCGGGGTTGTTCCATATTTCATCACCAACTACTTCTTCCAGCGTCATGTTATTATTTCGTGCGCTACCCATTGAACGTGCTTTGAATGAGTTGTCAATAACATGCCCCAGTGCAAAGTCAACAACAAATCGCATTGATAAACCTTTCCAGGTAACGGTGTTAACCATACCTCCCATTTTATCGGGTCGGATAAAACCCATGAATACCATGTCGCGGCTATCTATAATACCATTCTCATCAACATCCTGCCAGATGGCGTCGCCACCACGTTTTACGCGGTTATTGGCTTCTACATCTTTTGGTGCATTGGCCGCAGCTTCATCAGTTGCATACACACCGATCATGTTGTAGGCCCAGCGTCCTGCATAACGTTCCCCTTCTGCTACACCACCTACTTTCACATAAGCCTTCTGAGTTGGATCATAAACGATGTTTCCACCGATACGATTTTTGATCTCGCCATTATCAGGCAGTTCAACTGCTATAGAGCGGTTATATGAGAAGGTTGCGCTAATGTCCCACGAAAGATTTTTTGTTTTTACGGGAGAAGCAGAAACTTCGAATTCAAAACCGGTTGATTTGATGGTACCATAGTTTGATACTATAGAACTGAAACCTGAAGTGGCATCTAAGGGTTGGCTAAATATGCGGTCGGTTGTACGTTTATCGTAGTAATCAAAGATCACATTCAGTTTATTGTTGAAAAGACCGATGTCAGCACCGATATCAAATGATGTAGTTGTTTCCCATACCAGGTTTTGGTTGGCTAGTACGGTATTCAGGATACCAACCTGGCCCAGGTAGGTTGAACCTACACTGTATTGCCCTTGCGTGTCGAATATGGAAAGGTTGTTCTGACCTGCCTGTCCCCAGCTTGATCTGAGTTTGAATGTTGGAATGATCGGGGCAAGGTTATCCCAGAATGATTCATGGTGCATGTTCCAGCCTGCTGAGATACCGGGAAAAAGTCCCCATTTGTTTTTCTCTGCAAATTTGGAAGAACCGTCGTACCTGAGACTTGCAGACAGCAGGTATTTGCGGTCAAAATCATAATTGGTTTTTGCAAAAAAGCTCATGATTTTGTCCTGGTTGATATCTGTGCTGGATCTCTGGGTCAATATAGATGTTGCGTTTACAGTTCTGATATTATCGGTTGGAGCGCCATAACCCGATGCATTGATGTTATAGCCATAGTTGTCGATATAGCTGGCTCCTACCACGGTGCTGGTATGATGGTTATCACCAAAATCTTTTTGATAATCGAAAAGCGCATCTACCTGTCCCTGGCGGATAAAAGAATGCTCTGCGGAAGCGTTGCGGTTAATGTTTACTTCGTTATACGCTTCAAACGCGTTCGTGATTCCTTCAGTGGTGAACCAATATATAGACGGGCGGAAACTGAGGCCCGGCATGATGTTCCAGGTTGCGCCGAGGTTCAGGTTAGTGCGATATACTTTATTGTCGCTGTATTGATCGCGGTAGTATACTTCATGGTTACGATTGCGGAAGGACCCTACGCCTTCACCTGGTGCCGGTAAACCGTTCTCATAGGTTTCGCGGTAGGTGAAAGGCATGGTTACCGAACGTGAAAGCACATTTTGGACGTTGCCTATACCCTTGCTGCTGCGTAATACATAACTTATATTACTGTTGAGTTCCCATTTATCGCTCAGCTTATAGGTAGCGTTTAACAAGGCACTGTAGTTTTTATAATCAGTACCTGAAACAATACCATCCTGGTTGAGATGCCCGAGACTTACATAATAGGTTGAACGATCGTTACCTCCTGATATGTTTACATCGTATTCCTGGCGGTTTGCATCCTGGAAGGTTACTCTTTGGTAATCGGTTTCCTTGAATATGATTTTACCACCGGTTACAGGATCTGTCATCGTTTGCCAGCCCTGGTTGTTAATAAGATCTTCAACATAATCTGCACCGTAAGTGGCTATATAAGTGTCAAGAAAAGCGGTAGTGTTTTTTGTGTTGCGGGCGTTGCCGGTCGACATACCATAGGTTCCGCCCGTAAGAAACAGGTTAGGGTTGCTGGTATTAAACTTCATGGTATTGAGTCTGCTGATCCGGATATAATCCTCCGCGCTGGTGAAATTATAGCGGTTGCCTTGTTGTTCGATACCGGTGTTGTATTTAAAGGAGATGGCTGGTGCGCCACGTCTTCCGCCTTTTGTTTTGATAATGATAACTCCATTTGCGGCCCTTGCTCCATAGATAGCAATCGAGGCTGCATCTTTAAGTACCTGCATGGATTCGATGTCATCGGGATTGATGTCGCTGATGTTGCGCATGGCTCCCACTACACCGTCTACAACAAAAAGCGGAGCATCGCTTTCAGGCGAGGTTGATGCACCGCCACGTATAAATATCTGTGGGTTGGCGCCGGGCTGACCGCTGGGCATCTGGATCGATAAACCGGCAACCTTACCCTGCAGTTGGGTGAGGGGGTTGGCGGCAGGTGCGTTGGCAAATTCTTTGGCACTTACGCGGGAGATGGATGATGATATGGTAGCGCGGGATTGTGATGTGTATCCGGTGACCACTACTTCACCGAGCGTGCCGTCTACCGCGGCGAGTGTGAGACTGATCTTTGATCGTCCCTCAATCTGAACCTCGGTAGTATTGAAACCAACATGGGTAAATACGAGTGTTCCTGTTGAATCAGGGACGTTGATAGCGTAAGATCCATCCGCCAGCGTGCCGGAGTAGATCAAAGATCCTTTGAAGTTGATGCTGACACCGCTGAGTGGCGAATTGTCTTTCCCGGAGGTTATGACGCCAGTGACGCGGTGATTGTTTTGTGCGAACGATGCGAAAGAAAGCAGTAGAAGGATGGCTGTCAGCCAGCCTTTCATTTTGGTGTTCATATGTTAAGCAATTTTAGGATTAACTCCTTATGTCCTACATATCAAATGTAGGAAGTGTGAAACAATCCGCAAAATAATTGCTCTGGTTTATGGAAATTTAATACTGGCGGTGGGTTCCGTTTTGGAGGAAAGCTAGACCCATAGGTTTTTGAAATGGCTATCGGAAACGCAGGGTGCGCTATTCGGACAATCAACTTTGATCAGCTATATCAACAAACTTTGCAACAAAGCCGGGGGGCTAATTAAGGAACAAACAAATTAATGATCGGTCAGGCATTTAAGGGGCTTTTATCAGGAATGGGGTCTGAATGTTATTCCAGTCAAAACGATCAATTCATAAAAAAATGGCTGAAAGCAGACCCGGACCGGTATTCCAGCCATATGCATGCGTTTTTGGCGGAAACCCAATCAATGGCACTTAATTTTTCTTTAACCTGTTGAAATGTGGCCTGAGATGCGCTTCCATGCCTAACCTGAACTCTTCAATACTGCCTTTGCGCAATATTTCTACAAGGTCAAGATGACTCACGGAGCCACGCGTAGGTTTTTTCTCGAGCGTGATCACATAATCAAATACCGGCAATAACATGATCTGGAAACGCTTCAGTGTTTCGTTGCCAGTCATCTCATACAACTTGCCATGGAACGCTATTTCGGTTTGAATGCGGAAAGTTTTGTTTTTCGGATTTTCGCTGCGGGCTATTGCTTCAAGTTCATCAAGATCAGCGTCAGTTTTACGTATATATAATAGGTCAGCCAGCCCCATTTCCAACACCAGGCGCAACTCAAATATATCCTGCAGGGTATTGCCATCAATAATAAGCGGATTCAGCACGCGTTCGAAAGCACCAAGGATATCAGGCTGACTGATCACCATACCACGCTTCTTTTTTGTCTCAATCATGCCTAACATCCGTAAACGGCTCAGTGCTTCCCGCAAAACATTGCGGCTGACACCTAAGGCTTGCGCCAACTCAATCTCTTTGGGAAGTGCATCACCCGGACGAAATGATTTGTTGCGCAAAAAATCGCGCAAACGCTCCTCTACAACATCGGCCCTTGTATTGGATCCGATTGGTAATAAATCAACGGTAGACTGACTCAACGACATGCGGGCAAAAATAATGGTTAAATCTTTATGTAGGACAATATAGTAAACCCACCGCCCATTACCAAACACATCCGCCTCAACACTCAGAATAATCCGATGAGAATTTTCCGTTGACGGCGTACAGTTTATCAATGCGTATATCGGTTTCATCACCCAGCCGCATCCATTGAAAACCATCTTTCTCAAACATCGCAGTGATGAGGCCATTGCCACGCGTTACACCATTATCTTCATACAGTACCGCGGCGGGTGTTTTATTTGTAAACAAGTCAAATACCTGGTTATAAAAACTTCCGTTTACCGGATTAGTATCCCTGATGTCTTTATCCATAGCCGTCAATGTTTACATGCAATGTACACAAACGCAGTGATGAACATATCTTCACAAATTTGGTTAGAAACGTGACGGATATTATAGCATCATGTATAAGGCGACAACATAGCCCATGAACTTTATTTCGCCTTACCTCAACGTTTTATTCGAAAGCGAAAAAAACTTCGCCACTCCTCTTTTATAAATTCCTGATTCTTAAGATAAATATTTCCGGCATGTATTTCGGAACTATAGTAATGCATGCAAGCATAACAACATCTCTTCACCTATCAAATGAAATTATATGCATAACCTTAGTAACGAATACAATCATGCCATGCAGCAGGAAACCAATGACGAATTCGAACTCAATCCCGAGTTTGAATCGGATGAGATGGAAATGGAATCCGATGAATCAGAATACGAACTACTTCCGGAATTTGAGAATGATGAATTTGAATACGAATTCGAATCATCCGATGAAGTGCTGATCCAGGAACTCATGGAAATTTCTAACGAGGCCGAATTTTTTGGATGGTTAAAAAAAGCCGCCAAAAAAGTCGGAGGTGTGGCTTCAAAATTTCTTAATAGTCCACTCGGACAACAGGCAACATCGGCCCTTGGTTCCATCGCCAAAAAAACATTACCAAACCTTGCAGGCAAGGCAGCGGGTTGGGTTGGCGGAAAAGTAGGTGGCGTGATCGGCCAGCAGGCAACCGGTCAGCGCTGGGGACAACAACTTGGCGCAAAAGCCGGTAACGCAGCAGCCGACCGCTTTCCGCAATTCGCAAAGTTTGCAACCGATGCTATCACTAACCTCAGTAATGAATTTGAAGAAGGCACACTTACATCCGTCAAACCCGCGATCATCAAATCTGCATCCAGACACTATCCAATGATCCTCAAGGTGCGGGGTACCCTGGTAGGTCGGAAAGTCGATAACAACAGGCGCCCGAACGTATCCAATGAGTTTGAGACTTATGAATCAAATGGCGAAGCTGACCAGGAAGGAACGTTCAACGAGATGACTGAAATGGAACTCGCTTCTGAACTCCTGAATATTCAAAGTGAAGCTGAACTGGACCAGTTTCTTGGAAAACTGTTTAAACGCGCAGTCAAAGGTGTCAGCAACTTCGCCAAATCAGGCGCCGGCCGGGCACTCGGCGGAATGCTGAAAGGCATTGCAAAAAAAGCGTTACCGATAGCAGGCGGAGCACTTGGAAGTATTATTGCCCCAGGCGTAGGCACCGCGATCGGAAGCTCACTCGGATCTGCACTCGGAAATGTATTTGAGTTGGAACTCGAGGGACTGAGCGCAGAAGATCGTGAGTTTGAGTTGTCGCGCGCATTTGTACGTTTCTCAGGTAATGCAGCGCGTCGCGCAGCAAAAATGAGAAACATGCGTCCGCAACGCGCAGCCCGTACATCAATCATCCGCGCCGCCCGCCGGTATGCACCAGGCTTATTGATAAGGAGACCCCGATACTATTATGGCAGCGCGCTTGGTTATCGCAGACCAATATTCCAGCAATCCATTTATACAGAACCCGCGCCACCGGAAGAAAGCTATGATGATGTTCCGGAAGGCGATGAACCAACCGGCGAATCAGGATCCTGGCACAGACAGGGCAACCGCATAGTGCTTACCGGAAACTTTTAGCAATGAAGCAAGCCATAGCCATCCCCGCCATCGGCATACATAAAGCAGGAGAAGTTCGTTCACCGTCGGAAGACCGGTATGCATTTGAATACCTGTTGAACGAAGCACAATCATTACTAAGCAGGTTAAACCAGGTAAAGCCCTTTAGTATGACAATGCCAATGGTGCAGGGCGCAGCAGTTTCACCAAGAGCCATGCAACAAATAAGCGAGCTGCTTGAAAATGGCAAAAGAACCATCCTCGGGTCCATCAACCAGTTCATTGAAACCATTCAGCGATCAGATAAACAAAGCGCTGAAGCGGCGGTATTGCAAACAAGGTTCTCATTGCTGAAATTGCGGTACAACAGCATACTTGACCAACTAGACATCTTCGCTGATGTACTTGCACAACGTTCCGAACATGGCGTTGGCATCTGGTTAAGCGGTCTTGATGTACTTGCGGAAGATGGCCTTAATGCATGTAGCAGCCTTAGTCCAAGCCCCGCACTCATGGTTTATATAGATCGCGGTCATGGTGCAGCAATCAGGCGAGCCAATACCAAACTTCCGGGAGGCGATGCCAATCCTGTGGCAGTTATACAGGTACCAAGAGAACGCATGGTGGGCAGTGGAGTAGCATCATCACTGATCCATGAAATAGGTCACCAGGCGATTGAGTCGATCGATATGAGTAATCAGCTCAGAAGATCATTGCATCAGAAACTTCAACAACAACCTGGCGAACCCTGGCACCTATACGCCCAATGGATCTCTGAAATACTTGCCGACTGCTGGTCGCTCGGCCACCTGGGCATAACAGCCACCATGGGCCTGATGGGCGTGGTAAGTCTGCCAAGCTACTTCCAGTTTCGCCTGGATATGAAAGGCCCCCATCCACCACCATACATCAGGGTTAAACTGAGTTGTGCATTTGGTAAAACATTGTTTCCCGGCACACACTGGGATCGTATCTGGCAAATGTGGAAACAGTTCTATCCCACCAACCAGTTACCAGCAGCCACACTTAAGGTGCTCGCTGATCTTGACAGGATAGAACCAGATTTTGTTCAACTGGTTTTACAGCATAAATCCGATCAACTTAAAGGAAACAGTTTTGAAAGCATTCTTCCAACAGGCGATCGTCAACCGGCACAATTACGACTGCTGTATAAACAATGGCAAAACAATTCAACAACCCTTGATGCTTCACCACCAACACTTGTGTTTGCGGTTTTTGGTCAGGCCAAATACGATCTCACCATCGACGCAGGTGAAGAAAACGCCCTGTTATCGCAGATCCTTAGAAACTGGGCCTATAAGAGAACCTAATACAACGCAACAATCAAATCATCAACTTTAAAAATTATTTTATGAGCAAAAAGCAAAGAATACATACAACCACCAACAGTGGTCATGATGATACAACAGAACGTCCGCTTCACCAGGCAACGCATGTTCCGCAGGATAGCGAAGTTGCCACCGCACCGGACCCTGCCTTTCACTTCCCCGGAATAGGCGGCCGCATTACCGATGCCATCCCGGTACGGTTAACAACGCCCGGACACATCAGGCATTCTGATCTGCAGGGGGTATGGGAATCTATCCGCTGCAGCAGGATGAACTGGCTGGAATATAACCAGTTTATTGAAGCGGTAATGTCAACTTTCGATACCGAAGTTGGCCGCGCGTCACTGCTGTTCAATACCCAGGCTTACAACGTGATTAAATATGCTACCGAGCAATTTGTGCGTGAGAAACTTTCTGCTATCCCTGATGTTTCACAACCAACCATCCCTCCCGCTTCCGCGCCGGGAATACTGCCCTATTATGAACGCGTGCTAACGCAACTCAACGCGTTCCGGTCCACACCTGACCCAAAGCTGCATGCATCAATGCGTCCCCGTTTGCAGGGCAACCGTGTGGAGCTGATCTGGAGTTATTGGATGGAAGAAGGAATGCTCGTTCAAACCATGAATGCCATTGCCCTTCGTTTTCAAAACATAAGTGTTACCAGGAACGATGCGCTTGCGAATTTAGAAATGGATAGTTTAAGACCACTGAGCAATGTTCTGTTTGGATACATTCAGGATACTCCCAACCGTCTTACCATTTCAAGAAGGAACCACGAGTACATGTACGAATATGGTATTCGGTTGTTCGGAGATGCCGTTCCATCTGCCAACTCCGTATCTGTAAGAACCAATTTTATTGACACCTTCCACTCGTTATTGTTTCAGTGTATACAGTTTTACCGGCAGATCGATGATCTAACAAAAAATGCGGATGCTTATCCACTGTTCAACACCTTGCAGGAAGTGAATCTTTTATTGATGCAGGGAATGCACAATCAATACAATGATATGTCATTGAAGTCACGCGCCGAGATGATGCTTGAACAATGGATCCTGAGTCGCCCCGAAATTCTGGAATACCTGCGTGGTAAACCAATGGTCATGTATGATGAACCATGGATGAGCGCGGTTGATACCATGAAGGACCTGCAGGGATGGCCAAGTCAAAGCATCAGGGCTTATCACGAACTGGCCGTATATGGGGAAGAGTTATTGCTGACTATCCGTTATGCAGATTGGAACTCCGTACAGGCCGGCAGCGATGATGCGAAGCTATGGGCCATCATCAACCGGGAAGCCATTCAACGGTATATCCATAATTATAAATCTGTTACAGGAGTTGACATTGCCGAACCACCCACCAGTGGCAGGGCCGAACTGAAGGGTGTAATGCCGGGCATACTCATCAACCAACGGTTCACGAGGCAAAGACATCTACGCAGAGGCTGACTGACTTACAGCCATTCTCAATTCAAAGCTGTGATTTATGATCATTGATTGCCATTGTCATGCCGGTAAGGGTGACGGCCTTACCGGCCCCTGGGATACAGATGCGCCATTAAAGGATTATCTTGGCTGGGCCTCTGAAGCAGGCATCACACATACAAACCTGTTTGCAGCTTTTCATAGCAATTTTCGGCTCGCTAATGAACAGGTCGGAAAAAAAAAGGTACTGAGTGACCCCAATCGCTTTTATGGTTTCACATTTGTCAACGCTGCTAAAGACGCAGGAAGTATATACTCCATGGTTCGCGGAAACATGATACAATTCGGCTTTTGCGGCATCAAGGTGCACAGGTATCATGCAACGATATCCAGGGAGGTTTGTGAAGTGGCACAAAAACTACACATTCCGGTATTGTATGATGTAATGGGTGAAGTGCAGCAGGTTGAACTGATCGCGCGCGAGTACCCTTCAGTCAACTTCATCATTCCACATCTAAGCAGTTTCGCAGACGATTGGAAAGCACAACTTGCTTTTATCAGCCCACTGGAACGTTATCCTAACATCTATACAGATTTATCGGGTGTAAGAAGATTTGACCTGATGATTGAAGCCGTTGAACGAGCGGGGCCAGGTAAGATATTGTTCGGTTCGGATGGACCATGGATCCATCCGGGTATAGAGTTGATGAAAGTGTATGCTTTGAAACTTTCAACAGCAAATGAAGCACTGATCCTTAGCAAAAACTTCCTGCGTCTTATCGGTAACAGATCAGCTATGGGAACCGCTACACACAAAACGATGGCCACAAATCAGGAATTAAGTGACCAACATTGAATCAGTAAGGTAACAGCGGATACCTATAATCTTTCAACAGTCACTTTACAGGTTTTGTCTTTTTGAAAAATCATTACAAAGCCACAACAATCGCAATCACGCAAAACGCGATACCACCGTCATTATTTTTTCAGCAATCAACGCTTAACCATTCTTAAAACTTATTCTATGCGACACAATTTATTTGAATCAGCCGGCACCCATATTAATGGTGAACTGGAAATGGACGAGTTTGAATTCGCACCCGAATTCGAGTTCCTTGAAAGTTTGTTTAATGAGTATGAAGCCCCGGCCATCTCCAGGAGCAGCCGAGAGTATATCAAATGGGTTCAACAGTCATTAAACAAGATATTAGGGTTGGCACTTGTTGTCGATGGCATATCAGGGGTGCAGACAAAAAGCGCTATACGGAATTTTCAATCAAGACAAGGGTTAACCGTTGATGGTGTGGTGGGACCTATCACTGAAGCTGCCCTGATCCGTGCGGGCGCACCTGCTCTTCCAGGAACGACACCCTCCACCCCGGGCGGCACAACGAGTGGAAGCACCCTTCGCAACAATATCGTTCGCATTGCACGCGCAGAACTTGCAAGATGGGGAAACGGTTCAATTAAAGAATCCGCATCATCTATGCAACCCACATTGAAAGACTATTGGATAACCGGCACCGGCTCGGATGCGGGCTATAAAGCAGGCAGCGCCTGGAGCGCCGCGTTCATATCATGGGTAGTGAGACAAGCCGGCGGGGGCAACAACTTCAGGTACAGCGGCGCACATACGACTTATACTTATGCAGCAAAACAAAACAGGTTACAAAACAATGGAAACCCATTTAAAGCCTTCAGAATCACAGAAAGGGCTCCGCAACCGGGCGACATAGTAGTTCAGAACCGGGGCACCTCTACCTTTACGTACGACAATGTAACCGCTGGTCAAAGCGGTACACATGGCGATGTGGTTGTTGCTGTCGGATCTTCATCTATAACAGTGATTGGCGGTAACGTAAGTGATTCCGTATCACAAAAAACAATTCCATTAGATTCAAACGGGTTCGTTAGATCTGCAAGCCATTTTGCTATCATAAAGGTTGGATAACCTTAGTCTGCACTTTCAGGTAGTTTGTATTTTTTTAAGAACTGTTGGATTGCTCTCAATGTAACACCAAGCTTACGGGCAGCAATCTTCTTGTTACCAAGACTGATTTCAAGCGAAATCCGTATAGCTTCATCCATGGTTTTGTTTTTAAGATCGCGTAAGGATGCCCCTGATAACAGTGCATTTCTAAGCGTTTCTTCAAAAATGCAGATGTCTTTGGGAGACTTGCCGTTTCGTTCAGGACGGTCCTGTTGTGGCACCTCACCGATAGTGATCTTTTTATGACTGATGTGTTTAAGACATATCCGTCTTACCAGTTGCCGCAACTCTCTTACGTTACCGGAATAATTACGCTGCACTAAAAAATCCATTACCTCATCATCAAAAACAGGCACTTCGCTGGTTTTATAAAACTCGTGCAGAAAGTGGTTTGCGATCAATGGTATGTCTGCCCTGCGTTCTGCCAGGGTGGGCACCTTGAATTCAAAATCCGAAATCCGGTAGAACAGGTCCTGCCGGAACTGTCCTGCTGAAACCATGTCTCTCAGGTTCCGATTGGTGGCGCAAACAAGTCTGAAAGCAGTTTTCTTCCAGATATTGCTGCCCACACGTTTGTAAGTTCCTTCCTGGATAACCCGCAGTAATTCTGCCTGCAGACCAAGCGGAAGCTCGCCTGCTTCATCCAGTAACAAGGTACCGTCATTTGCCAGTGCAAATGCACCATCGCGTGTTTGCAGCGCATTGGTATAGGCGCCTTTCTCGTGACCAAATAATTCACTGCCGGCAAGCTCTGTAACGATGGTGGTACAATCAACTACGATCAGTTCCTTTTTGCCCGGTCGGTTATCAAGTGTATGTACAAGTCTTGATATTAACTCCTTCCCGGTGCCTGACTCACCCTGCAGCAGTATCGCCCCTTGTGAAAACAAGGCGGCCTCAATGATGTTACGCAGAAAGTTTGTCCACACCTTCGAAGTACCGACCAGGTTTTTACGAATGAGCGAAGAAGATAAAATTTCAGAGATCATCCTTTCTCTTTCAGCAAAAGAAAACACGTACGCCATCATATCATCCTCGTTTGTCCACTCAACAATATCCTGTATACCAATGTCGAGATAATCCCACGGAACAACATGCCTGGCAAATTGATCTTTCACAACCAATATCAGGGGACATTGCTCATCTTTAACGCGGAGGTTATTGCAAACTTTGGCAAGACTTTCCGGTGAGGGAAGTGTATCACCAAATAAAAGGAGCGGCAAATGACGGCCCGCTCTCTTAGTGCAAAGCAATTCATTGAAACGATTGATTAAAGGATCCGCATGGCGTCCACCGGCGATGTTGATACAAAAGGTATCCCTGCCATTATTGTTTGACAACATTACAAAAGGTTAAAGCTTTACGACGGCTACCCAGGCACCTGGCAGGTTATTACAAGGAGGATATCAAATCAACTTATGATTGTAAAATCAAAGTTTGTTTCGGGTTGAGGGGCAATAAAAGTAAAAAATCTTTGTTTAGCTGGAATAGTAAAAAATCGACAACTTTATATAAGGTTACTTATCATAGCCAGATAATCTTGTCAAATGGTAACAACCAGCCTTGTTGTTCCGCAGCCTTTAATACAACGCTACATCAGCTCTTTTGAGTTACGTACTATCGATACGGGTCGTTCAACTATGCAAAGGCCCTTACATGCATTACCAGAATCGAGCATTTCTCTTTTTATCAATAGTGATCACCCTGGTTTTTTGCCATACCACGAACAGATACCTGCCTTCGTTGCGGATGAGTATAGTTATCCCCTGGCAGGCATCATGGGTATACAAACTTTTATGCGCGGAACTTTTGTATTTAAAGGTCGATATAAGATCCTGAATATTAATTTTCAGCCTTCCGGGGTGTATGAGCTATTCGGTATCCATGCTACCGTACTGACAGATAAATTATTCAATGCATACCGGGTAATAGGTCATGAGATTGCAGAACTACATCAATACATACAACAGGCTGAGGACCGTAATATTTTTATGGCAGCAGAAGAATGGGCCGCTCAGCTTTATAACAGGGCGCTGAATTTAAAATTCAGGGTATGGCCGGATCTACCGATCTTAATCAATGCTGCTGCAAATAATGAAACGATCGAACACCTTGCGCTTATGGCGAACATGAGTGTGAAAACTTTTGAACGCAACTTCAATATGTTTGTTGGTGTAGGTCCAAAGTTATTTGCGCAGATACATCGTTTCAACCAGGTGATCGCTTTTAAAAAATTGCATCCGGCCGCCACCTGGTCCTATATCAGCAACAAGTTCCAGTTTTACGACCAGATGCATTTTATAAAAGAATTCAAACATTTCGCAGGGGAAACACCTGCACGCTTTTTCCGGAATACACCACCCCCTGCTGAGACATTTATTTAACCATCAACCTTGACCGAAAAGTAATTTACCCCGCTAACTTAAGCACGCAGCAACCGGTCATCTCGTTTTCCGTTTTACAAATTTCAGGGTAACCGGCTTGCTTCCGCCGATCTTCAGAATATAGCTCCCCGGTTGCAAAGCACTGATATTGATGAAGCCATTATCTGCCGCCCATTTACGTTTGTTTATCAGCGGTCGGCCGGCAAGATCATATACATAAACATCGCTACCGGTTTCAACACCGCTGATATACAGTTTATCTTCCGCAGGATTCGGAAAAACAGAAAGCTTCACAGCGGGTGTTGTTGCAGAAGAATCTAATCTCGCCAGCGCTGTTGTAACACCGCCGATATTTTGCGCTTCACGCAATAACTGGAACAGGTGATCGGGACGAACCACCACGTAATCGTCATTCAAAGAAGCAGCAACATTCTTAAAGTTGGTTGGTTTCACATCGGTCCATGGCTGTGCCTGGATCAGCACAAAACGTGGTTCTTCATGGTTCCATCCCGCAGATGCTGATGCAATATGATCTTTCATGGCCTGTTCATCCGTACAGTAATTACAGGACAGTGCCAATCCCGGTAAGCGGTCGTTATAGATCGTAAGTCCACCGCCTGTGTTTTGGGCAGTAAGTCCAAGCAGTGAAGGCGCCCGGACGGCAAACGTTTTACCTACCTTTTGATCAATACCGCCGGTGATGGTGTTCCAGATAGTGATAACACGCAAACCGGCACGAACGTTATACTCCTCCGTTTTTGATACAAACTCATTCAAAGCTTTTTGACCGGGCCAAAGATTCGGATATGCATATCCGTAACCCGATGGTCCTGAGATGAGGTTATCATTATCTGTGGCTGTTCGCCAGTAAAAGTTTAACGCACCCGGCATTGCGTCCAGCATTGCGGGCGATATGGTCCACCCCATCGGTACCGAACCACGATCGGGATTGTTCCACAGTTTCCGCATCAGGTGCTCGATGTATTGCAGATTGTCGCCATCACTCAAAATGAAACCTACGTAGATCTTGTTCTGCAGCGTGGGTTTTGGTGGAATTGGTTTTGGATCAACGGTACGGGGCATACCGCTGTGCATAGTGAGATTGGTTGCATAATCGCTCGCAATAGTAGCAATACCATATAACGAAGCACGTTCAACACCAGGTGCCTCTTCGGGCCACCAACCCATATAATTTGCTCCACCAGGCATTGATGATAGAAACTGGTTCAGCAACTCGCTTTCACCAGCCACTTTAGGGTCGAGCCAGATCACGGCAGCGCCCAGCGCCGTTGCATATTCACGTAACGATGCCTTATGTGCATCCGGGCTGAGGCCAATCAGCAAACGTTTATCTGTTTTGGACCAGTGAGTATTATAGATTGTTTGATAAACTGCAAGTTTACTGGTAAACTGGCCACGTAAATCTGTCAGAACAGGAAGATTATAAGGCGCAGCCGTTAAACGTTCTGCCAGCTCTGGCGAGGCAATCAATGCCTTTTTGTTAGCGGCAAGCATCGTTGCGAGGTTAACGGTATGTAACTGATCAGGATCATATATGACCAATCCCTGTAGCTCGTTACGATATTTTGTTATCAGTTGCCATTTGTCGGGATACTCCGTATAACCCAGGCCAAGAGATTCCAACCAGGTAAAGGGCCCCTCTGCAAAAGCATCGCCTTCATAAGAAAATATCCGCGGTTTGGTTTTATTAACAACACCTTTCAGTGAAGCAAACAGGTACATTTCTGCGGAGGTATTGTTTTGTTGCACGCGCACCCAATCCACTTTGGTGTAAGCTGTTCCATGCCAGTACACCCTCAGTTCGAGCGACTGACCATCGGCCGGCAACTCAAATGGCAGCGTAAAATTTACATAATCACCTGCTATCGGGAATTCGGTCCTGGTGATAGTTTTGAAAGCAAGTGTTTCACCTGTTGATGCGTTACGTACGTCAATATCCACCACGGGATCATTGTTAGCGGTGTTATTATCCGTTTTCATACGAAACTCAGCGACGTTTGGGCCAGCCGGGATGTTGGTTTCATAAGGACCGTATACCATGTGCCTTGCCGGTTCATCAATGCCGGTCTGGCAAAGCCAGCCGTCTGATTCAGGTCTTCCTGTACCATGGCTCATTTGCGGACCCTCCGCCTGCCAGAGGGTATTGATCTCTCTGAGGTAAATATGATCCTGGTTTTGTGCCGGTGCAGGAAATGACGGCAGCAATTGCTTTTTGGGCCATTTGATCTGCGCATTAACATAAGGGCTTATCAATGCAAAAGCAAGAAGTGTAGCAAACAGAGTGCGTATCATATGGACGAGGTTTGATTTACAAGTCAGCAATCAATGCATCCTCGGTCGCGGTGGGGTATGATCGTATTATACAGTTATTGTAGAGGGGAACATAAAGGTATAGGATTGAAGAACGCGATTCCAAAAAAATTTATAGCTGAATTGAGACTGATTCGAATAATTATCACTTCTGGTTGTGATTTGACTTAATTTTCCATTTGCTTAAAAAGTTGAGTTTTCATCTACGAGTTATATTATGAGAAAAAATTATCTCCTTGCTGCCATTGCAATGTTTGCCATTTCTGTGTCAATGGCACAGAAACCGGTTTCGCTTTCAAAAAAAACACTTCATGACAAAATCAAGGGTGGCTGGGCCGGTCAAACGATCGGTGTCACTTTTGGCGGCCCTTATGAATTTAGATACAACGGAACATTCATCCAGGATTATCAGCCACTTCCCTGGAACAAAGATTTACTTAAAGATGCAATGGTAAATCATCCAGGGCTGTATGACGATTTGTATGTAGATCTTACGTTTGTTGATGTATTTGAAAAGTATGGTTTGAAAGCGCCGGTCGACTCTTTCGCAAATGCATTTGCAAATGCTGGTTATATGTTATGGCACGCTAACCAGGCAGCGAGATACAACATCCTTAATGGCATAAAGGCACCTGAATCGGGCCATTGGAAATATAATACCCATGCAGATGATATCGATTACCAGATCGAAGCTGATTTTGCGGGACTCATGAGTCCGGGCATGCCAAACACGGCATCGGAGATCTCTGATAAGATCGGGCACATTATGAACTATGGCGATGGCTGGTATGGTGGCGTTTATATCGGCGCCATGTATACACTTGCTTTTCTTTCGAACGATGTTAAATACATCGTTACCGAAGCATTGAAAACGATCCCGAAAGAAAGCACCTACTATCAATGCATCAATGATGTTATAAGATGGCACAAACAGTTTCCGGACGACTGGCACCGCACCTGGTACGAGATTCAGAAAAAATGGTCCAGTGATAATGCATGTCATGAGGGCATCTTCCTGCCCTTCAACATCGATGCAAAAGTCAATTCAGCATACGTGGTTCTCGGATTACTTTATGGCAACGGTGATTTCGGTAAATCGATCGACATTGCTACCCGCGCAGGGCAGGATGCTGATTGCAACCCATCTTCTGTTGGAGGTATCCTCGGAACCATCCTTGGCTATGATAAGATCCCGGCTTACTGGAAACAGGGTTTAACTGAAATAGAAGACATGAATTTCAAATACACCGAGATCTCACTTAATAAGGTTTATGAGATCGGTCTTAAACACGCGTTACAAAATATTGCCGCCAATGGTGGCAAGACGGAAGGTGATATAGTGACCATTAACACACAGACACCGAAGTCTGTAAAACTTGAACAAAGTTTCCCGGGTATATACCCTGTGAGCAAAAGCAACTTCAATCACCAGATCAGGGAAATAAGTTTTGATTTTGAAGGCACCGGCTTCCTGTTAACCGGCAGAGCGTGGACAAAAGAAGGCACCACAGTAGATCATATATTCCGTGCCGAGTTATATCTTGATGGCGAAAAAGTGGAAACCGCATCGCTGCCCACCGACTACACCACCCGCCGGTACGAGTTGTTCAACAAATTTGAGCTGCCCAATAAAAAACATACAGTGCGGATCAAGGTGTTGAATCCATCTGATCAGCATGTACTGGAAAGTCATAACTATATCGTGTTCTCTGATAAACCTTATGAAAACATTCATAACAAGTAAGACTGAGTCTCACCTTCAATCGTACGGCCAAACGATCTACACGGCCCGGTGTGTTTTGCCCGAAAACGAATCGGTGTAAGTCGCGTGCACGGCTGAAGTCGTAACAGGAAGGCCGGAATGTTGCCGGCAATAAATTGTTCCGACGCAAACGAATCGCATTCATTCCAGTTCATGCTGACGGCTGGCTTATAAAATAATGAGCCGGGTAAAGATGAGAACCGGTGCAATAACCTCTTCCGTTATAAATCTGAGCGCCGTTCGCAGAGAAACACCAAATGCGCCTGTGCAACTGCTTTTAAACACACGATCGTTTTTTAGTAGCGGTTAGTATGATCCCGCGGAAAAAGTATTGACCAGCAGTCAGCAATTACCCCTAGTTTAAGAATTTGCGCATGCGATATAAATTTTTTTGAATATGGCGCCGCCTATCTTCCCTATGAAATCCAAAACCTGCCGAGAAAATGAAAAGTTGTTTTTTGCGAACCTACCCGGTGAACATTGTATTCGCCGTGTTAGCAGTCCTCGCATTTGAGCACAGAAGCCACGCTCAAAACATTACCCAGTATAATTTTACCAGTACTTCAGGGTCTTTCACGGCAATTGATGGTATTTCGCCCGCACTTTCAACCGGGTCGGTAGATGATGGCGCTTTCAATAATCTTCCAATCGGATTTGATTTTTGGTTTATGGGAGAACGTCATACCCGTATTTCCGCGTCCACCAATGGTCTTATTGCATTTGGAACCACAGTAGCAAATGACTACCAGAATGATCTCACTAATGGCGGCACAAGACCGCATATCGCACCGTTGTGGGATGATCTGAACCTGGTTGCCGCAACAAACTTTAGTTATCTCACTACCGGCACTGCAGGAAACAGGATATTAACGCTGGAGTTTCTGAATGTAAAATGGAACTATAATGCATGGGGAGCTGTTATTTCGTTCCAGGTAAAATTGCATGAATCTACCGGTAAAATCGAAATGATTTACCGCCAACAGATGATGGGCGTTAGCAGTGGTTCAGCATCTATAGGTATTGCTGCAACAGCGAAAGGTGCCGGCAACTTTCTGTCGGTCAGCAACGCAGGTACCAGTGTAAGTTCTACTACAGAGGCCTCAGTAAGCACTAAACCTGCAACCGGCAGAACATATTCTTTCACACCGCCTGTACCTGCTGCTCCGACCGGATTATCATTTACCAATGTAAGTGGCAGTACCATGACATTGAACTGGTCGGATAATTCGAACAATGAAACGGGCTTTGCTATATACCGGTCAACTGATGGTGTGAATTATACCTTCGTTTCTCAAACTGCAGCAAATACAACATCCTCTCCACAAACTGATCTCACCCAGAACATCACGTACTATTGGAGAGTTTTTGCTGTATCGGAAGGAGCGCTGAGTGCCGCACTGGCCGGATCAAGAGTAACACTTTGTTCAGGGCCATCCATTTCACAATTACCTTCAACAGGACTCATCAGCTATCACAAATTTGAAGGCAATGCAAATGATGCGCTGGACAATAACAACGGAACGCTGCAAAATGCACCGGCGGTAACAGCCGATCGTTATGGCAACAATACTGCATACAGCTTCAACGGTGTTAACCAATACATTTCCACCAACAATGCATATGTTAACCCCAGCACGGTTTCCGTATCTGCCTGGTTTAAAACCTCAGCAACAACAGGCGGAGTTCTTGCCGGATTCTCAAGCATGCGAACCGGCAACGGTGGCAATCGCGACCGTTTCATTTACATGACCAGTGGTGGTCAGCTTTATTTCGGTGTGGCTCCGGGTGCCGTAAAAAGATACATAAGTACTACCGCCTCATTCAATGATGGACACTGGCACATGGCCACAGGTACAGTAGGTGCCGGCGGACTAAAACTTTATGTAGATGGTGTGCTGCTTGCGAGCGACCCCACAGTTACGAGCTCTGAAGTTTACACTGGGTATTGGCGATTTGGGCACGACGATATAAGCACGTGGCCCGAAGCACCTGCAAGTCACTACTTCGAAGGAACCATCGATGATGTTATTGTACATCATCGCGAATTGTCTGCCAGTGAAATTGGCATTTTGTTCACCGCTCCGGACGGCGCAGGAAGCAATAGCCCGGTCTGCGTAGGGGGCACACTCAACCTGACTGCCAGATCAGCCGCGGGCGCCATTTATTCGTGGACAGGTCCAAACGGATTCACCTCGTCTTTACAGAATCCAACGATCGTTTATACGACTGCAGCACAGGGTGTTTACAAATTGGAAGTAAGAAGCGCAGGTTGTTCAACGCCAACAGTCGCTTATGTAAGGGTTACAGGAAGCAACGCACCTGGTCAATGGACCGGCAACGTTAGTACCGACTGGGCGAACCCGGCGAATTGGTGTTCAGGAGTATTGCCAACAGCTACAACCGACGTAACTATTTCAGCAACTGCTACCAGGATGCCAACTATCGCCACCAGCGTTGATGTCAACAATCTCACCATAGCAGCAGGAGCGAGCCTCACGCTGTCAGCAACAGGCACCTTAAACATCAGTGGCACACTTACCAACGCCGGCACCATAAGTAACTCGGGAACCACCCGGTTTAACGGAACCTCCGGGCAACAAACCTATTCAGGCATCAGCCAGTTTCACCATATAGTAGTGGCTAACCCTGCGGGAATTGCCATCGCTACCCCGGTTACTATCAACGGAAACCTGACGATAAACACAGGTATTGTATCAAGCAACAATTTCAACATCAGCATCAAAGGAAACTGGATTAATAACGCAACGGCCACTTCATTTAACGCCGGAACAGCCACTGTTTCGTTCAATGGCAGTACCGTTCAAACCATTGGCGGAACATCTTCTACCACCTTTAATCATCTGACGGCAGCAAGTACAGGAAGCACCGTAACATTACTGAACAATGTTAATGTCAGCGGCAATCTATCTGTAACATCGGGAACGTTTAACTTATCAACCTTCAACGCCAACCGCGCTGCTGCAGGCGGCATTTTGCTTGTCTCAAACAATGCAACACTTTCAATAGGTGGTACACAGAGTTTTCCCGCGAATTATACAACCAACACCCTGGTCACAGCCAGTAATGTTGAATATGCCGGCACCAACCAGACGGTTTCCAACCAGCTTTATGGTAATCTTATTCTGACAGGGTCGGCCGGTGCGGCGGTCAAAACTTTTGCTGCAGGAGCTATGACTATCGAAGGAAACCTGATATCCAGCAGCGGTGCAGCAACTTCAGTTTCAGTAGTACCTGCTGCGGATGTAACTATTAACGGCAATGTTACCATTGGCACTGCAACAACGCTAAGTGGCAGCTCATACATTTATAATATTGGCGGCAACTGGACCAACAACGGCACATTCGCAGGCAATAGCGGAACAGTTGTTTTCAAGGGTACCGGAACAACAGTGACCGGAACTGGTGTACAAGGTTTTAATAACCTTACCATCGTAGCATCAATGGTGTCCTTTACGAGCAACAATGTCACCGTCTCCGGCAACCTGTCAACAACCGGTTCAGGTTCATTTAGCCAGGCAACCGGTGGAACGCTGACCATGACCGGCAGCGGCAAAACAATCAGCGGAACAGGTATTACTCTGAATAATTTAAACGTTCCGGGTAACGTATCGATTGCCTCATCACTTGCGCTTGCCGGCGATCTCAACATACCAGGTAGTTTCACAGCCAGCGCAGGGACGGTAACGATGAGCGGCAGCTCAAAATCAATCCTTGGCGCAGGAACAAAAAATTTCAGTACTTTATTTGTCACTGGTTCTGTGACTACCGCTGTAAATTTCAATATTTCATCGGGATTAAGCGTGGTAGGAGCATTTTCTGCAACGGGTGGGATCGCTTCATTTAGCGGGACATCCACATTAAGCGGTACTGCCAACCTGAGTGCCGTTTTGCTTAACGGCACTAAACTTCAGCTCACTGCAAATTCCGAGCTTGGAATCGGCTCTTCGCTCGCAATTGCTGCAGGATCACTCGACGTTACTACCTCAACACCCAATACCGTCAATTTCAATGGCACCGGTGCCCAGAATATCAATGGCATTGATTATAACCGACTTATTCTAAGCAACGGCGGCAATAAAACTGCTTCTGCTGCCATCACTGTAAACGATGATTTCACTATTGGATCGGGAACAACCTTTACTTCTGGTAATTTTATTCATAGTATTTATAAGAACTGGACAAATAACGGAAGCTTTACAGCAGGCTCGGGTACTATTCGCTTTACAGGAACTGCTACAAGTAATATCATCGGAGCAACGAGTTTCAATAATCTTACACTTGACCATGCTACTGATGCAGCCTCTGTTATTCTACAAAGTTATGTATCGGCTGTAGTGGTAAATATAACAAGGGGTAAACTACTTACCGGAACGAACACAGTTACCATCACTTCAACCAGAAACGGGAATGGCATCATACTTGGGAACATCAGGCGCACACATGCATTTGCACCAGGCGTCGCTTATGCTTTCGAAAGCCCATATAATACAATAACTTTCGCATCAGTAACAGGAGTTTCAGATGTTACGGTTTCAGTGTCAACTAACAACACTACCGATTTCCCAAACAGCGCATCAATTCATCGCGAATACAACGTAGTAATACCGTCCGGCACCTATAATGCAACGTTACAACTGCATTATGAAGATGATGAACTGCATGGTAACCAGGAAGAAAATATGGGACTGTGGCGATACAACATACCCACCTGGACACCAGTAGGAAAAACAGCCAACAATACTTCTTTGAATTATGTTGAGCAAACTGGCTTAACTAATGTTAATGGCAGATGGACGCTGTCAGACAACTCGAATGTAGTTCAATGGAACGGAAGTATCAGTAGCGACTGGAACACACCCGGCAACTGGACGGTGGTCGAAGGTTCTGCCTCCAGACCTCCCGGGCCATTGGATATCGTTCTTCTTGGTAATGCTGCATTTACCAATCAACCAACCATCAATACTGCCGTATCAGTTAAAAAGATTGCTTTCGCAAGTACAAAAGCAGTGAGCCTGACCCTTGCTGCCGGCGGATCCTTAACTACTGCAGGTACTATTGATGGCACCTGGGACAAAAACATGATGCATATCATTAACGTAAACGACCAAACGCTGACTGTCAATGATCTGAACCTGGGCGACAATTTAAACGGAAGAGGCATCCATTTAAACCTGGGATCCGGCGTCATCACAACTTTAGATGGAATCAGGCAATCTGGTGGCGCAAACATAACTGTGACCGGCACGGGTACCATCAGGATTTTTGAAGATTATGAATACGTCAGCGGAATTTTCACTGCTGGTAACGGCACCGTTGAATACAACGGCGTATTGAACCAGGCTATCGGACCGGTTATATATAACAATCTGACAATAAATAAGCCAACTGGTATTGCATTGATCAACAGTGCAACCACTATTAATGGAAATCTGCAGGTCTCTTCGGGTGAATTGCTGAATCAGGTCAACACCATCATTAAAGGTAATGTTACCATCGCACCGCAGGGAACATTTCAAAATGAATCCGTTTTGCATGTAAGTGGCAACTGGACCAACAACGGCAATTATATCAGTGGGCCGGGTTCTGTATATTTAAATGGACCTGGTACTCAAAATATTTCAAATACCACTTTTGAAACCCTGATTATCGAAAAACCAGTCGGCTCAAGTGTGGTCCTTGGTTCAGACATTGCACTCAAGGGAAGTTTGCTTATCAGTTCCGGAAGTTTGAATGTGGTTACTTACAGCTGCGGGCGACTAACGATGGGCGGAGCTTTTAATCTTGGCGATTCAGCCACATATATCACAGCCGGAAACTCCCCGCCTCTGAACTTCACGACATACACCGTAAGCCCGTCAAGCACTGTAATATACAATGGAACCACTCCACAGGTCATCAACATCGAGGGCATCACACTGGGACATGCAATATTTCGCAATGCGGGGCAAAAAACGCTTGCTTCAGGAATCGCCATTGGAGGTGATCTCACTATCGAAAGCGGTTCTAATCTGAACGCAGGAACTAACACTATCAGACTGGGAGGAAACTGGAAAAACTCCGGAACATTTAACCAGGGAACCGGAACTGTGCTTTTCAATGGCACTGGTAAAACCATAAATGGAAATACTACTTTTCATACTGCAATCATTGCGGGAAGTTATACGCAGCTGGCTAACATTACCTACGACAATTTGCTTCATATTACGCAAAGCGGTGCAATTTCATCCGGCACAGGCATTTTCACCACTATGAACGGAGACCTTATGAATCTTGGTAGCCTTATCACCCATGGCACCACTACCTACAGCGGTCTCAGGGTTCAAAAGTTAAGTTTGATCAATAGTACCACTTTTGCGCTTATTGTAAATTTCAACGGGTCCGTATCACCAATACTTAATTCAACTTCAGTACCTCAATTCGGATATATTAATATCAATAATACCGGTGGGCTTAAACCAAGTGTTGACTGGACAATCGCCTATAATATGACGGTTGGAACCGGTGCTTCGTTCCATGGCGGAAACTCCGTACACACAATGATGGGAAGCGTTATCAACAACGGTACGATAACCAGCGAGGGGACCATCAATTTTGTTCCTTCCACTGCTGCAACTATTAATTTTGGAAGTCACTTCTCAAGCACTGGCTTATTGAATTTCGGTGGTACCGGGGCCATCACTGTACAGGGCACTCCTGAAGCGATGCACGATGTGGTTATATCAAATCAACACGTAACAGGTGTATCCCCATCATCATCCTGGACTGTAGACAGCAACTTTACGGTTGAAAATAACGCGGTGTTTAATGCCGGGTCAGCAACATATACGGTAGGGGGAAATCTGGTGAACACAGGAACTATTAATGCAGGTTCATCAACTTTCATACTGAATGGTTCTGTACAACAGCGAGTGTCTTCATCTTCCGCTTTAAACAACGTTACGATGAATAAAACCGGCGGAAACGCGCTGCTGTTCAGAGATCTCACCATCAATAACACATTACATTTTATATCCGGTACGATAACCACAGGCACATACAAAGTGATCCTGCCTGCTACGGGCAGCATCAACGGTGCCGGGCAGCCGCGCGGTTGGATTAATGGTAATCTTCAGAAACACATCTCTGCAGGCGCTACATCATTCAGTTATGAAGTTGGAGACCAAACTAATTATACTCCGGCGACTATCTCATTTTCAAATGTAAGCATTGCAGGGCAGCTTACGGTAAAAGCGGTACCGGCGCAACATCCTAACGGTTCCGGTTCAGTAATTAATGATTTTAAAAATGTGAATCGTTACTGGTCGCTTGTAAATGCAGGAATTGTTTTTGATGAATATGCTGCAACGCTGAAATTTAAACCGAGTGATGTTGATGCCGGCGCCATTCCGTTAAATTTTGGAATTGATGTGTACAGTGGATCATCATGGTCGCTGCCAACTATTGGCAATCGCACTGACACAAGCACGCAAGCTACCGGCATTTCACGAATCGGCGATATAGCTATCGGTGAGATTTGTAACGCGGGTACTACCATCACTTATAACGGATCGCCGTATTGTCTGAGTTCCGGCATCGCAACAGTATCTTTATCCGGTACAACCGGTGGCATATTTACCGCAAGCGGCGGGCTTAATATCAATCCGGTAACAGGCGAAATATTACTTTCAAACAGTAATGCCGGCACATTCACCATCACTTATACAGTCGCAGCAACGGCCTCCTGCCCGATTTACACAACAACTGCAACTGTTGTGATTACGAAGCCAACCGAAGCGAACATATTGTATGAAGCATCTCCATACTTTGCAGGCTCGACAGTGATGGCAGTAGTAACTTTCAGTGGTACAGAGGGTGGTAAATTTGGTTCAACCACAGGATTAGTGATTGACAGTTTAACCGGCGCCATCAATGTTTCATTAAGCACTGCCGGAAGTTACACTGTGACTTACACACTTGAAGCCGTTGGCGGTTGTGCACCTGTGACAGCGACTGCCAACGTGGTGATTATTTCAAAGAAGACCTGGGACGGCGGCGCCGGAACCACTAATTGGGGCGATGCCAACAACTGGAATCCGAATGCTGTTCCATTAGCATCGGAAGATATTGAGCTGGACGGTGCGTTTATTATTGACGTTAATGTTGCCGGATTTACAAAATCTCTGACATTAAACCATCCGTTGCTGGTGCTGACCATGAAGACAGGCAACACCATTTCAGTTGCTGGCAATCTGAATGTATTATCAGGCACCTTCAACACCGAAACCAACCTGCCTGCGGTAACAGGCTCCACTAGTATCACGGGTGGAACTATCGGCTACACAGGTACCGGAACCCAGACAATTGCACCGCTTAATTACAACAATTTAACAAGCAGTTCATCCGGCACCCGTATTCTTTCAAATTCAGGCGTAATCGGCATACGTGGTCAATTTGCACCTGGCGCAAATAGCTATGTGATCACTGGTAGCACAGTTGACTTCAACGGAGCGACTGGCCAATTGATTCCTGCTATTAACTACTACAACCTGATTGTCAGCAATGCCGGGGTAAAAACGGTGATGCCAGGTACAGCTGGTGTTGCCGGTATACTGTCGGTTAACGGGTCGGCTACACTGAACACTTCAGATGCTGCAGCTACGATCAGTTATAATGGTAACCAGGCTCAGAACGTTACTCCTATCTCTTATTATGCCCTCAATATTTCGAGTGACGACATGGTCAGGATATCATCAGCCATTTCGGTTCCCAAATTTTCTATAACAAAAGGAACATTCGATCTGAACACTTTTAGTTTAACAAGCACCGACACTGCCATGTACAATGGTGGGCATGTACATAATGGACCCATACAGGCGACCGGCAAGTGGGCATCGTTCAATGAAACCAATATTAATGCTCCGATCACTGTCAATTGCGCTAACCTATATTTGAGCAAAAGCACTTTTAACGGGGTAACTCATCTCTCTAAGAATGGCCCGGGTCTGAACACTTCAGGTGGGGGCAATACATATAACGGCATAACTGTCATCACAAACAGTGGATCTGGCTCACTGGATCTCGCGAACACAGACCCTGAAATTTTCAATGCAAATCTTACGATCAATAATACCGGAGCATCACGAATACAAATTGGTATCAGTTCAGAAAATAACGTTTTCAATGGCAATGTAACTATCAATCACGGTGGCAACACAGTAAGCAACAATACCATCATCAGCCGAAACGCTTCAGCAAGTGCTGTATTCAACGGTAATCTGATACTCAATTGCACCAACCAGAATACCAGTTCCGGTATCATTATTGCCAATGACGGACGTATAACAGTGAACGGAAACATCATTGTGTCATCGACGAACGGGCGTGGCATATTGTTTGGCGCCGCTACAGGCACTGTGACAATTACCGATGGCTTCACCATCTCCGATGACGGAGCGGGCATGTTTACAACTGGCACCCTCACATTAAATAAATTTATCCAGTCCGGAAACACTGCGCAAACAATCCGGCTTACGGGCACAGCAAACCTGTTGATCGGTACCGGATCAAAATTTGAGGGTGCAGTTAACTTTACAGCGCCGGAATTATTCCTGACTGATGCTCAATTCAATGGTGCCGGTGTGTTCACAAAAACCGGGGGCGCAAATAACGTCACCGTTGGTGGAAATACCTTTGGTGGCCCTGCGCTGATCAGGAACACTGGCAGTGGCTTCTTCAGACTGGCAAATACAAAAGGCGACAATTTTAAAAGCAACGCTACTTTTGTGCAGCTTGGCGCTGGGTTGCTTCAACCGGCTTACAAAGGCACAACATCAGTTGCCGGTCACCTCTCAACGGAAGGCACGCTCAGTGAGATCGGCTTTGGATCCGGTGGTGGTACCGTCATGATGAATGGTACGGTAAAACAAAATATCGAAGGAACGATATCTCCACGATTCAATAACTTAAGAATTGAAAACGCAGGTGATACTGTAGCGCCGAAAGTCAACCTGATCATCGATGCTCATATGACCGTGGCATCAGGGGTACTTAATCTTGGAGTCTTTACCGCAGACCGTTCAACCGCTGGCGGTTTATTGACCCTGGCAAACGGAGGTAAATTAAGAATTGGCGGAACTAATACAATTCCGGCGAACTACAACACCCATGATATCGGTGCCACCAGCACCGTCGATTATGCAGGCGTAAATCAGATTGTAGCTGCCTTAAACAGTTCGCAACTATATGGACATCTGACGATATCCGGAACAGGCGCAACAGTTAATGCTGATTTGCTTGTGAGGAATAACCTGAATGTGCCTGGCAGCTTCGACATTAAAACCTTTAATGTAAAAGTAGGTGGCGCGCTGACATCATCAGGAAATTTTACAGTAAGCGAAGGTGCAGTTGAAATGAATGGCAGTAATGCTCAGCTGATTCCTGCAGGCGTGTTCACAGGCAATGTTATTAAGGAGCTTAGGATAAATAATGTAACCAACGTAACACTGGCTGGTTCGTTAAATGTCAAAGATGTATTGCATGTGTATAACGGGCAGTTCAATACCGGCGGCCACCTGATATTGCGGTCAACAGCAACCGGTACAGCGCGGGTAGCAGAAATCACTTCAGCTGCCGCGCAACCGATCGTAGGAAACGTACTCACCGAACGTTACATCCCGGGAAAACGTAAGTATCGTTTATTGACGAGTAGCGTAAGCACTTCTTCCGGTAACACACTCAGTCCCGGACAGGAACATCTATCAATATGGGGCAACTGGCAGAACCAGGGCAACAACGTAACAGGAAACAATGGTACACTAATTACCGGTGGTACCAGCGCTGATGGTTACGACACACAAACAGGCAACCCTTCACTGTTTACATATGATGATGTAAACCGTGCATACCGCCGCTTTTCCAGTACAAACGGGAACACTACAAAATACACACCATTAAAAGCGGGTGTAGCATACTATATGTTTGTATATGGTGACAGGCTTAACACGGTCAGCACATCAAACCCAAACAATACAACATTAAGATCTTATGGCACACTGCTGACGGGTGACCAGGTATACACACCGTCATCTGAGAATCCACTGTCAAACGTACCGGAGCGATATACGATGATTGGCAACCCGTTTGCTTCGCCGATCGACTGGGCAAGCTTACCCAAAACAAATGTCTCCAACACTTACTGGGGATGGGATCCAAACCTTAGCAATACCGGCGGATATGTCACAGTGAGCACTGCAGGTTCGGTCACTATTATTGCACCGTTCTCGGGGAGTACAGGTCTTGATCAGTACATACAACCGGGTCAGGGTTTTTTTGTGAAAACTACCGCGCCTTCCCCCACCCTCATCATAAGGGAGCGTGATAAGGTAGCTAATTTCAATCCGCATGCATTCAGCATGGTGCAGACCCTCGGGGCACGTACAGTGAAGAAAGTTTCATTGATGGCTGTGAACCTTCAATATAACAATGGTGCAACAAAGGTATTGGCTGATGGTGTGGTCGCTGCATTTGACCAGGGATTTTCTGCTGCTGTTAATGACCAGGATGCAGCGAAAATGATGAACACCGCCGAAGCCATTTCTATATTAAATGGAAATGCAGTTCTCAGTATCGACGCCCGCCCCGTACCGGTTAATAATGATACTGTGAAATTACAAATGGCGCGCATTACAAAATCACAATACACACTCCAGATATTTTCACAACAAATGGAAACTTCAGGATTGCAACCTTACCTGGAAGACAACTTCCTGAATACGTCCCAGTTGCTTTCCGTCAAAGACACTAATTATATTTCTTTCAGTGTAACTGCCGTTGCTGCATCTTCTGCTCCTGATCGTTTCCAGATAGTCTTCCGGGCGCCGCTCGTGCTGGCTACAAAATTTGTTTCAGCGAAAGCTGTTGCAAAAAACAGCGACGTCGAAGTTGATTGGAAAGTTGCGGACGACAAGGGCCATGAAATGTATGAGGTACAAAGATCAACAGATGGTAACAACTTCACAACCGTGGTGAGGGTAAACTCAAACGCAACCGGGCAATACAAGTGGCTCGATGAAAGTGTGACGTCAAACATAATTTACTATCGCATCAGGGCCGTCAACCAGGGTGGAGATAACATTTTCAGTAAGACGATGACAGTTAAGCTCGTGGGAGAGAATCCGTCTGTAAGGATATTCCCGATTCCTGTTACCGGATACAGGATGAACCTTGAAATCAATGACGTGCAGAAACGAAGTTATCAATTGCGACTATCAGGTACACAGGGGCAGATAGTGATGATTAAACATATTGAACATACCGGTGGAAAAACAGCGTATCAGATCATTATTGACAGAAGTCTGAAACCTGGTGTTTATTTCGCGAAGATTTACTCAGCCGCTACAGATACGATCCATAAAATTATCATAGAATAAACAGCATGAAAAAATCAATAAATCATATCCGATATATTATTGTGCTTGTATTGATTGGCCTGTCAACTTCAGGATATTCCCAAACGCATCCTACTGATAGCATACCTCCGGATCCGGGCGCATTGTCGGTCTATAATGTACAGAACTTGTCATTTGGAGCATTCAGTCATGGTAGCGCCGGTGGGTCAGTGTCGGTCTCCGCAAACGGTGACAGATCGGTTCTTGGAACAGTTACGCCGCTTAATCTGGGATTTGCATACTACCAGGCAATATTTGAAATCGAAGCGCCCGAGGGCTCCATCATCTCGATAATGAATGGGCCCGATGCAATGCTGACAGGCAGTAATGGCGGATCAATGAAGCTGACAATCGGCACTTCATCGCGTGGTTCCATGTTTCTGAATTCAGTGCCTTCTCCAAACCGTGTACCGATACATATTGGTGGCACATTAACAGTAGGAAATATTTCAAATAATCCGCCCGGAAAATATACGGGAACGTTCTTTATAACGTTTAATCAGGAGTAATAAAAGTTCGTTAAATCCATATTTATAAACACTAAGAGTAATCAAATATCAATAAGAGAAATCAACTAAAATAATCCAGGCGATAATCAAACAAACGGCCTTTTCAGTATCTCCTGATCGATATACATAAGCCAGGCAATCCTACCACAGTCCGATACGATTACAGTACACCTTCATGAAAACCATTGCAACATTTGTTCTCCATTTTAGCGACCAGCACAGGGCAGCGATGTATGCATTGACAATGTTACTTTTCATGACTTCAATATTGACACAATCTATACTTGCACAATCGGTTAATTTGTTTTCGGCAGAAAAGCAGTCAGCGGCTTTGTCGACGACTCAACCGCCTGTCAACTTAGTAGCGGCTGCTGCGTATAAGCCCGCGACAGTTTATGCTGGGAGCTACAGCGATACCAGCTATATAAAATCAGTTGATACGACCCTCGGCACCGGCAGAGCTGTACATCATGCCGACGAAGAAGTGCCTTTCGACGAACTGTCTGTCACACTTACTGTTCAACGTATAGGCAGTCTTGAAATTCCGGTTCTCATATACGGGCAGCAGGTTTATCTGCCAGCGAAAGACATATTTGATTTCTTAAAAATAAAAACAACTATTTCAGACAATTTGGATTCGTTGTCCGGATTTTTTATTCATCCGTCCGCGCCTTATGTGATTGATCATTCGAGAAATCAAATCACTTACCAGGGTATTGTACATAACGCCCGGAGAGATGGCATGATCAGGACTGAAACCAATTTATATCTTAAGATTGACTTGTTTGGTCTGATATTCGGACTGGATTGCGTGTTCAACTTCAGAAGTCTTTCTGCGACTCTTTCCTCATCGGTTGAATTGCCTGCCCTGCGCGAAATGCAACAGGAAATGCTTCGAAAAAATATCAGTCGGCTGAAAGGCGAAAAGAAAGCAGATACGACCATCAAAGCAGGCGGTGCGTTTTTTCGGGCAGGTGTGGCCGACTGGAGTATTACACATATAAAAGAATCTGAGATCCGGAGCAACACGCGACTTAGCTTATCGCTCGGAGCCATGATTGCAGGTGGCGAAGCAAACTTACATCTTAACTACAACAGCATAGAAAAGGGCAGTGCACGTCAGCAATATTATTCATGGAGACATGTAAACAATAGCAATAAAATTTTGCGTCAGTTTGTTGCAGGCAAGATCAATGCACCATCTGTCAGCTCTTTATTTTCACCGGTGAAAGGTTTTCAACTTACCAATACACCCAGCACATACCGGCGCTCGTACGGAACCTACCGGCTGAGCAATCAGACAGAACCCGGTTGGACGGTTGAGTTATACGTCAACAACGTATTGGTGAATTATGTGAAAGCAGATGCTTCCGGTTTCTTCACTTTCGATGTGCCATTGGTATATGGAAACTCCATTGTTCAGTTAAAATTCTACGGACCCTGGGGTGAAGAAAGAATAAGAGAACAAAACATTTCCATACCATTCAATTTCCTGCCGGTTAATCAATTGGAATACGGTATTACAGCAGGGATTGTGGATGATAGTACCAACGACAAATTTTCAAGGGCAGTGTTGAATTATGGCCTGGGTAAACGCATAACTATTGGCGGCGGAGTTGAATATCTCACCTCGGCTAATTGTGGCCGGATAATGCCCTTTGCAAATGCATCATTACGCATCGCCTCAGGTATATTATTATCCGCCGAGCATGTAAAAGATGTTCGTACAAAAGGGATGCTAAGCTATCGGTTACCATCTAATCTCCAGATTGAGATGAACTATACAAAATATGCAGAAGGTCAGACGGCAGTCAGATACAACTACCTGGAGGAGAAAAGAGTCAGCATAACCAAACCTTTTAGGAGAAACAAGTTTAGTGCATTCGGCAAGCTTGCGTTTAACCAATACACTACGCCTAACGAACTGATCAAGGCTCCTGAGCTGGTATTTTCATCTGTTATAGCAGGTGTAAGTTCAAACATAACGACTTCAGCCATCCTGCGTGAGTCAATGGATCCTTTTATATTCACCAATCTGGCTGTGACGTTCAGATTGCCCAAAACGATTCGGGTAACACCACAAGTACAGTTTGAGTATGCGCAGCGAAACTTTAGCATGCTTAAACTTGAGGCTGAAAAGTCCTTACGGGGTAACGGTTTTGTAAATATCTCCTATGAAAAAAATATGTTCACCAATGCCAACAATATTACATTGGGATTACGTTATAATCTAAGTTTTGCACAAACGTTTTTTTCCGTAAGAAAAAGCGATGTTCCTGTTAACAATAAAGAACGCAACGATCTTTCCACGGTATTGTCTGCCAGGGGAAGTCTGATACATGATAAACACTCCGGGAAGTTAATTGGAAGCAACCAGGTAAATATTGGCAAAGGCGGGTTGGTGTTTGCACCATTTCTCGACATGAATCATAACGGGCGCAGAGATGCCGGTGAACCCGCGGTGAAAGGATTGAAACTGCGCATCAACAGTGGCCGGTTGAACATCGACAGAAAGGACTCCACGATCCGTATTACCGGCCTGGACGCTTATACTAATTACCTGGTTGAGTTCGACAGGAACAGTTTGCAAAATATAAGCTGGAAGCTTAAACATGCTTCTCTGAGGATAACAATTGAACCCAATCATATCAAAGTGGTTGAAGTCCCCGTGCTGGTATTGGGTGAAGCTGCCGGTTATGTATATCTAAAAAAAGGTGATGGACAAGAAGGAATTGGCCGCGTGATCGTAAACATATTTGACAAGGCTGGTTTGCTTGTGGCAAAAACATTAAGCGAGCAGGATGGTTACTTTTCCTATCTCGGTCTGGCGCCTGGTGAGTATAAAGTGATGCCCGATGAAGAACAGTTGTCTAAGCTGAAAATGATTACAACCGGAGCTAAAGTGATCACTATATCGCAAAGCCGCGACGGGGACCTGGTTGATAATATAGATCTTATCATCAACACTAATTAATTAAACCATGAATTGCTAAGGATAACCTTTAGTAAACGAACAAACATCTTAAGATATTTATAAATCTGTAACAACCATTTTAATTTTAAACAATCAAACAATCAAAAAGGTCTATGAAAACAAAATCGATCATCAGCAAAACAATTCTTTCCGCGATACTTCTTGCAGGTTTCGCAACAGCTTCACAAGCGCAGGCAACGGCTACTGCTACTGCTACTGCCACCATTGTAACTCCTATCAGCATTGCCAACATTTCTGATATGAGTTTTGGTAACATTTCAGTTCAGGCAAGTAACGGTGGTACAGTAGAGCTTGATCCCGCCGGCAATCGTACCCGCACTTCAGGTGTTACCCTTCCCGGTACTCCAGGAACCGTTTCTGCTGCAGCGTTTACCGTTACAGGTACAGGCGGTTACACTTACGCAATCATTCTTCCAAACACTGTAACACTCACCCGTGCCAGTGGTACTGAAACAATGGATGTTACATCCTTTGTCAGCAATCCATCAGGCGTTGGTTTGCTGTCAGGCGGTGGTACACAGGATTTTTCTGTAGGTGCAACTTTGACCGTTGCTGCTGGCCAGGCTGCCGGTGTGTACACATCAAACAGTTTTGACGTAACTGTTAATTACAACTAATTATTTCATGTGTTAAAAATGCTGCTCAAAGGCATGCGCAGCATTTTTATCTTTTCAGCTAAAAAGCTTTTCAACCACTTGTAATGAAACATCTTTCGTCCTCTTTCCGAATAATGCTGCAACTGTTTGTTGTGTGTCTGCTGACATCTTCAAATGTCTTTAGCCAGGGTAATCTATTGGTTACGCCAAAACGTGTGGTATTTAGCGGACCCAAAAGAACAGAGGAGTTGAATCTTGCTAACGTAGGTAAAGATTCGGCAACATTTATGATCTCGTTTATCCAGATACGGATGAAGGATGATGGAACTTTCGAAAAGATTACAGAACCCGATTCGGCGCAACGTTTTGCTGACAAGTATATCCGTTTTTATCCGCGAACAGTTACACTGGCACCAAATGAATCACAAACTGTGAAGATGCAGATCACAAAAGCATCAGAACTGTTACCGGGCGAATATCGATCTCACCTGTATTTCCGGGCTGTGGCGACAAACAAACCACTTGGAGAAAAAGAACCGGCTGCAGACAGTCTCATCTCTATTAAAATTGTTCCTGTTTTTGGGATCTCTATGCCTGTCATTATACGGGTAGGTGAATCCGATACACAAATACAACTATCAGAACTCGCATTCTATGAAGATGCAAACGAACCTGCTCTGGATATGACTTTTAAGCGTTCAGGGAACATGTCAGTTTATGGTGATGTAGTTGTCGATCACATATCTTCTACCGGACAATCAACACGCGTAGGCAATGTAAATGGATTAGCAGTTTACAGTCCGAATGTCAAAAGACGGTTTCGGTTGGCATTGAATCCTGACAAGAAAATTGATTATCACAGTGGCAGGCTACAGGTACGTTATGCTGATCACTCAGGCAAACCCAGGAAGCTGGCTGAAAGCGAATTAATTCTAAGGTAAATCCGACGCAGACGTTTCATCCTCGAAATTCAAGAAATGAAGCGTTAATACCTGTTATTCATCTTTCATAAGATGCAAAAAGGCGACAGAATTCTGCCGCCTTAACTATCAATACATCAACTTAATTAAACCAGATCAAAACGATCAAGATTCATCACCCTGGTCCATGCTGCAATGAAATCTTTGATGAATTTATCTTTTGAATCTGCAGCTGCATAAACCTCTGCAATCGCTCTTAGTTCTGCATGAGAACCAAAAACAAGATCAGCGCGGGTTGCGGTCCATACCGGCTGATCGGTAGCGCGGTCGAAACCAAGATACAATTCACGATCTTCTGCAATAGCCTTCCAACCGGTACGCATGTCAAGCAGGTTCACAAAGAAATCATTTGTCAGTTTACCTGGTGTTTTGGTAAATACACCGTTGGCAGAACCATCAAAATTGATATTCAATACACGAAGACCACCCAGCAACACGGTCATCTCAGGTGCAGACAAAGTCAATAGCTGCGCTTTATCAATCAGCAATGCTTCTGTAGATACCCTTGGATTTGATTTGCGATAATTGCGGAAACCATCTGCAGCAGGTTCAAGGAAAGCGATTGATTCCACCTCAGTTTGTTCCTGTGAAGCATCCATACGACCTGGCGTGAAAGGAACAGTGACTTCATGTCCTGCATCCTTTGCTGCCTTCTCAATCGCAGCAGTACCGGCCAATACGATCAGATCAGCAAGGGAAATTTTCTTTCCTCCTGTTTGTGCTCCATCAAATTCTTTCTTCACGCCTTCCAGCACAGATAACACTTTTGCAAGCTGGATCGGGTTATTCACTGCCCAGTCTTTCTGAGGAGCCAGACGGATACGTGCACCATTTGCACCACCACGTTTATCAGAACCACGGAAAGTAGAGGCAGAAGCCCAGGCTGTTGAAACCAGTTCTGAAATGCTCAAACCAGTGGCAAGTATTTTCTGTTTCAGCGAAGCGATATCACTTGCATCAACAAGTGCATGATCTACAGCAGGAATAGGATCCTGCCAGATCAATACTTCTGCCGGAACTTCAGGCCCCAGGTAACGTGCACGAGGGCCCATATCACGATGCGTCAGCTTGAACCAGGCACGTGCAAATGCATCAGCAAATGCATCAGGATTTTCAAGAAAATGTCTTGATATCTTTTCATAAGCCGGATCAACGCGAAGCGCCAGGTCAGTCGTCAACATAGTTGGGCGACGTTTACCATTGCCAAATGGATCAGGAATAATATCATCAGCATCCTTTGCGATCCACTGATGTGCACCTGCCGGGCTTTTGGTCAGTTCCCATTCAAAGCCGAACAGATTTTCAAAAAAGTTATTGCTCCATTTTGTGGGCGTAGTTGTCCATACAACTTCCAAACCGCTGGTGATGGTATCGGCACCTTTACCGGTTCCGTAACTGTTGCTCCAGCCAAGACCTTGTGCTTCCAAACCGGCAGCTTCCGGCTCTGCACCCACATGTGAAGATGGTGCGGCGCCATGGGTTTTACCAAAGCTGTGACCGCCTGCGATCAATGCAACCGTTTCTTCGTCGTTCATGGCCATACGTCCGAAAGTATCACGGATATCCTTAGCCGCTAATAACGGATCAGGGTTGCCATCAGGACCTTCAGGGTTCACATAAATAAGACCCATCTGCACAGCAGCAAGAGGTTTCTCCAGGTTACGTGTATGGATCTTGCCATCAGCATCATCGTCGGCAGACAATACACCGCCATCTTTTACCACACCTTCAGATCCATGTGCGTAACGCAGGTCACCACCGAGCCAGGTGGTTTCTGAACCCCAGTACACTTCTTCCTGCGCTTCCCAGGTGTCAGCACGACCGCCTGCAAATCCAAAAGTTTTAAAGCCCATTGATTCAAGCGCTACGTTACCGGTAAGGATGAGCAAATCGGCCCAGGATATCTTACGACCATATTTTTGTTTGATCGGCCAAAGCAAACGACGGGCCTTATCAAGACTTACGTTGTCGGGCCAGCTGTTTAACGGTGCAAAGCGTTGTTGTCCCGCACCGGCTCCACCGCGACCATCCGTTACGCGGTAAGTACCTGCACTGTGCCAGGCCATACGCACAAACAGGGGACCATAATGGCCGAAATCAGCGGGCCACCAATCCTGTGAATCGGTCATGAGGGCATGCAGATCCTGTTTTACTGCTTCAAGGTCAAGTTTCTGAAATTCTGCAGCATAATCAAAGTCTTTATCCATTGGATCAGACAAAGAAGAATGCTGGCGAAGAATATTAAGTTTTAATTGATTCGGCCACCAATCCTGGTTCCGTGTACCACCACCCGCCGCGTTAGGTTTAAGTTTGCCGGCGTGAAAGGGGCATTTACTGATGTCGTTTTCTGCCATGAGTCCTGGTTTATTTAGTTTGTTTGCTATTGATTTTGGTGCCGCAAAGTACTGAATTTGCCAGATAGATTTGATTGATTTAATCTATCATTTGATAGATAATATCTATGAATGCAAAAACCCTGTAAGGATCCTTGCCGGGCTTGCCTGGTGACACCTGATCAGCTTACCCGATAAACTCATGTGTCGTTGCTATTCGCCTATCGCATATTGTAAACCAGCGTAAACATGGTTGAGGAAGAGCGGTTCCACAAAAGATTCGTCAGTGTGACCCATAGCTGTGTAAAACGCGCGGCCACCATCATAATCATGATACCAGCTCATGGGATGATTGTCTCCGTTTTTACCGCCGACATAAGATTTTTCATCAATCTTGATCAAAACCTTGATGTCAGGATTGATCTGTTTAAAGCTATAAAATTCATCCTGGCGTTCAAATTCGGCGGGCATTCCCTTTGTGGTGGGATGTTCCCTGTCTACGACATAAAACCTGCCGTTTAAGACATTTTTCGGGCCAGGATGGTTTAAGAAATACGCACCGGCAAGTTTCCCGTACCATGGCCAGTTGTATTCACAATCGGTCGCAGAATGTATCCCCACATAACCACCGCCGCCCTGGATGAATTTTTCAAACGCCGCCTGTTGTTCATCATTCAATACATCACCTGTGGTGTTAAGAAATACAACTGCCTTGAAACGTGCTAAATTTTCAGGATTAAATGTTGTGGAATCCTCCGTGAATTCCACAGTAAAGTTTTTTTCCGTGGCCATTTTTTTAAATGCAGTCTTACCCGCTTCGATCGACTTGTGCCGGTAGCCGTTGGTTTTTGAGAATACAAGTACTGCCGGTGGGGCAGCGACGACCTTACCTGGCTCAGATACCACGGTCGACTTATTAGTTACATCATCCTTATGGAACAGAAACAAGCTCAAAGAAAGAACAGAAACAAAAACTGACTTTGCGAAAACATTGGCAAGTATCATAATGAAACGTTTTTATAGATGACTGACTGAAGAGATAAAAGCTATTGAACGCGTCCTCCAAAACAAAAAGCGAAACTACCTCCAGGCAATTTCGCTTTTTTGGTGATGTATTAATTAAAATTATTTTTTGTTTATGATACCGCAACCAATGCGGTTACCTGCATCACCAGTGGGTTGAGTTTTGTAGTCATCAACTCCTCCATGAACGATAATGCTTCTGTTCAGGATATTGGTGGTGCTATCTCCGCCAATGGTCCATCTGTCAGTTTCAAGTTCGGCCGTACCTCTTCCTTCTGCATCAAGTTGTACATTTCCGATATCGCCGGAGTGATAAGCTGCAGAACCCCATTTACCATGATTTTCTTTGGTAGGGTTCCAGTGGCCATGAGCTTCTTTACCATTATCACCACAACCCGGATGTTCGTGAATATGCACTGCTACACTTTTGTTGGCTTTTGCCGGTGCACTGATCGTTAATGAAAGCTTCACCTTACCATTAACAACATCAAAGGTTGCATTTCCGGTTACTGCCGTATCAGGGTAAGTACTGGTAATTACAGCTTCTGCTCTTACACTTTCTACTGAAGCTGCCGTTGCGGCTGTGCTGTCCCCGCTGGTTGCTTCGTCTTGTGATTCAGCGGAACCACAGGAAGTCAAAGCGAATGTTGAAACGCATACCGCTACAGCGGCGAAATTCTTAACGAAATTCATAATTTAAAATTTATACTGGTTACAAGTGAATGAAGTACTGATCCGAAATTTATGACACCTCAAATGTAGGCTAAAAACCAACAGAGGTACCTTTCCTGGAAGTACTATACAAACATCGAACCATCAACCACTGATGTATGCATTAAAAAACCGGGAATTTCAACCGCGTGTACAGCCTGGTTATTCTGTACGCAGACTTTTAACCGGGTTTGCCAGGGCCGCTTTTACCGCCTGGAAGCTTACGGTTATTACTGCAATGGCGATTGCGCCCAATCCTACAAAGAAAAACGTGAGCCAACCTATGGAGATGCGATATTCAAAGTCAAGCAGCCATTGGTTCATCAGGTACCAACTTATCGGTATCGCGATCACGATCGCGATAATTACCAGGCGTACAAAATCTTTCGCAAGCATATTGGTGATACCCCCAACACTCGCACCTAATACCTTCCTCACACCGATTTCTTTTTTGCGATTTCCGGCGGTATGCATGGCCAAACCAAACAGACCCATACAGGAGATAAAGATGGTCAGCCCCGCAAAAAGCCCCGCGATCAAACCGGTCTGCTGCTGATCATTGAATTTTTTCTGGTATTCTTTATCAACAAAAGTGAATGTGAATGGATATGATGGATTATATTTTTTAAACACTGATTCAGCCATTGTAAGATTGCGGGATATCTCATGATCGGGGTTCAGCCGCATTACGAGGTTGTATGTCCAGTAGTTAGTACCAAGTACCACCATCGGACTAATGCGGGAGTAAGGGGAGCCGATAATAAAATCATCAAAAACACCTACCACCGTGTATTGTTTCCCCGACCATTTCATGATCTTGCCAACCGGATCTTTCAGACCCATTGTTTTAACGGCAGTCGCGTTAAGGATCATTGCCAGGCTATCACCGGGGTACATTTGCTGATTAATATCGCGGCCGGCCAGCAACTTCAACCCCATTGTCTGAATAAAATTACCCGTGGTACCAAAACGTGAAAAGTTCATGCCGGCCAGTTCCGGATCCATACCTGACCATTCAAGTCCTGCAGACGTGGCCCCATCCACCGTAACACTCAAACTTGTTTTTGCAATTGAAGTGATGGCACCCTTGCTTAACAGCTCTGATTTTATGATCTCATAATTTTTATTGATATCACCTTCAATCGGAACTTCCAGGAGGTTATTGACATTGTAACCCGTGTTTCGTTTCTGAACATAATTGATTTGTTCATAAATGATACTGGTGGAAACGATCAGCACGATTGCAATCGAAAACTGCAAAACCACCAATACTTTACGGGCTGTAAATCCCTGTGCTGTTGCAACAAGTTGTCCTTTAAGAACTTTGATAGGGCGAAACGCTGCCAGGAAAAAGGCCGGGTAACTTCCCGCCAATAAACCTGTAACGATTACAAAAACCAGCAGACCCAACCACAAAAGCGGTTGATCATAAGCGATAGTAAGCCCGCGTTCCGATAAACGATTAAAAGCCGGCAGGCACAATGAGACAATTACCAGGGCCAGCAGACATGCGGCGGCGGAGATCACCATTGACTCAGTAAGAAACTGCCTGATCAATGAAGCTTTGCCGGCGCCGATCACTTTACGAACACCAACCTCTTTTGCCCGGTTCTGACTTTGTGCGGTACTCAGGTTCATAAAATTAATACATGCGATACCGAGTACCAGCAAACCCACAACCAATAAAAGGTAGATGACTTCTATCCTGCCCCCGGCCACCTTACCATTTTCAAAACGGGTATACAGATAGGATTTTGATAATGGATGAAGAAAGATCTCTATCTGTTCATCTGGCGCATACCTGGGCACATGCTTACTGATCTTTTCGTTAAAAGCTTTCTCGGACACACCGGGTTGTAACTGTACGTAAGTATAGTAGGAATTGTTTGTCCAACTGTTTCCGTAGTAATTTTCGTTTGGTTCTAACGAAACCAGGTATTCAAAGTCGAACGTTGTATTGGCAGGAAGATCTTTTAATACACCACTTACTTTATATGTCTGGCTATTGTCGACTTTTACAACTTTGTTGATGGCGTCTTCTGTACCGAACAGGCGCCTTGCAAGACTTTCAGTAATTACGATATTATTCACCTCATCCAAAGCGTGATGAGCGTTGCCCGCAAGCAACGGAAAGCTGAACATCTGTAGAAAGGGTTTGTCTACATCATTTCCCTTTGCCTTGATCGATTTATCGCCATAGTTAAATAAACGATCCATGCTCCAGTATATTCTTGCTGCATGTTTTACTTCGGGGTAGTCTTTTTCAAGCGATTTGCCCAACGGCCCCGCGGTGATATCCCAGGCCTGCACGTTTTGTGGGGCGATGGTGCGGTTCCATACCTTATACAGGTGTTCCTTATTTGCATGGAACTGGTCGACGCTTTTTTCATTGAGTATCCAGGTGGCGATCAAAATAAATCCTGCCATGCCGATGGCGAGACCGGCGATATTGATGGCGGAATAGGTTTTGTTTTTTAAAATGTTTCGCCAGGCGATGGTGAGATAATTGCGCAACATGGTGTTGGGTTTGGTCTTAGTTAGCGACTTCCACTCTTAATACCAATCCAGGGGCCAAAGTTCTATTTCGTTGATTACTAATTTCATTTTGGGGAATGCTTTACTTGTCATGTATCAAAACCGGACAGTGATCGTCCTGTTTTAAACCGCCATGCGCGTCGGTTTACACAACCGGATGGTATATCCTGGAAAACCGCAGGGGCATAAAAGATACTACCTTGCTGAGGGCAGTGTTATTAACCCGCCTGTGGTCATGAATTTGGTTACGGCAGAAAGGTATCACCTTGCTCATGGCAGTAGAGCCCGATGTTTTGACCGGCGGTTTTCCTGGCCGGCTAACCACGGGCATGCCTGACCGATATTGCCCGATATCATTGGCAGGATTATGGAAGCGATATCTGCTATAACCGGATTATATCATGAAAAACTTACCTCTTCTTTTTGCTGTCGGAATTCTTGGATTCCTCACTGCTTTGTATTTCACTGTGCCGGGGTTCCAAAATTTTCTGAAAGAAGCTTTTGATGTTTTAACCAGTGATGATGAAACAAGGATCAACAAATGGGTTGCGCAGTTCGGATTAGGCGGGCCTGTGATCCTGGTGTTAATTATGGTGGTGCAGATGTTTCTTTTTGTGGTGCCGAATATCTTTTTGATGATAGTGGCAATTGTTAGTTATGGCCCCATCTGGGGATCGGTTATTTCTTTTATAGGTGTGTTTGCTTCTTCTTCGCTGGGATATGTGATTGGCCGCTACCTCGGGCCGAGAACGGTTGAAAAGCTTCTTGGTGTGCAAACACAAACCAAGGTAGCTGATTTTGTAAAGGACTACGGCTTCCAGGCTATTGCGATCACGCGGTTATCGTCTTTATCAAATGATTCCTTAAGTATCATAGCGGGGTTATTAAAGATGCGTTATCAGAAATACATCCTGGCAACGCTTTCCGGCATTACCCCTTTGATTGTGTTACTCGCCATTTATGGGGAACGCGGCAACATCCTCAAAGCGCTGATCTGGATCGGCGGCATTTCGCTGGTGTTGCTGGTGATATATATCGTAGTGGATAAAAAGCGTAAGCGCCGCATAGCGTCCGTTCGAACGCGGGTGTGATGAAACAGGGTTTCATAGTCAGCAAGAAAGATGCAAACCCCGATCTTCTATCCTTTTATCAAAGTCTCACATCGCTGGTACCTCGAGATGTGTATAAATTGATGGGCATGGCCCGGCATAAAAAATCAAATGCCCATTTTTGCCATTAAATAAGTTTCAACCCAGTTAGGTAAAACGTCATTTGTGTGAATTATTACTTTGGTTCCATTTTCCATTTCCGCAATCAGTCTATAACCAGATTCTAACGAATTATCAAAAACAAAACATCGATCACACAAAGCCAACATCGGTTGAAGAAGGTCCATCGACTTAGGATACCGATCTATTATTTTTTGTGTAGGCACCGGATGCCCATCTTTTTGAACTCTGACCTTGACACGTTCAATATTGATTTGCGGAGACTCGGTAGATATGAAGTATAAATAATTCCTAAACCCAGCATTGTGCGACGATCGAAATGTTTCCAATTTGGAAACGTGCGACATAACAGTCTCAAAAGAGAAAGTAATGCCATGAGAAATGAGAAGCCCAGTGTATTCATTTCTTAACATGGAGAACTGAACCTTCCTTTATTCGACGTCCCGCATGGATATCTTTGCTGGTGGTTTTCACAACTATATCCTGAAGTACCTGCACTGAACCATCTGGCATAGATCTTATGACATGTCCTTCGCGCCAGTAGGTTTGTGGAAGTCCCAATATCTTGTTCTCACGAACCGCTTTTTCGGTAGCTCTTTTACCCAAAGTTTCAAAAAATCTCCGATCATGTTTATCCTCTAATGCAGCCAGGTCCTCTAAAATCGGGCTATGTTTCTTTGCGCGATATTTTCGGAATTCGGATTGACCAGAACGCGCTGCTCTTCTCAGTTTAGATAGAAATCGCATGGACTTCATAAATCGTAGCTTTGTGTGTCTATTAAAGTTAACGGGTTTATTGTTAATTATCAAGAGGCAAAAAGCTAAAATGCCATAATCTCAGTTGTTTAGCGCTATGCTAACCCGCGAGCTTCCATCCCATTTAATCTTTTGTTTCACCTTGCCTTCTCTGCTCACTTCAATCAAATACCCTTTCCGGCTTTTGCTCACCGCAATATCAAAGCTCTTGTTAAATGCTTTGATGTTTTTAAGACTCATCGAGTTCCAGGTTGCGGGCAAACGCGGCTGAATGCTAAACTCATTAAAACTTACCGGTTCAAAGCCAAACAAACCCTCCGTGATCACCCTGCAATACAAACCGCTTTCACCTGCAAGATGCCGCTGATCTCCCTCCGGCCAGGCTTCAATAGCATAAGGCACATGTTTACCCAACAAACGCAAGGAAGAATAATAATTGAAATAAGAAATGGCAGTATCAACTGCACCGGCATTTAATATGCCACGAAACGCATATAAAGTGGATCTGTCCCAAAAGGTTTTAGAACCTGATTCCGTTAAAATTCCATCTTTAGTCCATAGCCGGTCTGAAAGCAGCGCACGAATGGTTTCATCTTTTCGGTCAAATATGCCCATCACCAACGGAATGCAAATCCAGGATCTGAGCCTGACATTTTTATCATAATACTTATAGGTGTTATATCCTTCTACACTCCCACCAAAATACTTTTCTATATCACTATGCAAATGGCTGGCTTCCTGTTGCAGACCAGTCGCTTCTTTTTGCAATCCTAAAGCCTGCGCAAGTCTGGATGAGTACATCCATGCACCATAAGTGAGTACGTTTGTTGAAAGATTTATATCGCCGGCAGGAAAGCGACCTTCCAACTCGTCGGAAGTTGAAGCGATCACACCATCTGTTGTACGCTGGCGGCGAAGGTATTCGTTGCACCAGTTGATAAGTGGCCACAATTTTCGAGCTTCCAATGTATCCGCATTATATAAAGCAAACAGGGCCGCACCATAAGCAATCATAGCCTGGTCACCACGATCCCCGGCACCGTTCCAATAATCGAGTCCTTCGGCTATGATAGAACTGGGTATTGGCTTATAGTCCGGGTTCATATACCTGGCGAACAGACGAAAAGAGTTGCGGGCAGACTCCAAAGCTTCAACATTACCTAAAAAAGGGAAAAATGGGTTCACATATTCAGCCTGGTCATTTGCCCATATGGCTGCATAATAATCACCGCCACCGGGTCCATGCATTAAGCCATCCCTTGTATCAAATATGCTTTCCGAAGTTCTCAATTTGGCAAACTCAAACATCCGGTTGATCGTATCATTCGGTGTTGTGAGTATCAGTGATTTGCCAAGTCCACCGATAAATTGCAGGCGTTTGTCAAATTCATAATCGACAGAACAATATACGGGAGGCTCCACAGCTTTATAGCCTGCTATCACTACGGAAAAAACATAGCTTTCACCGGGATTAAGTGTGATGCGTCCATGATCATACACCTGGTAGGATATAACATAAGATCCATACACTCCAGCGGAAGCCACGGTGGTTCTTTCTTTTTTAACCGCCGGGATGTTAATGTCAACAGGTTTGTTCCCGGTGTTTTTCAGCATCATTTTCTCAAGATGGGCAGCCTTTGATGTGGATGGAAAGATCGTACGCTGTATTGAAACTCCTTCATCAGTGTTACTGAACGATTGCAGATAACCATGTATATAAAACGAAACCGGTTTTTCTTTTATATAACGACCGTTGAAGGTCACTGAGTCGATAATGTTATCATCAAACTTTTGAACCAGGCTTCCGCGTGTATCATTCGGAATGGTTCTGAGCATCGGGAACACGAGTTTTCTTTGAAGCAAAAGCTCACCTTCGGTTGTAACGCCATACCGGATGATGGATGATATTCGCTGACCACTCATTTCAAGATGATCCTGGTGTACCTCGTTGTTTTTAAGGTTCCAGATAATTCCACCGTCTTTAGCGAGACCCCAGACTAGCTGCTGGCCATTGATATAAGTAATATTGATCGCCAGTATCAATAGCAAAAACTTCCTCATTACATTAACTTTAAAATGAAAACAAATAACCGGCTATAGCGAAGTGCGGCGGGCCAACGTGGTGGGTATCACCAGTTTTACCTGCTGCCGTTTCATAACGGCCTCGCCTGCCATCTTACCCATCAGGGCAAAATCAGTTGAATAAGTTGTGATTCCTACAAATTCTTTTGCAGGTTCATCGTTGTGTGAAAGTATTCCAACATCCTTGCCGGGTCTCAATTTTTTAGCTTTGCATTCGCGCAATATCTCCCACATCACAAAGTTGTCCAGCGTAAAATATACGGCGCCTTTTTGCACTGAGCCTGGCTTGAACTCAGGGAGTATTTTGCCGTTGATTTTAAATTTTTTCTGGAACTTTTTGAATGCACTTACAATTTCCTTCGGGTCGAGTGATTGCGGCGAATGATAAAAGATCATCTGGTCAAATTGCCGGATCGCGTCCACAAGCTGAACAAACGCACTATACGATGATCTTTCAAACTCCTGGGTTATATGATTGAACTCTCCTTCGAGCGGCTCGTACCTGTCAAACATCAGGAACTTGTTTCGTGGAATGCTTTCAAGTAACTCTTTCGTTTTTGGATGTGGAATCGGCGCCACCACATACATTCCGTATTTGCCCCGGATCTGTTGCAGAATCGTTTCGAAAATCTCTATGTTTCCATGATGAAAAAAAACATTGAATTCAACATCCTCGCCCAACTGTTTTCGGAAGTTTCTATAAAACTGTTCTTCAAAAGTATCCAGATTGTACATCAGCAGCGCCAGTTTCAAACTCCGGATAGTATTATCGTTTGCAACAAAATATCCTAACCTGTTTTTTGATTCAATCAAACCCCTGCTTACCAGATCCCGGTAGCCTTTCATGATTGTTTCGCGCGAAAACTTCAGCTCACGAATCATTGCATTCACTGATGGAAGCATATCAGAATGCCCAATCACCTTATCGTTTATCGCATTAATAATCCCCTGAACCAGCCGATCATGTTTAGAATAAGAAGCAACTCCTTCCAGTTCCCGAATCTTCTCAATTATACTATCCATTAAGCAATATTTATTTGGCGCTCCGGCACTTTAGCGGTGCGATTATTTTACAAACGCAATCGCAGTTGAGCCTGATTTGATTTTCACATCAGCGTATGAAATGGTTCTTCCCAGCCGATCCTTTTCAAATTTGGCTTTCACTCTTTTCCCATTCACAGATAGTGCCGGGTGACGACCGTTGAACTTAACCCGCCATGTAAAATCAGTTTGACCTTTATTTTCTATGGTCGATTTGTTCTTAGAATGTTCCAGGTTTATAAGCGTCGATAATACAGGCACATCCCTGATCGCAACAATTTCTTCCTCATCGCCATTATAAACCGTGCTGATCCTGCTATAACGGGCATCTGCATCCACTCCCATCATACCCTGTACAAAACCTTCGATCACTCCAAACGAAACCTCGGGATATTCTCTTCTCTTTTTTGCTGAATCGGTCAGATGAAATATGTATTCCCTGGCCTTCCCGCTGTATCCGTATTTATAAAGCAGGTACGGAAAATAAGAGAGATTTTCGACATTCCAGTTTTTTGATGTAAGATGTTCTATGGTTTTCCTTGTTCTGACTGTATCGGTCAAAGCATCGAACCACAATAAAAACGTTTCTCCTTCGCCTTTACCATATTTTCCATCATTGGTAAGATGTGTATTGTACTGTGAAGCGGCGTCATCCCACCAATATCTATCTATATGCTCGCGATAAGCTTTCGCTTTCGATTCGTATTTCTTTGCCTGTGCGCCTTTTTTCTGTAATTGGAGTATAGAAGCATAGCTTTCAAGTCCACTGCTTATAGCGGCAATCAAATCAACTCCTATTCTCAAGTCAGGTACTCCCTCGGAATAAGAAGGAAGGCCACGGGCGCGATGAAATGCATCCCTGATATTGAAAGGCTGGGGCACGTTCACATAACCTGGACGGGTCAGTAATGAGTCTACCTGCAGTATCCATCTTTCAATATAATCATCTACAGATTTCTGATGAAAATTCAAAAACGTGGGATCATTGATGTATGTTTTATCACCGGTCCATAAATACATGCGCCAACTCGCACTAAGGATGTCAAAATTTGCATTGAGGTTATACCAGAACTCCTTATCGTTCCGGTAATCTTCCGGCGCAGGACCACCGGATGCATTCATTTCCCAGTATGAGCACCAATCCTTGCTTTCAGATATATTCTTTGCAAACAGCGTGAACATGTTTTTATTTTGAGCAGAAAGCGAAAGGATCTCTCCTCCGATACTTTGATGCGCAACATCACGCATACAAAATGCCGATCGTGGTGGCAGGGCCGATTCATACCAGGGACCAACCGGGTCGGATGGTTTGCCATTGTATGATAAAGCCATTTGCTTTGCCCAGTTAAAACGCTTCTCTAATTCTTTGTTAGAAGACGATAATGTGATTCCCGGTTGCTGCGCTATTGTAACTACGGAAATACAGGATGTAAACAGTGCGAGAATTATATTATTCTTCATCTTACTCGTTTAAGTTTGTTTCAAAGGCAGAATACACGATGTGTTTCTGCCTTTGATATGGTCTGCTACTAATCAATAATCAGGATTCTGAACAATCGCCGGGTTTTTCTGCGTTTCTACTCTTGGAATCGGATACAAATAGAAGCTTGGTACCCAAACTCTTTTCTGAACAACCAATGGTGTATAGGTGAATGACCCGTCGTTTTGCTTCTCGATGACCATGCCCATTGCATCTAAAGAACCTACTTCTGCGATACCCCATCTCCGGATATCAAAAAAGCGATGGCCCTCAAAACACAGTTCAATTCTGCGTTCTTCACGAATACTATTCATCAGGTCGCTGCCTGCGAGTGTTACTGCAGGTAAACCGGCTTTTTCTGTTCTGATATAGTTCAGATATTTCAGCGCCTCCGCAGTTTCACCCAGCTCGGCACAAGCTTCCGCATAATTTAAATATACTTCGGCTAAACGGAATACAACCCATTGCTTCACATTTGGCACCAGGGCCAGCCAATCATGTGTGTCATCCACCATTTTCCGCACCGTGTACCGGGTTTTAGATGCGTTCCAGGGTGAAAACGGACTTTGCGGTGAATCATCACCACCTTCGTAAAACTCAGTCAGCCTGCCTTTGAACATTTGATTGTTTGCAAGGATATCAGCATAAAAACGTGGTTCCCTGTTCAGGTATGGTTCTTTTGCATGGGTGGGATTGTTCCAGTCGAACGGTGTTCCATCTGCCATGCGGAATGCATCTACCATTTGCTGGATCGGGTTGTAAGCGGCGTAGCCTTCATAACCATTGGGACTCATATCCCTGTCATAAGTGTTGTACCGATCCTCAAATATTGTCTCGTTATAAACCCTTGCCATAATCACCTCCTCGTTAAAGAGGTCCAGGAAAGTTTTGTTGTAGGATCCATCACCTGCGTTACCATACAAAGAGTAGGCATTAAGATCAATTACTGCTTTTGCCGCATCACGCGCCGCTTCCCACCGACTCCTGTCGTTATCGGGATTAAACCTGGCACTTGCTGCATACAAAAGTAATCTCGACTTCAAGGCAAGCGCAGCACCTCTTGTGGCTCTGCCCTTGTTGTCGTTTGAATAATCCAAAGGCAGTAGTTCGATGGCCCTTGCCAGGTCAGCCAATATAAAATCTTTTGTTTCATCCCAGGTGGCCCTGCTTTCGGAAAATTCATTATCGGTCACATCATACACACGATCTATCAACGGTACGCCACCAAACCGTTTGAGAAGTTCAAAATAGGTGAGCCCGCGCAGAAAATGGTTTTCTCCTTTAAGCCGGTCAACGAAAGCAGCATTGGTAGTGCTTGCCGCCAGCGCATCCGCATTTTGAAAGAAGATATTTGTGTAACGTACGGTACCATACAACGAAGACCAGAAGTTCAGTGAACTTGCAAAGTTATCCTGCGTTCCCTGACCTGTAACCGCTGTATTTTCGCTCATCCAGTTAAAGTTTGAGTATAACTCATCGGTTTGAGCACCCCAACCATGACCTGCATCTTTAAAAGAAAAGACAACTCTTGAATAAATATTGTTTACAAATAATTCTGCAAGTTTAGGATCGCTCCACACGTCTTTATCTGTAAATGAACTGAGCGGTTTTAACTCAAGTTCTTTGCTGCAGGATAGTTGGAGTATCAACACCAATATTACACCTGCATATCTTAAAGCCTTGTTCATAAAAATCGTTTAGCAGTTAAAAGGTTATGTTAGCACCAATATTTACGATCCGTTGTTGTGGATAATACTTACCCGCATCGTTTGGACTTTCAGGATCAAATGATGGTCCGAACTGGTCGATTGAAAACAGGTTGCTGCCGCTCAGATAGATCCGGATACCCTGTATAGCGAAACGGTTTAAGGTTTGTACCGGCAATGAATAACCGATTTCAACCGTTTTCAGCCTGAGGAAAGAAGCATCACGTAACCAGAAATCAGATCCCCAGCTATTGGTACCAGTAGTTCTTCCGGTTGGACCGTTAAAGTTTCTTGGATATTTGTTGTCACCTTCTTTTTGCCATCTGTCATCAAAAAACTCACGTGACATATTCAGACCCGCAGGCATCAGATATGCCTTTGCCCTCGCCTGTCCCTGTAAAAACATACTAAAATCCAGGCTCTTGAAACTACCGCCAAAGCCTGCTCCGAACATAATTTCCGGTGTTCTGCTGGTGGTCATTTTCACCTTGTCGAGATCGTTAATAACATTGTCTTTGTTTTGATCCACATATCTGATATCGCCGGGGCCGGTATTTGTTCCCTGCGCGCCCGGAGGCAATGCTGCACCGTTCAACTGATCCCTGTTCTGCCATAGTCCGTCAGATACAAACAGTGACCATGAATCGATCGGGAAACCGGTCCTTCTCTGATAATCAGGAAGGTTTGGAGTCTCATCAATAAACAACACCTTGTTTCTTGCGAACGTAAACGTTCCTCTTACATTATATGCAAACGAGGTATTAACTCTTTTTCTGTAAAACGCTTCAAAGTCAAGTCCCCTGTTCAAAACCTTGCCTATATTTTCAGGAGGCAATGTAAGTCCTGTGTATTCAGGTACCGAAGCCGAGCGTTGAATAAGGATGTCAGATCTTACGGAGCGAAACAGGTCCAGTGTAAACCCTAACTGTCCATTCAGAAACTGTGCATCTACACCAACGTTAGACGTTGTGGCAACCTCCCAGGTGATGTTTGGATTTGGTGTGGCTCCCAGTGTCATTCGCTGGTAGCGGGTTGCGTTGGTTCCGAAGTAATAACCAAAGGCAGGGTTGTACTGCTGCAGGTAATTAAAAGCGGGAACTGCATCGTTACCGACCTGTCCCCATGAACCTCTTAACTTCAACTCGCTGACGAGTGCAGATTTAAAGAAAGCTTCATTTGAGATGCGCCATGCTGCAGACAGTCCCGGGAAAAATCCGAACCGGTTATTTTTTGGAAAGTTTTGGGATCCATCATATCTCATGTTCACATCAAGCAGGTATTTGTTTTGATATCCGTAAGAGATCCTGCTGATATAGTTGATCCGCGCTGCTTGTCCTGCAGTAGACCCGGTTGTTTGTCCTACTTCACTACCAGTGAAAAGCTGGTCAACGAGATTACTCAACAGGTTTCTTCTGAAAGCTGTTATACCATCGTTTTTTGCGTTGTAATATTCATACGATGCAAACGCTTCAAGCGAATGATCGTTGAACTGGCGCGCAAACGACAACCTTATATTATACAGTTTTTCCACTGCACCATTGCGGGCTTCAGTGAGCTCGGGCGCCACTTGGGAGTTGACCTGGCGGTAATCGTTAATGGCACCATCATAAGCGTAGGCCGGTGGTGGTGTTTTTTTGAAACCTTTATACTTGCTGTTATCGAGATCGTAAGCAAAATAACCGTCGAGAGATAATCCTTTCACTACAGGCGAAAGGTTCCAGTTGAAAGAGGTTTTTGTTTGAAGATAGTCTGTTGTTCTTCTTTGATACCCCAGGGCGTCAGAGGTAACATACACAAGACTATTACCCGGACCGCCACCGATGCCGACACCAACGTTACCGTTAGGATATACAGCTGCAAGATATGGGTAGGCCAGCCATAATTCGCTGAAAACGCCACCCGCACTATAATCGGGCGAGCCTCCGTTTGAAAACTGGTTGCGATACATCACGTCGAGCCCGATCTTGAAATTGTTAACGGGTGTGATATCGAGGTTGGCTCTTGCCTGCGTTTGTTTGTAGAAAGTAGAGTTGCCCTTATAATTTCCATCCTGGTTTTGGTGCTGACCAGAAAGGAAGTATTTTATTTTATCTGTTCCACCACTTAATGTAAGTGTATAGTTTTGCTGAAGTGTCCAGTCTTTCATGATTGCATCCCACCAGTCTGTATTTGGATGAGTTAACGGTGAAGAGCCGTCTTTATATTTTTGCAGATCTTCATCGGTGAGTGTTCTGCCTGTGCCGGCGCCGGGCAGCGTATAGTATTCTCTTTCTGCTACAGCGTATTCATACGAGTTCAGCAGGCTTGGTTTTCTTGTTGGTTGGGTAAAAGCCTGGTTAACTGAAAATGACAAAGAGCTTTTACCGCTGCTACCCCTTTTGGTGGTGATAAGAATAACACCGTTGGCGGCGCGGGCCCCGTATATCGCAGCAGTTGCATCTTTAAGTACTGTAAAAGATGCAATATCGGCGGGGTTAAGACGTGCGAAACCACCGGCTCTGTCTGGAATTCCATCAATAACGATCAGGGGACTCTGATCGCCGAGAGTGCCTTTACCGCGGATGAAAACCGATGCATCATCATTGCCAGGTTCACCGCTGCGGGTATTGACAATCAGGCCAGGTACCTGTCCTGCTATTGAATTGGTAAGATTTGCTGCCGGTGATTTTTCAAGTTCGCGGCCACTAACTGATGAAACGGCACCTGTAAGATTGCCCTTGGTTTTTGTACCATAACCAACAACTACAACTTCGTTTAATGATGTGCTTTCTGTTGAGAGTTTAACATCAAGAACTGTTTTGCCTTCAGTAGGTAGTTCGACTGTAGCATAACCTTTAAAAGAGATCGTGAGTATAGCAGTGTTGCCGGAAATCGATATTTCGAAGTCGCCTTTACTATCTGTCTGTGTGCCTGCATTTCCGTTTTTCTCCATCACGGAGGCACCAACAACTGGTTCACCACGATCGTCGGTTACATGGCCAGTGATTATCCTGCCTGTTTGTGCGAAGGAGTTGGCAGTGATAATGGTAAGACATAAAATCAGGCACAGTAGTTTGAAGCAGGCAGAGAGCCGGCTGGAACCACGGAATATTTTTCCTGTCCCAAAATTTAGCATAACAAAAAAATTGAATGGTTTATGAAGGGTGATGTCTCGAAGCAATGATTATTTACCTGGGGCAGGTGGGCTACGAGGTATTCGAAGTCAGGACTTTCATGGCAGCATCAGTTTTGATTAATTAAAAAAATCATCTATTCTATTCTGGTCTGTTCTAGTGCCCCAAAATAAAAACGAATTTCTTTAACCTCCAAATAAACTCTTGATGCCGGGGAATGTCTGGTAAGAATAGTACATGGGAATTTTAATCCCGACATAAGCCTGAGTGGGAGAAATATCTTGATGTTAGTATCTGTGGAAAAGATCCGCGACGGACTAATTATCCGCTCCGGACGAGGAGGCTAACAGTTGTAACCTGGATGATACTGTAGGTTACTTCTTCAGCCAGAAAGCATCGGGCCATTGTAGGTCTGGATCAGGCCCGGCATTGGTGCGTTTTTCGATTGCTTCCAATTCGTCTGCAGGGATATGCTGTTGCAGATGATTAAACAGGTTTCGTTCCTCAAAACGGATATGTTTTTCCAACAGGTCCGCGAAAGACCGGAGCAAAGTGTCATCGCCAAGGTTCGAGGCGATTTGAGCAACCAGGCTGTATATTTCCCTGTGCTCGGCCTCTGCCTGCCGGCGCAAAGCATCATCCGCAGCGATTCTTGAAAACAAAAACGTCTCCTCGTCAGCAAAATGTTTCTTTAACCCTGTATTGAAGAAGTGCAACACATATTTTGACATTCGCTCAGTTTCAACTCCAAGACTAAATCCCTGCCGGATTTTCCAGGTAAGCAACAGACCAAAATGATGTTCTTTGGAATAAGATATTAGCGCAGAATGTCTTTTGATTGGTTTATGTTCTTTCATAGCTTATGGTTTCGGCGGTGTCATAAATCTTTACGTTTGAAGGCTCTTACGGCCAGCCACAACGGCACAGCCATCCATATAAGCATAATTCCCATCGTATATAGCATACCTGACAGGCTCCCGAAAAAATCTTTGTATAAGGCACCTGTGTAACCCATCAGCGCACTGACATCCATCTTCAACATGATAAAGATTCTACCAAGATCGATGGGGTTGAGTGATGACAACAAGAGGGTCAGCTTTTCCAGCGGATAGTCACTAAAGGCGAACAATATCATCAATATTAACCCATCAAAGATCAGCGCAAAATAAAACCATAACAACAACGCAACCCCGATTCCGCGGGCCTTATCTCTTGACTTCACCGAAGCATAAAATGCTATTGAGCTAAAGATCATTGTTAAGGCAACCCCGGTGAACAGCATTGCCATTCCTGTTTCATCAAACGAATTGATCAGCACCGGAATACCAACGCCCAACAGGAAAGCAGCCACCAGTGAAAGAGTTACTCCGCTGTATTCGCTCAACAAGATCCTCGTACGGCTCATGGGCTGAGATAACATCAGTTCAATAAACTCATAAGAGTTGTAATAGTGGATAGTTACAAATACAAGGCTGATGAGGGGAACCACTATCAGCACAATATTCAGCAAACTAAGCATTGCTTTGCTGCTGTTATCTTCCATGCTGAACAAGCTCATTGAAATGAGAAACAAAAACAAGGTATATCCCATCACAACCTTACTCCGGAATATATCGTATAAAACATATCGTGACAACTTCAACATAATAACTATTTAACCAGGTTTTCTTTTCGGGCACGTTGCATGTAGGCTTCTTTCGCGAAACCAGACTGCTGTTTCTGCATAATACCTGCGATCGCCTTGCCAAGCCGCGTTTCGCCGGTTTCCACGCGTAGGGACTCGAGATCTTTGAGAAATTGAAGCCTGCCTTCCTGTAAGTACATGATATGTGTTGTAAGTTCATCCAGGTCACTGAGAATATGTGAGGTGATCAGGATCAGCTTGCCTTTGTTCTTTTCCGCAATAATCTTTTCTTTCAATATCTCAGACGACAGCGGATCGAGTCCTGCGGTGGGCTCGTCAAGAATCAACACAGGCGGATCAAATAAAAATGCAAGACAGGCACTTACCTTTTGCCTTGTTCCCCCTGAAAGTGTGCGCATCGCTTTGTCATAAATAGAAGGCAAAGCAAAGCGTTCGAGCAGATCGCGATCCGTTTCACTTTCCTGTTTCCCACGGATATGCATGAGCATGGTGAATAGCTGGCCGATCTTCATATTGTCGGGGTAGCGACCAATCTGCGGCATATACCCGATGTGCTCCCGATAATGATAATCGGTATTTATGGCCATATCCTTAAAAAAGATGGCGCCGCTGTCAGGTCGCACCATCCCGAGAATGCTTTTGATTAATGTCGTTTTACCAGAGCCGTTCGGACCAATCAATGAAACCACCTGTCCTTGTGTAAGTGACGCAGATACATCATCCAACACCTGCAGTTTTTTGAATCGTTTTTTTATATGTTCAATCCTGATCATAGCTTATTGGGTTTAATCCTGGGATGCGTATCAACCAGGTGTTCCGGCGTCAGGCTCGGGATGGCTCTTTCTGCCTTATCGAGCAAGGTCACCATAAAACTTCGAAGCAACATCAACGTGTTCGGGTTTTGTTCCACTATCATTGAATACATACTGACAGGATGATAAGGAACGTCTCCGATGCCATCCTTATTAATGTCATACCCCTCATATTTATCCCAGTAATTGCCTGTAAACCGGTTCAGTGTTCTTGTGCCGTTAGTAGCGATGTCGAAAGTGTTCGCGAAAAAATTGTTGTCAGTAAATTTGTTGTCATCGCAACTGGCCTGCACTTTGAGTGCCCATCCGTTGCCGTTAAAAATATTTCTACCGATGTCGATGCGGCTGCTACCCTCCATATGTATTGCAATGGTGTTTCTATAAAACGTGTTATTGGTAATACGGCTGTCGGATATATCCTTCAACAGTATGCCATAAGCGCTGGCGCCCCAGTTTCGGTCAAAAGTATTGCGCTCCATCGTTACCGCTTTGCTATACATTACCGCCACCCCTGCACCATTATTGCGAAATGTGTTACCGAGGTAAGTGTCATTGTGTGAAAACATAAAATGCAATCCATAGCGCACATTTCGTTCTGTTACATTATTTTTTACAACTGACTCGGTAACAAATTCGAAATAGATCCCATCGCGGTGATTAATGATCTTATTACCCTCGATGGTCATGTGCTGACATTTCCATAAATGAATACCATTGCCGGATGAATGTTCTGATCTGTTTGTGCCCTTTATGACATTGTTTCTTATTGTTGAATGCAAAGAGTTCGAGATATGGATCGCAAAAGAAGTATTATCAAACTTGTTCTGTTCGACCAGTACATTTGTAGCATCGATAATCTTAACAGCAGCGAAATCGTTCATTGAAGAATAACCGGCGTTTACAAAATGAATATCTTTTATGACCACGTCCCGGCCCGTGATGGTCAGAATTTCGTATTTATCCTCCCCGTCCAGCACAGGATTGTCGACCCCAATAAGATAGAGCGGTTTATCGATTATCAGGCTATGTTCTTTATATGTGCCCTTATGCAACAAAATGGTATCTCCGGGTTTTGCAGTCTTAATAGCCAGTTGTAATGTTGTTATCGCCTTATCTTTTCCAACAACAATTGTATTGGCAAAGCTGCAACAAGCCACTGCGAGACACCATATAGTCAGGATATACTTCACTTTATAAGAATATTGTAAAGGGTGGCCCAGTTGGTTACTTTACTTCCTTCTATTTCGGCGGATTTCTTTTTAGCATCGGAAACGGTTTTAAACGCCCCGGCATTACCGCCCATCGGGCTTTTCAACTGGCTGCTAACAACAAATTCAGCATTACCCGCATTGATAAATTCGTCCGGGTTTTCATAATTAACAAAAAGGGTTTGATGAATGTCACCCAGCTCAACGCCTCTCCGTTCGAGGAATACGGCAATACAATGTGCATCGTCAAACTTGTACACTTTACTTTTTTTTGTGACGATCTCCCCACCAAATTTTGGATCCATGATGGTCATCTTACATTCGGCACAACTATCTTTCCCAAAATTAATTTTCTCTGCCTCTGGTTTACAACCAATCATCACCAGCATACAGATTATTGCGGATGCCACCCGCAATGCTATTGACTGAATATTTATCATTATCTTAAATTTTTTGTAATGCCTTTGGTTCTGCGAAGTTCCAATATCCAAAGAATAAAAAAGAGTGCGGTTACAGCTATAATTATCCAGGCACCTGTATCGGGGTAAGAATAAGAATCAAAGTTCAATAATTTTTTGTGCCCGATCAGCGGTGGTTGATAGGAAAGACCCGGAACACGAATAGCGGCAGTTGGGTCCAGATCGTGACCATAATCGTATCCCCAGAGATAAAAATCTATCATGGCGGCTATCCCGGCGATAACTGCAAGTACCAGGAATCCCAGCAACATTTTGCGGCTTCCGGTAATAGCGGTGATTAACCCATAAACAATAAAGGCACCAAGAAAGTAAATAAGGAAACCAAATTCAGGAAACATTTCAGCTTTGATATGTTTCATCCCGATATAGTGATTGAGTCCGTTGATTATTTCTACCTGGCCGGTTATCTTATCCAACCAAATCTGCATTGACAAACCTTCAGGGTATTGCGGCGCAATGAGGTAAATTGACCATACCGGCACAAAATACATTATACACATCGCCAGCGAACCGATCGCTATCAATATCCTGGATCCATTGCTCATCCTGATCATGTCCATTCATTTAAAAAACTTCCGGGATCGAGAAGATCCCGGAAGTTTATAACAGTGAGATCTTATTTGAAGATTAATTGGCTCCGGCGGCACCTCCCGCTGCTCTCGCAGAGTCGGCACCAGATACAGCAGGTTTATTGGTTCCTGTGCTAAAATGTAATGCTACATTTGAATTAGCCGGAGACACCCGGAGGTAACCTGACATTTCCTGGTGCAGCGCAGAGCAGAAATCTGTGCAATAGAATGGGAAGATACCTACCCTGTCAGCCACCCATTTAAGTGTCTGGGTTTCGCCGGGCATGATCAGTATCTCTGCATTATTTGCACCTTTCATGGCAAAACCATGAGGTACATCCCAATCCTGTTCCAGGTTTGTGACATGGAAGTACACTTCGTCACCCAGTTTAACTCCTTCAATATTATCTGGTGTAAGGTGAGAACGAATCGCAGTCATCCACACATGGACCTGGTTACCTTTCCGTTCAACTTTCGCCTGCCCTTCACCTTTCGCGACATAAGGGTGCGTATTTTCTTCAATTTTAAAAATCTTAAGTTGTTTGTCCATCAGCATACTGGCCGGCAGTGCTTCTGCATAGTGCGGTTCGCCTGTTGTGGGAAAGTCAAGCACCAGTTGCATCTTGTCTCCACTGATGTCATACAGTTGCGCGCTTTGCGTTAACTCAGGGCCTGTTGGCAGATAACGATCTTTAGTGATTTTATTATAACCAACCATGTACTTGCCATGAGGTTTAGTTGTTGGTCCGCCGGGGATAGATAAGTGACCAATTGAATAGTAAGTTGGCACACGATCCAGCACTTCCAGATCACTGATCCTCCATTTCACAATTTCAGAAGATACGAACATAGAAGTGTAGGCATAACCCTTTCCATCAAATTCGGTGTGCAAAGGTCCAAGACCTGGTTTAGCAACTTCTCCATGTAACACAGATTCATATTTCATTACTGGTATACCATCATACTCACCATCATATGCTTTGTCAGCTATGGCTTTTTGAAATTTAGTAAAAGAGAATACAGGGATACTTGCAGCCAGTTTACCTGAGGCAACTATATATTCACCGGTAGGGTCAACATCTGTTCCATGTGGCGATTTGGGACATGGAATGAGATAAAGCATATCCGGGCAGTCAGCAGGATCCAGTATCACAACCTCATTCTTCATAGTAGATGTGGCTGAATGTGTTTTATCATCATATATGTTGTGCGCATATTTAACTGATTCCTTTTTCCCTTTACCAGCTTTGAGATACTCTTCCGCTTTTTTCCAGTTTACAGCCATCACAAAATCTTTGTCTTTTTGTGACGCATTAACTTCCAGTAGTGTATTCGCCTTTTCTGAGTTATAACAGCTAAAAAAGAACCATCCGTGAGACTTGCCTTTACCGGCGCGTGACAGATCGAAATTGACACCGGGCGTACGGATCTGGAAGGAAAGATTCATCTGTCCGGATGTTTGATCAACTGAAATAAAACTGATTGATCCTTTAAAATTTTCTTTGTAGGTGTTGATGGGAACATCACCGTTCTGATTATCAAAAGGCACACTGAATCGTGTGGCTGCAACAACATATTCAGAATTTTCAGTGATAAAGGGTGAAGCGTGGTTACCTGCACTGTTTGGTATTTCAATAATTTCTGAAGTACGAAACGTGTGCAGATCTATACGTGCGATCCTCGGGGTGTTATTACCATTGGCGAACACCCAGCGTCCGTCATGTTCACCTTTTGTTTGAGAGATCGCAAGGTGGTGCTGATCATCCCAGGGAACAAAACCATGGGAGGTGTTCAGCATAGGTTTGGTTTCTTCACTAAAACCATAACCGCTTTCAGGTGATTGTGAAAATACGGGGATGATGCGAAACAGGCGGCCTGATGGGATGCCATATACGGCAACCTGGCCATTGAAGCCACCGGAGACTATATTATAAAACTCGTCGTATTTACCGGGGGCGATAAATGATTTGGATGCATCACCGGCAGCGGCCGATTGTGCGGACTTTGGTTTACAACCCGGCATCAGGGCCAGGCATAAGGCGGACAGTATCAAAACCGGGTAGGTTTTGAGAGGATTGATTCTCATATGTTTGTTTTTTTTAGATCAGTTATTGTTGGTAGCCGGAGCCAGTTTGCGAGGCTTCATGTGCCGGTTTATTTTACACCGTCATTGGAACGCATGAACTCGAGTAGCTGCCGTGATTCGTCTGTAGAAATGTTTTGATTAGGCATCCGCACAAGACATTGTTCCAGGAGTTTTTGTGCTTCAGGATCTTTTTCCAGCATCATATCCACGTTGGTTATCATATTCATGATCCAATGCGGCTCACGTCGTTCTGTAACGCCTTTCCATCCTGGGCCTACGATTCTTTCATCTGTAAGTTTGTGGCAACCCTGGCACTTGATTTCATACATGCCTTTTCCTGCGGCTACCCAATCCTGGTTTAATGGTGTAGTTAACTGAACGTCACCGGGTTTTACTTCGTTGCCATGTACTTCTTTGTCATCTGAAGAAGCGGATGTGTTGTCTTTTGGTGCCTCTCCCGCTTTCTCGTCGGAATTACAGGCAGTAAAGCCAATGATTGCTGCAAATAAAATCGATAGTGTAATTAGCGTTTTCCGTTTCATAATGATGATGTTGAGTGGTGAAAAGCATTGAATCGGTTCACAAAAGTATTTCCTCACATATCCGGAATCACTGATAGAAGTAAGCTGTCAATATGATTAAGATCATATTTTAGCACTAAGGTTGGAAGTTATAGGGATTCTTATACCAATTTAGTCATTTTTTACAAACAAGGAAAGCAAAAAATGCCGCTGTATTATTTTATGTAACTATTTCATCACAGCGATGGAAAATCATCTGCTATGAAACAGCATCACAGATTAATTGAAAACCCTTAGAAGACGATTTCGGGTTTCGTTACTAACGTCGTGTTACAGACGAAATGCTGCAACACTGTTCTATATTAGAACGTGCCTGTATGTATTGCACAAGAACCGTACCGTTAAACAATTATCAGGAGACAAACTAATTACCTATACACCATAGCTATTATGGATTACGTTTCGCAAAACGCACCATTACTGCTTTAGGTCCATTTATTTTCAGCCTATATGTACCAGGTGTAAGATTAAAAGTTATTTACTTAACCGGTCAATCGCGTCACTGTTTTTAGGCTCCACAAATTCACGATCCGTTTTTCTTTTTCCTTTTGTGAAATTATATTCCACCAGTACGCAATCCTGATTGGCGCGTTAAACGAGACACCGAAATCCTGTTGATCATTCGTATTGCCATAAGTAGACACTATTACGCGGTTGTTAGAATGCTATTGATTATATGCTTAAGCCCATTCTCTATGAACGATTCCTAAAATGTATCAATAGGTTAAACAGTCGAACCGTGCGGAACTTCAGAGATGAAGAGGTAAACCGCCGTGCCCATTTTTTTATTCAATATGAGATGAAGGGAAAGATCGTTAAAATTGAATACAATGACGTTATCTATATCGAGGCTCAGAAAAATTATATAACGGTTCACACTCACTCATCTCAGTTCATAACCTACCTTACTATGAAAGAGATTGAAGAAAATCTGCCATCCACCTTATTTATAAGAATACACAAATCTTATATCATTAACCTCGACAAGGTAGTTTCGGTGGACGGCAACTCACTGCAATTGAAAGAGAAAAAAGAACTGGTGATTGGCTCAAGCTATAAAGATAATTTTCTCAGCATCCTCAAACAAAAGATGATTAAAACCAAACGATGACAAGGAAATTGAATTTTTTCAACCCTGTCCGCCACGTTTCCTGTCCGGGCTCTTTCTGAGTTTTTTATCAAAGTTAAATCCATGAGATAACGCAACATATTACTAATTCACCACGGTGATTTTATCGGCTAGGCTTAATTGAAAGCATTCAAGATTATTGCTACGAAAATTACGATCAGATGCAATGAGTCATCACTGCCCTCGCTTTTATGTAATCGGTGTCGCAGGTATTCGACTATCAATACGCTACTATGACAAAGATGGATTCCACATTCTTGATGATGGCCGGTGGATACCGCTCTAACTCGCGCATGTATGTGTCAAGATGTTTCAGCCATTTTCAAAACGGCCGCTTTAACTACTCCGCCTCCTGTTCCAGCCCTCGTTCCGATATCGCCAGGCACCGACGATAATAGGTCCATTCACTACAAGTTGTGATAGTCCGGGGGAATATTACCACTCTGGTTAACCCTGTTTATGGTTGGTACCTGCTGTCACAACAGTGCTGGAGGCATCTTGAACGTTGTATATACAAAACATATAACTCTTACCATACTGACATTTTATATCTAATTGCATATAGTTTCTCAGGGTCTTTTAGTTTTATATCTTTCTGCATATAATTTCGGAGTTTTCGCTATTTTTATATCTGAAATCATATAATTATGGAGACGATTTCGGAGTTTGTAAAATCAAGACGAAAGCAAATAGGTCTTACTCAGGAAGAGTTTGCAGAAAAAGCAGGTGTAGCGCTGACCGTAATCCGCAAAATCGAGCAGGGAAAAGACAATTTGAGCCTGTCAAAGGTTAACCAGGTGTTGCTTATGTTTGGGCACACTCTGGGGCCGTTAAAAATCAACAGGAATGAGACAGGCTATCATTAAATACGGAGAAATAAACGCCGGACTACTTCAGGAAACGGACCACGGATCATTCCTATTCTCCTATTATCCCGATTATATAATCAATCATCCTGACAAATTTGTCACCTTCCAAATGCCGGTGACTGAGCAGACATATAGCAGCCTGCGGCTGTTTCCATTTTTTGATGGATTAATTCCTGAAGGTTGGCTATTAAAAATTGCCGTAGACACCTGGCGCATCAACCGGAATGACAGAATGGGATTATTACTTGCCGTTGGCCGCAATTGCATTGGCGCTGTAAGTGTTCACCAAATTGCAAATGATGATGAAAGCTAAGTGTTTAAGTTGTTATCTGCCAATTGAACAGGGACAACTGGAATATCATCCGCGTTGTGCGAAGGATTTCTTTGGTAAGGCTGAAGCCCCGCCATTATCATTTGCCCTGGATGAGATTGAGCAATTAGCTAAAGAAACGGTTGAACGTTCGATAACAGTTCCTGGTGTTCAGCCAAAGCTCTCTTTAGGGTGGATAAATTCCATGGAGCATGAGCACAAAAACAGGCTAACCATCATGAATGTTCTGGATGGAAATTATATTCTTAAACCCCCGGTGGAAATTTATCCGCAAATGCCCGAGAACGAGCATTTATCGATGAAACTGGCCGCTTTATTTGGAGTGGAGATTGTGCCGGTAAACTTAATCCGGCTTGCATCTGGCGAAATAAGCTTTATTACCAAACGAATAGACCGGAATAACAACGGCAGCAAAAATCATTTGATCGACTTTCTTCAAATCCTGGAATTAGAAGATAAGTACAAAGGCACTATGGAGCAGTTGGGCAGAAAGATCGGTGAACTTTCTGTTAACACCTTACTAGATAAACTTCGTTTTTTTGAGCTGACAGTATTCAACTATCTCATCGGCAATAACGATATGCATCTCAAAAACTTTTCGATGCTTTTGTCCCCTGGGGGTTGGGTCTTATCGCCAGCCTATGATTTAATAAATGCAAAAATTATTTTGCCCAAAGACAAGGAGGAAACGGCATTACTCCTCGGTGGCAAAAAATTGAGTTTCAATAAAGACTATTTCACCCGTTTTGCTGTTGCTCTGAAATTAAATGAGAAACAGATACAATCTGTGTACAAAAGAATTGACAAATGGCTTCCTAAAGCTATGAACCTTATTGACAGTTCTTTTTTAACCGAAGAGCGAAAGATAGAATACAAAAGCCTGGTTAACGAAAGAGCGGAACTATTTAAATGAATCGACTTACTGCTCATTTCGGTGCTCATAAGCCAGAACTGATCAGGCCATCGGGAAATGCCTTCTGCAAAACATTAAGGCACAGCAGCTATCTTTGCAGCCTCCGATGCTTGCCACATTGATCTTCAGACAAACATCTAAAACCGGTTAATGATCGACAAGCGTTTAATTCCGCTGGCTGCAGGCGGCTTAGGGATTGGTACTACTGAATTCACGATAATGGGTTTGCTCCCTGATATTGCAGGCGAGCTGAATGCAACAATACCCCAGGCTGGACATTTTATTTCCGCTTATGCATTGGGTGTTGTAGTGGGTGCTCCTATACTTATCGGAGCCTCGGTGCGTTTCCCTCCAAAGAAAACACTCATCTGGTTGATGATACTGTTTTGCGTTTTCAACGGATTGTGTGCGCTTGCAAATAATTATCACCTGATGTTGGTGGGCCGCTTTCTTTCCGGGTTACCGCATGGAGCGTTTTTTGGTGTAGGGACGGTGGTGGCTTCAAAAATTGGTGGCGAGGGTAAGCAGGCAAGATCAATTGCAATGATGTTTTCGGGTCTCACTGTTGCCAACCTGGCCATGGTACCCCTGGTTACTTATATAGGTCATCATTTTAACTGGCGCTGGTATTTCATTATCGTTTCTTTTATAGGATTATTGACATTACTAGCTCTTCATTATTGGTTACCGGTGCTGAATGGTCGCAACGACACGAATCTGAAAACTGAGCTTGGTTTTATACGCCGTGGGCAATCGTGGTTTGTGCTGGCGATCACTGCGATTGGTTTCGGAGGATTGTTTACCTGGCTCAGTTATATTTCTCCACTAATGACGGAAGTGTCCCGTTTTTCGGCGGGTTCCATTGCTTATATCATGATTCTGGCGGGAGCGGGTATGGTAGTAGGAAATGTTGCCGGCGGCTATCTTACTGATCGCCTTGGGACGGACAAAACTACGACAACGCTATTAACAGCCATGATGCTTACCCTTCTTGCAGTATTTTTATTCTCCGAATATAAAGTGGTTTCACTGGTACTCACATTTGCGTGTGGTGCATTGTCGATGTCGGTTTCAGCGCCAATCAATATTATGATGATGAAATCGGCGCCGGGTTCAGAAATGATGGCTGCCGCGTTCATGCAGGCCGCATTTAATGTGGCTAATTCCGCCGGCGCTTTTCTCGGTGGAATTCCACTGTTGTATAACCTGGATTACAATTATCCTTCGTTGGTTGGAGCAGGCATGACTTTGATAGGTTTGTTGATTTGTTTGGGGTATACCAGGTTGTATGGCAAGGCCTCCGGGGCATTACCGACTCCGCCGGCTTCTTAACGAAAATTTTCGCCACTGATTTTCCGGCGTCGTTGAATGGCAGATAAGACCTTAACCTCGCGCTCCAAATAACTTCGCAATGGATCAGCCTTTACAATAGATTCGGTAATTAATGCAGTTCATCCAGTCATTACTTATCTTGTTTACCGTGTTGCTTCAACTTTGTTTTGACATTAACCTTTTCCTGACAACAATCAACTACAATGAAGCAACTATTAATTCTCGCACTCGGCATCGGTTTATTAACCGCTTGTAAAAAAAACAATGATGGTGACCCGAACGGATTTTTCTCGGGGCCTGAAGTCCAGGTTCATGAGGGTAAATCGCGCACATGGATACAGCTAAACGCAAACGGGGAACCTGAAAGCATTGGTGTCAGGCTGACCGATAAAGTCCTTACCAGTGTTCCTGTAGATGGTGATGGCAGTGGTCATAATCATGGTGGAACGGAGAATAACTATATTTTAAAATTTCACCCAAAGGGATCTGTGCTTCCATTCGATCACGTAGGGTTGAACTGGAACCCTTTAGGTCATGAACCGTTGAATATCTATGGGAAGCCGCATTTTGATTTTCATTTTTACATGACAACACCACAGGAAAATGCAGCGATCCCGCCATATGAAGTAGATAAAACTAAGTTCGATATTTTCCCGGCGGCTGAGTATTTCCCTCCAACATATTTTAATCCTGGTGGTGGTGTACCGCAAATGGGCTCGCATTGGCTGGATGCCACAACACCTGAACTGGGCGGGGCACCTTTCACTGAAACTTTCATCTATGGTTCTTATGATGGCAAAGTGACATTTTACGAACCAATGATCACGCTTGACTTCTTGAAAGCAAACAGCAATTTCAGCAGACCAATTCCGCAACCCGCAAAGGTTCAAAAAACCGGATGGTATCCGACAGTGATGAAAGTGGTGAAACATGATGGCGTAACAGATGTGATCCTGGATGCTTTTGTTCACAGGACGCAGTCGTAGAATTAAAGATACATCTGCAATCATGAAGCGGTCGATATGTATCAACAACAAAAAAAAGATAGGACATCCGCTATTGCGCAGCCATGACATAGAACCTTAGACAACCCAAGCAATCCAGAATAAATCCGAAAACAGTCGGCACCCCCAAAAGTCAACAAATCCCGGAGTCTCCTATGACTTCGGGATTTGTTGATTGGAGTTAGTTGTAACAAAGCTGCTTTTCCCGAACATATAATGGTCGGTTAATTTCAGATCTTTTGAACCTCGAAAGCTCATAACGGTATATAATATTCGAAGACAGCGCATCAAGCGGTATAATATATAGCTCCGCGGGATTGTCAGGACTTCCTCCCACTCCCAGAGCAATGTAAACGGGAATTTGTTTATCTTCTGAGAACTTTTGATAGTTTTTCAGTTGATGATCATCACAGAGTTGTATCTGTCCCCTGTAATAAGTGCTTCTCCATTTGCATTCAATCGCAAACTCGTATTTATGATTTTCCCGGCTGTATTGGTATTCGAGATCCGGCCATTGAGATGACAAAGCATAAACGCCTTTGTTGTATTTATCGCCCCGCCAATGTACAAGCTGAAAGCCATGCTGCCGGGGCAATAATGTAGTTACATACTTTTCAAAAGCCAGGCCTTTTTGCCGGGACAAGTGGTCTTTATCTATTCTCTGGTGTGTCTGATACGTCTTTTTTCTTACCTTTTTGACCGGCCACGTCTTTCCAAATATTGTGCGAATAATGCCGGTATAAATCCGTACTGGCATCCAAGGTTTTAAAACAGTGATTAGCAAGGCAAGGCTGGCGCCCATTAGCAGAAACGCAAGAATTGTCATAGGTTAGATTGAACACTTATCAACGTTGTAGTTTCGTCAATTATTGCCGTTACATAATTCGGGCATTGATCAACCCGCTGTATAACAACGACGAATTACCAATCGCGACAAACAGTTGAAATAATTGGGCGACAGTTGCCATTGCCCGCAATACAGGTTTGCCTGCGGTATAAATAACCTGCGCTTCGCGGGTGCTATTTTTGGTTTTTAAATTATGATTTAGATGTCAATCAAACAGGGCCGGTTTTAGGTGACATCTAACTCATTTTACAAAACGCCAATTTCGCGCACCCCGGATTGGCAGCCGCAGCGGCTTTGCTCTCTCCCATAAACCACTTTCGCGCAGAGCATTTAGAGCGCAGTTCTTAAAGCAGCGCATTTTTTAACTTGCCATAAATGCAATTATAAAGCAAGCTATTTAAGATGGCGATAGACCACAATAGTGCCCTCAAGCCACCTTTGTCCGGGCAGTAATTTTATAATCCCACGCAAATATGTAATTTACCAGCAACCTGCATCTATCCCTAAACTGCTATATGAGAATTACATGGCTGCTCATCCTGGGCTTATTTGTATTAGAAGCAAATGCCCAGCAAAACCTGACTCAAAGCCGGCAATCGAGTGCGCTTACTTATGTGTACCGGATAAATGCGCAGGAAGCCATCAAACTGACCGACAAGAAACCCAGGCAACTTTCTCAACAATATCTTCATACCATCACTGATTCTTTCCTGACAGATGCTGCCCCGCCCTTCCTGACAGCCGGCAACTACCTGTTTGTAAAAGCAGTTAAATCCGTACTGCAATACGAACTGATAACAATCGGAGATCTTCAATTTAAGATCCTGCAAAACAACTATGACCTGGCGGTATTACTGCATCAAAAAGACGGTTCTGTTATAACTGACGCAGAGCTGTATCGCGGCAAAAGGAAACTTACCGCTAACGATGCAACAACATATTATCTACTTAAAAAATCGAAACAGAAGGGCCTTCTTCGCGCTAATCATAATGGTGTCGTTTATTTCGCTAACCTGGATAACAGAGGGCCATTGCAGTACCCATATTATAGAAACCGTTACCGCAAAAAACCCTGGCAGCAAATCAAAAGCAGTTTTCCTGTCAGAAAAATCCGCTCCTGGGTACAGCAGTTGAAAAATAATACACACAGCTATGCGAATTATTTTGCTAATGAAACCAAACACGAAAAAAAATTCAAAGGATATGTAGCTTTTAATAAACCCGTTTATAAAGTGGGTGATACCGTTTTCCTGAAAACCTATATAACCACCAAAACCGGTAAGCCGGTGAACCGCCCCCTATTACTGCGCTTGTCCGATAATAGCTTTGTTACAGATACTATCCTGATGACGATCAAACCCTATCGCCCAGGTGCATATGAAACCTTTTTCACATTGAACGACTCGCTTGATCTGATACTAGACGACAGCTACATGTTAACGCTTGAGGAATTGAGCAGTTCAAAATATGACATCGACGCTTATGATGGCGATCTGGATGAAGACGAATACGCAATGAAACGCAAGGTACTGATCCGCGGCAAATTTGAATTTGAAGAATACGAATTGAAATCTACCAAATTCACAGCAAGGGCGGAGAAACCAGTTTCATACCGGGGCGAGAAAAATAAAATCTACTTCAAGGCAACAGACGAAAATGGCCTGCCGGTGTTGGATGGCCGGGTTGATCTTTTTATCATTCCGAGGGAGCATGGAATAAATTTTATCAACAACATAGAATTCCTTCCCGACACACTTTTCGCAAAAACTATCCAACTCGATCCGGTAGGTGAGACCAGCTTTATTATTCCAGACTCGCTGTTCCCTGACGCATCATTCAACTATACCGTTAATTGCCTGTTTCTGAACACAAATAATGAAAGTCGCACGGAATCAGTTAATCTCTCATACAAAAACAAAAAGGAACAAATCAGTTTTAAATTACAAAATGACAGCCTGCTGATCAGTCAATCAATCAGCGGTGTTCCGCAATTAAAAGGAGAGCTTGTTCAGCTTATTGCGTTTAATTCCACGGATGACACAATCCTCAAAAAACGAATTGAGTTACCAACTGCCATACCAGTAAATGCCTATGCAGCAAAATATGTGGTCGTAGGTGAAAATACCACCGAGTCATTTCAACTAACAAATAATAATGACCTTATCCACGCATCTGCCATCCGAACGAAAGATTCACTTCATATAACATTGTCAAACAAACATCAACTACCCGCGTGGTACAGTTTGTTTGCCGGCAAAAAGATCATTAGACGCGCTGTAGCTGACACCACCATCTACCTGGATAAAACGAGTACTAAAAGGAACTATGAACTATCCCTTCAATACGTATATGGCGATGAGGTGCATACCAAAAACTACACCGTTCCGTTTGCAGATAAAGAGCTGATCATGGATATCAGGCAGCCGGAGTTTATCTATCCCGGTCAGTCTGCAGATATTGAAATCAAATTGCGGGATGTAAATGGAAAACCGGTATCCGATGCAGATATTACCGCATATGCCTACACCAGTAAATTTGAGAGAGTCAACGATCCGGAAGTGCCCTATTATGGCCGAAAATATGGTACACGAAAAGCAAAAAATCAGTTTAGCACTTCTGTTCGCGCTGCCACAATTTATGAAGAGCCGCTTGAATGGCAACGCTGGAGTAAAGAACTGCAACTTGACACGATAGAATACTACAAATTTCTTCATCCGAAGGGGCTGTATTACAACCATCAACCGGTACCTGGTGAATTAACACAGATCGCACCGTATATTGTAAAAGACGGACAGCTTCAGCAGATACATATGTTGTATATAGATGAAGAACCCGTTTTTTTCAGTCGCTCGCAGGATCTCACACAATACAGTTTTGCGGTTGAACCAGGCAAACACGCAGTTCGTATTAGAACAAGTGATGCTTTGATCCGGGTTGACAGCATACATGTGTACCCGGGAAAGAAAACAATCATCAGCATCGATCCGGACAACAAGGTACCGGGTGTTTCCATTACAAAACAGCCTTCGAAACTGACAGCGCACGAAAGCGCGCTCTGGAGCAAATACATGATCTTAATCCATAGCAGCTATGGTGAGAACCTGGTATATCTCCGACAGCAAAACCGCCTGGTGTACCTGCGCACACCGGAGTTCTATAACAATCACTCGTCAATGCTTTCGATCGGTCCGCTTAAAACCAAAGCTGAGCTGGTAGTTAAAAGTGTTTTTATACAACCCTTTGAAGTGGAACCCGGCTATCAGTATATTGTGAACCCGGGACTGATCAAACAAAAACAGTTGCTTTTACCTATCATACAGAAAGACTACAAGCTGGTAAATGGTATTATGCCCCCAAACTTCCAGGACCTCGTGTTAACCGAAGCAGCATTAGAACAAATATGGCAGCAATACCTGTTTGAACGAAGCCGGAATTTCGATTTGTTTCCGTTCGATCATCTAAACAGGAATGGCAACGGCCGTCTTCAGTTCAGTGTTGATAAAAACAGCAAGGCAACTGAAGACTCGATCAAACAAGTGATTCTGTTTAAAAATGATGACCCTGATTTTATCAGGATTTATACCGGTGTTGCAAGAAACCTCGGGTACCTCACGCCGGGCAGTTACCGGATGTTTTTATTGTTGGCCAGTGATGATTACATAATTCATCATGGGCTTAATGTTAAAAAAGATGGCCTGAATTTTTACCGGATTACCCTGGAGGATGTGAAAAAGAAAGACAGTGTAAGCGCGAACATTGCAAAGGCGATAAACAATAAAAAGCGTACTGCTTACCAACAAGCCACTGTGGAAATGGCTGAAGTGCGTGAAGTCTTTAATACGGCCTACCTGGACCGTGCAACATTTACCCAACAGGTTTCAGGCTATGTATATGCTGAAGACGAAAAGCCTGTCGTGGGCGCGGCTGTGCAAATACGTGGAGCAGCAATTGGTACTGTAACCGATGTGAACGGATTTTTTGCGTTAGCTACGCCGGAGAATTGCTGGCTGGTAATTACATCCGTCGGTTATTCATCAACGGAAGTGAAAGCGAAGCCTACAGTAGTGGTGAAACTGCGACCCCTGTCTGGCAATCTTGACGAGGTGGTGGTTGTGGGATATGGCGTACAGCGAAAATTGGCCATGACAGGGTCGGTAACAGTTGTCAGTCAACTCCGGGGGCTGGCGCCTGGAGTAATGGTCCGCGGCGTAAACAGTGTCAATGTTGCTCAATCGCCATTAATTATTCTTGACGGCGTTCCTTACGACGGCAAACTGGATGATCTTAACATGAGCTTATATGGTCAGCCAACTATCCTTACAGCCGATGCCGCTGTTCCCCTTTACGGTGCAAGAGCGGCGAATGGAGCAATTCTTTTTCAATCTGCTAACAAAAATCGTGAACCCGATCAACCCTTACCAGATGCGCGTAACAGCATCCGCCGCAATTTCCGTGATTACGCCTACTGGCAGCCAAAAGTGATAACGGATAAAAATGGATCGGCACAGTTCCGGGTAACCTTCCCTGATGATATCACGAACTGGAAAACCATTGCTATAGCCATGGGTGGCAAGAAGCTAAGCGGTTACCAGGTTGGAAACATTCGTTCGTTTAAAGCATTAAGTGGCATCCTTAGTTTGCCTAACTTTTTAACTGAAGGAGATTCATTAAACATCATTGCAAAAACACAAAATTACCTGGGCGATACTATCAAGGTTAATCGTGTATTCCGGATCAATGACAGCATTGTATCACAGGTTGATCTCGCGCTGGTTAACGCGAAGATTGATACGTTCGCTATAGCTGTAGCGAGTACTGATTCACTCGACTTTAGTTATACTATTCAGAAACCGGATGGTTATGCTGACGGTGAGTCGAGAAAACTTCCAGTGATACAAACCGGCGTGCTTGAAGCCAGCGGACTTTTTGCAGCACTTGACAAAGACACCGCTTTTGTGTTAACAACCGATCCGTCAAAGGGCACGATCACTATACATGCAGAAACCGGCACGATACCTGTCATACTGGAGGAGATTGAGCGCATACATCGTTATGAATATTATTGCAATGAACAAATTGCTTCGAAGTTGAAAGCTTTGTTATTGCAACGGAAGATTTATAGCAAGATGAACACGTCTTTTAAAGGTGTCAATCAAATCAACGAATTGGTCCGACGGCTGGAGAAGTCGCGCAATGCTGACGGCCTTTGGGGCTGGTGGCCCAACACGCAACCTGTTAGCTGGATCAGCATGCATGTGTTGGAAGCTTTGTTGTTAGCTGATCAGGCGGGTTTCAAAAACACGCTTAACAAACAGTTGCAGATAGATCAGCTTGTTTATCAACTGCCACATGTTGCTGCTTCGCAGAAGCTGGCCTCGTTGCGGTTGCTACGGCTATTGGACGCAAAGTTTAGTTATGAACCGGTGTTGGATTCCCTGCATAAACATCGTTATGGGTTGAGTACTATGGATCAGTTGGATTTGATGTTGATGCGTCAGCAGGCAGGGCTTCCTATTTTACTGGATTCTGCTTATGAGTCCCGGAGCCGCACTATGATGGGCAATATATATTGGGGAGAGGAGCGTTATCACTTGCTCAGGAATTCGATTCAACATACGTTAAAGATTTACCAGTTGCTAAAGGCATCGGGCAAATATGACAACGCACTTTCAAAGATCCGTTTTTATTTCTTTGAGCAGCGGCGCTCGAACAGTTGGCGGAACACCTATGAATCGTCACTGATCATTGAAACTTTGTTACCGGAATTGATGGCAGAGATCGACCCTGCTGTTAAACCGGAGCTGACGGTTGTAACGCAGCAGGGTCGCGCGTCTGATAAACAAACGATTTCTGTGTTCCCCTATGAGCTTAAACTCCCTGGATCAACGAATGTGAACATTAGCAAGACAGGTGTTGCGCCTGTATACTTCACGGCTTATCAGCAATTCTGGAACCGTAACCCTGCCAGGGTTGATAGTCTGTTCTCCGTCAGTTCTGTGTTTGAAAGAAATGGCGTTGTTATCGACACCCTTACTGCGGGCCAGGCAGTCACGATGAAGGTTACTGTCGACGTAACCGCAGATGGCGATTATGTGATGATCGAGATCCCGATCCCGTCTGCTTGTTCGTATGATAGCAAACCCCACACTCGCCGAAACAACGAAGTTCATCGCGAGTATTTCAAAAACAAGGTGAGCATATTTTGTTCGGGGTTGTCGCGTGGGAAGTACAGCTTTGAGATTCCGTTGATGCCAAGGTATACCGGCAAGTTTGTCGTTAACCCCGCGAAGGCTGAGCTGATGTACTTTCCGGTGTTGTTTGGGAGGGAAGGGATGAAGAACGTGGAGGTGAGGTAAGCTTCGTCCCTGGCATGTATGGTGAATCCGACAATGCAGCAACAGAAAATCGATGACTTTGAGTTTAAGTTCAGCAACCAGCACATCTGTTCCCTAAGGCGGGGAGCATTATGCGGCAGTACTTAGCTTCTTCATTATTTTCTTATTTATTGCGATGAAGTATATCACCTATTTTGCTTTTCATTTTATAGGTATGGCCACTAACTTTCAAAGAAGATCCGCTACACAGAGCATGTATTTGTTTTCCATCCCTATATAGGATAGTAAGTTCGTGGGTAGCATAAAATTTGATTGGCGCCATTTGAGCTTCGTTTAGACTTGTTAGGATGTCATCAATACCACGTCTATCACTTACTTCGGCAAAACGATTTTCAGAATTGTCATTTACGGCAACAATTATAGACTGAACGTCGTCACTTTTAATTATCTCTGATCTTTTCAAACAGCTAGCCATCAAAACCCAAGTGATAATAGTTATGAATGCTTTAATAGTTTATTTTTCAACGATTTTATCTGCCTTTTTTTGTCCTCCGCCCTCGCCTGAAACTGCTTCGAGAAAATTCTTTTGAACCTTTGTTCCCTGATTGTTTGATGGAACTGCATTAGACAATGTGCTGGTTGTCTTATAAAGGTAATTTGGTGTTACAGCTTGTTTTGAACCTATCCTCTCTCTATAGTTTGCAAGAGGTGACCGAGGTGGGGCTGCGTATATAACGCCTTTTTTTGCAAAATATGAACAGTTACAAGTTATGCCATTATACGAAGGATTAGCATCTCTGAAAGATTGTATTCCTTGGAACACAATTTTATCAGTTCTACATAGGTTTAATTGAACTATTCTGAATCAGGTTGTTTCATTTCGCTGATTATCACCAAAATTTTATTGGCTGCCAACATATGTCATCATTTAAATAAATGGTAGTAGCGTTAAACGTTTCGTGGCGTTCTTCCCGAGCAAGGGTTCAAGGGTGAATTTTATATTCTTCACCATCATGCAACTGAGATTAGCTTCGTAACCATCCTTGAAAGATAGTTTGTAGAAACAATATTCTCCAAAGGAATACCATCCCGATCCGCCTCCGTAAGATCCATAGTATTCTATCCGTTCGAGGTCGGCATAACGATAAATCCTTTCTATGGTGTCATGTTGAACAATAACAGTTTGCCGTTCTTTACTAATGATGAATTGTTTTTTTGATCCGTTTTTGAAATACTGCAAATGAAGAATCACCGTGGGCAACACATCCAGCATGAAATATACACAGATCAATACAACATGTGCGGGGTGCGAAATTTGGAACCCCAGAAAATAGATATATGCACTAATAAATAACACCAACTTGATCAAACAAGCAGACAATAAAGAAAGTTGCCTTCGCCAGGTTATCCGATAAATGCTACTCATTGGTTCTTCTTATTGGAATAGGTCTTTTGTTTCGTTCCTGTTTATCTAAATGTTTTCCGCTGGTCAGCTTTTGCCCGTCAAGTTCCGTAAATGCGGAACATAAGCAAACTATATGACTTTTATTTCACCGTCGCCTATTAATGACTAAGACTATCTCTCTGCGTTCCTTTTTATGTGGTTTAATACCTGATAATGGATTTGGTGCAGAATATAATCTGACCATAACTGCCAGTAAAGTCTTGGCCAGATTTTATGCCGATACCAGGTAGTTCCTTCAAGAATTGTTTGGTGTTCGTTGATGCTCGTCAGCTTGAACTGTCCTCGCTCGGAAACAAAATAGTCTTCCAGATGCGGAAGCTTTAAATCATTATATATTGATAATTCCACCAATGGTGGTGGCATCTTATCGACTGAAAACCTAAGCAGTTTGGGTTCATCCCAAACCGTTATGGGCTCGATAAAATCGCCGGTGGAAAACTGGCAGCGCCGAACACTACCGACACCAGTACCTTCAATAACGGCACGAACCGGATAAGCAATCCCCGCATTGAACAGCATGTCAGTAGGGGGAGCGATATCATTAAATGTGACCAGTTGATTCCAGACATCTTGTTTTGGCCGATCAATAATGACGCTGGTTGTGACGGATGTTAGTGGAGCCTCGCCGTGGGTTTGTTTTTCAACCCATCCGGCCAGGGGCAACATTGCCAGTAATAGCATGGCTGCAGCACCCGCTTTGTTCGTTCTCTTTTGAATAAAATAACCCAGGAAGCCTCCCAGTAACGCAAATGGTATAGCAATTGGAGCAGCCATCGCAAGACAAAGTACTCCTTCAACGGCACCAACCAACAGAATAAGACTAAGGAAAATGACCGAAGTAAGTGCCACTCCAAGACATTCCAAAAGTTTTCGTTCTTTCCGATAACCGTAAAGCAAAGCCACCGCAAGACCCTGCATAAAAGGTATGCCGAGAAACATGCTGAATCCATATTGCCCGGAAAAGTTAATAGTAACCGCAATAGCGAATACGCTGATAATTGCAGCGATGACAGCAACTACAAAGGCAGCCTTATCTTTTGATTGAGGAATAATTCTATCGAGCCAGGGTCTCCGATAGGTCTCATCTCGTCTAACTTCTATTGACGTCGGTAATGTTGACAGTAAGAGAAAAAAACAGATGTTTATATACGGAACAAAAAAGATCGTTACCATCCATCGTGGCAGCGCGGCATCTATTAACCGTCGCAAAGTAAGTATTGTGCCAATAATAACAAATGGGAAAGCAGTTATTACCAGCATTGTGGCAAGTGAAGTAAATTCAGAAGCGGTCATCGAACCACGGTCAGAATACCCAAAGTAATCAAAAAGGTACCAGCTCCTGTTAAAGGACGCATAAACGATAACCCTGTCAGTATTATACTTTACGGCAAACAACGCCAGGCCCGTGAGCAGGTACGGCCAGCGTTTTAGAGGCCTGAGAGTATTGAGCGCAGCGCGTTTTTTCATTGGTAAACTTCATAACAAAATAATCTTTTTACCCATGCGTACAAACAGGCAATGATTAAAAAAGTCTATCTATGCAATATAACCTTATAATATGCACGTTTTCCCGCCTTGCCAGTCAACACCAGTGTATACACGCCCGAAGGTATATTTGTAACAGGCAACTCAAGGCGATCCATCCCTCTTATGTCTTTCTCAGCTACAACACGTTTACCGTCCATTCCAATAACGCTTAAACGCTGCCACTGATCAGTAAGATTCAGATTGCGCAGATATAATACATCAGTAGCGGGGTTCGGGAAAATGTTTACGCCATAGATAGCTATCGGATCAGGATCAACAGCAGTTACAGCACTAACATTAAAAGTAATCGGAGCACTGGCCTTCCGGACTTGCCCCGAACATTCGTCTGAAGCTGTGATAACACATCGAACACGATCACCGGTTTTTGCGGGTGCATAAGTCAACACATTGGTAACTGCACCGTTTATAGCTGCCCAGCCGTGCGAACTGGTACTATCTTCCCAGCTTACGGAAGGCGCATTGCCCGCATCGGTTGCAGAAGCGATAATGGTCGTTGATTGTCCCTTTACAACCGTGCTGTTACCCATGATGGATACCTGGGGACGCAGTGACCCTACTTTTAGAGTGACAACTTTCGTTGTATCGGCTGATCTCCTTCCACATCCGTCGGAAGCACTCACGATAACGAAGATCTGATCCCCATCCTTTGGATCTCTTAATTCATATATCGGATCTTGTATCGCTACACTTATACCATTTCTTCTCCAATCGAAAGACACATCCCTGACGTCGCCAACCTCACCAACCAAAATAGCCACCGTTTGATTAAGACAAACATTTGTATCCAACGGCAAGAAGATTGCCCGGGGAACTTTCGGATCGGTCAAACGTATATAACGAAAATCGCCCATCCCGCTTTGAGGTGATGCACAAGTCAAAGTTGGAACAACCCATACTTCAAGTTTGTCATTGTCTTTCAAATCACTTGTTTTAAAGATCGCAGCGTTTGTCCCAACCGGTTTTCCATTGATCGTCCATTTATACATTGGGTCAGCTCCACCATTCACAACATCTGCGGTATAAATATTTTCCACTCCGCGACAAGCCATTTCAGGACCCTTGATTGCTACAGACATCAATAGATAATCTTCCACGTTAATCGTAACTGTATCTTTTGCACTACATCCCTCGCCATTGCTTGCAGAAAGAATATAGGTTGTTGTAACGGATGGCTGTACCACAACCGAAGCTTCAGTGGAGACAAATCCCGCCGGCTCCGATCGCCAGGTATAACTTACACCATCCACAGCAGGTAACCCGATAGTAACCGAAGTATTGGCACAAACACTCCGGGACTCTCCTGCTTCAATACCAGGAATGCTGTTTACAGAAATGTTTACGCTGTCGATTGCAGTCAACCCGCTGTTATTTGTAACATACAGGTAATAAGTAGTAGTAATCGATGGTTTTACAGTGGGTTTCGGGGTAAACAATATGCCGGGATCTGTTGAAGATGTCCATACCAGGGGATCTGTCGATGTGGACGATCCAATCGTGACACCTTCATTTGAACAACTCGTGTGATCAGGACCAGCGTCTGCCGTTGGGGTTTCGCCTGTGTAACAAACATCATTTTTTAACTTCAATAAAAACCCATCCCACCGGTTACCTATAAGCGTGTTGCCAAAAGCAGTATACTGTCCCGTGCCACCGTTACTTGGGTCAATAGTGCCGCTGATCACGATTTTATCATCAGCATCAATATATATTCCGACTGGCTTTAAAAACCCGCCTTCACTTTCACCACTTGTATAAATGCGTTCAAGATTTCCATCAAGAGTATATTTAGCAAGTCCGAATTCTGAACCACCGATTGAATGTATTACTGATTTGCCGTTGTTTGAATTCAGTTTGTAAGCTACACGGCCAGCGCCATGCTGGGATGCCGTATAAGTGAAGTAGAGAGCGTTCCCTTTTATGAAACTTGCTTCCGCAGTATTAAACGTTACTTCACTCTTTATACCCGTGCCCCAAAGATAGCGGCCACTTTGGTTGAATTTAAGTAGGAAAGATCCGCCCGGGTCAACTTGTAGCCTGGATTCATCTTCCAGATAAACATTAAACCCGCCCTGTACATAATACCATGGCACCGCACCGACGGCATAGACATTTCCGCTTTCATCAATCGAAATTGAATTGATAGCAACATCAATGATCTCGGGGCCCTCATAACCCGCTCTGGCTTTCCATAGAAATTTTCCCGAATTGTCAAATTTCATCATATACGCCCCTAGCTTTGATCCGCCGACACGCGGAATAGTATATACATACTTATCGCCGACATCGCGCAGAACGACGTCACTGTCAAATGTACCAGCAATCAAAATATTTCCCGCTTTGTCTACATTTAAATCCGAAAAAGCATGCCCGCCTGGAACATCCCAATACATACCCCAGTTGAAAACACCTTCCGTACTTAGTTGAATGACGAAGGTTCGGAATCCACCATCAAACCCGGGAGATTTTAACGGTTGGCGCACACCGTTTAGAAAATAATTAAGATCAGATTTATAGGTTCCTGCAAGTATCAATTGGTTTCCCTGGATCCTGATGATGGTCGGTTGAATATCGTTAACCGAATACCCCTGGCCTTCCCGAAGCCCGTTGTAAAGATTGGTGTGCCACAGATATTTACCATTTCGGTCGAGTTTTAGTATATAAGCATTCGCTCTCTCATAGAAGCCAACCAACTGTTCACCCGTATGGCCAATACGCATCGAGTCACCGTTGTTGAAATAAAAATAATCATGGATCCGCAGGGTTCCGATAACATAAACATTTCCTTGTTCGTCAACAGTTGCCCCGCTGATGCTTCCGTTTCGCCCTACGTTGCATTGCCATAGTATTACTCCGGCCGCAGTGTATTTCGCAACAAAGGCCATATCGGTAGCTGGCAGAAGTTTTGGCGAGCCTGCACGACTGGGTAACTTCAATGTGTTGCCCCATCCGGTTAGCACGTATCCACCATCAGGAGATGGTTGTGCACGATGTAAACCAGTAAATTCGTAGGTATCAATGCCGTGAACAGTCTGCGCAAAACACTCATCGTCTAATAGTGTTTCATCATAAACCGTAACAACTTTCAATGATGTGGTGTCGCGACAACCGTCGGCGCTGACACTTATGAGCGTCGCCGATTTATCTCCTGTAGTGTTGTAAGTAATTGCGCCCGGGGTAGGTCCGTTGTGGCTTTGAATGCTGGCGCCGTCGTGAAAGGTCCAGTTATAATTAAGAGCATCTTTTGATTGTTGCACAAAGTTTATCGCCTCTCCTGCTGTAATGTTCACCCTGTCAGCACCTATCACCGATCTCGTTTTTTCGACTCTTACTGATACAGTTTTATCTAAGTATGTTGTTCTGCCGATACCGTCCTTTCGGATCAAAATTGAGTAGACACCAGTTTCAGAAATCGGGATTGAACGTAACACCGCTTCTTCTCCATTACCTCTGACGCTCCCTAACCTTTGAAGATTTTCGTCAACCAGAGCATACTCAACTCCCGGTTCTGAATTTTGCAACCGAATTTGTATTGATTCCGACTTACATAAAATGGTATCTGAAATAATAAAATCAAGATTCGTGATGGGTGGCGAGTTATAAACAAAACCTGGTTTATATGCGCTGCCTTCAGATGTATTGATATAGATCGACCCTGTCGATCCCCCGAACACGACGGCATGAATCTCTGTATCAGAAATGTGTCGGAAAAAGCTTGCGCGCGTACCACCAAAAGATACAAAATTTACACCCCAGAAGTTCCGGCCTTTGATGACAACTGTTTCCCCATCTGTAGCCATCATCGGCGAAAATGATTCGATGATGACCGTACTGAAGTTTACGAGCTGCGTTGCAGTGTCGCTTGTATAAGTTCCGTTTGACACTACCAGTTGAATAGTGTCGATATATTTCATTGGAGTCGGACTGTATTGAGCATGGTAAGCAGTGCTTATTAGCTGCCCATTAAGGAGCCATTTATATTCATATCCCTGTTTGGAAAGATTTACAAGCTTTACGTTATTGCTGTTTGAAACACCTGTTGTGTCGATAGTGTAAATGGCTGCGGGTATCGTAATTCCGCCCGCATTAGTGGCGCTTTCAAGCAATCCTTCCGATGTGCCTGCCCAGAAGTGGTTTGCTCCGAAATTGCCCATAGTATTATATGTTCCACCTCTCTCCAGCCCGGGTGACTGGTGTGCAAAAGGCTCCCAGATTCTTCCTGAATCGGTTGTTTTAAAAATCTGAAGGCCCGCAACTCCATAACCTGTCTGATCATCAGTAAACTTCAGCTTGCGGAACCATAGGTTTTGGAGACTTTTTTGTTGCCAGGTTGTTCCGCCATCGGAGGTATAGTAAGTATTGGAAGTTCGGTTCAGGGTCATCGTCAACCAACCTTTTAATGGAGTGATGAAATCCGCTGCACTGATTTCACCTGCAGGAAGCTGAACCTGTGTCCAGGCGAGTCCTGCATTAGTAGTCTTCATCATTTTTTTACCTGAATAAACAAATACCTCATTGTTGGACCCAACAGCAAGGGAATGAAATTCACTTCCTGCAGAAGTGAACATGAGGCTCCAGTTCTGGCCACGGTTGACAGTTTTAAAAATCCTGTCTTCATCCACAGCATAACCGATACTACCATTTTGCGGAAACACGATGTCTGTGATACCATTATTGAAATGCAGCAGGTTAATGCGGGAGTATAGAACCATCTTAAAGGTGTTGCCGCCGTCTGCTGACGACAATATAGAAGGCACACCGTCCCAATCGCCGTACACAAGTAAATTGTTGCTGTCAAAGGCTTTGACACCTTTGGTGGCCCAGGGCAGGCTTACCGACTGCAAACCGAGATCCACGTTGTTGGTTCCAACTGTCTTCTTTTGGAATGACTTCCCGCCATCGGTTGTAAATCCAATCCAGCGTTTGAAGGCTACATAACCTTCGGTAGCCGAGTAGAATGAAGTATTAATTACTTCGTTCGATGCATCCTGATCGAGATATACTTGCGTGAACTGGCCTGAAACTTCAGTGGAAATAATCATTAAGAAGCATACTGATGTCAATAGCAATATGCTTTTCTTCAAACAACGGCGGATAAGGTCCATGGTGTGGATGTATGTTAGGTTTTGGGGTGGTCGATAAACCGGTGGAATTCGGAAGAATAGTGGAGGAGGGATAAAGATATTAAAATTGATACACGGCGCAAATTGAGTTCTGCGGTGAATGGCTTAATCATCCTACCATAGCTGGCGCGGGAAATTAAAAGGGCCGAGTCAGGATCCTCTGATGGTTGATCTCAGAAATTGATGTTACAATCATCTTCCTAAAGCTTTCCAGGTGGTCGATATGTCTTTCTGGTTCTGGATTCTTTATGACAGTAGTCTGATTCTCAGCATATAAATTTCGGAAAAATCGTTTTAATAACACCGGGTATTGATCAGGTCAGGAATTTAACAATGACATAGAGGAACTCTTGCTCTGCTATTAAAACAGGATTTACGAGTTTGGAATATACCCACTTTCGGCAATAGCACTCTTGCCCTCACTTGATTGAAGCAATTCGTAAAGTTTGTAGGCCATTGAGTTTCTATCCAGATCTGACCGTATGGTTGCATACACTTCTGCAACATAGGGATAAGTCTTACTTTTTATCGATTTTTTATCCGGGCTAATACCCTCAATGGCCAGGCTTTTTACAACCTTGTCTCTTACAATATGGTCCTTATAATAATACACGGTATAGCCCAGTGCGTTAACGTCTGATCTCAGCCTTGTAAAAACCAAAGACATGCTTGGCAACTCAGGTTCATAATCTATTTCAAAATTTCCCGGAGTTAACCCTTTCATCACGAGGCTCTCCATCAGCTCCTGGCTGCCCGAATTTTGGTTTCTTGTATACGGCTTAATCATCGCATCTTTTCCACCAACTTCTTTCCAATTTTTTATTTTGCCGGTATATATGTCCTGCACTTGTTTGATAGTTAACGATTTTACCGGGTTATCAAGATTAGCAACAAATACAAAGGCATCTAACGCTACCGGCGTTTCAATTAAATTAACACCGGCGTTTTCTGCATACAGTTTTTCATCGGCAGACATCTTTCTCGCCGAGAGAATGATATCTGCTTTGTTATCTATGAGATTGATAATTGAATTATGTGTTTGTGAAGATCTAATCCGGTCTGTTATAAATTCATTGGGAAGGCTTGACTTCAAATACCACAACCCATTCATAAAATCAGCGCGTTGCCAACTGTATTCGTAACCAAGTAGCTTGCTTGCTATTAATCTATTCAGAGGATCTGTGGATGTAGAGCCGTCTACCCTCGGATAGTTTTCCATCGTTATACCTTCGATTACGATCGGCTTGATAACCGAATCTTTCTTACAGGCGCCAAACACGAAGCAGAACATTAATAAGGTCAGATAGGCAGTTAGTTTCATTTTTGCATTTTTATTGAGGAATACTCTATGGACGTATGCCTGGCTAACTGTCTTGTACCTGCTGCCGCAATCCGAGAGCAAACTCATTAGCAGACACTTTTCCCTGATCTATTTTTCTTTGAAAACGTTGCACACGAAATTATTTACAATTAAATCTGAAAATGAGGCGATTTTAGACAGAATGGATTTAACGGTTATGAGAGGGAGCAATAATAATTCAAAAGATACTGCAAGACTAGATGTCTGCATGACAGGCGGAGTTGCTGGGACCTTTTGGGTTATCGCCGTCACCCGTAGTCTGGGCTGAAGCCCTTTTCCGTCCTGTCGACGTAATCGTAACATCTTCCGTAATCATTTCTTTTTACCTTAAATGCGAAATACTCGAAACATCGAAAATTGCGAATGGGATGGTATATTACCCCAATTAGTAGCGGGAGTCCTGAGCGAGAGAGTATTTAAGGAATTTTCTTGTTAGACAGATTCACTTTCCTCAGATGTTTATCAAACATATACTGTGTTAGTACTTTCGCTGTCCGGGTATTATCTATCGGATGGTATCCGAAGGAAGTATAGTACTCTATTTTTCCATTGATTCTGACATAATAGATTTTTCCAACCATATCCTCAGTTATAGTTTCTTCGTTTAAAATTCGCCTGAAGTTTTTCATTTTACTCTTTTCCAGCGGGAGCTTTGTTATAACCGGTGTGTCTGCATCGCAAGCGATTTTTTCATAGTGGTCATTTGCCCAATACATGCAGCCTGAATCTTTAGACATCCAGTGAGCGACGATGCCAGAAGTACAAATCGCCGTGATAAGACAGGCAATGATTAAATTTCTTATACGATAGCGGCTGGCAGTCCGATCGGCCACTTTACTCAGGGTATCAGCCGGTTCGACATTACCACTGGGGCGTTCAGCAGTAGCCGACCACTGACCAGGATCCATGTCAGTGTTCCGGATTGCCGTATCTGACAACTCAACGGTATCCTTTACGTCCAGGCTTGTTGGAGAATCAGGCCTCTTCTCTTTTTCTAAGCCATCAGAGTCTGGAAGCTTTCCCTGCCTCATCATATCGTCATCTTCCTCCGAGTCCGCCGACCCATCTTCGTCAGTCTCAGATAACCCCTTCACCATATCTCTCCGGTCTTGCTTTGACGCCGCAGCTTCCCCTTCCAAAACTTTCATCTCTTCATCAGTCAACAACACCTCCTTTGCAAACCAATAAGGCCGATGTCGAAAATTAATCAACCAGGCTAAGAGTTCGAGATTCTTAACATCCGTTCTCTCCGTTCCCCCCGTTAAGTAATTAGTCAGCGGCCTGAATTTATCGATCGGAAAATTCTCGATCCATTCCAAATACTGAAGTCCAGCTTCGGCTACACCGAAGAAATTTCGAAGCGCTAATTCGTCTTTTGTCTCAAAACGTTCCTGATAAACCTTGGCACATTCACTTCGAATACGGCCCGGGGTCGGCTGCAACAGCGACAACGGAAGTCCACCGCTTCGCCGCTTCCTGTCAAATTCGGCTAGGACAAGTATTCTATAATTAGGAAAGTCTAAACGCATTTGCTTCTAACTAAAATAACCGGAATTCCCGGAATTTCCGGCGAAAAGTTACCCCGCTACGGCCGTTTCAAATTACGGTTAACCGGAATTAACGGAATGATCGGAATTGCCGGAACGCCCTGCCATTCTCACTTCCAATCCCCATTAGGTTTGCATTATGATCATTTGGTAACGACGTCTACCACCATCTGATCCGGAGAGAGGACAAAAATCAGAAAGGACAAAACAGCGCGAACAACCGCTGCCTGAAATGATCCACGAACTCGCTTCCCGATCGTGAGAAGCGCTTCTCACTAAACCCGTCCACGGATACGCGATCCGGCGGACAATTCTCCCACATTCCAAATTGTAAACAAAATGCTCCAAATCTTTATTTGGCTCGGGATAATCTTTTGCCCGAACCCAACTCACACCATTACAAATCATGGAAGCTGTCCTCTAACGCATACGACCATGTCCAGTACTTCAGACGATGGCGATACCGGAGGCGAAACCGGAAGTCTTCCTCCCAAACCACCAGTGCCACCACCCCCACCACCTCCCGGGAACTGATGGCGGAAGAATTAACGGCATCCAGGATAAACGAATACCAAACCTGGGATGCACCCGGCTAAGCGAACACACAAGGAAAGCAGACACCTTCTGCTTTCCTTTTTTAAGACGTTTGAGTAAACAGGCCGATTGGAAAGACTCGAGTAGATATCGGGGCTAGGGACGTTTTTCTGTGACACCAGAACCTAGACAAAATCAACAGATTAACCACGCGGCGACGAACTAAACATATTTACTAATAATCTAAGGCAGTTGAAAATCAGCGATGATCAAATAATAGGCTCAAAAAAGGTTATCGACGTCTTCATATTAAAGCAATTGCAACCCTCATCAGGAACAGCTTACGATATGCCTAAATTCTTTGCGCGTTCAAGCCAAATCTCTGCTACATCCAAATTTTTGAGAATACCAATCCCATAATAATAACACCTACCTACTTCATAAATTGATTGTTTGTCGCCCAACAAAGCAGCACGTAGGTAACACTCAAACGCCTGCCATTTGTCTTTGTTGGTTCCAACACCTTTCTCAAAACATACCCCTAAATCATAAAACGCCTCCTTATAGTTTCCTGTGATAGCTTTCTGAAAATATTGAACTGCTAACCTCGGATTCTTTTTGACATGTCTTCCATGTAAATACCATGTGCCTAAGGCATATAAAGCTTCCGCATCATTATTTTTCGCTGCCTTAACAAGCCAGGTAAAAGACTTCTCAAGATCTGGGGTGTCTTTCTTCATCTCTTTGTATGCTTTTGAAACCAAAGAATTTCTAACGGTCATCACTAAAAATTTTGTGTTGTTTTTTATGCCCAGGGATCGTTCCAACCTCCGGCGAATTTATTTATTCCCTTTGGAACCTTGTCAGTACTGATCTTTTCTTGATCGCAAAACCTAACTTATTTTCAACCATTAACGTGTGGTTTCTCTACAATCCCATCCGTCTTGCCCAATATATTATGGACGAACCAAAAGATCTAAACACATCAATCAAAGCAGACACCTTCTGCTTGCCTTTTTTAATATATTTAAAGCCAAAAACGGCTTTTGAACAGATTCCTTCAGATTTTATGGATCCCGGTGGTTTTCCTGGCGGCCTGCGACACCAATACCAAAACAACTTCATCGCCATACACCTCTCTTCAATGGGGTGAATACCTGTACTACTATAAAAAGATGGACTCAGCCTTCCTGATGTTCAGCCGCGCCGCAAACGATGCTACAACGGATTTCGAAAGAGCAACCGCCTATAACTATATGGGCACCATGCAACGCAGCGCCGGCGATCTATACGGCGCACAGGAAAGTCTGACCTCCGCGCTTAAATCACTCAATCCTATCAACCCTGCCCATCATGATCTGCTCACCTTTGTGTATAATGAACTTGGTAACGCCAGTCTCGATCTGAAACGTTACGATGAAGCCATCAGCCTGTACGACTCAGCATTACACATCACCAGCGAGCAAACCTATATTCCCGAGATCCTCAACGGCAAGGCAACCGCACTTCAAAAATTGAAAAGATATAACGATGCCCTTGCGATCTATGATTCTATCATTGCCCTCAACCCCGGCAACGAAGTGCTCATTGCGCGTGCTGTATCAAACCGGGCGCGCACCAAATGGTTACGTGATGCAAACTATCCCGCATTGCCGGAATACAGACAGGCGCTAAGGATCAGGCTCGACAGTTCAGACAACGCAGGACTCAATGCCAGCTATGCGCATCTGTCTGACTACTACTTCAACACCAATAAAGATTCGGCTTTGTTCTATGCAGAAATGATGCAGCGACAGGCCATTCAAAACAATAGTCCCGACGACATACTCGAAGCAAAAGATAAACTGATCCGGCTGCATACATCCGCTGCAACAAAGGATCGGTTGTATGAAGAATTCAAAAGACTGAATGATAGTCTCCAGCTTGCCCGCGATACCACCCGCAGCAGGTTCGCATTGATCAGGTACGATGTTCAGAAAAGCAAAGCCGACAACCTGGTGTTGCAACGACATATCACCAATCAGCGGTTATGGATGTCCGCTATAGCCGTCTTTGCAATTATGATGATTGTCTTGCTGATACTTCGCTTCAGACGCCGGCGCGAGAAACTCAGACAGGAAGCAGAACTGTCGATCAGGAACGCAAAGATTGCCACTTCGCAAAAAGTGCATGATGTGGTGGCCAATGGACTTTACCGGATCATGAATGAACTGGAACATGTTGACTATATCGATAAAGAGCCGCTGTTGAATAATATTGAGGACCTGTATGAACGATCACGCGATATATCTTATGACGATGCGCCGGTCTCGGGTCCGGTAGACAATCACCGCTTTCATAATTTGGTCGATGCTTATACTACGGATGAGCGAAGAGTGATCCTCGTGGGGAATCAGCCCGCGTTCTGGGAAAAAATCACGACTACGCAGAAAAATGAGTTATACCTGGTAGTGCAGGAACTGATGGTGAACATGAAAAAACATAGCCGCGCGAAGAATGTATTGGTACAGTTCAGGCATGATGGCGGGCAGGCTTGTATCCATTATAAAGATGATGGCGTTGGGTTGATTGCCGGATCAGATTATGGAAATGGTTTGAAAAATACGGTTAGCCGTATAAAATCATTGAACGGGCAGGTTAATTTTGAAAAAAACGGGGACCGGGGGCTCATCGTTGAAATCAAAATTCCCCTGGAAATAGAATAAATATGATTGACAAAGTAATCATTGCGGAGGACCATGAAAGTGCAAACTTGTCGTTGCAAAGAACGATGGAAGAGTTTCGTGTGAAGCAGATAGATTATGTGTTTTATTGTGATGATGCGTTGAACAGGATCAAACTGGCGAAGGATAGAAATGAGTCGTATGATTTGCTGGTGACCGATCTGTATTTTGAAGCGGATGGTAATGCGCAGAAGATTGCCGGTGGTTTCGAATTGATTCAATCTGTTCGTGCGATACAGCCGGAGATGATGATCCTGGTGTTTTCGTCGGAGCAGCGGCCGGCAACCATTGATATGTTGTTTAAGACATACCAGATTGATGGTTATGTGCGTAAGGCGCGTAATGATGCGAAAGAGTTGAAGCTGGCGTTTGAAACCTTGTCGAAGGGGCAACGTTATCAGCCGCGGAGCCTTTCGGAATCGATCAGGAGATCGAATGTGTATGAGTTTACTGATTTTGATATTAATATAATCCGTTTGTTATCGAGCGGGTATCAGCAAAATGAGATTCCTGGTTATCTGAAGCGACATGGCATCAGGCCGTCGAGTTTGAGTTCTATTGAGAAACGTTTGAACCAGATCCGCGAGGAGCTGGGTTTTTCAAAGAATGAGCAACTGGTGTTGTTTTGTAAGGAGACCGGTATTTTTTAAGTTCTTCACTGTTGCCATTAGGCCTTTCCTGTGTCCACTTCTCTCTTTACCGTAAGAGAATCGATTATCTGAAGGATTCACCTCCTTCGGAAATCGATAGATAGCGGTTACGGTTTACCGTAAGGATGCTACTTGTTCGCGTTCTAGATTTGAGATGTTGCTGCTGGTCGTTGTGTAGTTGTTTATGTTTAGCGGTAGTGCAGTTGAATGCTCATTAAGTATGTCGAATTTAGAATACGAATATTTACGGTTGCGTCGCGAGTTGGTGATGAAGTATGGTAACGGCCCGGTCTCCGCGCCAGAGAACAAAGCGTTAGCGTTGATCTTGTTGGCGAGATCGTTTAAAAGAGTGCCGGATAGTGTTTCATTCCACGAAGAGCTTGAGATCCTCGCGGCACCGTTTGAGAACATGTCGAAGCCCGAGGTTAAGCAGCAGTTGAATGATTTGCAGGAAAATTTTCGTCGGAACCGGTTTATAGAAATCATTGTCGAAAATCCGGATAATGTATCGATTCATAATCCGCTGCATGTTACGACTGAAGCCAAGATACTCGCGGTGGAATCACTGGGCGTTACGAGTTCTGGGGCCATAGATAAAGCGTTGAGCACCGGGCAGAAGTTGGGTGAGTTGATTGGGGATTTATACCGATTGTATGTGGTTGAGTACCGGGCGTTTCGGAAGAATAGGAATCATCCGATTTTTTGTTTGGTGGAGGAGCGGGAGGTGGAAATACAGCAATCGTTTAATGCAACGGCAGTGAAGAAACGCAGGAAGGGGTGCGTTGGATGGATAACTATGTTCTTAATACTAACAAGCTGCATTATAATTTCCGGGTTCTACTGAAGAGGCCGAACCAGTCATCTTTAACAATGAGAATAACCACAACAACTTAAGAATATTCTGATTTATGCAGAAAGAAGCACCGCGTCAGCTTCACCTATGTTTCTGAAACAGCCATGAAGACGCTCTTGGAAATGCGGGCAGCGGTCATGGCTTATTATTTCCACGACATTAAAAAGTTAGATTCGGAAAATGAATGAAGCGGTGGCCCCGTGGTCAACTTTTTTGAAAATGTGTTGATTACGAACAAAAGGAAATCCATAATTTTTTGGCGTAGACCAATTAGACATTGTTGAAAATTAACAAAACCACTAAACCTGCCTAGATGAAACTTGACCAACTATATTCGCTCCGGAGAAACTTCACAATCATTGGGTTAACCGGACGGACGGGCTCTGGCTGTACAACTATCGCGCAACTTTTATCCGGCACCTTTGAAGACCTTGAACAGAAAAGGCTGAGAAACCCGGAAGATTTCGAGGACAAAGTTTTTTCTAGAAAATACAAAATCTGTAAGAACTACCTAAGCCATCCAGGTAATTGGACACGATTTCAGACTATAAAGTACGTCAATGTATTGTTATTTTTCATTGTTCATAGGTATGGGGGTAATATTGAACAAACTCAAGAGCTTTTGTCGAAGTTCTTCAGGAACGACCGTCATGATGACAACTCCGAACGTGTCGGAAAGGTTATTGAAAAAATTCGCTTTATACATAAAAAGTATCGGAAGTTAATTGTTAGAGTAAAGAAACTGCCCCAATTTAGTGAGCTAAGATCTGAGGGAGATTTATTGGATCTAAATGAATTGTTTTTTGAAGTAGCGTATAACAGTCTTGTTGGTGATATGCTGGAGGCGCTAGAATCGGAAGGATATTATAGAACACGAGTGATGCTTCACCGTGTCGCTTGCAATATCCGAGCAACAGGTGATCCGTTGAAAGATAGTTTAGGCAGTGTTGACCACGTTTATTCTATTGCAAACTTGATAAACAAGTTGATTAAAGCTCGTCGTGCCTTCAATCGTAAATCAAATAGTCCCACGAAAATTGTAATTGACTCATTGAGAAATTCGCTGGAAATCATGTACTTCAAACAAAGATTTTCGGCTTTTTACATGATTGTCACCAAAGACGTTCTGCGAAATGCAGAATCCAGGGTTAACAAACGGCTAGAACTCAAAATTCAAGATTCTACTGAACGCAAGACTACTGTGACTGACTTGATGGCACTTGATGCGATCGAATATAGGACAAAAGATTTTTCTCGTGGAACATTCTCTTCTCCGGACGTGGAAATTGCGTTCAAAAGAGCGACTATCATATTCTTAACTTGAAAAGGGAAGATATTACCGTGGATTCTCCAAATAAAGGGGATGCATTCGTTACCCGCGAAGAGCAACTAATGAAGCTAATCGCTCTAATTCAGCACCCAGGGCTGATCACTCCAAGCTCCGCTGAACGAGCCATGCAAATAGCCAACACAGCAAAATTGAATTCAGGCTGCATTTCAAGACAGGTTGGTGCGGTTGTCACTGATTCCAATTATTATATAATGTCTGTGGGATGGAACGATGTAGCGAAGGGACAAACGCCCTGCAACCTACGTAGTATAAATGACTATCTGGATGACGTGGAAGGATCTTTGGGCAATAATCCTCATTACAGCGATTTTGAAAAAGGGAAAGTAGCCAGTACAACTTCATATAAATATAAAGAGGGAAAGCCGGGCACTTTCAAAGAGGCACTGGTTGATTACTTTAGTGAATCATATGCCCAACGAAAAGAAGATCTCGGTGGAAAAAACTGTTCCTTCTGTTTCAAGTCGGTTCATAACCATTATGAAGGAGAAGCTAACCAAGTACATACCCGCTCTCTCCACGCGGAGGAAAATGCAATGCTTCAGATAACAAAGTTAGGCGGGATGGGTGCTAAAGGCGGAAATTTGTTTACAACTGCAAGCCCATGCGAATTATGTTCAAAGAAAGCGTATCAACTAGGTATAAAGAAGATTTATTTTATAGATCCTTACCCAGGAATCGCCGTTGATCAAATATTGAAAGGCGGAAATATTCAGCCGGAATTGATTCCATTTTGGGGAGCGATCGGAAATGCCTATGACTGGCTTTATGAGTCTTTTATGTCTTATAAAGACGAAATAACGATGACGCTGGAATTTAAACCCAAATCAAACATAAGTAAGGAATTTTCAAACTTACTTGAAACGTCGGAGCATCACGAGCTCAGAGAATTTGCAAAAAATAACAGATTCACAAATGAGGAACTTACACAATTTTTAGTACAAGCTCTTAAGAACAGAGCTGATGGCGGTTGAAACGGGCTTCGAGATGATTTGCCATACAAGAATTAATTTTTCATTTTATGCACTGGAAGACTAGAAGTTTTTCAAAGATAAGACAGTGAACGTCGACCAATTTTCAAAATAATTTTAAAAACTCAGGAATTGAGAAACGCTTGCAAAAAATATCTGGCTGCGTAGTTGGTACGCAGCGACAAACGGGTGGCGTAAACCTATTGCGTTAATTGACAATATTCTGAGATATATGGTGTGACAGGAACAAAGTCAATCGAACTGCTGGCCATTTCTTTGTTCCAGTTTGATATCGGATCAATCCTCAATTGAGTACGCCTGTAACTGACCCTTGGACAGCCATTTTGGTAACAATTCAGTAAACAAAAAGATTGGCTCCCATTATTAAACCTAAAACGGCGACTGGAATCAGGTAAAGAATTATTATATTATTGCATTCATTTTGTCAGTATGAATTATCGAATTACTAAAATTGAGCCCTATCTTGAGAATAATATTCAATGTATAAGCATTAGTGCTGAAGGCTACTTTAGAGCTCTGAGCTTAACGCATGAAGCATTATTCAAAGTGCTAGCCCCTCTTGATTGCAAAGAGTTTGAGTACCTTATTGGTGGACACTTACAGGTCGAATATTATGAAAAAGGCGAAAAAATGAAGAATGGGCTCAACTCTGGTTCATTTGGCTACCATGTCAAGAAGTATTCGATTAATCTACCTAAATCGATTGCCGAGTTGAGGCTTCAAAAGCCTCTTCGAGGATTCGAAACAATCCTTGATTCGCACATTTTCACCCGGAAAAATCGAGAAGGCATTTGTATTCGAACAACATCTGACAAAGCTTACTTTATGACACTTTCAAATTTTCAGAAAGAAAGCTCATTAGCACCGGAAAATTTTGGCTTGTTGACAGGCAGCTTTATTAGTCCAATTTTTTACAAAAAAAATGAAGTTTCAGAAGAAACTGGGTGGATTGTATGTAAAAGTGAGACCATAATAAAAAGTTTGAGACTCAGGTGTAATTTTTCTTTTTATGAAAATTTTGCTGAACATGGCAATCAAACTCTCAAAGAATTTTCCTTGCGTTTGACAAATAGGCCCGATCGCTGGAGTTACGATGAAAACAGACCGACCTATAGTAAATACAATGGGTATGGCGGGTATGATGACCAGACCATTGACAATGCTTTTGAAGGAGATCCTTCAACTACATGGGGATTAGATTAATCTGAATTCAGCGTTACACTTCTTTAGATCAATACTTTGACTTTCAAGTTTCTGTCGGCATACCTGCTAAATAGAATCGCGAAACTTGCTCTGAGCATTACGTTTGGAATTGAAAGGTAGTTTTCGAAAACCAACGAATAATCGAAAATATTTCTTCTGTTCAACCGTCCCTATTTTCAAACAATACTCAAGCATATCTCCCGAGTTCTTGTATATTCAACACCGGTTACCGCAGCAGTGGTGCCACACCGCGCAAGGAACATTTCGGATATTTCGGGTATTTTTTTAATGAATTTCTAGCGTAAACCTGTATCTTAAACAGTTTTCATTAATATTAGTAAAAAACCGATGGCTTGCAATAGATTCATTGCCAGCGTTGAATTATATGAAAAATTATTTAATGGACCCGTACGACTAAAAACTATCAACAATTAGTTTGCATTTACGAGTTGCTTCGATCACACTATATACCATACTACCATGAGTAAAGTTGCAATTATCCCTGAACCGATCTCTAGAAACGTATTTGAGCAGTACTATCGGTTAATAGATTATATTAAAACCCCGATAATTTCGGAACGTCGATTGGAGGATAAGAATGTGAAAATTTTGAGTGCTTTGACCTACCTGGAAAAAGTTATAAATAGCATTGAAAGATGCACGCAAGACTTATCGGATCAAAAGTCAGCATCACAGATTACAACCCTCACCATTGAGTTGTTGGATAGCTGGCTTCCGGTTTTAGGTAGTAGTATTTCGAATAGATCATATACTCTTGTTCAGTTTTTTGATGCGTTTAGTTACAATTTCTTTCCCATCATTTCTGTGTTGGAAACCTATAAGAACGCACATTATATTGCAACGATTAGGTATTTGGGTAGACTCAACTCAGGGATTGAAAAATCAAACTTAATCAGAGAGCTTTATGTCGCAGAGGTCGAAAAGCATTTAAAGGATTCGGCAGTTAGCTCAGGGCATGAAGATTTTTTCAATAATCTTTCACACCCTACTTGGTTTGCTCGCGGGCTGAAAAGTCAACGGAACGAGCAGGCGAATACTTTCGATTATCGCCGAATAGATCCGACAGAAATGACCCAGGCTATGAAAGAGAGTTTCAATGTATTGGCCTATCCTTTTTTAAAGAGATTTATTGACGACTATTTCAATTACTTAAATCTGTTTGCGGAACTGAAGCAGTTGGAGGATATTGAAGAAGTTAGGAAAGCGGCCGCTAATATCGATTTCTCGGAGCCACTTGAGCGATTATTTTTCTTTGATGATTCGACACAAATCGCCGTTTGGGATGTCTTCATTGAGTTCACGAGTGCCAGTAATTCTTTCAATGCTGCTGAGTTGGGATTTACACTTTGGAGTTTCTCTAAGGCATTAGAGTCCATCGATAATGTTGAAGTTGAGTTAATCAGTTGCGGCGATGGAAGTAAGTGGTTTGATCTGAAGATCAAAATTCGGAGTGTTGCATCTAAGGTTGATATTAATCAGGTGCTCAAAAAAGTTCGTCAGGCTTTAGAAGTTTATCATACAAAAAAACCAGTTGAAGAAATTGAAAAGTTCGAAGCTGAAAGAGATAAGCTAGAATCTGAAGCTATAAAGATTCAGACAGAAACTAAGAACCTGAGAAGTGAAGAACATTCTAAGCTATTGCATGAGCTTGAAATTCATGAAAAGATCTTAGATATTCAAAAAAAGGAATTGGAAATAGAGGATAAAAAAGCCGACGTACGTATGAAAAATTTGGACTACATCAGTAAGCTGTCTGAATTGATGGTAAATGGGATAATAGAGAACAATTCTGATATAAAGATTTTCATAAATACTTTCACTTTTATAGATAAAACTGATACGGAGATTACCGTAGGCAATGAGGACCTGCTCGATATAAATGAAAAAATTGAACCGGAAAACCCTAATACTTCCATGACTCAATCTGATACGGATATTTCGCAAATCATTTGATAGCGATGCTGGAATTTTTTCTTTCGGGTGTCCTTTATCGCGTTGAACGAGTAAGCGTAATGCAGTATAAAAAAGAGTCGCCCTATTTTTTACTTTAAAAATGCAGACTTTACAGTGTCCAAATTGAAGGCTGTTAATTCGCGACACCAAAACAATTGGTGCCGACAGATGAAATTTATTAGGACAGGTCAACTGATTGAATAACCACTTTTATCAGTAATACTCCTTTATATAGCCGTACGCCTTCTCAAACAATTCCTCTTCCTTATGAAGCTGATACTTCAATAAAGTTTTGCGTAGTGATTTTTGTACTTCACGCTCCCCGGCCACTGTAGTTTGCCAGCCATCAAAGCGAACTAGCCGTACAATGGAATCAATATCGTTTACGATTCTTTCCACAACTGCGGGTGTTTTATCTGTTTTTAATTCCAGGAACAATTCTGTAAGCGCGGCGGTAGCAGATTTGCGTTCCTGTGGAGTAAACACATCTCTCTCTGCTGCCAATGTTTCCCGAGCAATTTCACAAAGTTGTTTGATAAACTCCACGCTGCTAATCAAACCCTGCTCAGCTCTTAAGCGCACTTCTTCAAGTCGCTGGCTCAACTTTTTAAATACCGGATATTCTCCTCCCTGTCTTAACCGTAACGATAATATTTGTATTACCGTCTTCGTCTTTTTGGGGTCTTGGTTTTGTATCAGTTCATCAATTACTTCGGCATTCAGCTCCATCTTCTCCATATCTTCATTGATGCCGTCGACATGTATATTCTCATGTATCAATCTGGTAGTTTGTTCGCCGAGGGCCATCCACAACAATCGGCCATGATCATCCGTAACTGGTTTTACAGAAGTGTATACCTGGGTTAACCAGATGTAATCTGTATTGAATTGATTTAATGTCGGGTCCGGACTTACCGATTCCCATAATTTGGACAGGGGCACATAATCCGCCGCAAAAGCATCTTTCCGCTCGGTGCTTTTTATGCATTCCTGTGCAGCCTGTAAGCCTTCAAAGCCTTCTATGCTGCGGTCGCAATTTGTAAAATGGGCCAAGGCCTTTGCCATATATGCAGGCAGCAATTCTTTCAGTTCCTCGAAATTGGTAATCACTTTTTTGATGATTTCTTCATCAAACTCCAACGCTTTAGCCGTATCATCAAATACTCCGAAATAATCTACAATGCGGCCAAAAGATTTATTGGGAAACAACCGGTTGGTGCGGCAAATGGCCTGCAGCAGCGTATGATCTTTCAGCGATTTATCCAGGTACATGGTTTGCAGAATGGGTGCATCGAAACCGGTTAACAGTTTGGCAGTAACAAGAAGAAATTGCAAAGCTGTATTGCTGTCATTAAATTCTTCTACGATCTTATCCTGCTTTTCTTTATCCATGCCCCATTGTTGCTTAAACTCAAAATTATCATTGGATGAAGTTGAGATTACCACAGCACTAGCAGATGGCGGCAAATGTCTATCCAGTTCTTCTTTGTATTGAATACAGGCAAAACGGTCGGGTGCCACAATCATAGCTTTGAAACCCTGAGGCTCCACGTGGTCCCGAAAATGTTTCACGATGTCTTTTACAATGGTAGCTATCCTTTCAGGTGATTTTAAAAACAACGCCATTCTTGCTGCTTTCTGGCTAAGGGTATTCTTGTCTTCTTCTGTGAGGTCGGTTGTTAACTCGTTGAATGCAGTATCAATGCTGTCTTTATCAATATGCACGTTAGGTAGCCGGGGTTCAAAATGCAGGGGCAGAGTTTGTTTGTCGCGGATGCTGTCCTGGAAAGTGTAACGGCTCATATAGCCGCCGCTGTCTTCTTCCGCACCAAAGGCCCAGAAAGTATTTTTGTCGGCCCGGTTCACTGGTGTACCGGTTAAGCCAAACAAAAATGCATTGGGGAGAGCTGAGCGCATTTTTCTGCCCAGGTTGCCCTCCTGCGTACGATGAGCTTCATCTACCATCATAATAATATTGCTCCGGGTATTCATATTGGCATAAGCATCTTTAAACTTATGCACCATGGTAATGATGATCTTACGGGTATCTCTTTCCAGCAGATCATGCAACTCATTAATGCTGTCTGCATTTACCAGGTTAGGGATGTCTGATGCAGTAAAAGTGCCGGAGATCTGCGAATCCAGGTCTATACGGTCCACTACGATGATGACGGTTGGACTTTTTAGTTCCTGCAGCTTACGGAGCTTTTGCGCAGCGAACACCATGAGCAGTGATTTACCCGAGCCCTGGAAATGCCAGATCAGTCCTTTTTTAATGCGGCCTTCTAATACTCTTTCTACAATGGCATTGGCACCCAGGTATTGCTGGTAACGGCTGATGATCTTGATCTTGCGCTTTTTCTTATCGGTAGCGTAAATAGAAAAGTATTGCAACATATCCAGCACTACCAGTGGGTGCAGCAGGGCGTTAAGCGCTTCGCCCACGCTGCTGAGGCCCATCAAATGCGCCAGATCTTTTTCTGCATCGAGGCGCCATGGTCCCCAAAACTCCAGGGGCGTACGCACGGCGCCATAACGCAATTCCCTGCCTTCAGTGGCAAAAGAAAAGATATTGGGTACGAATAGATTGGGCACAGCATTCTCATAAATCGCATGAATATCATGTGCTCCATCCAGCCAGGAAACAGCGGGCCGGACCGGCGTTTTAACCTCTCCTATAATTATCGGGATACCGTTAACAAGCATCACAATATCTGGTATCTTGGTTTCGCGGGTGCGTATCTTAAACTGGTTGGTTACTATGTAACTGTTATTAACCGGTGTATCAAAATCTATGAGGTGGATGCCCACATGCTGACCATCTTTGCCAAAGGGCATCGTCATTTCTCCTTTAAGCCAGCGGGCAAAATCTTCATTGGCACGCACTAGTCCAACCTGGTTTACACTGATGATGATGGTACGCAATTTATGAATTACTTCATCAGCCCTCTCGGGCAAAATGGCAATCTCAGGGTTTAGCGTTATAAGCGCTTTCTTTAGTGTAGTTTCTACCAATACTTCAGTAATCTCTCGTTTCAGCTTATCGGCTGGCGTATATTGCCAGGAGAGGGTATGGTAATCATATTCCTTTTCTTGCCATGCTCCACCTGTATTAAGGTTAACACCGGTAAGCTGCTGAATAATATAATGCTCTACACTATTGAGTTCATTAAAAGACATTGCTTAGCTGAAGATTTGGTTGATTAATTGTTTCTGAATGCTTTTTATACTCGTTATTTGAGAATTTAAATTAAAATAGTTGCGATCTAATAAATTAAATTTATTGACAATTCTTTGCTGAGTTTGAATGCCAATATTCGGAATTAATAACTCCTTTAAAATTCCCAAGTTTAACCCTGTTCTAGAATTCGTATCCCCAGTCATTTCTCTAAAATCAGAGTATTTACTATCTAAAAAGTGATACAAAAATTCTGGTAGAATAATTTTTTCATTTGGTAAGAATGCCGCAACAGATTGGTTTGTACATAATTCGACTTTGGTAATTGCGACCGTCCCCTTTGTCTTTCCCTGACCAGCTAATGCTATAACAACCGAGTTAACTGGAATCAACTTTGTACTTGAATTTTTTAATCCGTCATCTGTTATCCTTCCGTCTACATCATATATTATCTTTCGGTGAACATCACCAGAAGACATCCATTTAATTTTTCCATTTTTCCAATATTTTGCGATTGTAGTGCTTGGAGTTCCCCCTGTTGTTAATTTCAGAATGTCTTTTGCTTTTACAAAAGCACCATTGGACCCACTAAACTCGGTTTTTCTTAATCTTTCCTTTACTATTATAGTCTTCGACTTTATACAATAAAGGCGCTCGACGACTTCATCCGCGGCCCACAACAACTCGGCTAATTTGGCTTGCTGATCTATGGGAGGAAGGAGGAATTCATATTGACCAATATCCTTGTAATTAATATAAGGATTTACAGACCCTTTAGAATGTTTCACTGAATGATTAGTGAATCTGTCTGAGAGCATTAAGAATGGTATTAAGCCAGGAATAATTCTATCTCCCTTTTCTTGTAGAACAAATGTTGTATTAGAAGTAATGCCATTAAAACTAGCAATAGCTACTTTCTTAAGATAAGTTCTCCTTGAACCGTAAAGAATATCTCCTTTTTCAAACTTGCGGTGAAAAGCCGGCCCTAAGTAATCGTCTCCGATTATTCCAAAGTTTCTTAAGTGTATATCTTCTGTTGCCATGTGATCACCAGCTATATACTTATCCAACCCGGAATTGCGGGCATCAACAGTAATCTTTTTATTGATAACGACATCATCCAGACTCACCTGCTCCCATCTGCTTTTATCTAAATCCATTAACGCAATTCTTTAATTAGTTCTTGAATGGAATTTATTAATTCTGATGACTTAATCACCCAGTCTTTAATATTTTCTTTTAAGTTTCTGCCTCCATTATCTTCCTTCAACTTACCAACATAGAAACTCACACTCATATTACCCTTATTTTCCATTATTTCGTCTATCGTAGCCACTTTCGCGAAGTGTGGTATATCTGCAAACTTATGATACGCATCTAGTACTCTCTGTATGTGATGTTCTTCTAAATATGACATCCCTTTTGCATGCCTGATTTCATTTTTAGCTTCAATGAATAAGACCTTCCCTTTTCGTCCCTTTAGCTTATTCGTTCTACAAATAAGAATCATCGCCTCCATTGGAGAATTGTAAAATAAATTCCCTCCCAGACCAATTACCGCTTCAACGGTGTCTGATTTTAGCATATTGATTCTTAAATCCTGTTCGCTTTCTCTAAATAAAATACCATGTGGCCACAGTATTGCGCAACGTCCATTTTTAGGATTCATGCTTTTATGAATATGCTGTTGAAAGGCATAATCGGCTGTTCCCTGAGGCGGTGTTCCCCAGAGATTCCGTCCATAAGGGTCATTGGCCCAGGCTTTCTGGTCCCAGGCTTTAATACTGTATGGCGGGTTAGCCAGTATTATATTGAAAGTTTTCAATTCATCATTCTCCAGCAGTCCGGGATGGCTGAGGGTATTGCCCCTTACAATCTGAAAATCTTCTATGCCGTGCAAAAACATATTCATGCGGGCAATGGAAGAGGTAATAAGGTTAATCTCTTGTCCGTATAGCTTAAGTGTGCGGTATTCCTTACCGGCCGTTTTCAATTGCAGGGCAGCATTCAGCAATAAACCACCACTGCCACAGGTAGGGTCGTACACGGTTTCGCCCGGTTGCGGGTTGGCAATCAGCGTCATTAACCTTACTACCGTACGGTTGGTGTAAAACTCTGCAGCGGTATGGCCGCTATCGTCAGCAAATTGCTTAATCAAATATTCATAAGCGTTACCCAGCTCATCCTGTGGAACCTCTGCCAGGTTTAGTTGATGCTTACTAAAATGCTCTACCAGGTTTACCAGGGTTTCATCGGTCAGCCTGTCCTTGTTGGTCCAGGAGGCATCTCCAAATACGCCAAAAAGCTGGTCGGGATTCGCTTTTTCAATGGCCTGCATGGCTCCTTGTAATGCCCGGCCCACATTTTGTGTTTTCTGCCGCACATCATTCCAGTGTGCACCGTCAGGTATCTGAAAGCGGTGGTTTTCAGCAAAGACAGCGTAGTCCAAATCTCCATCACTTTCTTTCATGGCAAGTGCATATTCTTCATCCCACACGTCGCTGATGCGCTTAAAGAACAGGAGTGGAAAGATAAACTGCTTATAGTCGCCGGCATCAATATGTCCGCGCAGGTAGGTAGCGGCACCCCAAAGGTATCTTTCAAGTTGTTGTTGGGTCATAAAAACGTTACGGCTATTTTAACAGGTTAAATTCTTTCAGCAGTCTTTTGAATTTGTCTTCCGCTTTCCAGGCTTCAATGGCAGCCGTTTCCAAATTATCTATTGCTTCTTTTAAGGTAGGCAGGTTATCGATCGTTTCTTTTTCAATGTATAAGGGGATGTTGAGGTTGAAGTTTTTTTCTGCTATTTCTTTATTATTAACCAAGCGTGCACTATTGGCAATGTCTTTTCCGTTAGCATACCAACTGTAAATGGTATCCACATGTTGTTTTTCCAGGTAGTTCTGTGCGCGTCCTACCCGCACCTGATCAGAGCCGTCAATGATCATTACTGTACCCTTATTTGCGTTAGATTTATGTGAACGAAATACTAATATACAGGCCGCCAGACCGGTACCATAAAAGATATTGGCGCCTAAGCCAATCACAGCTTCCAGTAAATCATTTTCAATAAGGTATTGGCGGATTTTGCCTTCGGCGCCTTTTCTGAATAAAGCGCCATGTGGTAATACAACGGCCATTCTTCCGGTATCGGTTTTCATAGACCTTATCATGTGTTGCACCCAGGCCATATCTGCATTGCCGTTGGGTGGAACACCGGCCATGTTTCTGCCAAAGGGATCGGTAGACCATAATTCCACGCCCCATTCCTTTAAGGAGAAAGGCGGATTGGCAATAACGCAATCAAACTGGCGTAAATGATCATTTTCAAGAAAGGCCGGCTGTCTTAATGTATCGCCCCTGACTATCTGAAAGTCTTCTATGCCGTGGAGGAACATATTTATTCTTGCAATGGTAGAAGTGGTCAGGTTTTTTTCCTGACCAAACATTTTAAGTGTTCTAAAATCTTGGTTTTTTTCCTTCAGGTGGTCAATACATTCTAGTAACATACCCCCGGTGCCGCAAGCCGGGTCATAAACAGATTCTCCCTCTTTCGCGTCAACAATCAATCCTATTAAATGAACAACGGAACGTGGCGTATAAAACTCCCCAGCTTTTTTATTGGTAATGTCCGCAAACTGCTTGATTAAATATTCGTACGCTTGTCCAAGTATATCGGCATCAACATGTGAATTGGATAGATTGTATTGAGAAAAGTGCTCAATCAGGTTCATAAGGAGTGAATCGGTTAGCTTTTCTTTGTTGGTCCATGCAGCATCACCAAAAATGCCATATAGCAAATCGGGGTTTGCTTTTTCAATTTCGCGGAAGGAATGCTGGAGGGCTTTGCCCACATTTACTGTTTTTTGTCGTACATCATTCCAATGGCACTGGTTAGGGATTATAAAACGGTGTAGTTCTGCCAGAGATGCATAATCTGGATCATTACCGGATTCTTCAAGGGCTGCCTGAAATTCCTCATCGTATACATCAGAGATCCGCTTAAAGAATAAGATCGGAAATATATAAATCTTATAATCAGCTGCATCAACTGGTCCTTTTAAAATCCAAGCGGCTTTACCGAGGTATTGCTCTAGTTGAGCGATTGTTAGCTTGGGCTTGCTTTCTTTCAATGGGGGCTATTTTTCTAGATACGGGTTGAAATTAAGACTTTTGATGCTATTAGTCAATCACATGTGGATTCCAAAGCATGTTGGTTTAAGGTTCTCTCATTTTTTCGGGCCACCATTGTAGAAAAACCTCTACCCTGCCACTCATTGCAGACTGGGATCGATACTGAAAATTGACTTTGGCGGTACAGTAAGGATGAAGGGCAGGCAGGCTTTTCCAAAAAAGATGACTTCCGTGCACAGAAAATATTTTTTCAGTCATGCCTGGCTAAATCATAGATTTACAAAGCCGGTTTTATGCAGATCATCGCCGTCTCGGCTCCAACGAGATGAATAATCAATAAGGTGTCCACGATAACCACAATATCGAAATAATAGCTTCACTATTAGAATATGTAAACCAGCAACAAAATACTTCAATTTGTTATTGTCAAAATCGTGACCCGAAACTGGGCTTTTACCGTGTAAAAAATCATTCCGGCTGTTCAAGATTCTTTTTTCTTCTTTTGAAAGTGGTATTTGCAAAAAGTCGAACGAAGCAGACAATTTCGTCGAATTGGATGGTTCATTGATTTGCTTAATTCTAGCTTCAATAATTTTATAAACTGTGTCGTCACCTTCGGGAGTAATAATCTCCGTCTTAAACCTGTTAATAATTTCTAGGCATGGGTCCTGAATACTACTTATCATATCTGGATCCTTTATCAACTTGAACTTCTGACTATTCTCTTCATAAATCAATTGCGTTAGCGTTTCGAGGGCAATAGAATACATTCCTGCACAAAGTAAAAGCTGTGCATGATATCCAGCGATAACAAGTTTGCAACTCCGAGAAAAAGCTTCCTTTTCACTCAAAGTTTGGGCAAATTTCCCGAAAAACGTGGTAGAAACAGCCGACGACTGAGGATCTGCTTCTAACCCCAGAGAACTCATATATGCCGAGTAGCTGCGCGGACTAACGAGCGGCATTGGAAACTCTTTCGTTCCCCCAGCAAAACGATAATAAATAAATTCTTCAAACTTGTTATCCTGCATATGCGAGCGATGATAGTAATAATCACCCAAGATATGAGTCCCAGATAGCACTCCAAACGCCAGCAATATACTGTCGGCTGTTTGCCTAAAAAATTCATACGGAAGTTCTTTATCTGCATCGATCAAAAGAAACTTATCACCAGTAGCCGAGTCTCGATATTCATAAAGTTGAAAGGTGGCCCCGTCGAATGCTATTGTCACCACTCCGGCAGACTTATGAAAGTCTTTTATTTTCAGAGATGTTGCTTCCAAGCAACCGAAATCTGGCAAAAAGTCTATGGGTATAACCAACCGTAGTCCCCGGCAATCATACGCACCCTTATCTCCTCTATAAAACGACGACACCTGCGCAGTAATCCACTGTGGGAATCCGTTCGATACTTGTAATACTGATAAAGCGGATTTTGGTATGGTGAGAGTTCCCTGTCCGTCAACTAATAGCAGCTCATTATTCAAGCCAAACTTATGAATATCACCAGTCAGGTGATAGTTGTATTTTTGATTCAGAAAAAAAGTAGCTAGATATCCCGAGTCATTTTTTACCAATTTGCACAGGCAATTGGATATTGACCACGGCCCATCCGCGACAAAGAAGATTTGTTCGCTGACATGTCGTTGGACAGCTTGAGTCGAAAAAGCAATTTCCTTTACAATCATAAGATTTTAGTTTATTAGTTAGCGCCGCCAAGCGGACAATTTGGTTGAAAAACGAGGAAATGGATCGAGTAACAGGAAGCACATAATCGTCTAAATAGCGACTATGTTTATATCCGCCTTTAATTACAAGACACTTTTGTGCATTATTTATATCGAGCTATACATCTCGCATAAGTGTAATACAAACTTTCCACGGAAGTCTACAATTAATAAAGTGGAACGTTCTTCATGGCTGATGTCCTGATCGGAAACTCAAACCCATTTGTTACCATAATCTTTTCAACCTGGTTTTTTACGTCATCACCTGATGTAGGATGCAAAATCACCTCGTTAATCAGGCGCTCAACATCAACAGGAATTAGCATGCCCTTATGATTCGGTTGGCTGGTCCAGAAATCATCATTATTAATCGCCTCGTTAACGTGATGGTAGATTCTAAATTCGCTTTCATAAGCAAACTCTTTCCTCTTATGTAAAACTGGTGTCAATAGAGTTGCATGATTAACTGGATAGTCGTCAGAATGATACCAAGTGTCTACTTCAAAATCAAGATACCTGACACGACTACTACCGACATTCACTTGGCAGGATTCTAAACTTCTGGTCAGATTTTCAACAGTCGTTGAGATTGCGACGCCCTCATTGTCTTTGACATATAATCTCCACATAGCATCGGACTCAGAATTGTTAATATGCCAGCAATTCACTACAATTTGTCGTTTGAACTTTTGCCGCATCAAAGCCAGCCCATTCCGATTACTCTTCAGCCTATTCCCAATTTCGTCTGAATCGTCATGGTATTGATTTGCATATTGTTCCATGAAATCAAATTCCTTCTTCGGAATTGAACCCTCAAATGGGTCTGCAAATTTATCACATCTACAAAAGAATAGAGCCCGCTCATACATTAAGGACTCAAACTTTGGTGTATCAAGATACCTCCAAATTTTGGTCTGAGGCATGACAGGAATTTCTATAGGGTGTCTTACTATCCCCATTATATTTTATTGCATATTACTGGATTTAAGTGGTTTTCTCAGCTCGTTATTTAAAACTGGATATTCACGAGAAGGGTGGCACAACTTACAATATTATTTTTTATGTTTGTTGGACCCCAACAAACAACATGAACCCTAACTTTCGAAACTGCCCACATTGTGGGATCCGGAACTTTAGTGATGATCAAATATGCGGCGTTTGCAAAGCGCCGTTCGCAAATGATATTCCTGATGTTGAGTCCAGAGAATCGACCGGAAAACTTGCTTCAAGGATTTTGCCTTTTGCAGTTGTTTTTGTTGTTGCTGCGCTTTTCATATGGGTGAGATTTAGAAGCACTGAAACCAGCACATCAGATGCAAAATCATCAACCTATAATGAAGTTGATTACTCACCCGCCTCGCCCGGCGGAATGTCACAGCCGCCTCGCCTCACTACCAGTCAAAAAGATTATTCCGCGGAACCACCACCAATTGAATACTTCCTGGATAAGGTGGATATTAACACAACAGTCAAATTCGGCCTTACAGTTTGGCTAAACAGGAAAGCAAGCAACAATGAACTTTTCCAAATCGCTGAAACATTGCGTCTCAGAGAAAACCTTATGTCAAATCGAGGTGCCATATTTTTTCTGTTGCCTGAAATGACCTATGGCAACGGGGCCTGGGCTTGTGTTGATTATAAACCATCGCCATCTGTTCGCATTATTGGTAAAACTTTAGCTGACGAACAAATCATACTTGAGAGTGCCGAAAAGATAACCGACTATCTTGGATTGTGGGTTGATAACTTCCTCAGTGGGCCAATAATTATGCGTATGAGGCTTGACGATGCAGGGCAGCTTCTCTTTGAGATTATTGACGCAAACGACCCCAGACCATCAGAACACGCTTCGTCTTTCATAGTACAAGATACTGAAGATGGCAAACTATTTATAGATCCTGAGGATACGTTTGACAGGTTCCAATTACTCGCCAATGGTGACCTTGCAGTCTATGATAAGTATGGATTAGTGGCCATATATAAAAAGCTAAAAGTGAAAAAAGAAATCTGGAATTTGTAATCACAATCGCATCGGGAGCAGGATCTACAATCCGGAAACCCTCAATGCTCGTTTAAGGCGTTATGCTGTTTTGTTCCGGCATTGTGTAATCTTCGCTCTCAGATTTTAGTGTACGAATAGATTCCACCTCCAAGCGAAGCACCAACTCCTATGAAAACCCCACTGGAGGCTTATTCCTCTTCCCTTGTTTATCAAACTCATCAAATCTACCAGATAACTACCACTTTCTATCTGGTAGCAGATGTCAAAGCGGACATTGAGGCCGCGACATATGAGGGCAATGTAACGACCAAGAACAACTAAACAATTGAAGAGCTAGTGAGCTTACCACGATCCACTCAAATCGAGATACCGGTTCTATTAGTCGTTGAAAAACGGCGTTAGGTCGACAACCCTGCTTTTAATTCCTTCACTATCGGGATATCCGCTGCAGCCCAATCAAGATCCGGCAATTCATCAACTGAGAGCCATTGATAATTTATGTGTTCCGTGAGACCGATTGCATCCGCTCGACTTGAACATTGATAAGCATGCAACGATATCCTAAAGTCAGGATATTCATGATCTACCGATAGCAGTTTTTCATGAACATCAATATCTATCTTCAGTTCCTCGCGAATCTCCCGTGCCAGGGCGGTCACTTCACTTTCGCCAGCCTCAATTTTGCCCCCAGGAAATTCGTACTTGAAACTTAGATAGTCATATTTGCTTGACCCTTTTTGTAAACACAGAACTTTACCGTTCCGGATTATTACGGCGGCTACAACATGTAACGTCTTAGTTTGTCTGTCATTCATTCAGATCCCCTTTATCGGAAAGCTACAACCAATTTGGTGCACAGTAACTTGATCTACACTTGCCTGCCGATCCTTTAATCGTGCCGAGACCATTATAAAGACACAAAAGTGGAAAACACGGAAAGGCAACATATTACAATATTTTCTTCTCAATGTCGTTTTGATGAAACATCCTAAAAAATCGTCTATGGCTGAATTTCTCATGACCGATGGTATCAACAGGAAGTTAACAGAAATCATCGCGTCTGCAAAGTCTCATTTAATCTTTATATCTCCTTATCTGAAGCTGTCGCCATTTATGACTACAAACATTTTTCAGGCAGCAAACAGCAATGTCAAAATTAGAGTCCTATATGGCAAAGTCGATTTAGATGAACAAGAAAAACAATCACTTCAAAGCATGCCAAACTTGCAACTGTTTTTTCTACAGAATTTGCATGCCAAATGTTACATGAGCGAATCTCAGTTATTGGTGACATCAATGAATTTGTATGAATACTCGCAGAACCATAATAGTGAAATGGGCATTGCGATGGATAGCATAAAAGACAAGGAACTATTCGCAAAAGCATATAAAGAGGCGGAGAGATTGTTTAGTGCATCCGAACAAGTATTAACCCCCCAGTATCTAAATCCACACCAACAAAGTCAAGCCCAGCGCGCAAAATTGATTAGCGTCAAGCCACAGCCCGCTGGCTTCTGCATACGATGTAGTTCACCAATTGCACACAACCCTGACAGACCCCTTTGTACATCCTGTTACTCAGTCTGGAATCAATGGGGCGATCCAGACTACGAAGAGAACTTTTGCCATACATGTGGAGATGTAGACGATATCAGTGTCAGTTCTCCGCAATGCTACGACTGCTATTCGTCAATGAATGGAAGACAACGCTTTGGGCGATGAAGATTTACCCCACTGCCAGCTTGCCGCTCTCCTTCCAAAGATAGGCTGGCATAGGGTATTTCAAACGCCATTCTATGTTCATCGGTTTAGATCCCTGCGAACTCACAAATTCAACCTCGCCCAGGAAAACGTACGACATTGTCATCCCGAATTCATCATCATTTTGTTCACGCACAAAGAGGAGGATCTTCTTACCTGAACTCTTGTGATTAATATAGGAAAGCCCTTTAGCCGAACTATCTGAAGTCGCATTTTGTGACTGCCAATGAAATAAGGATTCATTGATAGCATAATCCTCGTACATGGTAGTGGGCGAATACTCTTTCTCGGATTTCTTCAAGGTGACGAAAAGTGCTTCCACTTTTAAATCTCTATTTTCGGCAACACCCTCTCTGTTTGAAGATGCATTTTCAAAAGTATGTAAGCCCATGGCAACGAGAATTTGGCTCCTGTTATAACGGCTGTGTAATTTCAGCGGGAACGGGAAAGGAAGATTGATTGGCCGCTCAATAAAATCAACAGAGTATTTCAGGAATTCAATCACTTCGCCCAACTCTGATTTCATTACGGGGTTAGATTCCAATCGTTTTAATCCATCAGAGATTTCGGAAAGATTCATCCTCGGACCGGACTGCTGCCATAGGTCATAATGAAACATAAGCAGCATCAAACTTTGTTCGGACGACAGGTTTTCATGATCGAACACATCTGACAACGCATAAGTGAGAAAGTTTAAATAACTGATTGAATTGCATCTCAACAAACGTTTAATACAACCCACGATCTCTTTCTCTAATGGCTCGTCAAACTTCGGGATTATACCAGCATCGGCGCATAGCTGGCTCCAACTACCCCGTTTGTATATGACTTGCGGCGGAAGCGCATGGAAATCAATAAAGTTTTTGAACGTGAGTGGAAGAGTCGACTGGTGCTGAAAATTTTGAACTTTGGTAACTAGCTGTCGACGGTTGTACGCGGTGGCCTGTCTGATATTATCAAGGATAATCTCCTTTGCCTTTTCTTCCAACACTATAGAGCAACCAAGCGGCAAATGAGGGAAATCATCTTCTATCTCTTTTGAAACCGACGTATGAGTTTTTCCCACGAGTGCTCGGAACTTATGTTCAAAATCGTATTCTACTCTCGAATTCCCTACAAAATCAAGCACAGTTAAGCACTCTTTCCCTTTAGCCAAACGCAAACCGCGTCCCAGCTGTTGAAGAAAAATAGTAAGACTTTCTGTTGGCCGCAAAAACAAAACGGTGTCGATCTCAGGTATGTCGACGCCTTCATTGAAAATATCTTTTACGAATAGATAGTTGATTTCCTTCCTTTGAAACTGTTCTCTTATCGCCACCCTATCCTCCGAGTTATCGCTTGTGAGATAGGCCGCCTTCAAACCCGCGCGTAAAAATTTGTCCGCCATAAATTTTGCATGATCGACACTTGCACAGAAGCCAAGGGCGCGAACATTATTTATGTCAGTTAGATACTTTTCGCAGTTCGAAAGAATATCGCTAACCCGCCTATCATTTTCCGTATATACGCGAGTTAGCTCACTGATTTCATACCTGCCATTCGTCCAGGAAACTTGAGAAAGATCGACCGTATCTGATAATGCAAAATATTGAAACGGGCATAACAGCTGCCGGTTTAATGCCTCTGGAAGTCGAATCTCAGCAGCAATTACCCGCGCGAAATCATTGAGAATATCTCCGCCATCTGCACGCTCGGGGGTTGCAGTCAGTCCCAATAACACCTTTGGCGAGAATTTCGCAAGTATGGGTCTGTAGCTATCCGCCGTTATGTGATGAACTTCATCAATTACAATGTAGTCATAAAAAGTTTCGGAAAGGCTAATCGTTTTAATTTGATTTTTTAAGGTTTGAACGGAAGCAAACACGTATTCAAAATTTGATGGGACCTGGCCATCTACCCATAATTCGCCGAAGTTTGCATCACGTAAAACATGCTGATAAGTTTGCTGGGCTTGCTTGAGAATTTCCTGTCGATGAGCGACAAATAAAAGCCTTGAGCGATCATTACTGTTCTTAAATGCTCTGTAATCAAAGGCGGATATAACTGTCTTACCTGTACCAGTAGCGGCAACAACTAGATTACGAAAGCGGTTATGGATTTGGCGTTCCGATTGAAGCTTCTCTAATATTTCCGACTGATATGAGAAAGGCTTCAGGTCAAAAAAGCTCATCATGCCAGAACGATCCTGGATTTTCTCTTTATTAAGAGCGCGATGCAGCTTTTCTTTGTCGCGGTCCGGCACATATTCCTCGAAATCCTTGTCTTCCCAATAGGTCTCAAAAGTCTTTTCGCACTTATCAATGATATGATGGATTTCCTTTGAAGTAACCTTTAAGTTCCATTCCAGCCCCTTTGTCAAAGCCGACAATGACAAATTTGACGATCCAATGTAGCCAGTGTTGAATCCGGAGTTTCTAAGAAACAAATAGGCTTTAGCATGAAGCCGTTCGTGAGTGGTGTTGTAAGATATCTTGATGCTTGTATTTGGAAGCCGTGCTAAAAATTCAATAGCCTTCACTTCGGTCGCCCCCATATACGAGGTTGTAATGATTTTGAGCTTTTTTCCAGCTTTGGTGTATTCTTCAAGTTCTGCGGCAAAGATTCTTACCGCGGAGAATTTAATAAAAGACACCAGCCAACAAATTTCATCGGCGGATAAGATTTCTTTTTTTAGTTCGCTCTCCAGGGATATGCCTGCATTGCTTCCGGTGAACAGTTCGCTTTGACTAAACCTGGTATATGGCATGATCTCGCGCACCCTAGCAGCAAGGTCGGCATATCCACTGTCCAGATTGGAAAGAACTGCATCAAGAATTTTTCCTTCTGTGTCAATTAGGTTTTCGCTGAAGTCGGTGTCAGGGAGTTCTTTTGCTAAAAATTCGATGATCCGGTTCGCGAGCTCAATTTGCTGTAGCGGTATGTTGTCATCCTTTATTTGATTGAGGGCAAATCGAATTGTTTCTGTTAGTGATAAGCTCAAGTACCGTGATGCTTCAGCAGCATCTAAGGCACTGGTGTGTATGAAGTACTGATCACGGTCAAGATCGCTGAGTTTCTTTGAAATGACGTTCGTAATGAGTTGTTCGTAGAGTCCGAGTTTGAGCATGTGGTGGAGTCAAATTACGAACCAAAGTAGTAAATGAATCTGGAATAATCGAAGTTTAGTCCCAACTCATAATAATTACAATTTCAATAGCACAGCTGCGTTATAACGAAGATGTGCTTGGCCAATATCTGCTTGATCTTCAGGTCATTTAAAAAGGCTAAGTTTAAATATTTATGCTCAAACCCTAACTCAAAGTGTTATGAGATTTTTACTATTTGCGATTACCCTCATCGGGGCTTTGATCGTGTATGCCTTCCGGCGCACCCAGACTGATAGCAGACGAAGAGAGGAAGAACGTCTCAGACAACAAGAAATCGACAGAGAAAATACACAAAAGGCGCTGTCGCCAATTTTGATTCACATTCGTGAGGCGGTTGCCACCTTCTATCCAAAAACAATCGATCAACGTTTAAAGTATTTTTCACACTATGATCTTAATAAATGGAAAGAGTCCTTCAAACCCTTTCATCTAACAATGAAGGGGTTAAAGTATGAAAGTTGTGACCTCGACATTAATCTGGTGAAGATTTTGCGGGAATTTGATCACTATTGGGTCGAAAGTGATAAACTCCGAAACCTGTACAATAAGGAATTCACGAAAACTGAGCTGAACGATCTCACCAATTTTTTTGACAATGTTGAAGGGCGGAAGTTAGATATACAGCAACGCACTGCAATTGTACGAGATGAGGACAATAATCTGATTATTGCTGGTGCTGGTTCAGGTAAAACAACCACCATTGTTGGAAAGGTGCAGTATCTAATCCAGCGTCTCCAAGTTCCGGTTGAGGCTATCTTGCTGATTTCGTTCACTAACAAATCTGCGTCTACTCTGGCAGATCGATTGGGGGTCGAAGGCCTTCAACCAAAAACGTTCCATAAATTCGGAAAGGAGCTTATAGCTGAAGTGGAATCCAAACAGCCTAGCATTTTTGACGACTCCCAAACTAAAAATTTAATTTCTACCTTCTTTACAGACCTGTGTAAGGATATGTCCTATCTGACAAAGATAACGACGTTCTTCTCCGACTTTCTTAAGCCAGTGAAATCTCAAAACGATTTCAAATCTCATGGAGATTACATCCAGTATTTGAAAGACCACAATTTCACCTCTTACAGATTGAAGCCTCTCATCTCGAACGGCAAAACGACGTACAAACGAGAGATAGTCAAAAGCATTGAGGAGTGCAAAATTGCAAACTTCCTCCTCTTTAACGGCATAGATTATGAATATGAACTCCCCTACCAATATGACACTGCATCAAAGTCACATCAACAATACAAACCTGATTTTACATTGGATCCGAAAGGACAAAGAATATATCTCGAGCATTTCGGGTTAGACAGGCAAAATCAAGTCCCGCCTTTTTTTGCAAATCCAGCGATTGGCTTAACTCGCGAACAGGCAACTAAAAAGTATCTTGACGGAATTGCATGGAAACGTGCTTTGCACTTGCAAAACGGTACCACGATGCTGGAAACGTTCAGCTATGAAATGTCAGAAGGCACACTTTTTACAAATCTGGAAAAACAATTACTAAACGCTGGAGTGCGCATAAAACCAAAATCACCTGAAGAAATTTGGAAAATAATCAACCAATCAGCACACGATGAGATCGACAGCTTTATTACCTTGATCCGAACATTTCTCATGCTAAAGAAGTCAAACCATTATTCAGTGGAGGATCTCTTCAAAAAAAACAAAAGCACAGAAGGCAAGTTTAACCGGAAGAGAAATGAATTGTTTCTAGAGATCGTAGCACCGATAGCCTCGAGGTATCAAAGTCATTTGGCTTCTCGAAAAGAAATAGATTTCAATGATATGATTAATAAGGCGACATACTATATCCGTAAAGGGAAATGGCGGAACCCAATAAAATATATTATAATCGATGAATTTCAAGACATCTCTGTTGGAAGATATCAACTTATCAGAGCTTTGAAAGATAAAAACCCAGACTGCAAACTTTTTTGTGTCGGGGACGATTGGCAATCAATCTACCGTTTTGCAGGTAGTGATATTTCACTGTTCAAATATTTTGAAAAATACTTCGGTTACACCGAAAAGAGCAAAATTGAAACTACTTACAGATTTGCAGGTGATTTATTGAGTATGTCAAGCTCTTTCATCTTAAGAAATCCCAGCCAAACATCAAAAGACTTGAAGGGCCTTAGCGGCCGGAGTTCATCAACATATAAAATTATTTATTCAACGTCGGAAAATCAAGATGATACAGAATCTATACTGAAAGTGCTTAACGATTTGGTCGCCGCCGGCGCAACAGAAAAGACTGAAATATTAATACTTGGCCGTTACTCATTTGACCTAAATAGAATAAAAAACGAGCGTAGGCTACTCGACATTAATGAAAAGAATGGCACTATTATTTATACCTTCGACGTTGCACCTCATAAAAGAGTTACTCTGAGAGCGCAATTTATGACAGTTCACAAAGCTAAAGGACTTGAGGCGGACATTGTGATTGTTATAAACTGTAATTCAGGAAAGCACGGTTTCCCTTCCGGTATGTCAGACGACACAGTTCTAAATCTGTTGTTAAGTGAAGCTGATCACTTCGAAAATGGCGAGGAAAGGCGTCTTTTTTATGTAGCAATGACACGGGCTAAACAGTCATTATATCTGGTAGCGGACACTACCTATAAATCCAAGTTCGTCACGGAATTGGAGTTAGGCAATCTACCGCCGGAAATCAAAAAGTGCCCCCAATGTGAAACTGCGGACTTAGTTACGAAAAGTGGAATCACAAAGGGAAAAGCCTGGTCTTTCACCGGATGCGCAAACTTTGCATACGGCTGCGACTTTAATAGATGGAATTAGCATCCATTGCATAGCTATGTATTCTTATAGATTCCGTCGGACGACGCGAATTCAGGCACTCGATTGGCCATACACAACAATATGCGGTCAACGTATCCGTTTAACTGATGCAACGACTTCCAATAACCCTGACCAACCTCCTTGCTATAGCACGATTAGTTATACGGTTTGTTAGTGGCGTAGTTACGAAATCAAAATCTGGCCAATGCCTATTTCAGTCATTCCTATTAACGGTCATCACCAAACACTCGATTACCTGGAGTTAGAGAAATCATTTCGGTTATTTGTCGGTCCTAAATGTCAGGAAGCGACTCTCTACGTTTTCAACAGCTTCCCAGCGATAGTTTCATCAGAATGTTATATAGATCTCCTATTCATCATAAGCATAAACGATGTTCAAGGCAATTACATCAGATTCTTTAATACAAACGGAGGCTACGATTATTTCAGAAATACAATAGTGCCGATAATTATCAACGGGTCGCTACTCAATGTCCCGATATCAGTTATAGATGACAAAATTGTTGTCGATGACAACGAGTATGAAAACCACGAAGCGATTGATACTGCGCGGTTCGGATTATGGAACTTCTTAGCCGGGAAATGCGGGTTAGATACTAGCCGCCTGAATGTGGCACCAATGGAGTTAATCATAACTGACGCTGTCCATCAGAAAAGTAGAAATCGTCTTTTAGCCAGTCGATTTGATCCGGAGTTGTTTTTTTCGGCTCTCAAAACTTCCCCTGATAACTACTTTAATTCCTATCGTCCATGGACCAAAGGAAGCGGTTACGCCCTATTCAAATCTGATGTCATAAAAATAAATTCTGAAGCTTCAAAATATTCAGAATATGGCTATTTAACGAAACGAAAGATTGAAAGGATCGGGAAGCAATTAGCTAAGGCGTCGGCCATGTACGACGCGATAGGTATTCAACCTACGGTCATTGTGGGTAAGGCTGGAACAGGAAAAACCTCACATCTACTGCACCTTCTTACCAGATGCCTTTTGAGTAGCAGAAGTGTTACCTTTTTAACCTACAATCATTTGTTGACCAAAGATATTAGCTTGCAGGTGAGGCTCATTCAACAAGGTGTAAGCCGGATATCAACGCCGCACATGGAGTTTAAACCCGGGTTAATCTCTCCATCTGTCCAGACATTGATGGCATATATGTACCGACTAAGTCATAGTCTGGGAGTTCTCCACCTAATGTCAGAAAAACGGCTTAATGAATTAACGACAATATTAAGCTCAAGTCTCCGCTTTTTAAAGCAGGAACTTCCAGGGTTGATAAATGCTAACTCTGAGAAAATTTTTCAGCATACTGTTAATTGGCTCTTGGTGATTGAACTAATTCAGAATACGAGATGGGATGTAACAACTAAACACTATGGTATTCTGTTTATTAAATTTTTGAAATGGAAGAATGTAAGTCTAACTAATGATCTCCATTTATCCGTAAGAGAATTCAAATCCTCCAAGGTTGTGGAATTAGAGCGTTTGACACATAAAAAAATCTTCCTTCAAGACTACCCCGAATGCTTAAAGAACACGTTGCTGGCACTCAGAAATACTGAACAGTTTTATACAGATTTCAACGTCTATTCTAAATATGAACTATTATCACCAGTGATGGCACTAAAGACCAGAAAGCCTGATCCCGAGTTACTTAACGAAAAAATAAGTCTTAACACTTTTAGCACCCGAGTCAGAAATCTCATCAAGGGTCGCAATCGAACAGGGAGAATCTTGATGGTTGACGAAGCGCATGACTGTCATCCATTTGAACGTGAAATATTATATGAAATTTTTTCACCCAAGAACGTCGTTATATCTTATGGTGGAAAGGAACAGCTTATCCGGTTTTCGCAGACTTGTGATTGGCAAGTATTCCGATCCCGTCCAGTCGTCACCAAAAAAATCGCGTCTGGGAATAAATCTTATCGTGTTAAGCAGAATTTATTAGCGTTTTGCAATTATATCGCCGAGCGGCATGGAATCGACCTTAAATTGGAGCCGTTCTCAGTGGAAGATAAAGGGACCTTGATGTTCGACTTTGAGCAGGAGCATCGCGAAAAACTTAATCAACGCTTCTCTGATTTATTGAAGCGGGGTGAGATAAATGGGTGCACAGCTCAGGACTCTCTCTTAATAATGGATGTGAACGAAAGGACTAAGACTGGGGAGGATAAAACAACCGTCCACGCCAACAATCGTGAAACTGTCATTAATGAATACAATGTTGTTGAGGGAAAAAGAAAATCCATATACGATGGCTTCGACTATCTGCAAGATCTCCAGCAGCACAGCGAGTATTGGCTTGGAGCGGTTGCGGATAAACAAAAGGCCGGCTTTCCGGCACCAAACGAGGTGCGTGTAATCAATTATGAGTCTTGCCGAGGGCTTGAAGCTTGGTGTACGATGTGCATCAATATTGATTTGTTTTATTCATCCCAGGTGGCGTCACCAGATGCTGAATTGTATCTCTTACATGAGGATCTTTATTTAACTTCTTCCCAAAGGGCCGCAATGTTTGCCATAACTTGGATACTAATGGCATCCACGCGCGCAATTGATACATTATATTTACAAATGTCAAATGGGAATAACGACTTTGTCAAGCTATGCAAGGAATACGCCGCCCAGTATCCCGAGAATTGTCTTGTGCTACGTTAAGATGATACCTCAAAATATATTTCAATAAATAATATATTCTACACGCAAGTTCGGATCGTAATCATATCCATCTAATATCTCTTCAGCAAGCTTTACGTCAAAGTCCGATCGATCGTCCAGTATAAACAAAAGATAGCCTGATTTGATATATTTTGTTTCAGCCAAAAAGCAGTCATCAATATTTTTTCCCATTATCGTCTCGTTCCCTGAATCGTTCCGTTTACCATAGACACTGAGAGGTAAAGCTGATAGATTTAATCTCGGATACAAAGTGCCCGTTTCGTTTTCATCATTGAATGTGTTTGCGTATTTGGTTGCTTCCTCATGATTAAAACCACCTATTACCTGTACAAAGTAGTTGTAAGTAGTTAATGCGTTGACTGCGACCGCAACAATATGAACTTTGCGGTTCAAAAAGGGTGATTCCATATCTAAAAGAACTCCAGTAAACTTTTTCATTCGGTTATGTTTTCCGTTTTGCTCGAAGGACGCATGGAGTGCTATTACATCATCTCCATTCCAAACTCTCTAAACAGCTCCTCCCAATAATAATTCAGGTTTCTGTTATGTGTTGTGCGCATCGCATTATCGGGGAGTGTTATCACTACTTTGGTCCCCCTCAAGGCTATGTCGTTAATGAAGTAATTGGCTCTAATAATTTTCGCATGTGCCTTCGCTTCCGCTATGGCCTGGGCCTTATATTGCGGACTAGTTTTAACGCCACTCACATCATGTACCATATCCGAAAAGAGATACACATGTTTAGTACCCTTAGACCCATTAAATGTTCTACTAATTACCTCAAAAATCCCCCAAATATCAGTTCCCTTCTGAGTACCGAACCCATTCTTAGCCATTAGGTCTTTATACAATACCGCCTCAATCGAAAGCAACTGTTTTCGGATTTTGATGCGGTGCGCCTTTTGAGCGTTATTCCGGGTGGTTGTTGACTTACATGTCAAGCAACTAAATCCATCCAATTTGAATTGATTTGAGTGTTTCGCAGATGCTGTGTGACTGTGAATATAAAATGATGTCAAAACCGCGTTACCGCCGCTGCAAACGCTTGTGGACTTGCCTAGAATGTTTTTACAATTTGCATCATTTGTCACGAAACTGACACTCGCAGATTTATCAAAGAAATAAATAACTCCAGTCTGCGACATTGCCCTGTTAGATCCCGTAACGAATAGTGCTACTAGGATAATATTAACGATGGGCCTATTCCTTTTTATATCAATTCTCATTATCATATAATTCAACATCACTGTCTGGATAATTAAAATAATTTCTTCTAAAACGTTGTGATATCATTTTTCTAACAGCCACAAAGGGTCGTGTTCGTGAATATTGACCTTTTAAGCCATTTGCTGATTCTTGTTCTTCGTTTATTGGTGCAAGCGTTCCGCGTAAAACTCTCTGCGTGGCCCACTCATTCGGCAAGCTGCCTTTAATGACTTCGCCTTTGCTGTACCCATCCTCATAAAGATTTCTTTCTTGACCGGCCCTCAATTCATAGTACCCTCGGTATAACTCAAGGAGAGCATTATGCTTTTCTTGAGTACCTGACACACTAGCCAAAATATCCACCTCCTGTTTGAGCATTTCTCGTTTCAACGACAAAAGATTTTCTGCCTCCTTATATCGTATATCAATTCCTACTTTCTGTTTCTCAACTATAAATATTCGCCTGCGGGTAAAACTCTGTGTACTATAATTATAACCGATCCGAAAATTCTTTTGCAATACTGGCAAAGATATCCCTAGACAAATTGCACCGGCAACAGCGAACAAAGCGGTTGACAGGATTATAGCAACAGCTCCCGCGCTATCTTGAAAACTCCATTCATCCGAGTTGCCAAGTTGGGTCAACATCGGCGTACTTGCTGCATCTTCAGTTATTATTGGGTCTTGTACAGGATCAGCTGCTTCGGTTGACAGCGCTTGTTCAGATTCGGCTCGTTTAGCAAACTCATTTTCTCTAAAGATTCCCAAGGTTAATAACAAAACAAGAACTAGGACCGCAGAAACTAATATTGTCCAAGTAAAAGTCTTGCTACCCGCACCTCTTAGAAACTTTTTTTCAATTAGGCGGTCATACGCGGGCTTGAGGACGATCGCGAGTAATGAAAGAGCCGCGGCAAATCCATACGCAGACCATTCGTATTCGAGGACCTCCTGGCCTTCCTGAACCACGACTTTGGTCCCTATCGCCATCCCATCTGCCACGATGGAAAGGGCGATACTAAAGTCGGCCAGCATAAACAGCAGAGCGGCAGCAAAAAAGATAATCCCTGCAAACAGAGTATAGTCAGTTTTATACTCTTGCTTGATTACTGATAAGTTGTCTTTGATTGTTTGAAGCCGGTCAGTCAGCCTGGACAGGATGCTTTGAAGGTGCGACTGTTTTACCAGGACCTTATCTCTAGCCGACTGTGCCAGTTGAACTTCGTTCATTAAAACCGGGTATCTTTCGTTCGCCAGCTCTTGCCGAGTTTCCTCCCGTTTAATAACCTGCTGCAACTGCGTTATTGCAAGGATTTGCGTTTGAGAATTATAAAAGTTTTGAAGAAAATCTGAGAACGGTTGTGGCTCTACTCCTACAGCCCCATTAGCTATTCCCTGCTGATAACTATCGAAGACACGCTGACGGTCAATATCATCTGTTGATTCCTTGATTTGAACCAAACTTGGGTCTTGTTCAACTTTAAGCAGGCTTGAATCTTGACCTTCGGTTTGAGTAGCGGGATTATCAGGTAAATTATTTTCAGACGACATCGTTTACAATATTTTTATCGTTTTTCACTTCAGATTTAAATTTGCTTGCTAATAAATACTCACTTTTGAACACCTGAACTTTTGTTTTTTTCTGCTGTTCCAACGTCTCAATGCCACTGATCAGTTCAACTAACTGTTTTTCCTTTTCTTCCAACTCAGCCAGCTTTGACTTCTCCTCCTCTGTGAAATTCACCTGTTGATCAGCCTCTTCCTTACTTTTCGCACGTTGGTACTTTTTTTCGCGTTGATTGCTAACAATCACTCTCCAGTCCTTCACAAGCATCTGACAAAGACCAAGAGTCAACTTGCCAAGAAAAAAAAACATGAAAAGCATAAAGAGAATCAGAGATATACTCAGCCCTACATCTTGCGTGGAAGCATAAGCCAGTTGACCGATTAGGAGGGTAGTTACAACTGGCGGACCCACTTCGAGCAATGCATTCTTGAAATTGTTTACTGCGCCAGGCGAAGTTTCTGTTTCAAGACCTAACCATGAAGACACTGGAGACATGGATGTAAATAAGCCAAACAAATACACCCCAATCGCACCCCAAAAACCGAAAGTGGGCTCAACAAATTTGCCTACCAAAAAGAAGTTACCATAATTTGCTACAACGATCAATAAGAAGGCTACCAGGTGGCGAACTAGTTTATGCTCACTTGCGCCAATCAGACCGTCTTTTTCTAATTTTGATTTTTCAAGATGCTTAGCGTTAGCATCACGAAGGTCATCCCGTAAAGCGCCGATCTTTTCATCCAGCAGATCCTTTTGTGCACGAAGTGGCGCTTGCTTATTCGCATAATAATTTTGAATAGCTGCCAGCTTCTCCTCTATCTCAGCACCTGATATGCCAAATAATACGCCTTCGTCCCGCAACAGTCCTTCGTTTTCAATCCAATAAAAAGGTCCATTATCAACCTTATCCGACAAAGGAAGTGTCTCCGGCTGTGTACCGCTGTCTGGTTTTACATTCGGATCCGGGAACGGAACTTCATCTTTACGCCAGTATTTTCTCAACCGGTCAAGTATGCCGGCTGGCTTTTTAACTGACTCATTCATTGATTCGTGTTCACTCATACTTTAAATATTATCGTTGACTGACTCGTATTTGCAAAAAATGCCTCACTAATTTCACGAGCTAAGCGGTTCTTGATTGCTATTCCGGTTGAAGCGTTTTGGATGATTGTTTATCAACGCATTTATTCGCTAACAACCTATAATAATGTTCACTGCTGAAAAGCGCACGTTCATCCCCCAGCACCACCACCTGCTTCCTCGCCCTGCTTAGCGTCACCAACAGCTTCCGGTCAACATCAATCTCCTCCAACTCGCCGTCTTCATTTACAAAAGGATATTTTCCTGCACTTGTTAAAAGTTGCACCTGTGCCGGATGATAAACAGCCATTGATACGACAATGATATCGTTCTCAGAACCCTGGAAACGCTCTACCGTATCAATGTTCAGTTGCTGTAACTGCTCGTCATTGCCTATCAGATTGCGGATTAGTCCGATTTGTGTGCGCCATGGGGTAACCACTCCCACTTTATCAGCATTAAATTTGACTCCATAACTTTTTCTCAGGAAACGCAACAGACTAACGACTCTACGAGCTTCCTGCTGGTGGTACTTAGAAACCTGCTCGCGCTTGCTTGGAAGATAAATAACTCGTGATGTTTGCAAGATTTCATGCCAGCGATCTTCACTGTCATCAGTAATTCCATCAGATTCATGAATCACCGCACTTTGTTGGTGGGCACCACCCGACTGCAGTTGATTGCCGTACCAAGGGTTGATCAAATTCGCGATTTCCTCGTGCATCCGGAAATGTGTTGTCAACATATCTATTGAGTGATGCCAACCTTTATTCCGACATTGTCGAAACAACCTTTCGAAGAGAGCGCTCCGCAAATCGAAAACTCCGGCTGCCATGAGTTCTGTATCCACTACCTGGCAAAAGCCTTCATGTATTGCTACTACCGGCGGCAATTGATTTTGATCGCCAATAAGAATAAATTTCTTCCGATCCATCACCAGGCTTAACAACTGCGGCTCTGTTAATTGCGAAGCCTCGTCTACAATTAATGTATCCAGATCACCTTTGAGCTGTTTTAACGCTTCCACCCGGTTGCACATTGTTGTCACTGTAGCGAGGAAGACCTTTCGCTTTTGGATATATTCACGTGCTTGATCGATCTTTCCATCAGCACAGTACTGACGAAGATCCTGATCAGCTTTGCTACCCCTTCCACCCAGTCTCATAAAATCGATCCCTCGTTGCTCCAGCCTGGAAGCGATTTCTTCTACTGCTCGGTTTGTAAACGCTACAATAAGAATGCTTCCGTCGGATTGCGCTAGTAGACCTGACACAAGTCGTGGTAAGAGTGTCGACGTCTTGCCTGTACCGGGAGGGCCTTGAACCAGAAAATAATCTTTCGCGGCCAATGCTTTATGAATAACCTGGCGCTGATTCTCATTCAGGTTTTCATCTTTGATAAGGGTCGCTGTGTTACTAAAAACATCTCTTTGGGGCTCCCTCAAACCCATGAGCAGCTTGAAACGTTCGCCATTGCTTGGATCCAACACACCGAGCAAAGACTCGCTGGCTACCCAGTGATTTTTTTCAAATATATCGTGTTCTATCAGCCAGCTCGCTTCGCAGTCGAAGTAACTTCCGTCGAGTTGTTTATTGTTAAGCGAGAATACGACTTCACCTGCACGAATCTGATCTACTCTTCCTTTAATAATCTGCTGATGTAAAGCGCAAGGCTCTTCATTGATACGTCGATACAAAATAGCAGTATCGCCAGGCCGGAAGTTATGTTGTTGCGTGGCATCTTTCATCTGGAATACCACTGTTGCCTTTTCGCTTGAGAACGTGTCGAAAATAAGATCTGTTATGATATTAAATTGCGCTTTCTTTTCGTCCTCTGATTTACGCCACAAACCTGCAAAGCCTTCGCCATCTTCAGTACGGTCAGGGTGACTATACATGCCACACTTCTCATGCAACCACTGTCTCATGGTAAAACAAAGAAAGTGATGATAATATGTTTTTTCCAGGCTGCCAGCTGAAGCGTACATCGATTCAAAGGTTAGTACATCCTTGAGCTTAAATCCGGGAAGATCTTGTAAACGGCTACTTTTGATTTGCGTTAAAATCTCCATTTTGCCCTGCGCAATCTGGAGAAACAAACAAATGACTTCGTTGCGCAACAGCAGGAGCTTGTTTTCATTGATCGCATTGCTGACGACATCGCGTAATGGATTCAACCCTGCAGCAGAATATAAAATGCCGGATGGACCATGCCGGTGTTTACCGAAGGTGCTTTTCAGAAGCAGGTTATACCCAACTACCTGCATTTCATGATTACGCCAGGCATTTGAATCTGGTGCCCTGCCACTTTTTAACTCGACGATTTCTTTGCGAGTCGGATCAATAGTATCTTCCACTAATAGATCCAACCGCCCTTGCAATCCATACGTTGACGAAAAAAAAGTTGGTTCGATGCGTGTTGGCTTAGTGCGATACTGGGCAGACACATTGATGACATTGGACCAATGTGCGTCCCGTATGTTTCTATAAATTTCATTCAGTATATCCTTACCATAAGCTGCCGCCTGGAAAACGTTATCAGCTACAGCATCTTTGAACGCAGCTTTGAAATCGGGCTTTTCGTCCCGCACAGCAGCATCAAGAATGGCATTGACCATGTTTCCCTGGAAGGCTGCCTTAGCATAATCTGCAGGAACGAGTTTTTTCAATAGCGCCAGAATTGGATAGGCCCCTTTCGACTGGAAACATTCTGAAAGTTCTGTTATGTCTATCAAGATGTCTGGCTCAAGAACTACCTGGGTTTCTTTTTCGGAAGTGTAAAATCTTTCCTTTGAGGGATGTTTACGGCAATTTAGAACGAGCAAATTGTCATATGGGCAAAGTAAAGGCTGTAGCGAAGAAAGATCATTATAGGTTGTGCTCCATAATTGAAGGTCAAACTCACCCATCTCCGCTTCCCGGCATTTAACTATAAAATATTTAGCGCCTTCTGTTTCCTGGATCGCATCAACGCAGATAACCACGACCTGCATAATAGCAACCTGCTCATGCGTTTTTATTTTTGGGACTGCAAACCGCTTTTCACGTAACGGCGTATAAATTATGGCAATATCCGCCGGCACCTTCACTTCGTAGAAGTATTCAACCGCTTCCGCGATAGCTCTTATACAAAGCATACCGTCTTCCAGCGTAACCTCCATCCTTTCATGTGCAAGCCTATTACAGTACTTGCGTAACGCTTGTAGTTGCTCCTGCATACTTTGTTTAACAAGCATCTTGTCAAACACAAATTCCATACGACCAAACAGATTACTGAAGCTTCTTGTTTCAGACCGTGTCAGTTTATGAAAAAGAGTTTCAAGTATCACACGGATATCCCTTATTTGGCTAGATAAGTCATTCAGGCGGGATGCCGCTTCAATCTGATTATATAAATCGCGTGCAGGAGATTTGTTCATGATTTTTCTACCGGTTTTTTTTTGAACTGCGCCAGTTCCATGGCGGCGTTGGGTTATTCTCACTCCATATTCCTATTCTTTGACCACGAGCCGTTATCTCGAGAGTAGCATAATCTGAATTAGTTGAGTATTGTTTGTAATGCCATGCTAGGCCAGCAGTCATTAGCTCTTTATTGAGATTCGTTCCATCTTCTGTTATAATCTCTGCAACCAGCCTTTTATACCGATCAAACTCACTGTTGTGGCTAACGGTCACATATTTACCAAAACACTTGTCTGATACGAAAGTTTTTGCCGCGCGACCAAACGGTTGTTGGTTTCTTATCTCTGGGCAGTCAACATGGGCGAACCGGATCTTTAGTGGTTTTCCTTCATACAGAATTTCGATGGTGTCTCCATCTGTAACGCCGATCACCTTGCCACTGAGGGTTTCAGGGATGCGCTCCGGTAGTGTGTTTCCGCATGACAGGGTCAGGAACGCTATTAATAATATCCAGGTTAGTTTAGGCAAGTTTGGGTTCTTTAGGTACGTGATTCGATTGAAGTTGTTCGTAAACCGCAACTCCGTCCTGGTATAACGTCTTTATAGCCTGTTGAAGTGTGTAAGGCTTCAAAACGCGAATTCGTGGGCCGTGTCCCAGGATTGTTGAGCGAAGTTCAAAGTTATCAACGACGAACAATTCAAGTATAATGTCGCCATTACTCTCGGTTCCAACCAGCTTCTGCGAGTTATGAATCGGCTTCGTAATAATATATGGTGCGAGACTTTGGTCAATAGACAAGCTCACCGTTTCAGGTTGTGCATCAGGAGGCAATGTTACCCCTACTACAAAATCGAAATAGGTATCAGGATCAAGTACATAATTAGTAATATAAGTCCTTGAACTGGCCTTGAGTTTCTGGATCCGATCCAGTGCGAGTGTAGTAAGCCCTGTAAACCCTTCATGGCGACCAAGCACAAACCAACGATTCCGATACTCTTTCAATAAATAAGCATGAAAAACGAATTCAGACGCTTCTTTATTGAACGGTTGATAAATAACATTCAACGCTGTGTATTCACGAATAGCCTGGAAAATATCATCTAACCAGTTAGTGCCGCTGGTAAGGGCAGAGTATTCAAACTGGATGATGCTTTGTCGCCTTTCAGTACTGTTAGCAAGCGTATTTTCAAGCTTACTGATCACAGACTCTAGTTCGTGGGCCAGTTGAAATCCATTGATTTGGCGTAACACATCAAGCGCATCACGGAGATAACCAACTTCTTCCTGTTGTAGTGGCAGGTTCTTGATTGAGTAATCAGGGTTCGAATAGCGGTAACAGGTTTGCTTACCGACCTTATATTTTTCGACGGGCGCATCAAGTTCATAGATGATATGATTAAGGTCATCGTAAAGCGTCCTCTTTGAAATTCGCTCACCGCCCAGTCCCTCCACTTGATCATTCACTTCCTCATGCAGCGCGTTCATAGTCCAAACACGTTGCCGACGTCTTAAACATGCATCCAATACCTCTATGCGCCGCTGGAATGATTTGTTTAGGGGCATGAGCGGCCAGGGGTTAAGGTTTGGTTGACAAATTAAATATTTAGAATCTTCAATCAAATTAAATAGGTCTTTTTAATCGCATTCTGTTGAAAAAATGATTTCGATCACAATCATTCTTTCTTGACATCCGCATTGTCATCAAAATAGGACTCATCCCGATCTCGCACCTCATTCGCGGCAGCCTTTTTATAAAACCTAGCCCGGGATTCGGTATCGAGGTTCAGTGCATAGTGAACGCCGAACACCGAAGACTGCCAGGACATTTTGTGTTTTATATTTAACATACTGGCAATCTTGTTCACATCGTGATTGGCACCAAGGTAGGTGAAGGTCCAGCCGCTTTCTTCTAATTGCGAAATCATGTTTCGGATCGTTATCGCTGTAAATTCCCGGGAAGCGTTTTCTGCACCATCAGTGAATATTGTTACAAGCACCTTATAATCCTTTTCGTTTTCAATCGCATACCGAAGGCGGTTTGATGTGTGCCCGATAGCATCATACAGCGGCGTCATTGCATCCGGATGATAATCTTCGGGTTTCAACTCATGGATAGTGTCTACCTGTTGCAGACGTATCACCTCAGTGATGCCTTTCGAGTTAAACGCGTAGAAGGCGATCCATTGTTTAAGATCAGGGTGGTCGATAGCCGCATTACGAATTCCCTGGATCACTTCGTTAAAAGCATCGATTGTAGCACTCTTAATCGACGCCATGCTACCGGATTCATCAAGGATAATCAGGTTATAAATGTTAGTTGTCATGGCAAATAAGCTTTTGATTTAGGCGATGCCACTCCAGAGACTCCTGGGTATCCTCGCAGTTTGCAAATTGATTTCCGCTAAAGTACCCGGGGTGTTTGCAGCCTATTTGCACGGTGGTTTACGCCTCCTTTTGCATTTTGAGATCACATCTGCTTAAACTGATTTTATCATTAAGCAAACTTGAAGGACCTGGTATTCGAACTGTCAAATCGAAGCAAGATGTCCCGTTCGCCTTCTTTGAGCATTGGCTGATTGTTCGATGGTGACCTTGCGGCCAGGTGCAGGAATTCGGAGTAAGAGGTTCATGAGCGTTTGATTTAGAGTTGCAATTAACAAGAGTCGGCATCCGTTGCGATTGTGGACTACCGCTATTAATAATTGATAAGCTTAAAGATACTGAGCGCCATTTGTCGAACTTTACGGGAAACCGTCAATCGGCATACGAAGCCGCTGAGGTATGCAGCAGTTTTCTGAATTTCCGAAAATTGAGGTTAACCGTAATTTGAATTGGGACCAGGGATGTACTTTTCGGAGTAAGAACTTTAAGGGACTAGCAATGGAGTTCACAGTAACCGATAAATCATTTGAGCATCCCGCGATAAAATCACGATGAACTTAAAACTTCTAATAACAGCGACAAGCATTTTTACAACGCTTTGTAGTTGTGACACCTTGATCTGGGAACAAAATTCTTCAATCGTTTACAACGGTGTACGATATTCATATTTAAGGACATTGCCGATCGCTTTTGATAAAGACACCATTTACCCGGAAGTGTGGTATTCGACTTTCAATGTTGATGGTGATAACAGACGGATAATAAGAAACATTTGTTCGAATGATACGACCACAATTGTTCTGCCGAATGCTGTAAATAACTACACGACCATGATAGTATATGCATTGAAGGTTGACAAGAAACGATATCTATGGCTAGAGGACAACTTTGGTACCACGGTTTTGGACATTGACTCGAAAAAGAAAAGAACGGTCGCGAAGCACAAAAAACAATTGACAGAGGTTGCTCCAACTGGGGCCCCAATCGGAGTCATGAATAAACTCTCGATTCCTGAGATGAGGCGAAGGCTTGGATTGACAAAGCGCTCAAACATCATTATTTTAGATAGTCTTGAGGTTACTCACTAATTCTTATTTTATGTTTCAGTCTTGCAAATCGATCGAAGAAGCTGGTTTTACTGGATTTCAAACCATTGAGCGGCTCTGGCGTGATCATTCCATTCTTCCTGATAAACCGGGTGTTTATGTAATCATTCATCCGGAAAATGCCTCGGTGAGTTATATGCCAGAGGGTGTCGGAGGATTTTTCAAACGCAAGAACCCTAATGTAGCAGTGGAGCAACTGCAATCCCGTTGGATCGATGACTGTGCTGTGTTGTATATCGGTCAGGCTGGCGGTAACGGCTCAAGGTCTACCATAAAAAAGCGAATCAAACAGTACCTTGATTTTGGAAAGAGTTTGCCCGTTGGCCATTACGGCGGCAGATATATCTGGCAATTGTCGCATCACCCTCAACTCATCGTTGCCTGGAAAGAAATTAAAGGCGCAGATGTCAGGCTTGAGGAGAAATTACTTTTGACGGACTTTGTAAACTATTATGGGCGACTGCCATTTGCTAATATAAACAGATGAACATCTGGCTTTTGCGGAGGTTTGGACTCTTGCGTGTTACGGGTGAAGTCTATTTGAAAAAAATGGGCGCATGGCCGGCTACGTTCCCGGCTTAAATGTGCACCTTCGTTTTTGGTACTTATCCACTTGCTTTAAAGTATGATCGCTGAAATAATTTGCTCAAGGAGTAGCAGTCGCTTTAGGTTCACCGATTAGTCGCGAGAACACTTCGTCAAATTCATCGGCGAACAAATCGAGCAATGGAATGATGCGGGAAAGGAACTGATCAGAAACATCAGAAATTTCCTGTTTGATCTTTTCGCTCATGACGCCCTCCATGATGTAAAGATCTTCCGGATCTACGCCCTCGCTGAAAGACTGAAGGAGCAGTTCGAAGTTGAGATTTGAGATCATCTCATGAGAAAACTTGCCGTTATGTAGAATTTCATTTCTCGATTTTTTCAATGCTTTTGTTTTAGCATTGATGAGAATTTTATCATATAAAAAGTCTGCGACATTCAGCAGGGTGAGATAAAGGGTATTGTCGCGTTTGACCCGGTCGTGCACGAACACTTCGTTCACAAGATTTTGCTGTGGCAATCGAAGGCGGTAGATATGATTGGCCAGGGAGAACAATTTTTCCGCAATCGTATTGATGCGGATGATCCAATTTTTGTATGAGAAAGTAAGAATTTCATCAGTTGAGAATTCATCATTTGCAAGCGCAAAATCCTGCGAATGCTGTACCTGTGCGTGGATAAGAAGAATTTCCTTAAAGGTATCTGCAAAGTGGCAATACATCTCCAGTGCTCCAAAAAGATAGTCGTGAGCTTCTCGAAATTGTTCAGCCGGTTTTCCAGGAAAGTTATAACCCTCTCCTGTGTGCGGATCGATATAATGTGTTCCCGAGAAATGCTGGTAACCAGAAGTTACAAGGTCGTGAAGCCGATGATTATATAACTTGTTAGAAGCGAATTTTGTTCCAGGCATGCGCATAATTCAGGTTTTTATGGGTTTGTGTATGCAGCGATGTTTCTTACTGCAGTTGTTCCTTACAAAAGTCAGACACAACTGTGAAGTCTATTTGCACACAGGCGGGCTATGAAAGTAATAAGTTTGTGAGATGTTGTCGGTGGCTATTGAAAGTTCTTGATTTGGCTCAAGAATACTATGAATGAGGATTTTTAATTAGATAGGAGCCTAAATTGCTGCTTGTTGATTTCCAGCTAATCTTATTACTGGCTAGGGTCCTTCATGTAACTAATAATACCCCTTAATAATCTCTACTAATAAAAATTATTAATGAAACTTCCTGCTCTATTATTACTACTAATATTGAACTCAACCGGTATCTTGGCTCAAAAGAATCAGGTCCCCGCAAAATACCGGTATCCTATTGATCAATCGACGCAGAAAATAACCTTCACAAGTACGCTACAGGCGCAGGCGCCAAAAGGAAAAATCTATAAACGCTTGCAGCAATTCCTGGCTTTACAAAATTTTGATAGAGTTACAGAAGTGAAAACGAAGACTGGCGGATATTATAGAGGACAGATAGTTGATAAAGCCATTCTTTATCAAGATGAAGAAGATGGCAAAATGTTTTGTAATGGGTTTGCAGACTTCGTCTACAGAAATAAAAAATATTTTGTACTCACATTCAACCTGAAGCTATACTTCCAGGATAACGAGTGTCGCTACGTATTATCGGATTTTGAGGTGAAGGAATTCATTCACCTCGGAAAATCAAAACATTCGGTAGCCGCACCTTACGGGCCGTCGGCAGGAGGCTCAAAAATGAGTGGAGGCGATATAAGAACTTATTCGCTTGAATCGTTTACAAGGTTTAGTGATTATGAGGATAGCGACCCAATACTTCGCAAAAAAATAGAAGAGATTGGGAACTCTTTACGCCTTGCACTGGATGGAAACTTGTAAGTCTCTGATCAATGTAGACAACCTACCTTCTAAGGCGGAATCTATGAGGTGAATGAGCGCGCGTCTCTGTGAAGGATGGGAAAACCGTTTCAGATCGACGTTAAGGACTGGTTTACGGAAATATTTTGCAGTCCAATAGGTTCATATGCGAAATTGTGGTCGCGACATCTGGCAACTGTACACTTATAATAGTTGTTCTAAAACGAGAAAATGCCATTAAAAGAAGTAGAGTTACATCCCTTTCTCAAAATCGGAGAATCGATTACTGCAAGCAGAATGATTGTCGGAACATTCCCAGTTTATTCTATCACACGTCCTCGAAACAGTTTAAAGGCCCAAGTTAGCAGAGATAATGGTAACCTGCAATTCTTCTATGGGAGCAGTGCAAACCAGTTTTGGTCATGGTATCAACGGTTTATTGATAATACGGTAAACAGGAAGTGTAATAAATCAATCCTTGCAAGTCTAAAAAACCATGGGATCGCAATTTCCGACGTAATTGTGAAGTGCGAAAGAAAGGAGTCCTCCTTTCGAGATAGTGATTTACGTGCTAAAGATTGGAATATGCGTCTTGCCAATGTTATTGAGAACCAAATTGATAAGATACTTTGCACTTCAAAATCCCAGTGTGGAGCTATGGGTTGGTTGCGAGATCGAATTCTAATACCCAGTGGGTTCCAGTTGTGCCCCGGAGAATCAAGTCAAATGCACAAACAGATTCTCGAATCTATTCAACACAGCAATCATCACGTAAAACCGATTGCTCAGACCCTTATTAAGAATAACAAAATGATAACCATCATTTCTTTACCCTCCCCCGGAAGTCCGTATCGAAGACTTGTTGATTTCGGATACAATGCGCAGATGCATCATAGCGAAACATATCTGGACAATTACTTACGTCAGGTTTTCCAGTGGTTTTAATCACCGCAAGACAACGTGCATATTTAAAATACTTACCTGAATCACTATCTTATGATATAACAACCAAGCCACATTCACATCATTAGTGACTGGGTTTTAAATCCACAGATGATGACGTTTCCGACTATGGCGATTTTTTCAAAACACTTTCGTGTAACTCTATTGATGTGCAGCGGCAGGCCAAAAAAGGAATATCAACCATCCCAAAAAAAATCAGCTAACAACGTGCATAGCTATGTCCTTAGACTTGGTTAGCTGTCAACCTTGTTGATTAAAGCGAATCAAACAGTCTTTGCATTGCCGTTTACACAAATTAGCGTGCACAAACATCATTCAATGCATAGCCCCCTCCCTACCTAAAATCGGTTTCATATTCTGATGCATCATCGTCTCTATTTGAATTTGAATATGAAGAGGAGCAGTAGTTGGAAAGATTGTATAATGCAAGCTTAGATCTAGACCGAGCGGCTTAGCCCACTTTAAAAGATGTAGAGCAAATGTAGATGAGCTGCCAAATCCGCAATGTTGCTTTAGCCGTTCGCGGAAATTCTTTTGAGATTTGCCGAGATACAATATAGAGCGGCTCGGAAGGTCAATGGTTGAATTGATCTTAGGTAGCGAATATTTAGTTTTACCACCTGATTTGAGCTCCCGAATCCTTTCAACGATTGGGTCTATTTTGTTTGTATCGACCAGCTGAAAATAATATAACACTGCAGTATTTCTCAAGACACCAGAATTCTCTACTTCCAGCAATACCATTTTAAACCATTCAGGCGATATTTCCGCACATCTAACGGGGATGGTGTTCCATTTTTCATACTTAATCTGTTCAAGCAATGCGACTTCATCCCTAAGTTTCGAAATGTGCTTTTGTAAATATTCCTGAAATTGTTCTTCAATCATAAAGACGCCCAATATTAATAAACGGGAAAATTAAACAAACGTGGTGAATGAAGCATATTCGGCTTAAACTATGAAATAATTCGCTATCTCCATCATCTCCCCCTGCACAGCATACTGCCTCAGCTTGTTCACCACTTCATCTGCAGTTAATCCCTAAATCTCCACACATGAACGTAAAATACGTTTCAATTGAATCTGCAAAGCTGTATGAAAGCAGCGATTCGTCTAAAGTGTTAACAGAACTATTATGGGGTGACCAGGTCGTCCTCTTGTCAACCAAAAAAGTAAACGGACGATACAACGTACGTGCGCGATGGGTTAAAAGCGGCTATATTGATCCCGCTGACCTGGGCGATCAACCCTTGCTAGAACTCTATTTCATTGATGTAGGGCAAGGAGATGGCGTGTTAATAGTGACGCCCGACCGAAAACATATCCTGATTGACGGCGGTTATACGAGGGAGAAACAACCGCATGGTAAGAGCGCAGCTGATTTCGTGGACTGGAAATTTTATGAAGAGTATGGCAGTGATACTATTGAACTTGATGCGATGATAAGCTCACATCCCGACGCCGATCACTACGGCGGGTTGTGGGATCTGTTAAATGAAGAGAAAAAAGAAGAGCTCGATACAAAGTTTGTAAAGGTGCACAACTTCTATCATGCTGGGGTATCATGGTGGACCAGCGATGAAAAAAAGAGATTTTTAGGCAACAAGGATGGTGGTGTGCTACATGATCTGATATCTACCAAAGCATCAGTTCAAAAAGGGTTGAATGAAAACTCCCCATTACGACTACAGGGTGAATGGGCAGACTTTCTAAGATGTGTCATAAAATCAAAAGCAAACATTGAACGCCTTTCATATAACTCTGCAAAAGGCTTTAAATACCTTCCTGGTTACGCCGAAGATGATGAGGTGTCGATCAAAGTGCTTGGCCCGATTGAAACCACAGTACAGGGAAAACCTAAACTGAAAAGTCTTGGCGACGATTCCCGAAATACAAATGGAAACTCCGTCTTACTTCGAATAGATTATGGCAAAACAAGAATCTTGTTGACGGGCGACCTTAATCAAAACAGCCAGCATTATATCATGGAAGCGCTTGAAGGCAGTAAACAAGAACTTGCGGCAGATGTCGCGAAAGCTTGCCATCACGGCAGCGATGATTGCTCAATTGAATTTCTTCAATACGTACAGGCAGCGGCAACAATTATCTCATCCGGAGATGATGAAACCCACTCGCATCCAAGGCCATCAATTGTAGCAGCGTCCGGAATAACAGGGTTCAGAAAGGTGGAAAAAGATAAAATGATAACGCCACTGGTTTATAGCACAGAGATTTCAAGAAGTCTTCGGTTGGGGGATCCAAACGAGATCAGCGCAAAAAAATACAAAACACCCGAAGGGTTGATTGATATCAGTTTAACCAATGAAGCAACTACCAGGGTTCATTATACACATGTAACCTCCGGCGCACTGAAAGGCCAGAAAAAGACTAAAACCCTGGACAGGCTAAAAGTAGTAGATGGGATAGTCTATGGTTTGGTGAACGTTCGGACCGATGGTAATAAAATTCTTTGTGCAACACTTAACGAAGGCAAGGCGAAGTGGGATATCAAAACTTTCTACTCAAGATTTTGAATAGCCGTGTGAGGGATTTCAATAAATAAGTTATTAGCCCGGCGTCATAAGATAACCATCACACAAAACAAAAAAGAAGTTCATCTCCCTGATTGCAGTTTCTTCTCTCGCCGCAGATTATAAAAAATCACCGTCAATATAATAGCAACGATCACAAACATACCTATTGAACCAAATAACAGTACTGTACTGATTCGCATTAAAACTGATAGTATCAGCATATTGGATAATTCAGATGATCTGAAGATACTGATTCCAAACAGATTTATAGCACGACAATACCATCAAAAACTGAAAACACCAGCCGCGGCGGCTGGTGCTTTCAGTTCAACTTTCAGCTCCTTGTTCAATCACTACCTCACAAACCTTATCTCCTCTTCGAACGAATCACTAATCAGCTTCAACACATAAATCCCGGAAGGCAACTGCGCAACACCCGGCGTAATTGTATTCGCACCCGCACTAGCCTTCACCGATAACGTCTTCACCGTAACCCCGGCCGCATTCACAATACTCAAACGCACCTTCTCATCACGCGACAACTGGAAACTAAGCCTGCTATGACCCTGCACAGGGTTAGGATACAACACAGCGTTCACAGGAGAAGACTTCCTTACACTTATGATCGGCGAATAAGTTCTCTTTCCATCAATATCAAATTGCTCCACGCGATAATATATCTTGCCTGATCTGATTTCTCCAAAACCCTTATCATCGTATTCATAACGCTGTAGCCCACTGATGTTCCTTGCGGCCACAATTGCTAATTCCGTGAACCTGTAACCGTCAGTACTCCGCTCAATCTCAAAACCTGCAGTACCCGATTCATTATCGGTAGCCCATGTTAACAAAGCTGACCCACCCTGAGGCTGCACGTTAAAATGAAGCCAACGCAATGGCAACAACAAAGCTTCACCATAAACAGCTATGCTGCGATAAACCCCGGCCGCACCTATGTATTGTCCACCAAGAAAAACCTGCTCGGTATTTGCGTATATCGTACTCACTGCACCACCAGTTAACGGCGACCAGCTTTCAAGTGTTCCACTTGCCAGATCAAATGCCGCAGCAGCATTCCTTGGAATACCATTAACCTGTTCAAAATATCCACCTATATAAATCTTCCCGTTACCAATGGCCATAGCGTTCACCTGGTTATCGGTTGACGGGCTCCATGGGTTAATGGCGCCACTTGTTATATTCACGCTGACTAGATTCTGTCTTGACATACCTCCTGCCTGGTAAATACTTCCGCCCAGGTAAAGATCATTCCCATGGATAGCCATTGTTTTTACCATACCATCTACCTGTGGGTTCCAGGTATCAAGTGCCCTGGTGGTTTCATTGAAAGAAGCAAGTCCCTGCCGGGTTTCATCACCTATGTTATAAAAATCACCAGCAACAAACACCCTGCCTTTAGCAACCAGTAAACTAGTAACACCATCCATTCCATACACCTCCGGCGACCAGTTAAAAGCAGTAGCGGTATTCAAATCCAGTGCAGCAAGATTATTCACAGAAACGCCACCTGCAGAATAAAAATTACCACCAATATACATGGTGCTGGTGGCTGAAGATATCCCCATTGATAACACCTCTCCCATCACCTGCGGACCCCAGGCGTCCAGGGTGCCCGTTGCAATGTCGAATGCAGCAAGAGATCTCCTGGTCACACCGTTTACCTGATAAAACTGGCCCGCAACATAAAGTTTGTCGTTATGTATAGCAATGTCATTCACTGAACCCTGAATCTGCGGGTTGAATGACAACAAACTACCCGTTTCATCAAATGCGGCCAAACCAGTGCGCCGCTCGCCATTAATCGTCGAAAAAGTACCACCCGCAAAAAGTTTTGACCCCGATGCTGCCATCGCAAATACTGACCCGCCGGCAGAAGGATTGAAGCTCGTAGCAACGCCAGTAGAGAGATCAATCTCAGCAACGCCTGCCCGATACCCGCCACCAATAACGCCTCCACCAAGACCGATATAAGCAGTAGAACCATTTAATAATATACTGTATATAAAACCATCGGTGTTTGGTGCCCAGGCTGTAGCCAACCCTGTTGAGATGTTCACCGCCGCCAGGTTTTTTCGATTCGCGCCACCGATCGTATTATATAATCCCACAACATAAACTTCAGTGGCTGTTGCAGCCAGTTTATATACTGTTCCACTGGGTTGTGGATTCCAACTGGTAACAGCACCTGTTGCTTTATTAATTGCTGCCAGCCTGTTTCTCGACTGACCACCGACCGTCGTGAACTCGCCACCTACATACATTATTCCATTCTCTTCAATGATTGTTCTAACGGTACTGCTTATGTTTGGCGCGAAACTTCCGACTGCACCCGTTGTTTTATTAACGTTCGCAACATGGGTTCGTGCAGTGCCATTAACAGAAGTAAAATAACCAGCAACGTATAGGTCAGAGCCAGAGACAAGCAATGACATCACGGTACCGGGAACATTAGGGTTAAAGGATGTGATAGTGCCAGCAGAAATATTAAAAGACGCCACGCCTCTTCGCACCTGACCTGCAAGGCTATTAAATCCGCCGCCTACATACAACACGTTCCCATCAATCGCCAACGACTGAACATAGTAATCTGGCGACGGGTTCCAGGGGTGAAGAGAACCATCTGCGTTTATACGTGCCAGATAGCGTCTTGCTTCACCTCCAACCTTTGTAAATTCTCCTCCAATAAACCAACCACCACTGCCGTCGGATGTAACTGCCCTTACATACCCATCGGTAGCAGCTATGTTTAAATTTGTGGCCAGGCCGGTTGATTTATCCAGCTCAACAATATTCCCAACACCGGATCCCACATGAGAAAATGAACCTGCGACAAAGGTGGTATTACCAGTCTTTAAGATTTTACGAACCTCACCATTTGTTGTTTGATAACTTGCCTGTAAAGCCTGAGCGTTTAATTCCGTTACATAACTAATCAGTAGAAAAGCCAAAACATAAAGCCTTTGCATAAGGGGTAGGGTTTTTACGGGTTAGGATACTTCTTAAGATCAAACACGCAGATAACGCTAGAAACCCCTAGTTAATTACACCCCGAGAGAATGAATAAACACTTATATCCGGTAGATAGAACTACTTAGGTTATCCAACTGCCCTGCATGCCTGCCGGAGTAAAGTGATTCGTGAATAATCTGTGATAGTTACGGTTAGCGACGATCCAGAACTCTTCACAGCCAGAATGCAGAATTATTGGTAACAATGAATCTCGCCCGGTTTCGATAATTTCACGCCTTAAAGGATCACACCAACAAGAACTTCAAACATTGCCTGGAATATGTCTCTCATGAACATCCCGCTATTCCGTTCCCTGTTCAAAGGACGGGACGACGTCTTTGCATTACACTGGGAAAAAGGATCAAAACAGGGATACATGCCAGCTTACTTTTACGACCCCTATCGCTACAGGGCGCATAAGATGAAAGGAGGCACATTTCAGAACTTCAATGAAAAGTCGTTTCTACCTTCAACGACGAGCAAATTGGAAAACATATAAACGGCGATCAACTTGTCGGCATATATCCCTTACTCCCTGATGGCACTTCGTGGTTCATTGCAGCAGATTTTGATCAACAAAATTGGATGGATGATGCGCGATCGTTTCTTAAGTGCTGCACTGAACATAACGTCCCCGCATATCTCGAACGATCACGATCAGGTAATGTTGGACATGTGTGGGTCTTCTTTGAACAACCGTACCCTGCTCTCAAAAGCAGAAAAATCATCTTGTCATTGCTCATCAAATCTGGCGTGGTCTCCACCTTTGATAAGAAGTCCAGTTTTGACAGATTGTTTCCGAACCAGGATACTCACTCAGGCAAGAGACTGGGCAACCTGATTGCGCTTCCCCTTTATAAACCTGCTCTTGACAATGGTAACAGTTGCTTCATTGACGCCGACACAATGGTTCCGTTTGAAGATCAATGGCTCTGTTTATCGCGCATACGAAAAGTAACGATTGAACATCTGAAAGAACTCAATAAGTCTATCGCTGCAAGTTCCCAGGATTGGTGATCCTGCAAGAACGATCTGAACCAAACGATGAGCTTACCATTTCACTTGGGGCAACTATCATCGCACCACAGGCTGTTGCGTTTTCTTGCTGATGAACATGCGGGGCGTTTGCTTCGGGTACGACACGCGCTACAACCTTTTTCTTTTGTGTTTTTGCTGGAAGGCGATGAACAGTTTCACATTGTGTTGGAAACATTGGATACGGAAGAAGCGACGTATCTATGGCATTTGCCAAAGGTGGTGGCCGATCTGCCGCTTATGCTAAAGGAAATTGATAAGCACCTGAATGTGATTCGTAAGCGCGGACGTCGTCCGGTAAGGTTGATCTTTCAAGTTCTTTTACAATCGCAAGTATACGATCGGGTAGTCCTGCACCTGCCGATCTGATTTGTTCTTTGATGGTTACTATTTGCTGCATCCGTTGCGGAAAATCTGTTGTGTCGATTCCGGGTTCCAGCCAGACATTCGCCAGCTATCCCATAGTTCTATGATGCGACGTGATACGCCGATCGAATCGGTATTCCAGGAGTTCTTGAAAGGCAGCTTGCTGTTTGGCAACTCAGCCAGCAATGCTTTCAGCTTTAATACACGATCCATCGCGTGTACATGCGGTCGTTGCAAACCGAGATGCAGTTCAAGAAAGCTGACAAACTTTTCACGACCTGCGAGCAGCACGCCGGCGTGTGCGCCGGGTCTGCAGTTGGTTTCATGCGCAACTGTGCCGTCGCCGTCAAGACCAAATAAGATAGAGAGTGATTTCATAGGGGTGGTGTTGAAGACAGCTACATGATTTGACTGAGTGTGCAACGATTGCCATTATCATGTAGTGAATTGATTTATGACTTAGCCAATAATGTCTTGTTCAAGTCATCGTCGAAAGATTTCTTCGACGAGATTTTTTAAACCGGCAGGCATATAAGTTTTGTATTTGCCGGCACCCCAGAAACCGTTTCCTCCAAGCAATTTTCTTCCGGAGAACTTTCTTTCTTTAAGGATGTTACCGTTGATATCGAGCACGATCACATCAATATCATAAATAAGCGCCTGCGCACCGTAACCATCGGTGTGATACTCGTTACATTTCAAAAGCAACAGCTGTGGAGCGTTATGTTCTTTCAGTCGGTTTACAATCATTGACCGACTGTCATTAAACTTCGTTTCTACTACAACCACTTTACTGCCGCTTTCCTTCAATGCCGATGCTATCGTGGCCGACATGTCATTTACAAACGGCTTACCAGACCTGGTCCGCATCGGATATGCGATTCCAGCCCCTGACCTCAGATAGCCAACAAAATCAGGCTTTCGAGAACCATCAGTTACCTGGACTCTCTGGTCCCATACCGCCAGCGAAATATTTGTGTTTGACTTAGGAAGATCAGCGTTTACACCACTGTAATTTATTTTCCTGGCTGAGCCGCAACTTGTCAATAAAAGAATAGATGCGGCATACAAAAGATTTTTCATCATAGGTAAGATTTGGATATATAAAGTTTGTTTACTGCGTGAGATAACAGGTAAGTGGTTCTATTTATTATATGAAATTTCCATATGCAAGTTGAATGCCTATAGAAGGTAGCACCGTTTGGGGCTTCGGGTACGGATTGGCGCTATGAAAAATGTGCTGCTCATATACTAAGTTCCATACCTGGATTTGACTGAAGAGGATATTTACGGGAAACCGTCAACAACGTTGCTGCTTACCCTGAAGGGACGCAAAATGGAAACCTCAAAGAAATGTCTTTCTCTCTATTTCTAAACATTCTCTTTAACTCTCATGCAACAACCACACATAACCGTTTATGTGTCTCGCGGTAGTTAAATTCGTCAGGATCCCATTTCTCACCCGGCTTTAAACCAACCCAGGTCCGATACGAGGCCTTCTCCGGATGACGTTTTGCTGCCAGGGCTTCCAACATCATTTCATATCCTGAAGGACCGCCAACATCTTCCGGCGGGCATCTTCCACTACCCTCCTTGCATATAGGATACAATAATTCATTAGCATCTTTCTTCAACAGTGTGACCGTATGATGCCAGCCATCACCGAAGTCGTAATAATAATCCAGTTTGTCACCGGGCTTCTTAAAAAATTTCCTGAGAAAAACGGTGGCGAATTCTAATACGTCTGGCAGTTCACCATCGTTTAGAGAACTATCGCCGTAAATATGAACTGCAGCAGGCGTAGTATGTTTAAACTCGGATAAATGCACATGCTCCCATCCGAAGGCGGCTTGTATAGTAAGATGAAGCCTGAGCAAAGAAAATTCATCAGGCACATGCACATGCCGCCATACCGGCACCGGCATGTCCTGCAATTCGATTTTGAACAGATACGACATAAATGTTTGATGCTTTTGTTCAACAAACATAAGGTGTCAAACCGGTACTCCGGCTTTGTTTATGCAAGACATTGCGTGCGATCGGTGAAAATATGAAACCACCTCATCGACTAATCGTCGTTAGAGCTGCCACAGCACGATGCTCCTGTACTGATTTGTGCTAAACCAAAAACTCCTACCGCTCCAACTTAAAATCCGGCAACACGGCGGGCCGCTTTGCCGCATTCGCCACCTTCCAACCGGTGCGATACATCCAGTCGGCCATCTTTTTAATCTTTTTGTAGTTAAGCGTTTTTGCTTCGTCCATGGGTGTATGGTAGATAGGATGAAGCATACTTGAATAGAACACAGCAGGAAACCCTGCGCGGGCATAAGGAAGATGATCGCTACGAAAATACCAGCCCTCTATATGCGATGGTTTATCCCAAAGCGTATCAAGTTTGAAGTAATTACCTTCCCGGTTAGCATCCAGTGCCATCTTTACAAGATCTGGCGAGTTCAGGTGCGGTGGCTGAACGCCCATCAGCACGGCACTGTCGATATTGTTAGCGCCAATCATGTCTCCATTTAAAACCGCAACAATGGATGACTTATCAACAGTTGGATTCGCTGCATAATAACGTGAACCAAGCAGCCCGCGTTCCTCAGCTCCGTGATATACAAATAACACTGATCGTTTTGCAGGTGCCTTTTTGAAAGCACGGCTGATGGCCATCATAGCAACACTTACACTGGCATTATCATCGGCCCCATTATATATAGAATCATTGCCATAAGGCATACGAATACCTTCATGATCATTGTGACCGCTGTACAATAGATATTCATTTTTAAGCACCGGGTCCGTGCCTTCGACCTTTGCAATCACATTAACCGAAGGGTAAGTGAATTTTTCAACCAATATCTGCATTTGAATGGACGGATTAGCGCGCAGCTTTTCAGTTGTGCCTGCATGCACCCAGATCACTTGCACACGGTTGACAACATTAGTATTGCCAGAAGGCTCAATACTATAAGTGCCACGTGTGAGTGCGGGCAATACAGCCGGCCAGCTTTTTTCAGCCATCTCATCAGCAATAAAAATGATCCCCGACGCACCGCGATTCACCAGCCTGGCCCCGTATTTACGATAAACATATGAGGGATAGCGGCGCTCAGGCAAACTCACATCCAGGTTAATCGAGTCAGGCGAAACTTCAACGGCAACCACCTTACCTTTCAGATCAAGACCATTAAGCGTGGCATCATCAGCCTTGCCTGCAAAAACAACGGTAGTATTCAGATGAGCAGGTGCCGTAAACGCGACAAGCGCATCCTTCCAAACCACCAGGCTCTCGTCTCCAATCTTTATCATACTTGTGGGCGAAACCCGGCTGCGTAATAATTCAAAATACTGAAAATAGGTGCCGTGATCACCCGCAGGACTAAGTCCGGCCTTTCGCAATTCATCGGCCCACCAAACCGCTGCTTTCAGTTCATCAAGGGTTCCTGCTTCGCGACCACGGAAATGATCATCTGCCAAAGCATATACATCACGTTTAATATCACTTTCAAGTATAGCCGAAATAGCAGGTGGGGTTGTTTGGCCAATGCATTTCACACAGCATAAGACAAATATTACCGTGATCTTTAGATTATTGAAAGCTTTCATACAACTTGTTTGATTGTTTCGAATTTTGTGTGGCTTCCCACGTGTACCGGCTTTGAAATCCTTCGACCTATTTCACCGTCGGATACTTTATACCCAATTGCTCCAGGTAGGTTTTGTATTTCTTTGGATCATAATAATATTTCTTCATCTCCGGGCGGAACTCGTCCATGATCTTTTTATTCAGGTAAATCG
>JAEZGI010000026.1 GCA_023416995.1 Bacteroidota bacterium
CCATGACCTTAACGTAACTTTTCATAGAGGCGGCGGCAGCAGCGGCAAACAGACACCTCCGGAGTTTATCGTTTTTCAAACAACCACCAATACCTTTTCCTTGGCTTCACCTTGTAGTTGGCAGTAATATATGATTGAATATGTTGCATGGCTTCGTCGTAACTATCCGTGAGCAATACCAGTTTGAGATCTGCTTCGGAGATTGTGCCTTCTTCCACCAGCCAACGGCAATAATCCATCAGTCCCTTATGATATTCAACCCCAAATACAACGATCGGGAACTGGGTGATGGTCCTCGTCTGAATCAATGTAAGCGTTTCGAAAAATTCGTCGAGTGTCCCGAAGCCGCCGGGCATTATGATGAATGCATAAGAATATTTAATCAGTAACACCTTACGAACAAAAAAATGTTCAAACGTGATTGATTGGTGCATGTAAGGGTTCGGTTGTTGTTCAAACGGCAGTTGAATATTACAACCTACTGATTGCCCGTTGTTTTCAAAAGCGCCACGATTGGCAGCCTCCATGATGCCTGGCCCACCACCTGTCATGGTTGTAAATCCCATTGCTGCAATACGTTTTCCAAACTCGCGTGCTGCCTTATAGTATTTGTGATCTTCCTCAAATCGTGCTGAGCCAAATACGGTAATACATGGCCCTACAAAATGAAGTGTACGGAAGCCTTTCAAAAACTGGCGAAACACGCGCCAGGCGTAGCCAAGTTCGTAATCACGACTTTTGGGGCCATCAAGAAAAACATGTTCTTTAGCGGGAATGATCGGCTCGCTGATCTTTCTTGTCTCTGGTTTTTTTATTGTTTCTGCTTTCATCGAAGTATGTAAATTGCTGTCCAATATAATCAATTAGTATTAGCATGCGTATCATCAGTTATAATGTCAACGGCATCCGGGCCGCGATGACCAAAGGTCTTATTGATTGGTTAAAGACGGATCCTGCAGACATCATCTGTATCCAGGAAACAAAGGCCCTGCGTGACAATGTTGACTATACGAAGTTCAGCGAACTAAACTATCATGACTACTGGTTTTCTGCTCAGAAAAAAGGATATAGCGGTGTTGCAGTATTTACAAAAATCAAACCTGACAATGTTGTGTATGGCAATGGACATGCAGTAAGCGATGATGAGGGCCGCGTAATACAAATGGACTTCGGTGATATCAGGCTTATAAATGCATATTTCCCTTCAGGTACAACCGGCGACGAGCGACAAAATTTCAAATATCAATGGCTCAATGAATTTTATACATATGTGGATGAATTGAAACGTACGCATCCAAAACTCATCTTGTGTGGTGATTATAACATAGCACACAAAGAGATTGATATTCATGATCCAAAAGGGAACAAAAAGTCGTCTGGCTTTTTGCCGGAAGAACGAGCCTGGATGGATAAGTTATTTGAAAGTGGCTGGATCGACAGTTTTCGCGTATTTCACCCGGAACCACACAGGTATAGCTGGTGGACCCAAAGATTTCCTTCCGTGCGCGCTCAGAACAAAGGCTGGAGAATTGATTATATAAATGTAACTGAGCCACTCCGTGATCAGTTGGCTGATGCAGAAATCTATCCTGATATAAAACACAGCGATCATTGCCCGGTTTACCTGAAATTAAAATTGTGATTGTTCAAACTTCAAAATCTGGTTATCATGTATATATATAATGTTACAACTAAGGTTAGCTGGGAGATGCATGAAAGCTGGGTTGAATGGATGATCGCTGAACATATCCCTGAAATTCTGCAAACCGGTTATTTTTCCAGGCACCAGTTGGTGCGTTTGCAGGATGTAGACGACATTGACGGGCCCACCTACGCAGTTCAGTATTACCTGGAATCAAAAGCTTCTTATAACGCCTATATCAGTGGTTTTGCGCCGGGGTTGCGACAAAAATCCATTTCAAAATGGGGTGACCATGTTATTTCCTTCCGAACACTGATGGAAGTTATCAACTAATTGTGGATAACAATATTTCAGGTAATCTTAATTAAAAAAAAGTAGTACATTAATGTGGAATGCAGCACTGGCAAGCATTTCAGGCGAACAGCGCTGAAATCCGCTTCCAGTAAGGATTTGAGAAGAAACACTTTTATGTACCGGCACGTATTTTGGACTTGTTTTTGTTTAGAATCCTTGTCCGGAGCGGATTTTAAGAGATTTTAATAAGTGCAAGATTTTTTGATAAAAGTTTTGTGTATCTCAAAAAGCTTCTAAATTTGTCGTGCTTAAAGTAAACAAAAATATACACTATGAACAAAGCTGAATTAATCGCTAAGCTTGCCGATGATGCAGGCCTCACTAAGACACAAGCAAATGCTGCTTTAGATTCTTTCGTTGAAGCTGTAACAAAAACATTGAAAGGTGGCGGTAAAGTTACCCTTGTTGGTTTCGGTACTTTCTCAGTTTCAAAGAGAGCTGCCCGTAACGGACGCAACCCTCAGACTGGCGCAGTTATCAAAATCAAGGCTAAAAAAGTTGCCCGATTTAAAGCTGGTAAAGAATTGCAGGCTAAATTATGAGCCTGATGCTTTGCATCTGAAAAGTTCCGCTACTAAGTTTACGAGGTACCGGAGCTTTTTTTTATTTTTGTGCCGTCGCGAACATATTTATAATTCAACAAAAACAACATCATGGGCAGAGGTGATAAAAAAACGAAAAAAGGAAAAACTTTCAAAGGATCATTTGGTAAGTCAAGACCTGCGAGAGTAAAAAAGGTTGCTGCTAAGAAAAAAGAGGCCTGATAAAAAAGTTTAAAACCAGTCGATGACTGGTTTTTGCTTTTCCAGGAATCAGTAATACGACGCGAGGACAATTTCGCGTATCCAAAATCCACTGGTGGATTCTACCGATTAACCGACAACTGGTAATTATTTCCAGTTTCAAAACCAACTAGCGGGTTCTACCTCTTATACAACTGGCAATTATTACCAATATCAAAACCGACTGGCGGTTTCTACCGATCAAGAAACAAACTGTATTTTATTGCCCTTTACCAAAGCGGACTGGTGGGTTCTACCGATTTAGCGACACCTGGTAATTATTTCCAGTTTCAAAACCAACAAGCGGGTTCTACCTATTATACAACTGGCAATTATTACCAATATCAAAACCAACTGGCGGCTTCTACCGATCAAGAGACAAATTGTATTTTATTTCCGTTTGCCAAAGCGGACTGGTGGCTTCACCTATCAAGAGACAACATTGTATTCTATTCCCGTTTGCCTAAGCGGACTGGCGGTTTCTACCGATCAAGAGACAAATTGTATTTTATTCCCATTTACCAAAGCGGACTGGTGGCTCTACCGATCACAGACACAACGGTATTTATGTAGCCTTTATAATCTCTAAGGCGCCAGGCGTTCCAGCTTCCAGGTACCATCTTCACCAAGACTAAACTGCAGACGATCATGCAAACGACTCGCTCTGCCCTGCCAGAATTCAATGGTGACCGGTTTAACGATATATCCACCCCAATGAGGCGGACGACTGATCGGCCCTCCTTCGAACTTCTCCCTGAACTGGAGTTCATTTGTTTCGAGCCATTCCCTGCTGGCTATTACCTGGCTTTGTGGTGAGGCCCAGGCACCTATCCTTGAACCTTCAGGGCGCGAGAAATAATAAGCATCGCTTTCCTCATCGCTGGTTTTGCTTACAAGCCCGGTAACACGTACCTGGCGCTCCAGTTCTTTCCAGAAAAACACCAGTGCGGCCCTGGGGTTTTCAGCAAGCTGGGTGCCTTTCGCACTATTATAATTTGAAAAAAATACAAACCCCTTCTCAGAAAAACCTTTTAACAACACAACTCTTGCAGCCGGAACACCTTCCAGCGAAGCCGTAGCTAATGTCATTGCGTTTACTTCATCCAGTCTCGCTGTAATAGCTTCCTGCCACCATCTTTCAAATAATTGAAATGGTGAGTCAGCGTCCTTTTCATTTAAAGACTTAAGTATATAATCTTTCCTGATATCAGCGATTGAGGTCATGTGCAGAAGGTTAGTCAGCAAAGTTATGCATTCAAACCGATGAGGCACCTATCACCGCTTAGCTGTTCTTCAGCTTTACCAGCTATGCGTCCTTAGTCATCATTAAACTGATTTCCGCGGCTCGTTTTAATTGGTTATCGAGACGTTTGTGCTGCTCAGCCAGCAATTGAAGATCGTTATTGAATTCCTCGAGAAAGGTGATTTTTTTCTGGAGCTGCTGTCTTATGAAATTTGATTCGCGTAGTTTGTCATCAGCATCCGATAACAGGATAGAAAGTCGCTGATTCTCTTCAAGCATTGATTGCTGGCGCAGTTTAAGACTATCGAACTCGGTAGACAATCTGAAAAATGATTGTTGCAGATGTTCAAATTCGAAATTCCGGTTTTCGGGTTTAACAATGTACGATTCCAGTTTCTGGAGATTGTTTTGCAGACCACCAAAATCCTGGTAAGCCTTGTCCAGCCTGTCCTGTACTTCCCGGGCAAGTACCTGTTGCTGCCGAACCATACGCAATTCGTTTTCACGATCGAACAAGCTTTTCCGCAACTCGAAGATCGTGCGATTCAGTTCTTCGTTTACATGCTGGGTTGCCTGTAGTTTTTTCTCTGAATCTTTCAGCTGATCTATCTGGCTCACCAAACGACTGATGTCCTGGTTATGCGATTGGAGAAGTTGTTGCGCATTATTTAGCTGAGCGAGATAACTTTCTTCGGAGGGCTCTTCCGATACGGGTTTTACCAAAGCTTCTAACCGGTCGATCTCTTTTTTGGCTTCTTCCAACTCTATTACCAGCAGATTTTCATTGTCTTTAAGATTTTCCAGTTCAATCCGAAGCTGTTTTTCTGCTTTTTGGCGGGATTCAACTTCTTCGACATATTTCAATCTCCATTCATTGGCGGGATTGAGGCTGGAGCCTGCGAGCACTGGGCGTTCGGCTGATGACGGCGGTGGTGTTTTTCGGCTTGTCCAGAAAAAATGCATGGAGAAACCCAGGATGATTGCTCCAAACTGGAAAATCAGGATTTCGACAATGCTCACAGAGATCTGGAAGCCAAGGATGACGGCTAATGAGTTCATAACGGTTCGGGCATTTTCCTCAATAATAAATAGGGACCGTCTTTCAAAGGATTGAGGATCAGGGATAATGAAAAAACCACCCGTTTGGTGGTTTTTCGTATCGGTAAAATAGTAACACAATCCCGAATATGCAAGCTACTTAATATCATATCTCTACCCCCGTCTTTATCAGTCCTTTACAAGGGTACCGACTTTTTGCCCGGTGACCACACTATAAAGATTACCTGGTTTATTCATGTCAAATACGATAATTGGTAATTTGTTTTCCATACAAAGCGTGAAGGCAGTCATGTCCATCACGCGAAGATTTTTAGAGATACACTCCTGGAAAGTGATTACATTATATTTTGTTGCGGTAGGATCCTTTTCAGGATCTGCTGTATATATTCCGTCAACCCGGGTGCCTTTCAGAATAACATCTGCCTGTATTTCAATAGCACGGAGCGATCCGGCAGTATCCGTGGTGAAATAAGGATTACCTGTACCTGCACCAAATATCACTACACGTCCTTTTTCGATATGCCTGATGGCCCTTCTACGGATGTAGGGTTCCGCAATTTGTTCCATTTTGATGGCACTTTGCAACCTGGTATACACGCCGATTTTTTCCAGCATCGCCTGCATCGCCATCCCGTTAATTACAGTGGCTAACATTCCCATATAATCGCCGTGCGCGCGTTCAATGCCGGTTTCTTTTTCATTCATGCCACGGTAAATGTTTCCGCCGCCGATCACTACGGCAACTTCTACCCCGAGGTCAACAATGCTTTTAATGTCATGCGCGTACTGCTCGGTAATGGCTGTATCAAAACCAAAACTTTTATCGCCCATTAATGATTCACCTGAAAGTTTAAGCAGAACACGTTTGTATTTTGGAAGCATGTATAGAAGAGAATTTAAAATTTACGAAACCCTTGAGGGTGCAAAGAAAAGATTTTTTATGCTAACTAGGCCGTCCCTCCAAGATAAACAGAACAATACACTGACCTCCACAAAACCTGGAATAACGCAAGGATGATGCCAGCAGCGAAACGGGAATTATCTATGTACTGTTAAAAGAAAAGCCGCTCCCGAAGGAACGGCTTTGCTATATATTAATAGAGATTGGTCACCATTTTGATAAATATCTGAGTAAAGTACATACCAGAATTATCCAAGTGCTACTCTTTTGAATTCAGTGATTGTGATATCGCCTGCAGATTTCAGGTAGTCACCCACGGTTTTACCGTTGTCTTTTACAAAAGCCTGGGCTGTCAGCGTTTGTTCTTTAAAGAACGCATTCAGTTTACCATCAGCAATTTTAGAGATCATTTCTGCTGGTTTACCAGCCATCTTTGGATCAGCCTGGATTTGTTCGGTAACGATTGCTCTTTCGCGATCGATAACTGACTGAGGTACCGAAGCAGCATCAACAGCTACAGGACTCATGGCTGCAATTTGCATTGCAACATCTTTACCAGCTTCTGCAGATTCTTTATTCATGCCAACCAGTACACCAATACGGTTAGCACCATGAATATAAGAAGCTACATAAGGAGCATCAACACGTTCAAGCTTTGTGATACCAATTTTCTCACCGATGCTGGCAAGTTTATCGTTTACAAGATCAGCAACCTTTGCACCGTTGATCTGTACCTCGTTTAATTCTTCGATAGATTTTACGTTATTTTCGATAGCTGCGTTAGCGATGCTTTGAGCAAATGCAACGAAATCAGCGTTTTTGCTAACGAAGTCAGTTTCGCAACTAACACAAACTGCAATACCTGTTTTGTTATCAGAAGTTGTCTGTGCAATTACTACACCTTCTTTTGCTTCACGATCACCACGAAGTGCGGCAACCTTTGCACCTTTCTTACGGAGCCAGTCGATTGCGGCTTCAAAATCGCCGTTGGTTTCAGTAAGAGCTTTACGACAATCCATCATACCCGCACCAGTTGTCTGGCGGAGCTTGTTAATATCAGCAGCTGTAATAGCAACAGTTGACATAATTCAAAAATTTGAGTTTTATTAAAATAGCCAGGAATGTGCAGTCGCAAATTCCTGGCCGTATTAGTTAGAACCGTGTTGGTAAAAGATACACCAGCGATTAGCGGGGGCCACCAGGACCGCCTGGTCTGCGACTTGCACCACCTGGTACACGACGTTTTGGCTGAGTTCCGCCTCTTACTTTTCCACCGCCGCCGCGTGCTGCTTCAGCTTCAGCTTCAGCCTGCAGACGTGCTGCTTTCTTATCTTTTTCATCATCACCTGACTCATCAACTTCTTCATCTTTGGCAGCTTGTCTTTCAGACAAACCTTCTGCGATAGCAGCAGTGATGTATTGAGTGATAATAGCGATTGATTTTGTTGCATCGTCGTTTGACGGGATCGCAAAATCAACTTTATTAGGATCGCAATTGGTATCAACCATACCAAAGGTTGTGATGCCAAGACGTTTTGCTTCAGCCAGTGCAATATGTTCGTGACCGATATCAATGATGAACAGAGCTGCTGGCACACGACCCAGTTGGGAGATACCACCTAACACTTTATCCATTTTATCACGATCGCGTTGTAATTGCAGGCGTTCTTTTTTGGTAAGACTTTCTGCACTACCGTCGCCCAGCATTTTGTCGATGCTTTGCATCTTCTTAACGCTTTTACGTACGGTATTGAAGTTAGTAAGCATACCACCCAGCCAACGTTCAGTTACGAAAGGCATGTTCACTTTCTTTGCGCAATCAGACACAATTTCTTTTGCCTGTTTTTTTGTACCAACAAACATGATCTTTTTACCGCTGCGTGCAACCTGTTTCAGCACTGCCGCCACTTCCTGCAGATGTTCAGTTGTTTTATTAAGATCGATGATGTGAATACCTTTTTTCTCTGCAAAGATGTAAGGCAACATCTTTGGATTCCACTTCTTGCGCAAGTGACCGAAATGTACACCTGCCTCCAGTAATTGTTGTTGTAACGAAGTGTTATTTTCCATGTTATTTATGCTTTGAATAGTTTGATTAGAGATGAGATTAACGCTTGCTGAACTGGTAGCTTCTACGTGCTTTCTTATGACCAAATTTCTTACGTTCAACTGATCTTGGATCGCGTTTCAGAACTCCGGCTGCTTTTAATGCAGGACGGCCTTCAGGATTCAATTCAACCAGTGCACGCGCAATACCCAGCTTTGCTGCTTCTGCCTGACCTTTCATACCACCACCGGTAGCGTTGATCTTAACATCATATTTATCCAGCACCTGGAGCGTTTTCATCGGCAATTCAACCTGGTTCTGCAGGTATACCAGAGAGAAATATTCTTTGTAGTCTTTATCGTTAACAGTGATCTTGCCGGAACCTTTTGACAAAAAGATTCTTGTAACTGCTTCTTTACGACGGCCGACTGCGTTTTTTTGCTTTTCCATGTATGATTACAATTAGAAAGTTAAAGGTTGTGGTTTTTGTGCAGCATGCTCGTGCTTATCACCAGCATACACGAATAATTTTTTGTACACCTTGCGACCGAGACGATTCTTAGGCAACATTCCTTTTACAGCTCTTTCGATAACTGCTTCAGGACGACGGGCGAGCAAATTTCTTGCTGTTTCGGCCTTCTGACCACCGGGGTAACCAGAGAAAGTCAAATATTCCTTGTCATCGAGTTTCTGGCCGGTGAAAACCACTTTGTCGGCATTAATAACGATTACGTAATCTCCGCAATCAACATGTGGCGTATAGTATGCCTTGTTCTTCCCGCGAAGAACGGCTGCTATCTTGGCGCACATGCGTCCAACGGTTTGATTAGTACCGTCCACAACGTACCAGTTGTGCTTTACGGTAGCCGCGTTAGCATGTTTGGTAGTAAAATGTAATTTGCTCATTTGTTTGTTTGTTTAAGTGACGCCGCTATCCCGGCTTTTTATTTTTTGGACTGCGAAGGTAGATGGAATAAATCGAAAAAAAGAGAAATATCAAAAGTATTTTCGACAGACAGCCGCACAATGAATTGATTTTCAATAAAATTTTTGCACAGTTTTATAAATACTTCTTCTTTCAGGCGGTTGAATACCCATAATTATCAGTAAATGAGGGTTAAATTCCCTGCGGAGGAGGTTTCACTCACCCCGGCAATGTCGCCCAAATTTCCCCGTCACGACCTTCCAGGGGGAATAGTTATTGTGTTTGTTCTGAGAGAAACCGGAAGCGTTCCCCAGTCCTGCCCACAGCCAACGCCGGCTTTCATTCCGGCAAATGCGGGGGCAGCAGAGATAGGGAGCAATGTTCCTGGTCCATGTATCCGTATTCGTGAAACATATGAACGATTCTTCATTAAAAACGAACCATCATGGCAAACACAGTTATTGGATTTTTTGACACAAGAGCCGAAGCCGAAGATGCAGTTACCCAACTCACGGCCGCCGGCATCACAAGAAGTTCCATAGATATCTCAACTGCTTATTCTACGAGCAACGGAACTATTAACACAGAGGGCCTGCCGTCATTAGACGGCGATCAGAAAGAAGGCAATGCCCTTACCCGTTTTTTCAATTCCCTTTTTGGTGATGATACTGACGACGCAAAAAAGTACAGCGACGCAAGTCAGTATGCTGATACCATTGTAACGGTTCACGCCACTTCGCCTCAGCAGGCTGAAGACGCTGCAGATATACTCGATGGCGCCGGCGCAGTGAATGTCGATGAACGGTATGCTTCTTCCGCAAACTATGCGGTATCCTCAGGTTACAGTTCCGGCATGGACGCCAACAGCAGTATGAATACTGCTGCAGGTTACGCGGGAGTGAGTGGGTATAACAGCGATGGACTTACTGCGAATGCCGGAACCACCGGAAACGCGCCTTTACCGGCAAATCCGCTCGCTGGTACACGCGATCTTGATTATACCGGCGAGGAGAATGTTGCCGGCAACGAGAAGCAGACACCAGCCCTGGCTGGCACCCACGATCTGGATTACCCTGATGCAAATAATCGGGGCAACTTATTAAGCGGAAATCGCGAAGCTGATTTTGTTAATCCGTCGGATGTGAGCAATACAGGTGCTTCTTCAAAAGGGCGAAGAAATGATTTCGATCAGGCAGATTCGACCGGGATCGCCCGCAATCAAAATAGTGGCTTTAACCGGTCCAACCCCAACCCGGCCTCTGCTAACAATAGCAGGGACGATGGAACTGTCCCATTTGCTGACACCGGTCTTGACAACGAAATCCGCAGCACCGGCACCGGTTACTCAACCGGTAACGACAATCAGCAGACGCTGACAAAATCACGATCGAGGAGTCGCGTGATAGCCCGTGCCGTTGAAGAAGAATATCGTCTTCGCCAGGATCATACGAGAATAGCCCGAAGGCCAACAGATACCCCGCGTGAGGGTTTGTAAAATCTATGGCCCCGGATTTAAAGCGGACCGACAACCAGCGCCCGGGGCTGCCGCCACCTGCCTCTGGTTCCTTATATACGGGAGTAAGTTTTTCCGGTCCGTATTCGCAAACTGTGCACGCAACCTGGAACAGAAGCAGACGGATGGAAAATTCAAGTGATGAAAATCAGAAATCATGAACGGAACCGTGCTGCGCAACTTTCAAATTTTGAAGAAAATAAAAATGATTGAGATCCCGGTCAAAAAGGCCCTGAAATGGTTGGCATAGCACTCATGACTGAAGTTTCAGCCATTTGGGGGCATAAATGACCGGCTCCTCAATCATTTTAAAAAACGCCAAATTCAGCACACCTAACAGCCGGTTAAATACCCCCCTCTAGAAGCCGCATGAATTAACACCAGAAAGGCAGTTTGAAATAATTTGATACAAGTCGTTGAACCAACGTGGTAGGGGCGGCTCGAATTAACGTGCCAGAGGCGGCTTGAATAAACGCTTTAAAAGGCATTTCAATAACGTTTTAGAAGCCGCTTGCAATTATGCTATAGAAGCCGTCTGAAATCAGGCGGTTTTTTTTGTGTTATAAATTTTCTGCAGCAACTTTAGCTGCTATGACACATGCATTAAACAGAACGGTTTTTGGCAACCCGGCAAATGCTGGCCGGCTCATGTCTATTGATGAAGCAAATGCTTTATTGGAAGAATGGGTGCCCAATGAACGATTAAGATTGCACATGAAACAGGTGGCAGCAGTAATGCGTGCATGGGCGATAGAAAAAGAAAATGCAGACGAACAAACGGCATTGAAGTGGGAACTCGCCGGCCTGCTGCATGATGCTGACTGGGAAAAATTTCCTAATGATCATTGCCGCGTAATCATCGAAAAACTCGAAGAATTAAATATCGATCCCGAAGTTATTCATTGTATCGCATCACACGGACCGCGTTATTTTGGTGTGGAGCCTGTTAACACAATGGACAAAATGATATACATGTTTGATGAATTGTCCGGTCTTATTCATGCAGCGGCGCTGATAAGACCAACTCGTTACGAGGGCCTGGAAGTTAAAAGCATATTGAAGAAGATAAAAACGCCATCTTTTGCGGCACAAGTAAGCCGCGATGATATCAATGACGCCTTATCCCGGATCGATACGCCTCTTGAAGATATCATTGCTTTTATCATCAAACATCAACAAAACGTCGTGTAACTTCGCGTGGTATTATGAGAAAGGTGTTGCTTGTTATTTGCGGGATCACACTGTTGTTTGTTATAGGCGTTTATCTTCTGGTGCCCGCTACATTACGGATAGCCGAGGCTGGCGTCGTTTCAGCAAGTTTTCCTGCCGCGAAACGTTTTATTTTCGAAAAGCAGAACTGGCATAAATGGTCAGATCCTGAAAGTTTCCTCAACCATAGTCACGAGATTACAAACACGTTTTTCACCAAAACGGACATCATGATCTCAAATAAGGACGGGCAGTACCAAACCTCATTGCGGCTTATTCCATTAAACATCGATTCAACTGGCATAGAATGGGAATATACCTTACCCACCGGCAACAATCCTTTCACGCGGATAGGGAAATATATGCAGGCTAAACGGTTAAAGATGCACATGGATTCAGTAATGCTACTACTGGTAAATTTTCTTAACGATAAAGACCGCGTTTACGGTACGGCTGTAAGAAAGGAACAACTTCCTGACCGCCCTCTGCTCTCACGATATATAGTATTGAACCGTGAGCCAACACCGGCAGACACCTACGAACTGCTGAGTAAGGTACAGGAACAAGCGCGCCTGCAAAATGACAGTGCCATAGGCCCTGCTATGAAATATAGTGCGCGCATCGATTCGACCCGCTTTGAACTGATGGTAGCTATACCTACTTCACGCATGTTAAAAACAAATGGTGATTATGTAGCGAAAGGGCTGGTCGGGGGCAATCTCATAGCGACAGAAGTACATGGCGGCGAATCAGAGCTGCGAAAGGCATGGAAAGGGTTGGAAGAATACAAAGCGGACCACCGTTTAAGCTCACCCGCAATTCCGTTCGAAGAGATGAGGACCGACCGCACAAAAGAGAAGGACTCCAGCAAGTGGATAACGAAGATTTATTACCCTATAAGATTCTGACATCCGGTGGCTAACTCAAAATATTAATTTTTGCCCTCGTGGTTGACACGCGCAACCCGGATACTATCGTTATTGATGGCAAAAATCACATACTGATTTTTATCCTTTGATTTCGCAACAGCAACATGACGCGCCTGCACTTGATTAATCCAGGGGAAGGCTACACGTTCAACTTTAAAATTACCATTGCCTTTATTAAGTAGTATGATACTGGCATCACTGTCGTACCTGCCCATCTCAGTATTTGAATCAAAGTAATTGCCTGCCATAAGGATATCAGGCAAACTATCATTATTAACGTCTAATACCACCGCGTCCCTATAGGGGGTTAATTGAGCCTCCCAAGGCAGGGAATGCAAATCAAAAACGCCATTTCCCTGGTTGATCAGAACCGCACTTGAGAAATAATCCGCGGTATATTTTGCCGCTGCTCTTAACGTTTTTGGTTCGAAAATATCCTGCAAACCTGCACTTGCGAAATCCCCCGCATATAAGAATTTCTTTTTTATAAAGGGCATTTGCTTTGTCAACTCAGCAAGACTTGCAAAGGGCACTTCCTTGTTGCGAACAAAATAAGTAAGCAACTGCTCGTTTCGTCCGTTGTCATCAAAGTCATGATGATACATGGTTACCGGGTGGTCGATGGAAGCTTTCAGGCGACTGTTCAACCCGAGATTACCGGCGACGATATCCAGATCGCCATCATTATCAATATCAACCGGCAACATAAAATTCCACCAGCCCTTCCTGTCAGTTAGTATCTTTTGACTGAACTTACCTCCATCATTATTAAATAAAAGCAGTTCACCCCATTCTCTTGAGATTAATAAATCTAAATCACCGTCTCTGTCGATGTCGGCCCAGGAAGCCCCAGTTACAAATCCAGTATGTTGAAGATCCGGTGCAACAGTGGCAGTAACATCCCTGAAGTTCCCTTTACCATCGTTCAGAAGGAGAAACGAAGACGGTAATACACCATAGTCCATCGGCACGGCACGGCCACCAACAAACACGTCAACAAAACCATCACCATTGATATCTGCAGTCGTAATTATTGATGAAGTAATATACATGGCAGGGAAAGCATCTTTCTTCCTGCGAAGCTTACCAGCCTCGTTAATATATAGCCTGGGCAATAGATTTGGTGACTGGCCGAAAAATTCGTTACCCCCGCTGGCTACCAGCAGATCATTCAGACCATCACCATCTACGTCGGCCCAAACTGCACTGACATCTTCGTAAATACTATCTGCTTCCAATGCCGGCTGAACGGAGTTTCTGAATTGCCCGCTGTTTGTTTGAATCCATAGTGCGGCCTTTTTACCCCGTGAGGAACCGATGAAAACGTCTTCAAGGCCATCTCCGTTTATATCCGCGACAGCTAACGCAGGACCCTCTGTACTTAACATATGTGGCAATAGTGCTTCGCGATTATATTCTGCAAATATGTTCTCTTCGTGTCTATGTAACAGTCCCGAATTGCTGGTTACATCCAGAATGGAAACCTCAGGTGAACTAAACAGCTGTTTGTATTCAAATACTGGTAAGCCTTTTTTATACATGGCATGTATATCAGACTTGCCTATTTCCGGGTTACACTTTTCATATGTGTTATCTGGCCAAACTACCAGCATCGAATCGGGCCAGCCCTGTCCAAGACCAATATGCAGGGGGGCAATCACAGATGACTGAAAACCATGAACACTGAAATTTTCGACGATTTGTTTTTTGTCACCCATATAAACAAGCACCTTGGCACCAACAGCATTGCGGTTGGCTGAGTCACCGGTAAGCTTTATTTTCAATGAGCGTCGCATTGTACTATCAGCACGTTGATTCAGTGTATTGCGGTAAAGCGTAGCGGATTCATCGATGTTATTTACGATGATATCAAGATCACCGTCATTGTCAAAATCAGCGTAGATGGCACCGTTTGAGTATGTACTCACAGCATTTGATATAGTTGCACCCATATCTTCGAACTGGAGTTTGCCGTTGTTCCTAAAAAACTTGTTCGGCACCTTAATTTTTGGAAATTTCTCAATCATCTGAAGATTATCACCTCCTTTACCCCCCGGTGAAAGCTGCTTTTGCATTTCCTCGTTGGATACAAAATTGATGTAATCTATATCATTCATCCTTTTAGGAATACCATTTGAAATAAACAAATCCTTGAATCCGTCATTATCAAAATCTATCAATAATGGCGACCATGACCAGTCTGTCGCTGCTACTCCCGCATACAAACCTACCTCGCTGAAGGTGCCGTTGCCACGGTTAAGTTGCAGGTTGTTGCGCGTGTACTGATGCTGATATCCATAAGAGATCTTGAGATTAAATATATCGTAATCATCTTCCCCCAACGACCGCTTTAACGTGTAAGGATCGTCTGACAACATATCCATTGAAATTATCTCACTGTGACCATCGTTTGTAATATCTGCGATATCAACTCCCATCGAAAACCGACTGGTATGTCCGACCCTACTTGTAATCTCTTCAGTAAATTTCCCTTTGCCATTGTTAATGTAGAGGTAGTCGTTTTCATGAAAATCGTTACCAATATATAAATCAGGATAACCGTCGAGGTTGATGTCGGCAACTGCAATACCAAGGCCATAACCAATTACAGAACTGTTAACACCTGACTCCGCTGTTATATCGCTGAATTTCAAACCATCATTACGAAATAGTCTTGCACCGGCAACAGAATGAACTGCTCCGAGAAATTCCCGGCGAGGTCTGTACACTCCGTTTTCATGTACCGAATGATTTAATAAAAACATGTCCAGGTCACCGTCCATGTCAATATCAAGAAAAGCCGCCTGCGTGCTGAACCCTATGTAGCCGAGACCTAAGGTTGCTGCCATATCCTTATAAACCGGGACGCCATCGTCACCAATTTTCTGACAAATCAGAAACTGATTTTTTCCCCGTAGGGATTTGTAATTGCCAACTCTTGAAACATAAATATCCAGCAAACCATCGTTATTTATATCGACCACGGACACACCGGTTGACCATGCACCATCCTGGGGTATTTGTGAGGCTTCAGTGACGTCTTTGAATTTTAGACCGCCCTCGTTAAGATATAATTTATCATCGCCCTGGTTGGCGGCAAAAAATACGTCAATAAGACCGTCATTATTAAAATCTCCGGCGCCAACTCCCGACCCATTATAATAATACATGTAGTCGAACAGGTTGAAATCGTTTGTTGGCTTCAGTTTGTTCGAAAAATCAAGACCAGTTTTATCAGCATTCAGGACTTCAAAGCTGCTTTCAGTGGGTTGCTTGTTGTCACACGAAATTGCGATCAAAATCAGTGCAAGTATAAGCCCGTGTTTGCGCTTTATTTGATTCATAATTGTCACAGCCGGTCTTGTTTATTTAAAATATAGCTCACTGGCTTTTCATCGTTCACTAAAAAGATTGCCTGCATGCTTTGGTCCCGCTTTAGGTAAAGAATATTTTTTACTGAGCCAGTTATATGTAAGCCCGTCTTGCGTTCCGTCACAACAGTAAACTCGCCTTTTCCATTGTTCAGCAAAATGTTTCCAAAACTCGCATCAAGTCGTTCAAATTGAGGTAGAAAACTAAACTCATTGCCGGCAGCAATGATATCAGTATAGCCGTCTCCATTTATGTCGGTAAGGAGTAATGCGTTAACCGAAGAAAGCTGGATGTGTTCAGGCATTGTTTTGATCTCAAATTTCCCTTTTCCGTTGTTCAATGCAATTACAGACTGAGGATAATTAAAAGTTTTAAAAGTTGCCTTTTTGAGTGATGACTCGGGAAACAGATCCTGGATGGTCTTTTTAGCAAATTCGCCGTGTTTTAAACTTTGTTTTTTCAGCACCGGCAACTGATCCTGCAAATCACGTTTTAAAAACACCGGAACATCTTTGCCATCAACAGTGCGGGTAAGAATTTTATCGACTGTTGCATTATCGTCAAAATCGTGCATCCATACTTTCACAGGAGCATTAACTGTAGGATTCAAATAAAAGTTCTCACCAATATTTCCCAGTACAAGATCAGTGTCACCGTCTCCATCCAGATCTGCCGCTTCAACCGTTTGCCACCAGCCAAGATAGCTTTCCAATCCGGATTCAATTTCGTTTATTCGAGTGGAGGTAATAGAAAAGATTCTTGGAGACATCCAGTTACCCACCACTACGAGCTCCTTTTGCTGATCACCATTCACATCAACCCATATCGCTTTGCTGATGTTCCCAAGCTGTGCCAGTTCGGGAGTAGCAACATTTTTAAATTTGCCTTTCCCATCGTTTTGGAAAAGATAACTGACTGGTGTTGCGCCGTAATCCCCCGGCACAGCGCCGCCGCCTATAAACAGATCGGGATCGCCATCACCGTCATAATCATGAACTGCAATTGTTGAAATGTTATGGTTGTTTTTAGGAAAAGCATTTATATCAATTGTAAAGTTGCCTTTCCCATCGTTGCGATATAAGCGATGTTCAAGCAAACTACCCATAGTAGCCTGTTTGTTTCCTCCCGCACCTATCAGCAGATCGGCATCGCCATCGCTGTCAGCATCAAAAAATACTGCAACCACATCTTCAAACAATGCGAACCGGTTGAATACATCCTGGTGCTTTTTTACAAAACCGTTTTTAGTTTGCAGATACAACTGACCCGGTTGTCCTGCGGCGCCGCCAATATAAACATCTTCCATTCCGTCGCCGTTTACATCGCCTACTGCACCTGCGGGCCCCTGGCGGGAATACATCTGGGGAATGTTTCTTTCATAATAGAAATCAACATAGTTGTCTTCGATGTGTTTCTCAAAAATTGTATCTGTGACACTGAAGAAAGTTGAAGAATTCGTGTTCAACTGCAGCAGGTTATTACTGGCTGTTTGCTGAATCAGGTGCACTGAATCAATGGCGGGATCGGTTATAGTTGTTACCGTTCTGTCGGGCCAGATAATAACCAGGGAATCGATCTTATTGATCTTTCCGAGCCCCATCACCAGTTTGTAATCTACAGAAGACTGGAATCCGCGGCTTGGCATTAACTCACGCGACAATATCTGTGAATCGGCATAAGCTATCACCCGGCTGCCGACTGCAAAGGTGTTTGGAGCATTTCCTTTAAGTGAAAAACCGATATAATGATGTTGATTCAATGCGCGGGCATTGTTCTGGTAAATAAACGCGGGCTGATTCTCATTGTTAATGATCAGATCAAGGTCTCCATCATTATCAAGGTCCCCATAGGCGGCGCCGTTTGAAAATGAAGGATGCATGAACCCCCAGTCTTCGCCCTGATCCGAAAAGCGCAGATTACCAAGGTTGCGGTAGGCTTTGTTCAACATTGCCTGCACAGGTATTTTTTCAAGCACTTTATCAAGGCTCTCTTTTTCGCCAGTCTTTACCATTTGTTGCACCACATCATTGGCGAAAAAATCCATGAAGTCAAGGTTGGTCACATCTTTGTTGATACCGTTACAAACATAAATATCATTCAGTCCATCGTTATCGGCATCGAACATTAAAGCACCCCAACTCCAGTCCGTTGCGGCGACGCCGCTGAAATTAGCTATATCTTTAAACTGTCCTTTGCCATTATTCAATTGCAGGCAATTCATCATATACTGATGATAAAAACCAGCTTTTACCTTGCTGTTGTATAAGTCGATATTATCAAATGCACCAAGTGTTTTGAGACGGTAGTCATCACCTGGAAGCATATCGGTAGAAAAGATTTCCTGGTAACCATCGTTATTAATATCAGCCACATCAGCACCCATGGAAGAAAAACTGGTATGACCCATCCTTTGCTCTAACTCGTCTTTAAATGTGCCGTCACCCTGGTTGATATATAAAAAATCTCTTTCGTACGAATCGTTAGAAACGAAGATATCTGGATAACCGTCGTTATTGAGGTCACCCACAGACGCACCTAAGCCAAAGCTTATAAGAGTTCCATGAATACCGGCTTCCTTAGATACTTCTTTATATTTACCATTATCATTTCGAAAAAGATGATCACCTCCACCTTTTAGAAATTCCGCAACCGGCCATTCGGCTTCAGGGAGGTCACGTTGATTCGCATAATTAAGCGTATTAACCGGGATCGGACTGTTATTGATCATGAAGCAGTCAAGATCGCCATCGAGATCGTAATCAAAGAAACTGACCTGGGTAGTGTACGCAGAGATATCCAGGCCATACTCCGCAGCAGATTCTTTGAAGGTTAAATCTTTCTGGTTGATGTACAGTTTGTTTCTCCGGTTACCGTCTTTCATATGTCCGGAATTACAAACATATATATCGAGCCAGCCATCGTTATTGATGTCAGCAAAAACAACCCCGGTGCTCCACATACTGTCTTGTCTGAGTCCTGCGGTGTGAGAAATATCATCAAACTTCCAATTGCCCTTATTCACATACAACTTGTTCTCACCCATGTTTGAAGTTAAAAAAACATCAGCCAGACCATCATTGTTGATATCGCCAATAGCTACTCCACCACCGTTATAAAAATTTCTGAAATAAAATCCATTTTCGGTTTTGGTGTCCTGTACAATGTTATTGAATTCAATCCCGGTATGCTCCATCAACGTAAACAAGGTCTGTTTGTCATCTTTGCAGGAAGAAAATAAAAGCAACAGGAAGGCGATTAGGAAAAGAGATCTGTTCATCCGGTACAAGCACTTTGTAAGTAAAAGCCCTAAAAGCCGGCGACATCCGGGCTTTTAGGGCTATAAAAATAAGCGTATTTAGTTGTATTAGTAACCTGGATTTTGAGTCAGGTTCGGGTTAACAGCAAGCTGTTCGTTTGGAATTGTAAAGAGCAGATATTTTGGATCATCAGCTGGTTTTTCCTGCCATGGCTCCAGGAATTTACCGAAGCGGATCAGATCCTGTCTGCGATAATTCTCCCAATACAATTCACGTGCTCTTTCATCCAGGAGGTTATCAAGTGTAAGCGTGCCGAACGGTGCTACACCACGTTTTGCACGGATCTGGTTCACAAGCGGTAAGGCAGCGCCGGCAGCGTTTGTACGCAACAGTGCTTCCGCCTTCATTAACATTACGTCGGTAATACGATAATAAACATAGTCATTATCCACCCGGCCGCTTCCATCATTTGGATAATCGATCGGATATTTATTTACCCTTATCCCCGTAATTTCGAGATTGTTACCGGTTTCAACACTGTTAACTTCCCTGGTGAAACTCAAAGGAGCACCTGTTCTGTCCTGTAAAGGAGCATCGGTTGTCCAGTTATATTGTTGACCTATCATAAATCCTACGTTGATCCTGTTTCCCGGGTTAGGTACACCAGGCGTTGGATACGCTACTCCACGGCGTTGGTCAGTGGCTTCAAACTTGTCATAAAAATCAGACAAAGTCGTGAACCCGTTCCAGCCACCGGGGTTTTGATTGTAGTGCATGGTCATGTGCCAGCGTGAGTTCAATCCTCCTGATTCAACACCGCCAACGTTTTCTGCAGTAAATATGTTTTCAGTACCAATGCTTCCGTTCGTAGGAGCAAAGTTGTCAAAATAGTTATTAGCCAGTGGGTATCTGTTGCTGTTGATGATTTGATCCGCAAGCGTGATAACCTGTTGCATATCGGCCGCATCAAAAGTGGGTGCTGCACGGTTAGCAATTGCTCCCTTGTTGAGGTAACACTTCATGAGCAATACTTTCGCCGCATCCTGGTTTGCACCGATGGGACCGGAAACCGGAAGGTCTCCCATCACAGCATTTACCTCGGCAATGATATAGTCCAGAGCCTCTACACCTTTCCTGACTTTTGCCGGCTCGAGAGTATTTTCACCAGGCTCGCGATAAGCCACCTGGTCCCAGCCATCAAGTATGTCAAACATTGTGAAAGCGCGCAGAAACCTGGCTTCGGCTGCCTGTTGTGCTGTTGGATTAAACTGAAGGAAGTCAGTAGCAGCGAACAGTGTGCCGGATAAATCATTGTAGGCATTACGGATGTACTGATTTTCCGCATCCCAGGCATGAGCGTGCAACACGCGCCATGCACCATTATCATCCCAGTCGCCACCACGGGTTGGTACGATCGCCGCATCGCTTGGCAATTCACCAAGCGCAAACACACGCTCTTGTCCCTGGTAACTCACACGCATTGAATTATAGATACCTCTAAGCAAGGCTGCATTGTTACCACCGCCTCCGCTACCAACCTGGTCGCTGCGAAGATTTCCCTGCAGGGTCTCATCCAGCTTGGTACAACTGATAGCTGAAAACAGCAATGTAGTTGAAATGAGAATTTTGAAATTTTTCATATAACAATTTTCTTTAATTAGATTTTAGAGAGAAAAATTCACACCAAGGGTGATAGTTCTGGCTGATGGATACGGTGCATATTCAATACCAACTGAGGGCACACTATTCAAACTTTTGTCTACGTTCACCTCTGGATCGAATCCTGAGAAGTTCGTGATAACAAAGAGGTTTTGACCAGTCAGGAACACAGTAGCACCTTTGATGAAGTTGGCAATATTTCCAACGTTATATGAAAGTGTTGCGTTGGCCAGTTTCATATAGTCACCCTTTTCAATGAAGCGAGCAGAGGCCGTAACACGGTTTGAAATGGCTTCCTGTGTGGGATCATCATAGATTGAGCGTGCAATGTTTTTTGCTCCTACAAGGTTCGCCACGTTGATAACATTGTTAAGGGTGTTGTTATAGATCTTTTGACCAAATGCACCATTCATGTTTACAATCAAACTAAATTTCTTATAATACAATGATGTGCTTAGACCCAACACTGTTGTTGGATTAGGATTGCCCTGGTAGCTGAAGATTTCGCCATCAGGATAGATTGCCTGCCCGGTAGCTTTATCAAGACCACCATAAGCGCGGGTGAAGAAAGCATTGATCGGCAAACCGTTTCTGATCGTCTGCACAGACGCACCAGTAACACCCTGGCCATGCAAGCCACCAGTACGGATCGGAGCGCCGAGGTTCTGAATCTTGTTATCAATAAAGCTTGCATTCACACCAAAATCCCAGGTGAAATCTTCTCTCTGAATGATGTTAGCGTTCAACGCAACCTCAAGTCCTTTATTCACAACCTGTCCATCAAGATTTTTCCAGGTAACAGTAGTACCGGGAGCGGCAGGCTGGATAGGTGTAGTTGGGAACAACAGATCAGAAGTGGTTTTGTTAAAGTAGTCGATCGAACCAGTAATGCGATTATTGAATATCGCGAAATCCAATCCAAAGTTGTATTGTTCATCAGACTGCCATTTCAAATCAGGGTTCCCGTTGTTCGCGAGGCCGATTGAAGCAGCACCATTAAATGTGTATCTGGTAAGCGAAGCTCCTGATGGAAACTCCTGGTTACCTGTGAGACCATAGCTTGCACGAATGCGGAGATCATTCACGAAGTCAGCCTTGAAGAAATCCTCTTTGCTGATAACCCATGATGCAGAGACTGATGGGAAATAACCATATTGATTATTTGAACCAAATTTTGTAGAACCATCCGCTCTGAAAGTTGCTGTTAACAGGTATTTATCTTTCAGGTTCATTACTGCGCGTGCGAAGTAGGACTGCAGCTCTGAAGTAGGATCGATAAAAGATGAAATCGTTCTGCCTGAGTTATTTGCGTACTGGATATAGTTTGTGTAATCGAGGCCATAGTTACCAAAACCGCCACCGTCAGGTCCGATACCGTTCATGGCACTTCCCTTATTGGTATATTTCATAAACTCGTAACCTACAAGGGCATTCAGGCTGAAATCTGAACTCAATTGTTTGTTGAAGTTCAATGTATGTGTAACCTGCTGAGTGATCAGTTCGTTATTAGAAATGTAAGCACGACCCCTGTTGATGATATCATTCAGATTTATAAAAGAGGCAATTGAGCTTCTGCGTGTACCAGTGCTGTAGTTTATACTGTACAACATCCGGTATTCAAGATCTTTTGTGATCTTGAAATAAGGCGATATACTTCCTAATACCGTCGTCACTTTTGAATTGTCATTATAAGCTTCCGACATTGCCAGTGGGTTTACGATACCTCCGCCGGGAGCAATATTCAATGAGTCGCTGTTTGGTTTGTACAATGATTCGGTTGGGTTCCATTGCAAAGCCTGGCTGATCAAACTACCTGTTGAACCCGCATTATTTGAAATAGGCGGGATATTCTCAACATACTGGCTGGACACAACGTTAAAATCAATACCAAGATTTTTCTTCTCAAGAAATTTGAAGTTTGCATTCAACCCAACTGTGTATTTCTTAAAATCAGTTTTACGCACAATACCCTGTTGATCCAAAAGGCTGCTTGATAACCGATATCTTGCATTGTCATTACCACCGCTAACCGCTGCATTATAAGTTTGAATACCACCGGTTCTCAAGATGGCATCAAGTGCATCAACATTGTCACCTTTATCATTGGCTGCTGGTGCATTGAACTTAGTGAGAGCCTGGCGGTATGTATCTCCATCCAGAATATCGATTTTACGCATCAATGAACTCACGCCGTACGAGGCACCCAAATCTAATTTCGGTTGCCCGCTGGCACCACGTTTTGTGGTTATCAATACCACCCCATACGCAGCTCTTGAACCATAAATTGCTGTAGCCGATGCATCTTTCAGAATTTCCATTGATGCTATATCGGCCGGGTTAAGGAAGTTCAACGGGTTGCCGCCAGGTGTAACGCCAATATTTGCGGCATCAAGACCTGGTCTTGCAGAACGACCGTCTAACGGTATTCCATCCACCACATACAATGGCTGGCCAGAACCCGTAATTGCAGAATTGCCTCTCACTTTTACAGTAGTACCACCACCTGGCGCGCCACTATTATTTAATACCTGCACACCTGCTACCTTACCTTGTATTAACTGATCGGGAGCGGTGAAGGTACCTTTATTAAAATCTTTGTCACGTACCGAAACCACGGCACCCGTTAGATCGCGTTTGCGAACGGTTCCGTATCCAACTACCACAACTTCACTCAGATCGGCACCAGTCGCAACAAGACTGACTTCTACTGAAGTTCTTCCCGCGATATTAACTTCCTGCTCAGCATAACCGACAGATGTAATTACCAGCGCAGTAACGTTTGGTGAGACAGAAATACTAAAATTACCATCCGCACCAGTTGAAACCCCCTGGTTAGAACCTTTGGGCTGAACACTTGCTCCGGCCACCGGCGAGCCATCTCTTGAATCTGTAACTTTACCTGTGATTTCCCTGTTTTGAGCCAGCAGGGTCTGGGCAACAAATAGCAATAATAAAGGCAGGGCTGCCCTCATAAGCAATCGTTTGATTGGCATAATGGTGGTTATTGGTGATTAATTATATGG
>JAEZGI010000030.1 GCA_023416995.1 Bacteroidota bacterium
AATCCGCAAAATTATATCTATTGGATAGCCGGCGCACTCGCTATTTTGATCCCATTGGCCGTAATTATAATGAAGCTTCAGCGACGCAGGACACGTTTTGCAAAGCATTAGTATGTTTCTGACTTCAGACAGGCAAATCCCCCTCTAAACCATCCACAATGAAGGTTGAACTATCGCGTGATTTAGAAACAGATTATTCATCTTTGCAATTCGCAACCATTCGGTTGCTCACTTCAAAAAATTAAAACGCAAAGGATGAGTAAGCTCAAATTACAGGTACAGATCTCCATTGACGGATTCATTGGTGGAATTAACGGATCAATGGATTGGTTGACAATGAACTGGTCCGATGACATCAGTGCTTATGTAAATGAAATTACGGAACCGGTGGATACTATCTTATTGGGCGGAAGTAAATAGAATTAAAAAGGCACCGGGAGGTGATATCATCGTGTATGGCGGCGCTTCATTTGTTTCGGCGCTTTTGAAAGAACAACTAATTGATGAGTTACATTTATTTATAAACCCGGTTATCCTGGGCAAAGGGATGTCAATATTTCAAGCGATAAATCGGCAGCAACATTATAATCTTGAAACATCAAGACAGTTTGATTGTGGTATTGTAATGCTTCGTTACAGCTTAAAGTCATCCTGAACTTTACAATACTTTGGTGGGTTGTAACTACTGCCGTACTTTGACGTTTAAGGATAAACGGCCGGATGGATCCACTTAAAAAAATGGCAAGAAATGTATGGGTTGATTATCTCCGTTCAACCATAACGGTGTTGGTGGTGGCGCATCATGCGTCACTTGCATATACCAGTTTTGCAGCGTTTGATAAAACAGCATATATCAATTCAACGGCTCCCGTGGTTGATAGTGCGCGTTGGGTAGGGATGGATATCTTTGAAAACTTCAATGATATCTTTTTCATGTTCCTTATGTTTTTTATCGGGGGACTGTTCATTGCAAAAAGTATAGACAAAAAAAGAAGCGGTGTTTTTATCAAAGACCGCTTTTATAGGTTATTTATTCCCTTTTTGCTTGGTGGTACTCTATTGATGTTGCTGGCATATTATCCATCTTTCATGCTGGCTTATAGTACAACTGATATCGCGTTTTATTTTATAGACTTTTTTACAACACAGCAATGGCCGGTTGGTCCTCCATGGTTTATCTGGGTTTTATTTGCGTTTAACCTGCTGGTGGCATTGCTATATCCTTTAACCACGAATTTTATTACAAAGGCCGCAAATAACATCGCAGGGTTAGCGAACAAACCACTGATGTTTTTCCTTCTTGTGTTTACCATGACCTGGTTATTGTATGTACCCGTGGCTTACAACCTCGGTGCAGGTACATGGACCGGTTTTGGTCCGTTTGATTTTCAATTGAGCCGTGTGCTGACGTACTTCGGTTATTTTATGCTGGGAGTTATCGTCGGTGCTACAGACTTTAATAGCGGACTTTTCGGGTGCGATAAGACTATTATAACAAGGTGGAAGCTTTGGATTCTTCTCTCTTTGATTATCTATATAGCCATTACTATCAACAGCATGTTCAAAATACTTGAAAACCTGGTGATGGGGGCCCATCTATCTGCCAGCGCTGCCTGGTTGATTTACTACTCAATTTATGCAGCTTCCTGTACTGCCAGTTGTATCGCATTTATAAGTTTGTTTCGTGCACGTGTGTTAACAGAAAGAAGTTGGTGGAGGTCGTTGTCCGATAATGCTTATCTCATATATCTTGTTCACTACGTGTTTATCACGTGGATACAATTCTTTTTACTTGATATCCCAATCCCCGCCTTCCTTAAGTTTATCATCGTATTTGTTGTCACCTTTTTTGCAAGCTGGCTCACCAGCAGTTTGCTAAGGAAAGCCCCTTTTATCCGGCGATACTTATAATACACATAAGCACCACGTACCAACATCCGACATGCACAAACCCAAAACATAAACCAAAAACATAAAATCAAAAGCGTAAAGCAACAGCATAGCGCAATAGCATAAAGCGGAGGCATAAAGCAACAGCATAAAGCGAAAGCATAAAGCGAAGGCATAAAGCAACAGCATAAAGCAACAGCATAAAGCAAAAACATAAACCAAAAGTATAAAGTAACCTATAGCTTAGTGCAGCTTCGGACACAGGCATGCCATCACACCTAATCACAGCCCACCATCACCAGCAGGCAATTACAAGCCATAACATTCGAAACAAAGAAGACTTGACGAGTATGCTGTAACGAAAGCGCGCAAGCGAAAGATAGCTGCCCCCCCGCAGGCGCTACAAGCCATCACATTCGATGCAACAAGGCTGAACGAGCATACTGTCATGAAAGCGCACAAGCGAGAGATGGTTCCCCTACCATCACCGGCAGGCGGTTACAAGTCGTAACAGCCGAAACAAGAAGACTGGACGAATATGCTGTAATGAAAGCGGGCAAGCGAAAGATAGCTCACAGCCTGCGATGCAAGGGCGGTTCCGCGTAAGGCACCTTATTTTTCCGGTCAGGGAACCGCAGCTGATCAGGGCCACTCAAAAGCCTGCCCTCCAAACACACATTCCAAAGCCCATCAGGGCTCAACTGCCGATAGCAAAGCCAGCTTCATAGAACATTAAACCAGTGTGAAGCCCGGAAAAATTCAGTGCCGTCGCGGACCGCCCGCGGCATCAGCGGCAGGCGGGCGCAATCAAATACTTAAATCTTAAACGATCGTATATCCTTTTTCCCCTTAGCCGTCGTATAAGGCATAAACAGATTTGCCACCAACGTGAGATAACTCCTGATTTGTTCTTTATCAGTCAACGAATTAAATGAGATAGACGCTTCCGAAAGCCAAAACCTGCTGATCAAAGAAATCGCCGACACCAGGAAGTCTACCTGCGACTCATCACTGAGCTTCAGGTAGCCGGAGTCGCTTAATGTACGGATGTTTGTCCGGATGGTGGTCAGCCTGTTTTTCTGTGTATGCTTATACGCTTCTGCGATCCTGCTGTTCTGTTTCATTATATGTACAAAACTTAGCAGTAAACAGCGAAAGCGTTGCTGCGTTTCAAACGTCCCGCGCTGTATGGCAAGAAAACCCGAAAGCGTGATATCCTTATTTGCAACTATGATAGCTGAATTTGCTTTGCTTAACTCTACCGACAAAGCATAAACAAGGTCATCCTTCGTGGGAAAGTAATACGTGATATTGCCCACGCGTATGCCGAGAATAGCAGCAAGTTCGCGCAATCCTACATACTCAATTCCCCGTTCATTAAACATTTCTAACGCTTTATCCAGTATTTTATCCCGTGTGTTCATGTTGAGTTTGGACATTGTCCAAATCTAATGAACTTCGTTGAAACAAATCAAGCTATTACAAATGAAAAAAGAAATCCTTTACGCAATCACCTGTCTTGCGTTTGCAATCATTATCGGAGGGGCCGTTTATGAACACATAAACATGGTACCGGTTTGGAGCTCAGCGCCACCGATGTCACTCTCAATGTTCCAGGGACCACATGGAATAAGGCAGGATCTGTTCTGGAAGTTTATTCACCCGGTTAACCTCTTGCTGATAATTACCACCCTGATCGTTAACCGGAGATCGCCACGCAAAAAAAACATCGTCATATTACTCGTGGGCTATATGGCCATCCTGATCATTACATCAATCTATTTTGTGCCCGAATTGATTCAGATCACAACAACAGATTATGCTGCATCGAGTGATCCTGATCTGGCCCGCCGCGCTTCACTATGGGAGAAATTAAGTTTAGTACGATTGTTTTTGTTACTGGTGCTTTCGCAGATATTATTTCTCGGGCTTACAAAGCCGGGTACTTCAATTAAGCCTGCCGATTAAAGCTGGTTTACATGGTCCCGGCTTCAAAAAAACTTGCCAATTCAGATCAACTTATCTGGCCTTCTTTTCATATTTAAGTTCGCGGTTGGCCCAGGGTATAAAATGTTGGAAGTTCGGAGCATCAGTATGTCCGCCATCGTGCTGACGCCACGCAAGGAAGCCATCGAGCAAACCACTCATAACCGGAGGCATCTGCTCTTTATGATAATCATTGGTAACACCAAGATCTTTTGCACCAAGCAATTTGAAAACTGAACCTGCGGCTATGGTTGCCTTATAGCTTCCGTGCTGATCCAGCCATTTGGCATCACCCTTTTCAGGAATACCATAACTTATAAACGTAGGTCTCGGTGCACACAAAGCAATCAGTTCATGTGAATCAACTGGGAGATCACAACCGGTTTTAGAGCCAAATGATGATTCAGCAGTTGCGTACTTAAGATAGTTACCGGCCATCCAATGGAAGGCACCGCCACCAGCAAGATTCTCGACAGTTTCGCCAAATACCCGGCGGTGTAAAGTCGTGCCTCCTTTACCGGAGGACCCAATGAGCGCGATTGCAAACCGCTGATCAAAAGCCATTGTAACAAGAGCAGCTTTACCATAACGCGACACGCCTTCGATACCTACTTGTTTTGCATTCACAAGGGTATCCGTTTCTAAATAATCCAATGCGCGGGATGCACCCCATCCCCAGGCCCTTAAGGCGCCCCAGTCGTCTGGTTTACGCGGCTGACCTTTGTTAACAAGACCTATGATGCCCCTGTTTAACCCGCCACCATTATCGGCCTGTATACTGCCCGGTTCAATTACGCAGTATCCCCAGCCTGCAGCAAGTAATTGTTCCGTGGGAGGTGAATCACCGTTCGGAGGTGGTGCGAAGAAGCTGGGACCTGCCAGTCTTGTTACCGGATTGTAAGCAGGGTACTTCTCAAATATGGCACGTAAAGACGTGTCTGATTTTATCATCATCGCTTTGAACGCCGTATTTAGCTTTTCCATGTCAGCAGGTGCTGGCTGCGCAGGTGCCGGTAAAGATGGAAATCCAAACATGATCAGCACCGGAACCGGCCCCTTCACATTTGTAGGTAACACCAGTACCATATTGATGTTTACATCAATCAACGGATACGCGCTGTTATCGACATGTCCTATCATCTGTCTTGCGATCACCGGTATTCTTCCGACAAATTCATAATCGGTAATCTTAGCGGTCCATGTTACTTTAGGTGTATTGGTTGGAATGCGACCGTATACTTCCGTCTCAAAATCCTTTATGAGTTCGGGACGCCGATCCTTCCACCACTGTGCTGCTGTTGTAACCTTCTTGCCATTTTTGGTGGTTAATGCCTCCGGTAGCTGTGGGCAAGGATTGGCCAGTTGCTCGTCTTCGTTAGCATGATTCGGATCTGCCTGGTTTGCACTTGCTCCCGGTCTTAGCTTTTTAATGCCGAGTTTAGCCATCATATCAGCCTGGTTTTCCTGTGCGGAAAAGTTACTCAGTTTCGGATAAAGGCTACTGTCTATCGGCGTTTTCTGCGCAACAACTTTCAGGCTTATACCCAGCGCGAGCATACCGAGAATATAAGATTTCATATAGCAAGTGTTATTAGTTATCGGTTCTGAACGGCGATGCAGGAAGTTTTTCTTTATTTGTCAGATTAGCATTCGCAGGGTTATCGGCCCAGGCATAACGAACAAATTTTGGTTCTTTCACCTCATCGCTCCATACTACCAACTGATCACCCTCAATCCGCGTCTGTGCCCAGACAAATTTTTTATCGGCGCCTGCAATAGCGATGTCTCCCGGTGCTTCACCATCGGAAGTCGTGAGCCCACCACCGGTATTTGTGAAACTGATTGTAACACGATTACCATCGATGGTGGCAGATTTGAACACCGGACCCGAATGAACAACGTTTTGTTTATACACCAGTTTCAATGCACCCAATGCAAGTCTTTCGCCAACATCTTTTTTGTTGTCAGGGTGAATATCGTTCCACTCTCCAAGATCGATCGCGACAGCCAGTGCGGTATTTGGTTCTGCCAGTAATTTCAACTGTGCTTCTCTCATCAGGGCCCAATTACTTTCACCCGGCAGATAACTGTAATCCATAAAGCCAGGTAATTGTACATTCAGAAAAGGAAGCGTATCGTTCGACCAATTACTGCGCCAGTCTTCAAGCAAAGCCTTTAATAATTGTGCATATTGTTTTGGTTGACCAGCATTACTTTCGCCCTGGTACCAGCAAATCCCTTTGATGTTATAATTGATCAACGGCGCAACCATTCCATTATAAAGAGCAGTGGGTTGATTTGCCGGATTAGGTGCGCCGCCCGCAAATGAAACCGGGCGGAAGGCTGCCCCCACCTTATATTGCCAATAGCCCTTTAGATCTACGGTATCGTTACCTGCAAACACAGAATAAGGTTTATGAGGAACAAAACCTCCTTTACCCATATTGTTTGTGACCCTGATTACAAAAAGATTCTTTCCTGCTTTTAAAAGACCTGCAGGTACGTTGTACCTCCTTTGCGGATATTGATAACTTGTTCTTCCGACCTGTTTGCCATTAATGTACAATTCATCCGCATCAACAATTCTTCCCAGAAAGACCTTTGCTGGTTTACCTTCCATTGATGCTGGTATATCTATTTCACGACGATACCACACAATGCCATTAAGATCTTTTAAACCCTGGTCTTCCCAATAACCGGGAATATTGATGTTTCGCCAACCTTTCGGTTCGTAATTCGGTTCAAACCATTTTGCAGTTCCTGTCATCCCGGCATCAACCGGTGGTTGCCGGTTAACGGGTGCGGAACGGCCAGAACTGTTTACAGAGGCTGTGTCTTTGTTTTTATTAATGGTCGAAACCACTTCAGGGAAAGCTTTCAGTCCCTCTTCGCTGGTCCAGGCTTCAATCGGCGTTCCTCCGACGCTTGAATTAATGATCCCAACAGGAATGTTGAACGTTTCATGAATCTTTTTGGCAAAGAAATATGCAACAGCAGAAAATGGACGGACAGATTCGCCGACTGCGGGCCTCCAGCTACCGGATGACAAATCCTTTTCAGGTCCGTTGACACTCGCTTTCATAGGTACCAGGAATTGCCTGATCTGCGGATAGTTGGCCTGCCTGATTTCTTCAGCATAAGTTACATCATGTATATCCAACTGATGTACCATGTTGGACTGACCACTGCAGAACCATACATCGCCAAACAATATTTCCTTAAGGGTGATTTTGTTGCTGGCAGTAATATTCATTGTGTATGGACCGCCAGCTTTTGTAGGTGGCAGGTATACAGACCAATTACCATTTGAATCTGCACGCGTGCTGTAACGTTTGCCATTAAACTGAATACCCACTTTTTCATTTGCAGATGCCCAACCCCATAACCGGATTTTTTCATCGCGTTGCAGGATCATACTATCAGTGATAAGGGCGGGTAACTTCACTTGTGCATGACTGACCGCGATCGAAAAAAGTGTGGTAAATCCAAAAAATATTTTTCTCATGTTAGTTTTATTGAAAGATGCTTTTTATGTCTCATTTCCGAAACAAATCATCATCACTTTTTACTTCAAACCAATCAAATATTGCTGTGTTATCCGACGGCTTTCCATCCGATGTTGCATACATCGCATATAAACATCCGACGAACCCACCAGCCGCTTTTGTGCTCAGCGGTTTTGCATCAACGTTACCCTGAACCAGTTGCCAGTTTCCTTTCTTACCTAAGCCATAATAAAAAGAATACTTGTCGTTGTTTGCTTCTATTTTGAAACGAACATCTTTATCTGAGGCTTTAACAGGTATACTTTTCACAAGACTATCCTTAAAATACAATGCAATCACCGGTTTTTTATCGATCGTGGTTCTGCATAAATTATAATGCACCCGTTCATTCTGGAACAACAATAACCCAGCTTTCTCATTATCGGAAGCCGGAGTAAAACGGAGCGCTGTAGCAGCGTAGCCCTTGAGATGGCTTTGATGAAATCCGATGAAAGAAGGATTTTCTCTGCCTGCCGCAGTAGCGGGGCGCAGCTTTAATGTTAATGCTTCCCGGTTGCTTGTGAGGTCGAACCAGTTCTCGCGTACAGTTCTTAAAAAACGATAACGCACGTTCAACTTGTTGCTGTTGAAGTTATCGCGAAACAGGTAGTTGCCGTTAAACGGTTCTTTTGTTTTGTCGCGTACCGCATTGATCGGGTATGAATACTTAATTTCATCACCACCAAGATCAAACTCCGGCCAGCCGTCTTTCCACACCACAGGCGCCATAAAGGTTTCGCGACCGGTGTTATAATAATCTCCTTCATAAGGTCGGCATGCTAAAAAGATACCCCACCATTTTCCATCTTTGTCTTCTACAAAATCTGCATGTCCTGCGGTGGTAATCGGGTTCGGACGATTGGGGTCAAGTTGACGTTGTGTCAGGATAGGGTTCTTCTCATGAGATACAAAAGGACCTTCCGGTGATTTGCTTCTGAAAACAACTTCTGAATGATTATATCCTGTACCGCCCTCGGCACAGATCAGATAATACCAGCCGTCTTTTTTAATGATATGTGGCGCTTCGATCCACACTGGTTTTTTGGCCATATCCGTTCCACCATTCACTAACAGTTTTTCTTCGTCGGTAACCTTGAGGTTGGCAGCATCAAATTCAAACATTCTTATGGTGCGGTGACCATCATGTTGTGATACATTGTTAGGCGGGATGCTGTTAAATACGATGTAGGATTTGCCATTGTCGTCAAAATACAACGAAGGATCAATGCCATTTACTTGTGGAAGCGACACGGGATCACTCCAGGGTCCACGTGGATCTTTAGCTGTGATAACAAAATTCCCAAGTTTACTTACTTCAGTACAAACAATATAGAAAGTGCCGTTATTATAAGTAATCGCTGGTGCAAACAGTCCTCTTGAAACACCCGCTCCATCAAGGTTTAGCTGTTCAGGGCGGTCCATAGCGTAACCAATCTGTTCCCAGTTCAACAGATCCTTACTGTGAAACAGTGGCAGACCCGGGTAATATGCAAATGATGAAGCAACTATATAATAATCATCACCCGCCCGGCATATACTGGGGTCAGGATAGAAGCCCGACAATATGGGGTTTTGAAACGATTGGGCCCTGAGGTTAACGAATAAACATATTAACAAGCCGGCTAAAAGAATCTTTCTTAACATAACTATTTTATTTATATGGATCGATGGTTTTTATGTGACCGTTTTCATCATGAGTCAATTCGGTGACCTTAACGCTTCGAAGATGTGTTACTCCGCGTGACAGACTTGAATCATGATAAAACAGGTACCATTTGTTTTCATAAGCACAGATCGAATGATGAGATGTCCATCCTACAACGGGGTTGAGTATTCTCCCGGTGTATTTAAAAGGTCCATAAGGATTATCGCCGATGGCATAACAGATGTAATGCGTATCACCGGTTGAATAGGAGAAATAATATTTCCCATTGTATTTATGCACCCAACTGGCTTCAAAGAATCTTCGGTCCAGGTCACCCGCAAGTAAAGGAGCACCGTGCTCGTCGGTTATCACCACATCAAGCGGAGGTGCAGCAAACTCTAACAGATCGTCGGTAAGACGCGCCACCTTTCCACATAAAGCGGGTTCATAATCTTCGGGAATATGTGCAAGCGGGCCTTCGCCGGCGGTTTCATAAACTCCTTTGCGCCATCTTTGTAATTGCCCGCCCCAGATGCCACCAAAGTACAAATAGTAGCTTCCGTCATCATCTTTAAACACTGCAGGATCGATTGAAAAACTTCCTTTAATAGGTTCCGGCTGCGCTGTAAACGGGCCCGTAGGAGAGGTGCTTGTCGCCACGCCAATACGAAAAATGCCGTCCGGCGCCTTCGCAGGAAAAAATAGATAATACACTCCATCCTTCTCTGTAGCATCAGGTGCCCACATTTGTTTTTCTGCCCAGGGCACATCTTTTACATGTAAAGCCACGCCATGATCCGTTGCTTTTCCTCCTGGGGTGTCCATCGATAAAACATGATAGTCCTCCATGGCGAAATGACTACCGAGGTCATCAAACGGTATATTGGATTCAATATCGTGTGAAGGATAGATATACAGCCTGCCGTTAAAAACATGTGCAGAAGGGTCCGCAGTGTAGATTTCAGAGATTACGGGTTGTGAAATGGCTCTCTTATCAAGGTCATCAAAGTCAATATGTTCAATACTATCTTCTGGCATAATCAGTTTTCTTGGATGATGAGTTAATTAGAATTGCGTCTTTGTTTAAGATCTGCCTCAATCTGCAGTTCTTTTTTTCTGTTTATTTCGTAGCCAAACAACAATACGGTTGCGATAATAAATGGAATGGAAGGAAACACACTCACCAGTAACCGGGTTGCCTGTATGGCTGATGCGGTTTGTGTTTCACTGTTAGGAATATAGTTGAAGATGTCAAGTATCCATGCTACCAGGGCACTGCCAATACTTAAACCGCCTTTAAGACCCACCATCATCGCCGAAAAGATGATCGCCGTTGCGCGGCGGTTGTTTTTCCATTCGCTGAAATCTGCTACATCTGCCACCATCGCCCATAATAAAGGAATGGTGATACCATAAAAGAAGCCATGAAGTATCTGGGATGCAAACATTAATCTTACAGAATACGGATCAAACAAAATGAAAGCAAGAATGAATAGGGTCGACAAAAACAATGAAACACCAAACACATCCCTCTTTCCATACTTATCGGCCAGTCGTTTTGACAAGGTAATGCCTACAATCATAAAAATGATCCCACCTGCGTTAAACAATCCGAAACCCGCGGAAACAGGATCTTCTCCAAAAAAGTTGATGCCCATGCCTGAAAAACTGTTTATCACAGGTTGAATAAAGTTGGTCAGACTTTCACGGTCAACATAGTTTTTAAAATAATAAACATAGGATCCGCCTTTCATGGCAAGTGTTACAAACACTAAGGTCGTAACCACGAGGATGATAACCCAGGGTTTGTTCCTGAACAGATCGCCGAGATCCTCTTTTAAAGTAGAACGTTGTTCCGGTTTGGGTACAATACGTTCGCGCGTGGTCAGAAATGTAATCAGTAGCATGCCTGTTCCTATGATCGCGAGCCAGGTCATTACTTTTTCGATACCAGCGGCCTTATCACCACCTCCTGCCGATTCAATGATTGGTAACATAAACACCTGTACAAAAAACTGTGCGAACATAACTGCAACAAAACGGTAGGCCGACATGCTGTTGCGGTCCTTCATGTCTCCTGTTATCACGCCACTTAGTGCAGAGTAGGGGAGGTTGTTTGCTGCATATAACAATAACAACAAGGTGTATGTAATTACCGCATAGATAACTTTTCCCTGGTAAGAAAAATCAGGTGTGCTGAAAGCAAGAATCGCAACTACGCCAAGTGGTATGGCAGTAAACAAAATCCATGGTCTGAATTTGCCCCATTTGGATCTTGTTCGGTCAGCAATCGCACCGATAACGGGATTGAACACAAATGCAGCGACGAGCCCGATCACAAGCATAATGGCAGAAGCATGACCCGCTTCGAGTTTGTAGATGTCTGTATAAAAATACGCGAGATAGGTTAGCAGGGTCTGAAATACGAGGTTAGCAGCAAGATCACCAAGACTGTAACCGAATTTTTCTGTAATTGATAATTTCTGTATCGGGTTATTAAGCATGTAAGTGTCGATTGTTTCGGAGAATTACTTCCGGTTTACATTTTGTTTGAGCGCTATTAGTTTATGAAAGGCTGGTTTTGGTTTAAACTGCCTGTCGAACAACAACGGGTGGTTGGTGCGTCCTCTTACGGGCCAGTTGTTTAGCCAGGTATGGCCATCATCTACACCCCAGAATGTAACTCTTGTGATCTTGTCTTTATGTTTCAGAAACAAAGCAAATAATGATTCATAATCGCTTGCGAGTTTTTGCTGAACACTGTCTGGCAAACCGTTTGGATACAGATTATCCCGAACGCCGCCATTGTTTTGCTGGTTTACATCCGCGCCGGAGAAATTTCTCGGAAGCACCTCTATGTCAAGTTCAGTGATCATTACTTTTAGTCCCAACGCAGTATACTGAATGATACTTTCTTCAATGTCTTTCAATGGTATTTTTCCCAGATGCCAGTGACCTTGTATTCCTACACCATCAATACGTACCCCTGACGCCTGGATCTTTTTAATGAGTTCAATACAACCGGCACGTTTGGCGGGTTGTTCATTGTTGTAATCATTATAATACAGTTCGGTTCCTGGTGTGGCTTCAGCGGCGAGCCTGAATGCTTCAACCAGGTAATCGGGTCCCAGTCTTTGGAGAAATACGGAGTTTCTTAATGTACCATCTTCATTAAGGGCTTCGTTTACCACATCCCATGAATGCAATTTGCCATGATATCTTTTTGCGACTGTAGTAATATGGTCCCTGAAAAATGTCCGGAAGGAATCAACGTTTTGCATTCTGTTGGCAAAGCGTGACAACTGGCTGTGCCAGACCAACGCATGACCATTCACCTTCATGTTGTTTTTCGCACCGTATTCAACAAGTTCATCAGCCAGTTGAAAGTTATACTTGTCCCATTCAGGATGAATGATTTCGGCCTTCATATTGTTTTCTGGTGTGATGGCGTTGAATTGTTGTTTTATCAATGCCGCAGATACCGGGTCGGTTTCTCTCACCTGTTGTGTGTTTATCGCGGTACCGATCAGGAAGTCGGCCTCATACGCTTTTTTTAGTGAAGGCAGCGTACCGGAGGCAGTAGTTGATTTTCCGGAAGAGCATCCGGCCACCATGAGGCTCACAGCGCCTGCAAATACAATTGCTACAGTTTTCATTATGCTGGTTGTTTTGTTGTTAAGTTTTCTTTTTTTATTTGGTTTCGCATAGATGAACCCCTGACCACAAGATCAGAGCGGATCACGATGGTGTTGGTGTGTTCTATACCCGAAACCCCGGTGAGGTGGTTCACGAGATTACGCGCTGCAATCTCGCCCATGTTATAACCCGGATAGTCGATGGTGGTGAGCTGCGGCTCAATGATCTTTGCTATCGGGTCATTATTAAAACCTACAATTGCAATATCCTCCGGTATACGAATACCATGTTCTTTAAGTGTTTGCATACAAACGGCCGCGGAGAAATCATTGGTGATGAAAGCGCCGTCGGGTCTGGGTTTCATCCGGAGCATTTGTTCTGCTGCTTCAACACCGGACAGTTCTGTCAGGTCCCTTACTATTACACGATCTTCCTTATATGGAACGTCATTATCAATCAATGCATCCTTATACCCCCTGTGGCGTTCACCGTATACGTTTCGTTTAAGGCTGGCCGTTACCAGTACTATGTTTTTGCAGCCTTGTTCTATCAGGTGCTGTGTGGCCTGGTATCCGCACCTGTAATTATCAATAATCACATGTGTATTGTCTGACTTTTCTTCTACCCGGTCAAAAAATACGATGGGTATGTTTTTTTCCTTGAAGGGATCAAAATGTGTGAGGCCCTTTGTGTCGAATGAAAGTGAAGCTAGCAAACCGTCAACACGTTTATGAAAAAGGTTCAGCGCATTTGCGGTTTCTTTTTCAAAACTTTCAGAGGAGTGCGCAATAAGGAGGTCATAACCCGCTTCCGAAGTTACCTTTTCTATGCCGGCAAGTACAGAAGTAATAAAGTTGCTTCTAAGCTCGTGTACTATGACACCAATGGTGTTGGTTTTCTGTTTGCGAAGATTACTGGCAAAATTATTATGACGATAACCCATCTGTTTTGCCATTGCCTGAATGCGGTTTCTCGTCTTGGCATTGATAACCGGATTGTCCTGTAACGCACGGCTCACAGTTGCAGAGGAGAGCTGCAATTTTTGAGCAATATCATAGATAGTGATGTCTTTTTTTGGCTTCATTTGCAATCGGTTGCTTGAAGATCGCAAAAAAAATGAATTCTCAGTCTTTGTTTTTTAAAGAGGAATTGCGGATCACCAGGTCCGACCTTAATGTGATTTGTTTTGTAATATTTAAGGAGAGGAGTCCTTTCAGATGGCTTACGAGCGTATTGGCCGTCGTGTCGCCCATTACGTTTCCGGAGTAGTCTACCGTAGTAAGATTGGGGTCAATCACCCGGCTGATCGGATCATTATTAAATCCGGCAATGGCGATATCCTCCGGAATACGGAGCCCAGATTCTTTGAGTACAAGCATACAAAAAACGGCGGGCGTGTCATTGGCAGCGAAAACCGCATCGGGCCGGTCTTTTGGCTCCATATTTAAGATGGCGCGGCCCGCTTCGATACCAGCTTCTTCGGAAAGGGTACTGGTGATCAATAGATTATCATTGAAAACCAGTCCATTATCTGTTAGCGCTTTTTTATATCCCTCAAATCGATCATAATATACGTTACGCGCCAGGTTGCCGCCCAAATGCATGATCCGTTTGCATCCCTGTTGAATTAAATGCTCGGTAATAGTATAAGCCGCGCGGCGATTATCAATGACCACCGAGGTGCTTTCAGGGTGTTGCTGGATCCGGTCAAAAAACACAACAGGTATCTTTCTTTTGAAGAATGCATCTAAATGTTTGATATCCTGCGTATTATATGACAAAGAAATCATCAGTCCGTCCACCCGCTTATTAAACATAGTGGCGGCATTCGCCTTTTCTTTGTCCACATCTTCCAGCGATTGGGCAATAATCAGGTTATAACCCGCACGGTTAGCCGCATTTTCCATTCCTGCCAGCACGGAAGACATAAAATAACTGTTCAGCCGGGGCACCAATACACCAAGTGTATGTGTTTGCCGGCTCCGCAAACTGCTGGCGAACGTGTTTGACTGATACCCCAGCGACCTGGCAGCCTCCAGGATTTTTTTTGTAGTGCTTTTACTGATCATCGGGTTCTGCTTCAGACCCCGACTTACTGTTGCGGCAGAAACATTCAGATGCCTGGCAATGTCGTAAATAGTGACCTCCCGGTTATCTGAAATATCTTCTTTGTCCATAACCAAAGGAAATAATGATTTTTGAAACAAAAAAATGCAATCGGTTGCGTGTTTGAATATTTTCCCTACTTTCGTCATGAAAGACTGCTGCCACAGTCTAAAAATGATTGCTATACTTAACAAAAACTGCTGTATGAGACATCTGCTTTATCATCGGATCCCACACACGCTCATGTGTCCAGACGGCCTTTGCGGCAATTTCGAAAGAAGTCAAATCACTCCATCAGCCACTTTACAAATTCGCTCCTTACATCAAATACAATTGTTAACTGCTAAGACTGTCGAAAATGAACACAACCAAAATTGCCTTCCGGTCACTGCCAGGCAGTGGCCCGAAAAGATTGATCCCACGGATCCATGCCCGAAACAAATCAATCGTCATTCAAAACCATTACCACAAACATCAGATATGAAAAAGTTTCAAACCCAACTGAGTAGCAGGTTGAATTTGCTGCGGAAGCATATCGCTTTCACGGTACTTCCTGTTTTACTGACATGCCTCTCCGTAACTAACGTGCATGCACAAATGTCAGTAACCGGAAAAGTGACAGCGAAAGGTGGCGAACCCATCGTTGGAGCATCTGTACTTGTAAAAGGCACCTCTACCGGAACCACCACCAATGAGCAGGGAGTTTATACAATCACTGCAACCAAAGGAACTGTACTTGTATTTTCAAACGTTACTTATGTTGACCAGGAAATAACAGTAGGTGACAACACTACTATCAATGTAGAACTTTCTCCAACTGCCGGTGGCAACCTTGGAGAAGTGATCGTAGTAGGTTATGGAACACAACGCAAAGAAGCTGTTACAGGTTCTGTGGCTTCCATCAGCGGTGTAACCATGCGCGATGTACCATCACCGAATCTTGCCCAGGCCTTACAGGGACGTTTGCCAGGCGTTGAAATGGCTCAGACTTCTACCAGGCCGGGTGCAACCATGCAGATCCGTATCCGTGGTACAAGATCACTGAACGCGAGCAACGATCCGCTTGTAGTACTTGATGGAATTCCTTTCCCTGGCTCGATAGCCGACATTAACCCTAACGATATCCGCAGCATAGATGTATTAAAAGATGCATCTGCTACTGCGATTTATGGTTCACGTGGCGCCAACGGTGTTATCCTTGTAACTACCAACAAAGGACAACGCAATCAAAAGCCTAAGGTTTCTTATAATGCTTACGTAGGTGCACAGACACTGTTTGCAAGATACCCAATGATGAATGGCGATGAACTGTCCCGTCTTCGTACCGCCGCCAATCAATTTACTGATGGTGTAGATGAAGTGCCCGGCACAAACACCGACTGGCAGGATGAATTCTATACAACAGGGATCGTTTCAAGTAATGATATCGGCGTATCTGGTGGCACCGGTCCCGGTGGCAGTTACAACTTCGGTCTTGGTCATTATCAGAACCAGGGGGTAATTCCAACTCAGAAGTATACCCGTTATTCAATGCGTGCATCAGTAGATCAGCAAATTGGTAAACTGTTCCGCGTCGGATTCACGACAAATAACAATTACAACATGAGTAAAGGAAACCAGGTTGGTTTATACGGCACCCTGAGTATGTCGCCACTGGCAAGTCCTTACAATGCTGATGGCAGCTTAAGAAGAACTATCCGGATGCCTTTGGATGAAACCTGGGTGGCCACAAAAGGTGTTGTTGAAAGCCTGGAGGACCAATGGTTAAGCGAAACCAGGGGATTTGCTACATATAACGCTATTTATGGAGAAGTAAGCATTCCAGGTATTACCGGACTTAAATACCGCACCAACCTCGGTCTTGATTTCATACAGAACAATGGAGGTAACTATACAGGAGAAGGTATTAACAGTACCAACCCGACAACGCCTTCATCAGCCAGTATCAATAACTCCCAGACTTATCACTGGACGATTGAAAACATGCTGACTTACGACCGTACAATTTCTGGCAAACACAATCTGAACCTTGTGGCCCTGTATTCAGCTGAACAGAACAAATACAACAGGTCAGCAATGGCTGCAAGAGATATTCCATCAGATGCTTTCCAGTTTTATAATCTTGGCCAGGCAACCGGTGAGATCACTGTGAACCCGAACGACCAGGATTACCAGCAATGGGGATTGCAGTCAGTAATGGGTCGTGCGATGTACGCTTATGACAACCGGTATATGGTTTCTGCAACCGTTCGTTCTGATGGTTCTTCAAGACTTGCCAAAGGTCATAAATGGCACACTTATCCCGCGGTATCTGTGGGTTGGAACATCAGCAACGAATCATTTATGCAGAGTGTGAAAGGTATTAATATGCTGAAGCTTCGTGTTGGTTACGGACAAACTTCCAACCAGGCGATTGCTCCTTATGCAACGCTCGGAAGACTGGCTACAAGACCTTATAACTTTGGTGATGATAACTATGCAGTTGGTTACTATGTATCTCAACTGCCTAACGCTGATCTTGGTTGGGAATATTCTGACACCTGGAACTATGGCGTGGATTTCTCGCTCCTTAATAATCGTCTCTCCGGTACCATTGAATATTATGTTACGAACACAAAGGATCTGCTGCTGAACGTAAGTCTTCCAAGTACTTCAGGTGTAAGCAGCTATACCGCCAATATCGGGCAGACCCAGAACAAAGGTTTTGAACTGAGTTTGAACGGTACCATCATCGAGAACAGAAATGGTTGGACCTGGGAAGCAGGTGTAAACCTTTATGCAAACCGTAACAGGCTGAAAGCACTTGCAACCGGCCAGTTAAGGGATGAAGGAAACGCATGGTTTGTTGGACACAACATCAACTCCATTTTTGATTTCGAGAAAGAAGGTTTATGGCAGGAGAAAGATCAATACCGCGATATTCTCGAACCGGGTGGAAATGTTGGTATGATCAAAGTAAAATACACAGGTGATTATAATGCAGACGGTACACCAGTAAGAGCAATTGGTCCTGCTGATCGCCAGATTTTTGATACAGATCCCGATTTCCAGGGTGGCTTCAACACAAGGGTATCTTATAAAGGTTTTGATCTTAGCGTAGTGAGCTTCTTCAAAAGTGGTGGCTTGCTTGTGAGCACTTTGTATGGTTCGTCTGGTTATCTGAATATGATGAGCGGAAGAAGAAACAACGTTAAAATCGACTACTGGACACCTGAAAACACTGATGCTGCTTATCCAAAACCAGGTGGTATGACCAGTGGAGATAATCCAAAATACGGAAGCACGCTTGGCTATTTCGATGCCTCGTTCTTAAAGATCCGTACAATAACCCTGGGATATGATTTCAGCAGAAGCGTGATCAAAAACACAGACGTTAGAATGCGCGCTTATGCTACCGTTCAAAATCCGTTTGTTATGTTCTCACCTTATTACAAAGAATCGGGTATGGATCCTGAAACAAACAGTTATGGTAATGAAAATGCAGCGGTAACAAGTTATCAGCGCCGCATCCTTACCATCGGTACCAATTCACCGGCCACCCGCAACTTTGTATTCGGAGTTAATTTGACATTCTAAAAAATATTATCATGAAACATATTCAGATAAAAACGCTCATAGGATCCTCAGCATTAATGCTGTTTGTGATGCTTGGCGGATGTTCCAAAATACTGGACGAACAACCGCGTAGTATTTATGAACCCGGCTTCTTCAAAACTGAAAAAGGTGTGAACGGGGGCTTAACCTCGCAGTACGCACACCTCCGTTTCATGTTTGGTCAGGCCTATTTTTACAACACCTTATTAACCGGTACAGATGAAGTTACCTGGGGCCAGAGTGCCGACCAGAACTTCAAAGTGATGGACATTTCAGGCCAGGGTGATATCACCTCAGCCAGCAGCCGGGCCGATGTATTATGGGGCACTGCTTTCTCAAACATCAATACGGCCAGTGGTATCATTGAAAACGCCGCAGAAGTAGGAACCATTTCTGATGCGCTGATTGCGGAAGCAAGATTCTTCAGGGCATTCGATTATTTCCTGCTGGTGCAAACCTTTGGTGGTGTACCACTCGATCTGGGCGCGGGTGAACTGAAGTTCAACACAACACCTTCCCGCGTATCAACCCGTAACACCGTTCCCGAAGTGTACACAAAAGCAATCTTCCCCGACCTGCTGAAGGCGGTGGCTGATCTGCCTTCGATGCCGCGTGTAACAGGTGGTGCAACACAAACACTCGCACGGCTGTATTTAGCTAAAGCTTATCTCACTTACGGATGGTGGCTCGAAAACCCCAACAACATTCCAACTTATCCCGAAGTACAGCGTACAGATCCGGATGGACATAACGCGCAGTGGTACTATCAGCAGGCTTATGATGTTGCATTGGCAGGTATTGACAATCCCGGACCGTTTGCATTGCAGCCAACATTTTATGATGTGAACCTCGGCAGTAATGATCGCAACTCAGAAATTATGTTGTATGCAGATCATACTGAAACCAGCGAGTTTTATAATGGATCCAGTCTTACCTATTCAAATGGAGAAGGATCAGAAAACTTCGCCGGCTGGATGATGACCTGGAACTATACCAACATCAGAAGTAGCTCATCACCAACTACCTGGACAGCAGTAAGTTCGGTTCAACGCGCAGCAACGCAACCGCTTGGCCGCCCATGGACACGTATGAGCCCAACCATTGGCGCTATCAAAAACACTTTTGCTGACAAAACCCTTGATTCACGTTATGATGGAACCTTTGTAACTGTGTATCGTGGAAACTGGGATAAGGCCGGCATCAGCGGTCCGCTTTACAATGCAAATGGCATGATGGTAAACCCCAATGATGCGATCCTTACCTTCCTTGATTCTGAACCCGGTACTCCGATTGATTATTCAAACGCAACTTACAAAAGTAACGTAGGTGCGGGTGTATTGCCAGGCAGGGCCGATTTTGTAGTATCGCCAAATGGTATTAACCGCATCGTGTATCCTGGTCTTTGGAAACTGGGAACCTATCGCACAGATAATGGTTCCGGTCTTGGACAACCAAACGCAGCAAGTACCCGTCCGTTCAACATCGCCAAGTTCTCTGAACTGTATTTTGTTGCAGCAGAAGCAGCAGTTAAAGGTGCAACCGTACAGGCTGGCAGAGGGGCCCGTGATCTCATCAATGTTATCCGTGCACGTGCAGGAAAATGGCGTTGGAGCAATGGTGGTAACGTTGCAAAGATTGTCGACAACAGTGCTGATATGATCGCAGCAACGCCTGCAACCATCGATATCAATTACATCCTTGCGGAAAGATCACGTGAATATTACGGTGAAGGTTATCGTTGGTGGGATCTCGTTCGCACACAAAAATGGAACGAGCTTGCAGGCACTTACCAGATCGGTGGCATCAACTATACGGATCATACACCACAAACTGTTACAAGAAATATCCAGCCTTTCCATTATCTGCGTCCAATTCCGTTGGGACAGATTGATGGAATGGATCTGAGTGATGAAGAAAAAGCAGCATATCAGAATCCTGGTTATCAATAAAACAATGATTAATCAAAAGATTGGTTGCTTAAACAGGCAACCAATCTTTTTTCATTTTTAAAACGTTCAGATCCGGAACATCGGCGAACAAAGGTGACCGGTATTTAAAGTGTTGGTAATGACAAAATTTAAAATGATAACGCTCTTGCTGGGATTCACTTTAATCACAGCAACCCTTGATGCACAGGAAAGAGATCAGCTTTGGTTTCGTGCCAGATCAACAACCCCGGTGAAGATAACCGGAGGAAACAACTCACCGGCTGTTACCATTGCAAAACAGGAACTTCAACAAGGCTGGCGGGGAGCGCCCGGCGCAACGGTTGCTTTGGCAATAACAAAAAACAAAGCGATCAAACCTGATGGTTTCCGTCTGTATACAAACGGTATAGAAGCAACCACAGATATTGGTTTGTTATATGGGTCTTACGAACTTTTGCGTCGGCAACAAACTGGTCAACCGATCCGCGACGAAATCAATAACCCATCTTATGAGAGAAGATTACTCAACCACTGGGATAATCGTGACGGTTCAGTAGAACGCGGTTATGCCGGTAAGTCTATCTTCTGGCGCAAAGACAATGCTTTTGAAGTTACAGAAGCTGATAAAAAAATGTGGCAGAACTACGCAAGGGCGAATGCATCAATAGGTATCAACGGTGCAGCAATCAACAACGTGAATGCTTCTCCGTTGTTCCTTACAGCAGATTACCTTAACCGCGTAAAAGCAATTGCCGCCGTTCTAAGACCATATGGTGTTCGGGTTTATTTGTCAGCAAACTTTTCTTCGCCGAAAGTTATCGGCGGTCTGGCTACCTCTGATCCGCTCGATGCTGCAGTAGCCAAATGGTGGAGCGATAAAGCCAAAGAGATCTATGCCATGATTCCCGACTTCGGCGGCTTCCTGGTGAAAGCAAACAGCGAAGGACAACCCGGTCCACAGGATTTTGGACGAACACATGTTGATGGTGCCAATGTACTTGCTGATGCGGTAAAACCTTACGGCGGGATCGTGATGTGGCGCTCGTTTGTTTATAGCCCTAACGACAACGATCGTGCAAAACAGGCATACACAGAGTTTGTACCTTTTGACGGTAATTTCAGGGACAATGTTATCATCCAGGTAAAAAATGGCCCTATAGATTTTCAACCAAGAGAACCTTTCAGCCCGCTGTTTGGTGCCATGAAAAAAACATCGGTGATGCCCGAGTTGCAGATCACGCAGGAATATCTTGGTCATTCAACTCACCTGGTTTACCTCGCGACCATGTGGGAGGAATGTTTAAAAAGTGATACCTACCAGGAAGGTGAGGGCAGCACTGTTGCACGTGTAACTGATGGAAGTATATTCCCACAGAAACATACTGCCATAGCAGGAGTGGCAAACATAGGTCTTGATCTTAACTGGACCGGTCACGATTTCGGCCAGTCAAACTGGTATGCTTATGGGCGCATGGCCTGGGACCATAACTTAAAAAGCGAGCAGATCGCTGATGAATGGATCAAACAAACTTATTATCCCGCATCACCAAATGGTAGTAAGTCAGCGTTCTACACGGCTGACTGGAACGAAAACTTCCTGGCACCAGTCAAAGCAATGATGATGGAAAGCCGTGAAGCCGCAGTCAATTATATGACACCGCTGGGTCTGCATCATATCATGAAAGCGCATTTTCATTATGGCCCTGGTCCCTGGTGGGCACCAAAAAGCGCAAGACCCGACTGGACACCGCGTTATTATCACCAGGCTGATACAAATGGCATCGGCTTCAACAGATCCAAAACTGGTAGCGATGCGGTAAGTCAATATGCAGAACCACTGGCTTCCTGGTTAAATGATCCAAAGACCTGCCCTGATATTTTTCTGCTATGGTTTCATCACCTGCCATGGGATTACACAATGAAAAGTGGTCAGAGTTTATGGGATGAAATGTGTCTGCATTACGATAAAGGCGTAAAACAGGTAAGAACATTTCAACAGGTATGGGATAAAGCAGAAGCTTATGTTGATACCGCGCGGTTTAAAGCGGTTCAGAGTAAGCTGCGGGCGCAAAGCACAAATGCAGTGTACTGGCGCGATGCCGCTTTATTATACTTCCAGCAATTCAGCAGGAGACCGATACCATATCATCTTGAGCGCCCGTTAAATGATCTTGAAACGATGATTGAAAATGACGAAACAACAAAAGAAAAATAACATAGCCAGACATAACAGCGATGTGAAATCATATACTATAATTAAAAAGAAAAACTGAGATGGAAATTGTTCTTGGATCAAAAGAGTACTTCAAAGGAATAAGTAAAATCAAATATGAGGGCCGTGATACTGACAATCCGCTGGCTTTCCGTTGGTACGACGAAAACAAAACCGTGGCAGGCAAAACGATGAAAGAATATCTGCGTTTCGCCTGTGCTTACTGGCACAGCTTTAATGGCAACGGTGCAGATCTTTTTGGTGAAAGCACACATATTTTTCCGTGGGATGAAAGTAAGGATCCTGCACAGCGCGCAAAAGACAAGGCTGATGCAGCTTTTGAATTCATTACCAAATTAGGTATCCCGTATTATTGTTTTCATGATGTTGACGTGGTTGACTATGGTAATGACATTGAGGAGAACGATAAAAGACTTCAGACCGCAGTTGAGTACCTGAAGCAAAAACAGCAGCAAAGCGGGGTGAAACTTTTATGGGGCACTGCTAATCTTTTCAGTCACAAACGTTATATGAATGGTGCTTCAACAAACCCGGATTTTCATGTGCTTACTCACGGTGCCGCACAAGTGAAAGCTGCGCTCGATGCAACAATTGCTCTTGGTGGTGAGAACTATGTATTCTGGGGTGGAAGAGAAGGTTACATGAGCCTGTTGAATACCGATATGAAACGCGAAAAAGAACATCTTGCACTTTTCCTGAAAACTGCTCGTGACTATGCAAGAAAAAATGGCTTCAAAGGACGTTTCTTTATTGAACCCAAACCTTGTGAGCCAACCAAACATCAATACGATTACGATTCTGAAACTGTGATTGGTTTCCTGAGACAATATGATCTGCTGGAAGATTTCAGTTTGAATATTGAAGTGAACCATGCCACCCTGGCCGGGCACACCTTTACTCATGAATTGCAGGTTGCTGCTGATGCAGGTCTTTTGGGTAGTATCGATGCAAATCGTGGCGACTATCAGAATGGGTGGGATACTGATCAGTTTCCTAATGATGTAAATGAACTTACAGAAGCAATGCTGATCATCTTACAGGCTGGAGGTTTTGCAGGTGGTGGTATCAATTTCGATGCAAAGATCCGGCGGAACAGTACAGATGCTGATGATCTGTTCCATGCGCATATCGGTGGTATGGACACATTTGCCCGTGGTTTACTGGCTGCTGAAGCGATCCTGGAAAAATCTGATTACAAGGCTTTCCGCAAAAAGCGTTATTCCAGCTACGATAGTGGTAAAGGTGCTGAGTTTGAAGCGGGCAAACTTTCATTGGAAGATCTGCGCGCTTATGCTGTTGCAAACGGTGAGCCGGCTATCCAAAGTGGAAAACAGGAATACCTTGAAAATATAGTGAACAGATTCATTTAAAGAAAAGCAGTAACGCGGCATGGCCGCGTTACTGCTTTTGACTATTAGTTTGAGAGTTGCGCGGCGTCGTTGCTTTCATCTGTAAGCTCGAGAAATTCGCAGCTTCCGTTATTTTAATCTGTAAGCATAAGAAGACTCGCAACCGCGTTTGTGCTTTCATCTGTAAGCATGAGAAGTTCTCAGCTTCCGTTATTGTTTTAGTCTGCCAGCAAGAAAGGTCCACAACCCTGCGTTAGTGCTTCAACCTGTAATCATGAGTGGTGCGCAGCCTGGTTTAGTGTTTTAAAGTATACGGGTGAAAGGTGCGCCATGAATGCCAGAACTCCTGCGAGGCCTGGATGGGTTGGAGTCGTTCGCCCTTCATAGAACCCTCAATACAATTACCATTCATATCCCACAAAGAACCCGTATTTACATCCTTAAGAACATCCGTATTTGAAGTTGTCTCGAAATTCAATGACTTCCCCTGCACTGTTCTGTTCCAGGCATGAAATGAAGAGCTGTCCTGCTCCAGCGCGATAAGCAACGGCAGGCCCGGCAATGAATCCTGTATCAACCGCCGACTTACCAGCATGTTCCAGTCATACGCTTTAGCTTCTTTACCCGCGTTGATACCAACAACCCACGACTTAAATTGCCATGATGCGGAATCCCTCTTTTCTAACCCGCTTTTGATGGTGCCATTGTCAAACATCGCAAGGTCGTCGTATTCTTTTTTAAATGAAGGATCGGGTTGCATCACCAGTGTTGCCTGATGCTTGCGCACCCAGGCGGAAAGCGACATTTGTTGTGAGGGTATTACCTGCAGTTTCTTTCCTTTTAAAGGACCGGCAATGGCTTCTCCGGATACCTGCCGCCACCAGCTTTTTGTTGAGGCATCCTCAAACATAGCATTGAAATGATCCATTCCCACCAGGCGAAATGTTTCCGGTTTGCCTTCAACGAGCGGATCAAACACACGGCCGGTGCGGCAAACTGTACAATAAGTTACCATAATCGGTTGTCCTCCCACGGTATCTCGTACCTGGTGATGATAACCGATCAGTTGAATGGGATAAGCCTTTGCTTCACCATTGATTTCAACTCCCAATACCAGCTTATTATTATCAATAGCGTTGTCAGCAACGGATGCAAAACTTTTTGTTCTGGGCTGATAAAACATCTTCTCAGCAAGAAACTTAAAGTTGAATGCAAAGAACACAACAGCATAAATTAACAGACCAGCGCCTAATATAATTTTTGGCCATGTTTTCCTGCGTCGGAACAAAAGAAGCGCAGGGTAAGCAATCATGACAAGTAAGAGTATGCGAACCCAGGTTATATTACGATCGAGCCAGTATGCTATATCGATCGTGTCATTTTTCTGGCTGCCGGGGAAAGGCATGATAAAATACACTCTTAAGATTTCTGTTGCTATCAACAACAATAACCCAATGATAAGAACTATGTTTTTCATAGGCTAAACATAGTGACTTTTTTACTATGATGCAGAGCTGCCAAATTTTTGTTCGGACCTGATCTTACTGATCAGGTAATCCATTATTCTAAATTATTTTAATGGATGAGCCACGGATATCGCTCTTTTATCACTCATCACAGATAAATTTTTTCAATCAAAAAATTCTGTAACTTGGTTTGGATCAGACGATTGTTGCCATGCTAAAGTTTACAATTCCTTAAAGAAGGGATCATCTTCTTTTGTCGTTGACTCAATACGTTTGCATCAGAATTGGAGTCCGCACCCTCCCTTGGGTTTTAGGCATCTTCCACCATTACTAACTAAATACTGAACAATGAAAATTGAGCTAAAGCGACTTCGCTACCTGGGTTTGGTTCTGTTGCTCCTTATGGGCATTTCCTATCAAAGTTTTTCACAAACAAATGCTACCGTTACCGGCACGGTCAAAGACAATGACGGTGCGCCGCTGCCAAATGTTACTGTTGTGGCAACGAGCCAGTCTGATAGCTCAGTGCAACGTAGCGCGCTTACAGATGATGCCGGTGTGTTCCGTTTGGAGCTTGCTGTGGGCGGGAGTTACCGGTTCACCGTGTCGTTTGTAGGTTATCAGACGCAAGTGATCACCAACTACACAGTAACTACCGGTCAAAACCGCGCCGTTGCCGTAACCATGGTTCCATCAGCCACGGCTGCGCTGGATGAAGTGATCGTGGTGGGTTTCGGTACACAAAAACGACTTAACGCAACAGGCGCTGTTGATCAGATCAGCGCCAAAAATCTTGTTGACAGGCCCATTACCAACCTCACACAAGGTCTGCAGGGTATGTTGCCCAACTTAAACTTAAGAATGGCTGATGGTAAACCTACCCAGTCACCAAGCTATAATATCAGGGGTACCACCTCGATAGGGCAGGGCGGTAACGCGCTGGTATTGATCGACGGGTTTGAAGGCGACCCCAGTTTATTGAATCCAAATGATATTGAAACCGTATCTATACTGAAGGACGCTGCTTCCGCAGCTATTTATGGTGCTAGAGGGGTGTTCGGTGTTGTTTTGATTACAACAAAAAAAGGTGCCAAAGGTCGCACCAGTGTTAATTATTCCACCAACGTAGCATTAAAATCGCCTGTTACAAGACCGGATTTTGTTACTGATGGATATACCTGGGCGAAAATGTTTGCAGAGGCTTTTGTAAATGGTGATGGTGCGTTCCCGCAGAATGCAAACAAAACCCAGAAGTTTTCACAAGCTTACCTGGACGAATTTAAAAGAAGGGCAGAATCGGGCCAGCCATATAATACCGTAGAAGTAGATCCTGTTACGGGCGAATACACTTATTATGGAAGCACCGATTATTATGCGGCCTTATATAAGGATCACACCCCTGCTTTTGAAAATAATATCTCGGTAAGTGGTGGTAGTGATAAAGCAACGTTCCTGGTTTCAGGGCGTTTCCTGAAACAAAATGGTCTTTTCCGCTACAACAGCGATGACTATGATATGAAGAACATCCGCGCAAGAGGTTCTATCGAAGTGTTCCCATGGCTGACTGTTGAAAACAACATCGACTATTCGAGCATGAACTATCATAACCCGCTGAACGTGGGTGAGGGCGGCGGTATCTGGAGAAATATTGCCGATGAAGGTAAACCAACCATGCCACTCACAAATCCTGATGGCACGCTCACTTTCGCATCGGCTTATACAGTGGGCGACTTTATGTATGGTAAAAATGGAATTGATACCCGTCGTGATGTATTAAGAAACATCACAGGGTTAAGAAGCCGCTTTTTCAATAACAAATTCCGGATCAACGCAGACTTCACTTTCCGTAATACAGAAGAGGGCCGCAACCAGAAACGTGTTCAGGTGCCATATAGCAACTTCCAGGGAGTTACCGCTTATGTAGGAACAACCACCAACGACCTGCTGTTCGATCAAAGAAGAACCCGTTATTGGGCAACCAACATCTATGCAGAGTATGAAAATGATTTTGGTGATGATCATTACTTCAAGGCAATGGTTGGTTATAACTATGAACAATCAACCTATAACCGGCTGGCGGTTCAACGTAACGGGATAATTTTTGAAGATGCTAATGATCTTAACCTTGCATTGGGCCAGGCAATTACTACCGGTGGTGGTTATGAGCAATGGGCGATTCTCGGTGGTTTCTCAAGATTAAACTATGCGTTCAAAGATCGTTACCTGATCGAGGTGAATGCGCGTTATGACGGATCATCCAAGTTTCCATCAAACCAGCAGTATGGTTTCTTCCCATCTATCTCTGCAGGTTGGAGAATTAACAAAGAAGGATTCTGGAACGTATCTCCGGACCTGATTTCTGATCTGAAAATAAGAGGATCGTACGGATCGCTCGGTAATGGTAATATCGCTTCTTACCAGTTCCAGGAACTGTTTTCAATCAGGCAGTCTGGCATGATCCTCGGCGGAACAAGGCCTCAGATCACCAGCAATCCGAACGTACTTCCTGAAGGATTAACCTGGGAAACTTCTACAACCACCAACGTTGGTTTAGACATAACCTTGCTGGCTGGCCGTCTAAGTTTTGTGGGGGATGCTTATGTGCGTAAAACCACAGACATGTTTACGTTTGGTCTTACGCCGCCTGCCACATTCGGTGCTGATGTTCCAAAAGGAAACTATGCTGATCTTACCACAAGAGGTTGGGAAGCTTCTTTAACCTGGAACGATAAAATTGGAAGCGGAAGCAAACCGGTACGTTATAATGTGCGGGTGGTATTATCTGACAACAAAACAAAAATCGATCGTTACAATAACCCTGAAAAACTGCTGAACGATTATTACGAAGGACAAACAATCGGTGAGATCTGGGGTTACGAAACAGAAGGGTTTTTTATTGACCAGGCTGACATAGATGCACATGCGAAACAAAATCCGCAGATGCGCGCTTCCCCTACCGGTTTGTGGTTCCCGGGAGATATTAAGTTGCGGGACCTGAATAAAGACGGATTAATTAATGTTGGTGAAAACAAAGCGGATAAATCTGGCGACAGAAGAATTATCGGAAACTCTACGCCAAGATATATGTTTGGGTTAAACCTCGGTGCTGACTGGAACAATTTTTCATTTTCCGTATTCTTCCAGGGTGTAGGCAAACAACAATGGTATCCAAGTACAGAAACTGAAATGTTCTGGGGTCAATACAACCGTCCTTACAACAACATACCAACGTTCCATTTGGGTAATATGTGGACGCCTGACAATCCCAACGCTTATTTCCCAAGAACTATGTCAAGGGCCGCGTCCAGCAACACCAACCGTACGCTTGGTATTGCACAGACCCGCTACCTGCAGAATGTGGCTTATGTAAGAATGAAAAACGTTCAGATTGGTTATAGCCTGCCTACAAAATGGATCAGTCGCATCGGTGCCCGTAGCCTGAGGGTTTATTTCTCTGGTGAAAATCTTCTCACTTATTCTCCAATGTATAAGATTGTCAAGAACACCATCGATGTTGAAAACGCTACGCAGTTTGCTGATCAGGATCTGAATAATAACCCTTCAAACGGTAATGGATATAACTACCCATTGCTGAAGAGTTTTTCATTTGGATTGAACGTAGGATTTTAAAGATTAAATATTAAACAATGAGAACATTATATATAGCAATTCTATTTGCAGGTATAGCATTCGGATCGTGTACAAAACTTGACCAGGTGCCGCAATCATCTGCTTCTAAAGAAGCCGTGTTTGGATCAGAGAATGGTTTGAAATTATATACCAATTCATTTTATAACATGGGCTTCCTCCCCAGGTTATCAACCACAAGAGATGAGATGTCTGATTATCTCGCTGTAAGAGCGGTGCAGGATTTTATCCGTGAAGGAGGTTTCGGCGCCAATAATAGCTCGGGCTGGGACTGGAGAGATTTAAGAAACATCAATTATTTCATTGAGAACAACAACAACCCTGCTGTGCCTGAGGCGATCAGGAACAACTATACTGGTATTGCGCGTTATTACAGGGCTTATTTCTACATGGAAAAAGTAAAACGTTTTGGTGATGTGCCCTGGATCGGTAAAGCCTTGAACATAGATGATCCTGCGCTTACAGCCGGTCGTGATTCAAGAGAACTTGTTATGGATTCTGTATTGGCTGATCTGGATTATGCATGTGCCAATATTACCACCACTAATGATCCGACTCGTACTACTATTACCAAGTGGGTTGCTTATGCATTTAAATCGAGGGTTTGTCTTTTTGAAGGCACTTTCCGGAAATACCACACTGAATTAAATCTCACCGGTTCTGCAAACAGATGGCTCGAGCAAGCAGCACTTGCAGCAGAAGAAGTGATCAAAAACGGCGGATATGCTATTAATACAAATGGCGGTCCCGGCGTTTCATACCGCCAGGTGTTCACCAGTAATACGCCTGTAGCCACTGAGGTTTTGCAGGCTGCTGTAGCTGATGTTGCCCTGGGTGTGTTGGGTGATGCCAACTGGTGGTGGACAAGTGGTACCTACGGTGCGAAGGCCAGTTTCACCCGCACCTTTATTAACACTTATCTGAACCTTGATGGTACGCCATTCACCAACAATCCTGGTTATGCTACCACTTTGTTTAAAGATGAGGTAAAGAATCGTGATCTGCGTTTGAAACAAACAATTCGCGCAGGAGATTATAAGAGGATCAATAATGGCCAGTCGGTTCCTGCACCACCTGTTTTCTCGTATACGTTTACGGGTTATCAGCCCATAAAGATGACTTTGGATAATGCGGCAATTGATGCGGGTGCCTTAAATACAAATGCCGTTCCTTTATTCAGGTATGCAGAAGTGTTGTTGAATTATGCAGAAGCAAAGGCAGAGTTAGGAACATTAACCGATGCTGATTGGGCGTTGACCGTTGGCGTATTGAGGGCAAGAGGTGGCATCACTGCTGGTCTTGCTGCAAAACCGGCTGTTGCGGATCCTTATCTGGTTGCAAATTATTTTCCTGGCATAACTGATCCCAGCATTCTTGAAATAAGAAGAGAAAGAGGGATTGAGTTGAGTCTGGAAGGTTTCCGTTTCGCAGATATCCTGAGATGGAAAAGAGGAGAATTGATGACACAGGATTGGAACGGTATGTATGTGCCATCATTGAATACCCCGCTTGATCTGAATGAAGATGGCATTCTCGATGTTGCCTTCTACCAGGGTGCACGTCCTTCTCCTGCGGTTCCGGGCGTAACTTATGTTGATGTGTCGCCGCAGATCGGTAGTGCTATTAATTCATTGCGATTGAAGAATAACACTTCTGGTGAGTTGATCTGGATGGATGAGATCAACAGGGTTTGGAACGACAGGAATTATTATTATCCGATTCCGTTGAATGATTTGCAGCGTAACCCGAATCTGGGTCAGAACCCGGGTTGGCAGTAATGGATTAAAGTCGACATTCTTTTAAAACATCAATGGATCCTCCGAACGTTTTGTTTGGAGGATCCATTTTTTTGGGATGAAGTGTCGTTGAGCATTTAGCAGGTGGAGATTTGCGCGCTTGAAGCGGGTTTTCTAGAAAGACGGCCGTTGATGTAAGCGCATGGTGAAGGAGGCTGTTAGTTCTATTCTTCTATGTCTTTTCCGTGACCCATCAATTTTCATAGAATTAGTATACGCTGTATTTGCGCGCATATTGGTTACCGATTAACAGTACAGAAATAACAGCTTTCACAGACAGCCAGTCCTGCTAATCAGATAGAAGATTTTGCATGAGTCATTTAGTTTTCTGAGGACTCAGTTTTCCCGGCGGCGGGGGGCTTGATTTTCAGGAATTGTAAAATGATTGATTTCCCGGTCATTTTGACCCGTTTTTGACTGGTATGCCACCCATGATTGAGCTTTCAGCCATTTTCGGATCATTTTGGGTGACATCTAAGTCATTTTAAAAATCCATTTGTTTGAACCCCGGCTTCCCATGCCCGTCAGAAAAAATTCTCTCATGATGTTTTGATAACCGTAGTTGACAACCCTCGTTCTTGTTTTCGTATCAAATAAGGGCAAAGTTATTTCGATGATTACACGAATATTCATTGTTTTCGTGTCAAATAATGACACATTCATCTCGATGATGAGACGAATTTTATTCTTTTCGTGTCAAAAATGACATGTTTAATTCGCTCATGCCACGAAAAAGCGCTATATTCGTGTCAAAATATGCCATGAATAAGCGGTTTATTCGTGGCAGGAGGAGCTAATGTATATACATGAACATCTGGACTGGCCCGGCTTCACCTGGCAAAAGGACCAATTAGCAGGTCTGCTGACGGGTGTGCGTTACCGGCAGGGGCGGTTGATTGGACATATGGAGGCACTTGGATTTGCCTTACGTGAGGAAGCTATGTTGCAAACACTTACGCAGGAAGTAATTAAAAGCAGTGAAATAGAGGGCGAAGTGTTGAACCAGGACCAGGTGCGCTCTTCGCTTGCAAGACGGCTTGGGATCGAGATTGCGGGCAGTGTTCCTGCAGATCGGAATGTGGAAGGAGTAGTTGAGATGATGCTGGATGCAACACAAAATTTTGAGCAGCCACTCACAGAGGATCGTTTATTCGGATGGCACTCGGCCCTTTTTCCAACCGGGCGAAGCGGTATGCATAGGATCACGGTAGGCGGCTGGCGCACGGGCGAACGTGGACCTATGCAGGTTGTTTCTGGCGGAATCGGGAAGGAGAAGGTCCATTTTGAAGCACCTGGTGCGGAACTTGTTCCTAAGGAAATGACGCGGTTCCTGGAATGGTTCAATACAAACAATGAGGACGACCCGGTTTTAAAAGCAGCTATTGCACATCTTTGGTTTGTGACGATACATCCTTTTGAAGATGGTAATGGTCGGATTGCGCGTGCTATTGCAGATATGCAACTGGCTCGTGCCGATGAAAGTCCACAGCGTTTTTATAGTATGTCTACCCAGATCAGGAAAGAACGGAAAGACTATTATGATATCCTTGAAGCAACGCAAAAGGGTTCTTTAAATATCACAGATTGGTTAACCTGGTTTCTGGAATGCCTGGATCGTGCATTTGCGGGTACGGGAGAAATTCTTTCCAATGTGCTTGTAAAAGCAAGATTTTGGGAGAAGCATGCCGGTGTAACATTAAATGATCGTCAGAAGCTGGTAGTGAATCGCATGTTAAATGGCATAGAGGGAAAGATGACCTCATCGAAATGGGCGAAGATGGCGAAGTGTTCAAAGGAAACTGCTATCCGCGACATCCAGGATCTAATCAGCAAAGAAATTATAATTAAAGAAGAAGCCGGTGGGCGCAGCACAAGTTATGTGCTGGCTGCATAATTATTAAACCTGTTGTGCCTGCGCACTATGGGCGGAGAAAGACGGTCCAAAGTACGCCGACAACAGCTGCTGCCGCTACACTTTGATCATAGTTTTTCCGGAGATGTCATTATTAAACTTATATCAATGAAAGGTTTATTTGCCATAATCTTGTTTTGTTCATGTGTAAGCATTTCAAAAACCAAAACACAGCAATTGCCCGGCTGGCTGAAAGGAAATTTTGATGATGATTATGGGATGAGCTACACCGTTAGTGATTCTGTGTTTGTTATGGAAGGCGCTGCGCGCTATCGCATCCTGCAATGGAACGAAAAAGAGCAATACCTGTTAGCGCAAAACGATACTTCCAACAAATCAGATAAAGGTTTGTACACCCGCATTGACTACATGCAATTCACCGGCATGGAGCCATTCACCTGGGGTTACTGTTTCACCGTTTTCAACGCACCAACTCTTGCCGCGGCGTTAAAAGCCGCCGCCGCCGACCGTGCCAATCCACGCACCGGTTGCAACGGCTATCCTTTCTCCCGCATGAAGCGGAGGGG